>JAJZIY010000102.1 GCA_021828475.1 Actinomycetes bacterium
GGGCACCAGTTCGGCGTCTGAAGATGGAATGAGCCATGTAGTGTTCCCCCTCGCTGCGTCCACAGGACGCCCGACAGAACAGAGCCGCCCATCGGACAGAGGCAAGGATGCCACACCGAGGATGTGAGGCGAGTTCCACTGGTCGTTGGCTCGGGTTGACCCGGCCATCATGGCCGGACCGTTGCAACGACCGGTGGAACTCGCCCTCGTACTCCAGAAGTGATTCCATGACGGTGAGCGAGTCACCGCAGACCAGCTTGTTCTTCCACCCCTCGTCGTGGGTGTAGAACTCTACCCTCTTGCCCTTGTCGCCCTCCCGCAGCTCCTTCTCCAGGTCCGCGAACAGTGACCCTTGGCTGTGTACCGGCACAGCCGCTGAGCGTGCACGCTCGACGATGCGGGCGATCCGCGATTCGGCCACGACCTCGTTCCGCTGGAGGGGCAGCACCGGAACATCGCGCTGGTTCCGCTTGCCGGACCACAGGAGCACGGGATCGATCGCCGGATCGATGTCGACGACCACGAGGCTGTCGGAGTCGTCGGGGATCCGGGCGATGTCGATGCGCTTCGACCACGATCCTCCGTCGAGCGGGAGCCCGACAACGTGTTCACCGCCCAACAACGAAGTGTGCCCGGTCTCAGGGGTGCGTGGCTCGGTCGCCTCGGGATACTCGTAGCGACTGATCCTTCGGCTCTGCGGGCTGACGCGAGGCCCTCGCCCGCCTCGGTTACCCCCTCCCGCGGTCGCCATGTGAATCCTCTCCTCCGTCCCGTTGAGGCGAGGGGCAGCCCCCCTGCCGTCGAACACGCACACCGAGGATGCTAGGCAACCTGCTGCAGTTCGGGCTGGCGACACTGCCCCCCCAATGGGAAGCATGGTTCGTGTGTGGTAGGGTCCGGCGTATCGGCGTAGTTACGCCGGCACGGAACGGCGTAGATGAGTAGGGGCCGGGTCACTCCGGCCCCCTACTCTCCGCGTGGCCTATCCGGCCTCGGCTTCCCTGGCCTTGGGCTGGGCGAGGAAGTCGACCCCGGCGGCCACGATCTCGTGGCGGGAGTGCCGGGCTCCCTCGGTGTCGGTCCACTCGCTGAACTCGAGCCGCCCGCTGATCCCGACCTGGCGTCCTTGGGTGAGGTACTCACCGCAGGTCTCGGCGAGGCGCTCCCAGGCCACCACGTCGATGTAGGCCGCCTCGGTGTCGTTGCCGGGCCGGGGGACGGCCACCCGCATCATACAGAGGCTCTGGCCTGCCTTGGTGGTGTTGAGCTCGGGGTCCTTGGTGAGGCGCCCGATGACCTGGATGGTGTTCATGGTGTTGCTCCTTTCCTGTGTCGGTGCTGACGGTCAGACGATCAGGCCGGCGGGCGAGGCGAGCCAGGGGGCGGCCGCAGGCCGAGCGAGTACCGGAGCGCAGCGGCGGCTCGCAGCGACCCTTGGCGCGTCGGAGGCTGTCGGCCAGGCTGTGCCGGGGAAGGCCGGGGAAGCGCCGTTGCCAGGAAAGGGGCGGACTGCCTGGGCATCCGAGGGGCAGCGGGTGTCGTGGACCTCGACGACTGATGCCGGGGCGGGTCAGGGCTTCCCATTGGGGGGGTGTTGCGCTGGGCGCTGTCCGAGGGGTCGGGTCGGGGTGGTGCGCTGGAGGGTGGGGGCGACCACGACGACGGTGAGGCGCTCGGCCTGGAGGTGTTCGGTCCAGGCGGGCTTGGCGGTGACTGCGAGGATGGTGGCGATGCCGAGGGGCCCGGGCCGCCGTAGGGCATCGAGGCTTGCTTGGGGGTCGTCGCCCTGCCAGGTGAGGGCGAGGGGCCGGTCGCGCTTGGCGGGGGAGGGAATGCCGAGGTCGGCCGCGGGCGAGCCGATGAGCCCGGCGACGAAGGTGCCCGACAGGGTGGCGATGACGTAGGCGAGGCCGATGCTCTCGGCATCGAGTGGGACGACCGAGCGCCACTCGACATGTGCGAGACCCAACGCGTGGATGGCGGCCGGGCCGGCGAGGTCCAAGTCGGCGCCGTTGTGGGGGTCCAAGGGGCGCTCGCCGAGCACGTCGAGCAGGGTGGCGACGGGCTCCCGGCGTGGCTCCCGGCGCACCCGGGACCGCTGGCGGCGCGTCGGCCGCAGGGCTGGGTCGGCGGCGTCGTAGCGCAGGGTGGTGCCGGTGAGGTCATAGGCGCCGGCTTGGCCGGAGTCGACCAGCCAGCGCAGCTGGGTGGAGGTGACCCGGAGGAGGCGCTGGATGTCGCGGCTGGTGGCGAGCGGGTTGGTGACCCGCCCGCCTGCGTCGAGGGCCGGCCGAGGGGGGTCGGGCGGTCCGGGCCGGCCCACGTAGCGCGAGCGCAACCAGGCGACGAGCTGCCCGGGGTCGATGTCGTAGCGGCCGTCTTTCCGGCGAACCGCTGGGGGGAAGCGGCCCTCTTCGACCCAGCGGTGCACGGTCTGGTCGGTGACCGACAGGTAGGAGGCCACCGCGGTGAGGCTCAAGGGCTTGGGGTCCGCTTCGGTTGGGGGCACTGGCCTTCCGGGGTTCGAGGGACGGGACGGGGGAGCAGCTGGCGGTGGCACTCGGGCTCAGACGATCTGGCGCATGGCGACGATCTGGGGGATCCACGACGAGATCGGGGTGATCTCGATTGGGTGGCCGGTGTAGGGGGCGTCGACGACCAGGCCGTGCCCGAGGTACATGCCGACATGGCCTGGCGCGCCGCCGGGGCCGGGGTCGGAGCCTTCGGTGAAGATGAGGTCGCCGGGGGCGAGCTGGGCGGGGGAGTAGACGGCCTGGCCGGCGTAGACCTGGGCGTAGGTGGAGCGCGGTAGTGAGATGCCGACCGAGCGGTAGGCCATCATGACCAGCCCCGAGCAGTCGTAGCCGCCCGGGCCGGTGCCGCCCCACAGGTAGGGCTTGCCGAGCTGGGCGAGCGCGTAGCCAACGGCGCCGGCCACCGGAGCGGGGGTGCTCGCCGGCAGGAAGAACCCGGCCGGGACCGCGGTGACGGCGCCGGCGAGCGCCGCAGTGCCGTTGGTGCACGCTCCGGTACCACTCAAGCCAGCTACCAGCTGGCCGGCGGCCGCCACCCACGTCTGGTAGCGCCCGGGGTAGGCGGAGCGCTCGACGGCCTGGGCTGCTATTGCGGTTGGGACGGCCTGCCAGCCCGGTAGGGCCATGAGCCGGGTGAAGAACGCCTGGGCAGCGTAGAGGGGGTTCTCGACCTGGGCGACGCTGCCCCAGCCCTGGGCCGGTGTCTCCTGGAACAGGCCGAAGGCGCCTCCGGTACCGAAGTGGTCGTTGTAGAGGCGCGTCTCGGTGAAGGACGCGTCCACGGCGTCGATGGCGCCGACCTGTCCGGCGCCCACCTGGCGGGCGACGGCGGTGATGATCGCCGCGTTGGCCGACTGGGTGGGGCTGAGGGCGCTGCCGTTCGGCAGGGGCGAGCCGACCGGTAGGGCGCCGCAGATGTTCAGCGTGGTCGGGCTGACGCTGGCGGGCTTGAGGGTGAGGGTGGCGAGGGACAGCCCGACCGCAAATACCAGGAATGTCACACCCCCGATGGCAAGCTTGGCCGGCATGCCCGACGTTGGAGCCCTAACGCTGAGCTCGGCGGCCGTCACCAGCGGCTCCGGCGCGCCGCCTCCGGGTCACCCATGAAGCTCGGGCGTTGTGCGATGATGGGCACGGCCTGGACGGTACTACGGAGACAAGGAGGAACTTGTGATTCAGACGGTGCACCACGCGGTGCTGTTAGCTGCCGGCGGCGGCCTCCCGCCGGTCACCCCTTCGTCGACCGGGCTGCCCCTTGCGTCGGGGGTGGGGACGATCCTCGGTTGGCTCATGTGGGGGGCGCTGATCCTCTGCGGCGGAGGCGCGATCCTCTCTGGCGGCGTGATGGCCTTCGCCAACCACTCCTCCCGGCCGGACCTGTCGGTGCGGGCGAAGACCGGGATGCTGTGGGCGCTCGGCGGTGCGTTCCTGATCGGGGTGGCGATCCCGCTGGTGAACGCGTTCTACGGGATCGCCTAGATGGTGAGTGCGATCCTGTGGTGGGCGGTGATCCTCTGCGGGGTAAGCGCGATCGCGTCCGCGTGGGCCATCGGCGCCGGCGGCCACTGCGGCCCGACTGACAAGGCCGTCCGCGCGAAGAGGTGGCTGCTGTTGTCCCTCGCTGCTGCGTTGCTGATCGGGGTGGCGATCCCGTTGGTGAACGCGTCCTACGGGATTGCCTAGTCGATGTCGAAGCGCCTGCTGGGAGCGCTCGGGGTGCTCGCCCTGTTGGTGATCGCGGGCATCGTCGTTGCGCTGACCGGAGTGGGACGATCGGGCTCGCCGAGCGCCTCGCGCCGGTCGAGCGCGGCTACCAGCAAGCGCCACCAGGGATCGGCTACGACGAGACCATCCACGACCACGTCGACGACGTCGAGCACCGCCACCACCTCGGCGCTGCCGCTCGGATCGTGGACCCTGCCGTCCCCGAAGCGCTACGAGGGAGTGGTCGGGGTCGGCTTCCCTCACACCACTCTCGGCGCCGTCGCCATGGGCTTCAACGAGATGAGCGCCCAGCTGCAGGTGAACCCGAGCATCGCGGCGTCGGTCGTTCAGGACGTGGCACTCAGTCCCTCGCCAGCGCTCGGTCGCCAGGTAGCCCAGGGGATTGAGCAGCTGCGCACGCGGTTCGGGATCCCACCGACCGGCCCCACGCCGGACACGATCTCGTTGTCACTGGAGGCGTGCCGGCTCCAGCAGGTCGCTCTTGACCGAGTGGTCGCCGGCTACGAGGGGGTGCTGGTCGTTCAGGGGCCATCGATCCAGGGCGTCACGCAGGATTTCTCAGCCGCGCTGCCCTTGGTGTGGAACGGGTCCGACTGGCGGGTCGATGTGGCGGGCGCCTCGCTACCGAGCCCGCCCGTGGCCTTCCCAGGGGCGCCGGGCTCGGCCGCTGACGGATGGCACCCGTGCTCGGAGGGATGAGGCGTGTGTAACCCGGTACTTACTCCAGGACTCTGCCTTTTGGGCAAGGCGGCCTCTGCTGCTGCCGGTGGCATCGCCTCCGGTGTGGGGTCGTCGATCTTCTCCCAGCTGGCGCACTGGTGGGCGGATGCGTACAAGTCGCTCCTGGGCACGTTCTCGGCGGCGTTCTTGCATGCCGGGGACGTGTCGCTCGCCCAGTACCAGGCGAGCGGGCTGTGGAAGCTCGAGGTCGGGATCGGGATGGTCCTGGCGGCTGGGGGGATCATCTGGGCCGGGGCTCGCACCGGCTGGACGCGCTCGGGCGAGCCGGTGGCGACCGCGCTCGCCGGCTTGGCGAAGGCGGTGGTGGGGACCGGGCTGGTCTTCACCGTGGTGATGGCGCTGATGGCCGCGGCTGACTCGATCACCCGGGGGATCATGACGGCGACAGCCGGCTCGACGGCGGCGTTCGCGTCGAAGCTGGGGGCGCTCTCCGCGGCCGGAGCCGGGCAGTCCACGGCGTTGATCTTCTTGTTCAGCTTGCTCGGCGTGATCATCACCGCGCTGCTGTGGATCGAGATGCTGATCCGCGCCGCTGGTCTGATCATCGTGACCATGACCGCGCCGATCGGCGCCGGGGGCTTGGTGTCGGAGTCGACGGCGGGGTGGTGGCGCAAGCTGGTCGCCGCCGAGCTGGCGCTGATCGTGATCAAGCCGGTGATCGCTTTGGTGCTGGGCGTCGGGTTCACCGCGGTGAGCGGGGCGAGTGGGGTCGAGGGGCTGTTGGTGGGGCTGATGATCCTGGCGGCCGCGTCGTTCGCGTGGCCGACGGTCGCCCGGCTGTTCACGTTCTTCGGTTCCCAGGTGGCGAGCTTCGGCCTGGGCGGTGCGTTGGGCCTCGCCGGCGGGCTGGCCGCGGCCCGGGGTGGTGGCGGTGGCGGGTCCTTGGCGCAGGGCCAGCCGATGTGGCAGACCTTGGAGCAGGCCGGGCGGCGCACGAGCAATCCGAGCGACGCGCCCCTCGGTGGTCAGGGAGCTTCGGGGGTCGGCGCAGGGTCCTCGCCGGCGGGCGATGCGGGCGGGTCAGGGGGCGTGAGCGAGTTGGGCTCGGGCGCCGCGGACGTCGCCGGCGGGGCGGAGGCT
>JAJZIY010000103.1 GCA_021828475.1 Actinomycetes bacterium
GCGGGTGCCCGCCGAAGGCACCTGCTCCTTGGGCGTGCGCGAACGACCCCAGAGCGTCCAGAGCACGGACTCGAGCAGTGTGGACTTGCCTGCACCGTTTGGGCCGTAGACCCCCACCAGGCCGGGGGGCAACGCCAGCTCCAGCTCCTGCTCGAACACCCGGTAGTTGCGCAGGTAGATGCGGTCGATCAGCACGCGGGCCGCCTCACCCGGCAGCCTCGATGGCGTGCTCGAGGTAGGTGCGCCCGAGGTCGTTGACCCGCCGGCGGTCGAGGCCGTTGAGGTCCTGGCGAGCGAGCCAGGCCTCCCACTGCCCCCCGAGCGTCTCCACCCTTGGCAGCTCGGTGGGGACGCTGACCGCCTGGAACTGTGGCTCGAGGCGCAGGTCGAGCGCCGCCGACGCCGCCTCGCGCACCAGCTGGCGGTCGAGGAGACGGTACGCCTCGGGGTCCACCGCATCGAGGAAGAGGCGGGCCACCGCGCCGTCGGGAACGGTCGCGGCCCTGGCCAGGACCTGCTCGGACAGATCGGCGGGGGTCATGCCCGATGCGTACACGCCCGGGAGGGTGACCAGCGGCCGTTGGCCGGACAAGGGCAGGTGGCGGCAGGTACCGGTGTCGGTGTCCAGCACCACGACGCCCTTGGGCTTGTCCGGGTCGTCGGCGAAGGAGAAGGTGTCGGTCGAGCCGGCGTACCAGATGCGCTCCGACACCTCGGTGTGGAAGTGGTAGTGGCCGAGCAGCACCATGTCGGACTGCAGGGCCCCGACATCGAGCTCGATCTCGTTGATGTCGGCGTGGCGCGGCTCGACCTGCTTGAGCCGGGGATGGGTGAGCAGGAGGTTGGCGTGCTGCGCGCTGCGCTGTGCCTGCGCCTGGGCGAGCGCCTCCAGCGTCGACTCGACGTTGAGCATCTGGGGGACGGCATGCACCACCAGGACGCCGCCGGCAGTGCGCACCTCGAAGCGCTCGTAACCGAGCCGGTGGGCGAAGTGCACCTCGGGGAAGGTGTCGGCGAGGGCCGAGTAGGGGCTGCCTCGCCCGGGCAGGCGTGGGGTGTCGTGGTTGCCGCTGATCACCACGGCGGGCACTCCCTGCGCCCGTACGGCCGCCAGTGCTCTCTGGGCTACACGGAACGAGCGGTAGTGCGGGGCCGGGTGGTCGAAGATGTCCCCCAGCCAGACGAGCAGATCCGGCTCCTGGGCCAGGGCCAGTGCCACCGCCGCCTCGAACGAGCGCTCGAAGTCCCACTCGCGCTGGTTGACCCCGCCCTCGACGGTGTAGGGCAGGTACGACCGTCCGAGGTGCGCGTCGCCGATCGCCACAACCTTCATGTGACCAGTACAGCACGGCGGCGTGACGCTCCAGTAGCTCGGCGCCGGGCCCGGCGTCCCTGCGCCGTGGCAGCATCTGCGCCGTGGGCAGCGGCACGAGGAGACCTGCGCGGCGTGGGGAGGGTAGGCCGCTGCGTCTGGGACGTCCCCGCGCCGACGGCTCGTCCGCTGCCGCGGGAGCTTCGGCGATGGAGGCGTTCGCCGACGCCTCCGCCCGTAACAGGCGGCGCCGTCGCCTGGCCCGTGTGCCGGCCTGCGCTGCTGTGGTCTGCTGTGGCCTGTGGGCTGCCCGTACGGGCGCTCCCGGCGGGTTTGCCACGCTCCCCGGGCCGCCGTGGGCTCCCCTCGCCGCGGCGGCGGTCCTGTTGGCAACGTCGCTGCTGGCGCGACCCCGCGACGACCCCGGCCGCTGGGAGCGGGGAGCGGCGGGAGAGAGGGCCACAGCCGAGCTGCTCACCGCTCTGAGCGCCAGGCGCTGGGTGGTGCTGCACGACCTGGCCCTGCCCGGCACCCGGGCCAACGTGGACCACCTCGTCATCGGCCCGACTGGTCTCTGGGTAGTCGACAGCAAGGCCTACCGTGGCCGCCTGGAGGCCAGGCGCCGCCGGGTGCTCGTCTCGGGCAACCCGCTCGAGACCGCACCGGTGCGCTTCGAGGCCTCGGTGGTCGCCGACGTCCTCGGCTGGCCGGCCAAGGCGGTGGTGGCCGTGCACGCGGAGGGCCTGCCTCGCCGCGGGCGCCGCTGCGACGGGGTGCGGGTGCTCCCCGCGTCAGCTCTGCCGGCGCGCCTGACCCGCGGCGCCGTCCTGCGGCCCGAGCTGCGCAGGGCCCAGGTCAGGCGCCTCGCCCAATTGGCCGAGCAGGCCTTCCCACCGGCGGCGACGCCGCCGGTGGCAAGGGGCCGCAAGGCGGGCGCGCCCAGGGTCGGGCACTAGCGCTACGACAGGCAGCGTCCGCCACCTTTGCGTCGCAGCGCCGGACGGCCGGGAGGGCTCCCGGGCAGGCAAAGGGGGCGAACGTTCCTGGAGGCAGCACTGGCGCTACGACAGGCAGCGTCCGCCACCTTTGCGTCCACCTTTGCGTCGCAGCGCCGGACGGCTGGGAGGGCTCCCGGGCAGGCAAAGGGGGCGAACGGTCCTGGAGGCAGCACTAACATGGCCAAGACTTCGTATGGCCAGACCGCTGGATTTCGACCCGATAATCGAGGCTCGCAGGCAGTGGGCCGCCCACGGCTGGGAGGAGGCCTGCGACGGGATGGCGGCTGTCACCTCCATCGTCCGGGCACAGCAGTTGTTCCTTGGCCGGATCGACGCCGTGCTGCGGCCGCTCGAGCTCACCTTCGCCCGCTACGAGGTCCTGATGCTGCTCGTCTTCTCCCGGCGTGGCTCGCTCCCCCTCAACAAGATCGGTGCCCGGCTCCAGGTCCACCCCACCAGCGTTACCAACGCGGTCGACCGTCTCGAACAGCAGGGCCTCATAAAGCGCGTGCCCCATGCCAGCGACAGGCGCACGACGCTCGCCGAGGTCCTGCCCGTGGGGCGGGAGCTGGCGCTGCGGGCCACCACCGCTCTCAACGAAAGCGTCTTCCGTCGGCCCGGCATAGCCGACGACGACCTGCTGGTGCTGTTCGGCGTGCTGCAGCGGTTCAGGGGCAGCGCAGGGGACTTCTCGGCCGCCCAGGCCTTGCCCAGAGCCTGACCTGGCAGGCACCAGTCCGGCACAGCTCAGTCGACGAGGGCCGAGACATTGGGTGGTGCCTGGGAGCGCGGCGCCGGTGCGGCCGGGGTCGAGCGCACCAGGTCGTCGAACAGGTAGACGGCGGCCGGCACAGCGAACGGCGCTTCCAGGTTGACCAACAGGCACTCGCCCGGCATGAGCGTCTGGATCTCCGGGCCGAGGGCCGACAGGTCCTGTTTGGCAGACGAGCGCAGGATGTTGCGGTCCTTCTCGTCGGCCAGGCCGAGCACGAAGAACGTGTTGAACTGCGACAGCAGTTCGCCGTCGAGCAGCTTGGGCTGCTGGGTCACCGCCACCAGCCCCACCCCGAACTTGCGGCCCTCCCTTGCGACGCGCGGGAAGACGTTGGACTCGCGGTCCTTGGCGCCGGACAGGACGCGTTGCGCCTCCTCGAGTGCCACGGCCACCACGGGGAGGCGGCGGTGGCGATCGGGGTCCTCGAGGAACGCCGACTGCCACTCCTCAAGGATCCGGCGGGTGAGGTACGAAGCGACCAGTACCTCCTCGGTACCGCCCAGGCCCGAGACGTCGACGAGCACGACCTTGCCCTGGAGCAGTTCGTCGAGGACGGACCGGCCGACCGAGACGGCCGGGTCAGCGGATATGCACGGCAGTTCGACGATCCGGCGCGCCCGGCGGTGGACCACCTGCAGGGTGCTGAGTGCGACGCGGGCGGAGAGCTCGACGTCCCTGAACCCGGCCAGGTCGTCGAGCCTGGCGAAATCAGCGAGCCACGACAGCCCATCGGCGCGGCCAGAGCCCGTTGCGCCCGGGCCGGAGTAGTGGCGCTCCAGTTCGTGGAGGGCTTCTTCCTGGGGACGGCTCCAGTCGTAGGCGGTGCGCAGGTCGTCCACGTTGAGCTCGGCGAGGCTGAGCCGGAGCGTCGACGTCCCGGGCAGGCGGCGGTCGGCGTACACCCGCAGGGACTCAGCAGCCCATGGGTGCCGGGCGAGAGCATGGCGGTGCTCGCCGTGGGGGTCCACCACGAGGAGCCCGTAGCGGCCATTGGCCGCCATCGCACCGCCGCAGAGGACCTGGAGCAGGTTGGACTTGCCCATCCCGGTGGTGGCGAACACGCCCACGTGGCTCGCCAGGCTGCGGCCCGGCACGCCGACCGGGAAGTCCACGACCGTTTCGCCACTGCGCAGGTGCCCGATGGGGATGTCCCCCATCCGCCTGGCCAGGAAGGCGAAGTCCTCCGCGCTCGGCGAGACGACCCGGGAGAACTGCGTCGGCAGGCTCTTGGGCTTCCTGAAGACACTACGGGGGGTGCCCGGTACCGAGGGCGGGGCCAGGTAGCCCAGGCAGCGGCACTCGGCCAGGCGGTAGGTGCGCCGAGCCTGCTCGTGCAGGCTGTGAGCCCCGCTCTCTCCCCGGGTGTCGTCGGCCAGCAGGGTGCCGGCCACCCGCTCGGCCCATCCGGGCTCGCGGTTCTCGGTCCCGTAGCTGACGTCGACAATGCGAAACAGGTAGCGGCGCTGCGTCGCCTCGTCCTCGCCGACAAGGAGCTCCCCGAGGAACAGGTCCTCGTCCGGGGCGGCGCGGAACAGTGCCTCCAGGACGTTGCGGCCGAAGAGGCGGCCGCGGGTCTGAGCCGGTGCGCCGGCCGGCGGCGGGGGAGCGGGGGCTGCTGGCGTGGCGTCTGGCACGCTTCCCAGCATCGCAGCTCTTCGCGGGTGCCCGGGCCCAGCCGAGCTGCTGGCGCGGCCCGGTCCTCGCTCGCTACAGCGCCCCGAGGTGTGCCCGTGCCAGTTCCTTTCCTGCTAGCCCGGCACGGCCGCTACATTGCCGGCCAGGAGGTTGTGATGAGAATCCGCACGCTGGGCAAGACCAACCTGCAGGTGTCCGAGCTTGGCTACGGTGCCTGGGGCATCGGCAAGCACATGTGGCTGGGCGCAGAGGACGACGAGTCGATGCGCTCCCTGCGCCGGGCACTGGACGGGGGCGTCAACTTCATAGACACTGCCCTCGCTTACGGCGACGGCCACAGCGAGAAGCTGGTCGGCCAGGCCGTGCGCGACTCGGGTGGCACGGTCTACGTGGCCTCGAAGATCCCCCCGAAGAACATGCAGTGGCCGGCTCAGCGGGGCGTGCCGGCTTCCCAGGCGTACCCCGCCGACTGGGTGATCGAGTGCACCGAACGCAGCCTGGCCAACCTCGGCCTCGACGCCATCGATGTGCAGCAGTTCCACGTGTGGGACGACAGCTGGACCCAGCAGGGCGACTGGGCCGAGGCGATCGACCGCCTGCGTACCGAGGGCAAGATCCGCTACTTCGGCGTGTCGATCAACGACCACCAGCCGGCCAACGCAGTCGAGCTGGTGAAGTCGGGCCTCGTCGACAGCGTCCAGGTCATCTACAACGTCTTCGACCAGAGCCCCGAGGACGAGCTCTTCCCGGCTGTCCTCGAGCACAACGTCGGGGTGATCGTCCGGGTGCCCTTCGACGAGGGTTCGCTCACGGGGCGCATCACGCCCGAGACGCGGTTCCCCGAGGGCGACTGGCGCAACGGCTACTTCGGTGGCGACCGCCGCCAGCAGGTCTGGGACAGAGTGCAGGCCCTACTGAAGGACATGGACATCCCGCTGGAGCGCCTACCCGAGGTGGCCCTGCGTTACTGCCTCTCGCACCCGGCCGTTTCGACCGTCATCCCGGGCATGCGCTCGGTGCGCAACGTCGAGGCCAACCTGAGCGCCGAGAGCCTGGGCCACCTGTCGAGCTCCGAGCTCCAACTGCTGCGCCAGCACCGCTGGGTCAGGAACTTCTACCAGGCTCCCTGAGCGCGACCACCCTGCGGCCGGGGCGGGGGCCAGGAGCTCGGGGCGCCCAGGCCTGAGCCCCGGCCGGCTCAGCGCTCCATCAGGCGGTGCCTGTCGGCGAAGGCGCGCTCGCTGACCTCGGGCGGCACGCCCGCCGCTTCGAGGGCCGCGCCCAGGTCGGCGCGCAACTGGGCCCGCGCCCA
>JAJZIY010000104.1 GCA_021828475.1 Actinomycetes bacterium
CTACGCCAACCTCGTGCTGCGGGCGGGCACCAGGCGCTTCGCCAGCGAGATGGCGGCTGCCGGGGTGAGGGGGGCCATCGTGCCCGACCTGCCGCTGGAGGAGTCAGCCGAGTGGGAGGCCGACGCCGCCGCCGAAGGAGTCGAGACGGTGCTGCTCGCTGCCCCGGTCACTCCCGACGACCGTCTGGCGCGTCTGTGCGCCCGCTCGCACGGGTTCGTGTACGGAGTCAACCTGATGGGTGTGACCGGAGAGCGCCGCGACCTGGCGGCGAGCTCGGCGGTCCTGGCCCGCCGGCTGAAGGCCCACACCGACAAGCCCGTGATCATGGGCTTCGGGATCTCGGCTCCCGAGCAGGCCGTCGTCGCCGCCCGCGAGGCGGACGGCGTCGTGGTCGCCTCCGCCCTGATGCGCATGGCCCTGGACGGTGCCAGCCCCGAGCAGGTGGGCCGGAGGGTGGCCGAGTTCAGGGCGGCTCTGGACGCCTGAGGCGGGTCGCCGCCAGGCCGGCGCCAGGGTGGGGCGGCGCAAGGGGCGGGCGGCACCATCGCCGTCCGGTCGGTGCCGGTAGCCGTCCTGGGCGGATCTTCCCCCAAATCAGTACAGGCTGGGGAACGAGCGGGGGAAGATAGCGGGGAAGCCGCACGCGAGTTTCGCGGGCATGACAACGCTTCACCCGATGCGCGGGCTCCTCGAGAGCCTGACCAGCGAATGGCAGGCTCTCCTGCGGGCGCCGAACGCAGCGGCGGAGTCGGCGAGGCTCGCGGACATCGAGCCAGCGCTCGCCCAAGGGGGGGTGGCCGGGGCCGTGGCCGGCGTGACATGGCGCTCCTACCGGCCCGTGGGCGACGGCGGGCTGGCCCTCTCCGCTCTGCTGCGCCAGGCCGGCTCCCCGCTTGCCGCCCGTGCGCTGTTGCAGGCTCTGCTGCCGAGGCTGGCCGCCGAGAACGTCTACACGCCCACCTACGGGCACCAGCTCGACGAGCACTGGCAGTCCCCTGCGGACACCGCCGCCGACCTGGTGGCGGAGTGCTTCGCTGCCATCAAGCGCCACGCAGGCGAGGACCGCCAGGACGTCGACCGGCTCCTGGTCGGGCAGGCGGCGAGGCGTCTGCGCACTGCACGACAGGCGCGCCGTCGCCAGCTCTCCCGCACGACTGCTCTCGGGCCGTCCCACGCCTCGTGGGCGGCCAGGGGCCTGGACGACGCCCTCACGACAGCAGAGCGGGTGGCCCAGGTGCTGGTGGAGGCGGTGCAGGGAGGCCGGATCACACCCGCTCAAGCCAGTCTCGTCTACGCCGCCAGGGTCAAGGGGGTTCCGGCCAGTGAGGTCGGCCGCTGCCACGGGATGGCGCCCCGGGCGATCTACTACGCGCTGGAGCGAGCCGAGCAGCACCTGGTCGGGAGCCTGGCGTGAGGGCGGTGGGCGGCCGGGGCCACGCCCTGAGGGGACGGTGGGCTCCCTCGGGGCCTGTCGGGCCGGGCCGTCCGGGGGCGGCCGTACAGGCTTGTCCGGGGGCGGTGGAGCTCTGCCTGGTGGCCGGCGTGGTGCTGCTGGTGGACCTGGTGCTGGCGGCCACGCTGCCTGCTGTCCTGGTGGGGCACCGCTGGGAGTGGCCACCGGCCTCCGACTTGCTGACAGCGGCCGTAGGGCCGTTGCTCGACCCGTCCCGCCCTGACGCCGCCTGGCCCGCCGGGCAGCGGCCCCAGCTGGCGGGCGCCGTGGCGTACTGGGTGTGCCTCGGCTCGGCTCTTATCGGGGAGGCGGTGGTTGGCGGCGCCTGCGCTCGGCGCCTGCTCGCTCGCGGGTGCCGGCGGCCCTCCCCGGCACGGCTCGTCATGGCCCTGTCGGGGGCGCCTGGCGCCCGTCGTGCTCCTTCGCGTGGGAGGGATGGGGCCAGGCCCGCTGGCGCCCGCCGGTCGCCGGGCGGCCGGCGGCGGCCCCTGCTGCTGCTGTCCAGCCTGGGCCGGAGGGGGCCGGCTGACCGGCGCAACCGCTACGGCTTTGCCAGCGTCGGCCAGTTGCGGGCGGAGGCGTCTCTGCGGGCGGCCCGGAGACGGGCACCGCAGACCCGGCCTTCACTGGCCCGCTCGTGCCCGGCGCGCAAGCTCGCTCCCGAAGACGTCGGCTACCCGCTAGGACGGGCGGAGGGCGTCGGGATGCAGCTGGTGGCCCACTGGGAGGCCTCGCTCCGCCTGGTGGCGCCCCCCGGCGAGGGCAAGACGTTCCGTGCCCTGGCCCGAGTGTTGCGCCAGCACCCCGGCCCGGCCCTTGCCACCTCCACCAAGGCCGACCTCTACGAGCTGACGGCGGCGGCCCGTGAGCGCCGGGGCCCCGTGGTGGCGCTGGACCCCGACCGGCTGGTACCAGCGGCGCCGCCCGTGCGATGGTCGCCGGTGGCGGGCTGCGAGCGCAGCGAGGTGGCGGAGCGGCGGGCCGCGGCTCTGGTGGCGGCGACCGGAGACGACGGGGACGTGCAGAACGGCGGCTTCTTCAGGGACTCTGCCCGGGACCTGTTGAAGGCCTACCTGCACGCCGCCAGCCTGGAGGGCCTCGACATGCGCGCCGTGCTCGAGTGGTCACGCCGGCCCGATGACCCGACGCCGTTGGAAGTGCTGGCGTCCTCGCCCTTTGCCGCCCCGGGCTGGGCCGACCTGGTGGAGCTGCACACCGGTGGTGCAGCGGAGACGACCTCGGGCGTCCTGAGGTACGTGGGACGGGCGCTCGCCTGTTTCAGCCACCGAGCCGTGGTCGACGCCTGCTGCCCTGCCCCTGGCGACGAGACCGAGATCGCCGAGCTGCTGCTGGCAAACGGGACCGTGTTCCTGCTCGGCAAGGGCTCGCGGCTGGCCGCGGTGGCGCCGCTCGTGACCGCGTTCGCCGACGAGGTGTTCGACTGCGCCGAGCGCCTGGCCGCGGCCATGCCCGGGCGCCGGCTCGACCCGCCGCTTCTAGGCCTGCTCGACGAGGCCCCCAGCATCGCCCCACTCCCGTCCCTGCCCGAGTTGCTGGCCGACGGCCGAGGGCGGGGCATCGTAGTGGTGTACGCCATGCAGTCGTTCTCGCAGGCCGTGTCCCGCTGGGGGGTGAGCAAGGCGGAGACGATGGCCAACGCGACGTCGATCACCGTCGTGCTGGGTGGGCTGACCTCTGCGTCCGACCTGGGCGAGCTGGAGCGCCTCTGCGGCCAGCGGCGGGTGCGAAGGGTTGCGGTCCAGCACGGCCGCGGTGGTCGCAACGGCTCGCCTGGCTCCACAACGCTCAGTTGGGAGAGCGAGCCCGTGCTGCGGGCGGACCAGTTGCGCACCCTCCCGTCGGGGGTCGGGCTCGTCCTGTGGGGCCGGCTCCCCCCGGTCCTGGCCCGCCTGCCCCTGCTCTCGGAGACGCCCGAGTGGCCGGTGATCAGGGAGCAGGAGCGGGCCACCCGGCTGGCCAACGACATGGCGCGCGGCGCCGGGCTGCCCCTCGGCTCAAGACCTTCGAAAGGACCCGCACAATGAACAGCTGCCCTCCCTACCGGCCCCTTCGCGGCTCGCAGCCGCCCCATTTCGTCGACCGTCCCGAAGTCGGTCAGCTCGACGGCCAGGGTGCTCTGGCATCCGTCGTAGCCGCCCTCGCCAACGGCCCTGCGGACCCCCGCACCCACCGGCTGCTCGCCGGCGGCCCGGCCATGGGCAAGACGGCGCTGCTGCGCTCGGCGGCCGCCGAGGTGCGCCACCGTCTCGGGTGGGCAGTGGTGTTCCATAGCTGCAGGCCAAAGCAACGGGCGTTGGGGACGGTGGTGGTCGACGTCCTGGCCGCCATGGCTCGGCAATGGCCGGAGCACCAGGCCCTCATGGGCGACGCCGTACTTCACCCGCGGCTCGGCGACCTGGCCAGGGGAGCCCGCCTCGCCCACCCGGCCGGCCGGGGCGTCGTGGCCGTCCCACGGGGCGTCGACGGACTGGCCGAAGCCAGCTGGGCGGAGTTGCGCACGGTCATGCACCTGGCCGGCCGCTTCGCGTCGAGCATCGACCGTGGCCTGCTCGTCGTCGTCGACGACATCGATGCTCTGGTACCGGGCGAGGCTGAGGCCTTCGGGTGGCTCTCGCGCAGCGTGGCGGGCGAATGCCTGCCGGTGTCGCTCTTGCTGAGCTGTCGGCCCCCACTCGCCGAGCGCGTTGCCCGCTCGGGCAACTTCGGCGCCACCCTGTGGGTGAGCCGGCTCGGGCCCATGGGTTTCGACGACGTCGCCGAGGCTCTGTCCGTGCCGGCCGCTGAGCGGGGCGTCGTGTTCGCTCCGGAGGCGCTCGAGTTGGCTCACCGCTCCAGCGGCGGTCTCCCGGTCGAAGTCCAGCGGCTTGGTTTTGGTGCCTGGTCGGCTGCCGCCGGCCCTCATCTCATCACGGTCGAGGACGTGGCCAGCGCGGCGCGACCACCTGCCGGTGCCGCGATGGCCGTCGCGTGCTGACGCTGCCGTCAGTGGGTCTCTCGGGTGGACGGTTCGTTACTGTGTTGGGCGTGCAGAACAGCTACGTCGGCCGCATCGCCGCGGCCACCGATAGGTTGCTCGCTACCGTCAAGGGGCTCGACGACCTGGCCATCAGCGCCCCGAGCCTGCTCCCGGGCTGGGACCGTGCCATGGTCGTGACCCACCTTGCCGCCAATGCAGACGGGGTGCGCAGGGCTGTGGAGGCCGCCTCGCGGGGTGTGGTGGGAGACGTCTACCCAGGTGGGCGCGCTGCACGTGACGCCGAGATCGATGCGGGCCGGGGTGCTCTGGCCGAGCAGGCCGAGCGGGCCCTCGAAGCCGCCTGCGAGCGCTTGGCCGAGGCTCTCGGCTCGGCCCCGGACAGCGCCTGGTTGGCTCCGGCCAACAGCCCGCGGGGCGAGGTCCAGGTGGGCCCCGGGCTCGTCGTGGCCAGGCTGCGAGAAGTCGAGGTGCACCACGTGGATCTCGGGTGCGGGTATGGTCCGCGGGACTGGCCGTTCGGTTGGGTCGTGGAGGAGATGGACCGGGCAATGCTGGACCTTCCGGCCAGGCTCCCAGCGGACATCGCCATCGTGATCACGGCCACGGATGCCGAGCAACACTGGGTTGCTGGTAGCGGTGACGCCATGGAGGTGTCCGGCCCGTTGTGCGACATTTTCGCCTGGGTCACCGGGCGTGACACCATGGTGGGTGGCAGGGAGGCTCCGGTCCTCGCACCCTGGCGCTGAGCGTCGGGACGGCACCGAGCGGCGCCTGGCGCGCCGTCGTTGTCGAAATCGGGCCTGTTTGTTGTTGCGGTTGCTTCTGCAGTTGTTGCGCAGCTGTTCAGTTGTTCTTGTTCCTGCGACAGACGGAAGGGGAGCGGGCCGCATGGCAAGGGATAGGGGGCCGGTCTGGCCCGGGCAGCCGACGGGCACCGGTGGGGGTGGCGGCCACCCCTACTGGGACGGGCCACGGCGAAGCAGACGCACGGCACTCGTTGCAGCGGTCGGCGCTGCCGTCGTCGTACTGGCCGGCGCGGCGGTCACGATCGCCGTCTCGGGCCGGGCTGCGCGGCCGGGCCATGCCGCCCTGCGCAGCAGGTCCACGAGGGTCGGCCCCCACGCGCCCACCTCCACTCGTGGCACCACCACAGCCGTGGTCACGACCGTGCCGGTCCCGGCTGGGACTGCGTCACGCTCCTCGTCGGGGCCTGCGTCCACGGTCCACACCGGCCAAGGAGCACAGCCGGTGCCCGGCGCCGGGATCGCGCCCTCGGTGACGGCCGGGACAGCCGTCCCATGGTCGCCGACCTCTCCCGACAGCCTGGTGGGTGCGGGCGGCAACCCGGCCGATTGGCCAGCGGCCCGGGCCGAGGCCCCCTCTCTGGCCGGGGCGTACAGCACCAACATGATGACGGTCTTCCTGACGTTGGTTCGTTACCAGGACTGGGTGTGGTCCCACCCCGACCCGTCTTTGGTGGGGAACTACATGATGCCGGGCACCGC
>JAJZIY010000105.1 GCA_021828475.1 Actinomycetes bacterium
TCCCTGCAGCGAAGGCTTCCAGGCCACCGGCGGGTGCCGCCGCCGCAGCGGTCAGCTCGCCCCATGTAGCGCGAGGCGGTCGTGGCAACAGCAGTTGCCCCTGGTGCCCGCTGTGTGCGAAGGACTGTAGGGAGGGAGGCGGGGCGCTGGCGGTCTGCGTGCCCACCTCCTCGAAGACGAACGTGCCATTGGGGCCGGTGCCGAGGAGACGCTGGGCGACGGCGCAGTCGCAGAAAGCCCGTGCTGTGACCGAAGGCGTCACCGGTTGCGGCTGGGCTACTGCGCTCAGATGGGCAGGTAGCGTTTCGATCACGGGCTCGTCGCAGCCTCCGTTCGTGAAGGCGAGCGTCCCGGCTGCAGCCGCCAGGTCCGCACCTGGCTCGCAGGGAAGGCCGTTAGGTGCGGCAGCCAGCGCCCGCACCGAACCTGTGACCGGGTCGGCCTCCACCAGGAGCGCCGTCGCTGCCAGCGAGCTCGGTGGCACCGGCAGGCCGCGACAAGCGGCGGCTGTCATCTGCCAATCGGTGAGCCAGAAGTACAGCTCGGGTGCCGTTCCGGCCGAGGTCGCCCACACCGGGCCTGCTAGCTGGAGCAGAGGCACCGGGGTTGCCCTGGCACATGAAGGCGGAATAGCGAGGAGCAGGCGCTCCCGGCCGGTAACGGGGTCTGCGACCCCGATCCCGTCAGTGTCGCGGAACGCGACCAAGCCTTGCGCAAGGCCGATGGAGGTCCCGATCGAAGCGGGAACCGGGGCCACAGTGCTGCCCGCGGCATCAGCGCCGCCGGCAGGCGCCAGCGCGGAAACGGCGAGGACTGTCCCAGCGAACAAGGCAGTGAAACGGCACACCCGCAGCCCGGGCACAACGTGAGGCCTAGCCGCCGGTCGCGCGCCCCGAGGCCGGTGCAACCTCTCGCGAGAGCAGGTCCGCCACCCGCCGCCCGTAACGGGTGACGCGGCTCGTCTTGGTTGGTCGGGCGAAGCGGCATGTTCGCCGAGGTTCATCGAAGCGACTGTCGCAAGCCCGATTGTAGCTTGTGCCCTGGGCGCAGACCTGCCACATCGTTACCGCAAGCCGGCCCTAGCACCGACGGGAGCTCGACCCTGCTGCTACCTGGTACCGGGCCTTACCTGTTGCCACGTGGCCGCCCTCCCACCGGGCATGCCGGCACCGGGAGGATTGTCGGCCCGAACGCAATACCCTGTCATTGGAGACGGAGGGGCTGCCGGGCGAAGGTCGCACGTCCCGCAGGATCGACAGGCTGAAGGCCGTGCCGGTGCCGGAGCCGCGCCCGTGCGGCGCACCTTTGAGGCACGCACGGCCGGGGACTGCCCCGGACCGCAGGAGGCGCTGGCCCAGCCGGCGTCGATCACTCCCAGGGAGCACTCGACGCCACCGGTTCGCGTTCGGGCACCTCCGGCGGTCCGGCCAGATCTCCCTCCTCGATGTGCAGGGTGGGCAGCACCCGGTCGAGCCAGGCCGGTAGCCACCAGTTGCGGGCACCGAACACGTGCATTAGCGAGGGCACCAGCACGGTGCGCACCACGAAGGCGTCGATGATTATGGCCACAGCAAAACCGATGCCGAACTCCTGGATGACGAGTGCATTGTTGATGAGGCTGAACGACAGGAACACCAGGATCATGATCAGACCGGCGGCGGTGATGACCCGGCCCGTCTCGGCCTGCCCGTTCGTCACTGCGGCGTCGTTGTCGCCGTCGCCCACGATCCACTCCTCGTGCATGCGGCTCACGAGGAACACCTCGTAGTCCATCGAGAGGCCGAAGAGCACGGCGAACATCATCACAGGCAGGTACACCTCGATCGGGCCGGCCTTGGCGAAGCCGAGCACCGGTTGGAGCCAACCGAACTGGAAGGCGGCCGTGATGGCCCCGAGGGCCGCGCCTATGGAGAGGATGTTCATCACCGACGCCGTCAGCGGAACGAGCAAGCTTCGGAACACCGCGGCGAGGAGCAAGAAGGCCAGGACAACGATCACCACGACGAACAACGGGAGCTTTTGTGTGAGGACCTTGGAGAAGTCGATACCGGCAGCTGTTTCGCCGCCGACGTGGATGGCGAGCGACGAGCCGCTGGTAGCGCCCGGCACCTCGGAGCGGATGTGGTTGACCAGCGCAGTCGTCTGGGGAGCCTGCGGGCTGTAGGCGGGGTACACGAAGGAGACCGCCGCCTTGCCGTTCGGGCTCGTGCGGGGGGGTAGCACACGGGCGACGCCGGCGGTGTGGTCGAGGCCGGCAACGAAGGTGTCGAAACGAGCGAGGTCGGTCGGGCCATTGACCTTGCCGACCACCTGGAGCGGGCCGTTGAAGCCCGGCCCGAAGCCCTTGGCCAGCAGGTCGTAGGCCATGCGGGTGGTCGAGTTCGACGGGTCCTCGCCCGAGTCGGCCAGCCCCAGACGGATGTGGAAGAACGGCAGCGCGACGACGACTATCAGCGCCAGGCTCACCAGGCTGAGCACAGCCGAACGGCGCTCCACGATGGCCGCCCACCAGGACCAGAAGGGGCTCTTCCCCCGCTCGGCGTCGGCCTTGGATGCGCTCGCGCCCGGCAGCACGCGCCGGTCACGGCGCGCCAGCGCCTTGTTGCCGTAGAAGCCGAGCATGGCAGGCAGCAGCGTGAGCGCCGAGAGCATGGTGAGCACGACGACGAACGCCGCGCCCAGGGAGACCCCGTAGAGGAAGCTGAGGCCGAGGGCGAACATCCCGAGGAGGGCGATGCACACCGTCAACCCGGCGACGAAGACCGCACGGCCGGAGGTGTTGAGTGCCCGCACGGCTGCCTCTTCCGGGCTACGGCCCAGCAGGAGCTCGCGCCTGTGCCGGTTGACGATGAAAAGGGAGTAGTCGATGCCCACTCCGAGCGATATCAGCTCGGCCAGCTGGGTGGCGAACTGGGGCACGGCAAAGGCGTGGGAGAGCAGCCCGATCAGCGACGTCCCTATCCCGATGGCGATAACGGCCGTGAGCAGGGGAAGCAACGCACTGAGCAGCGAGCGTCGAAAGGCGAAGTACAGCACTACCAAGGCCAGCAGGACGCCGACGATGAAGTCGCTCGACCCGCCTCCCTGGTTCTCTCCTACCTGGATCGCCGCCCCGCCGAGCTGGACGTTGAGCACATGGCGGTTTGCCGACTGCGCGACCTGGATCAGCTTCTTGGCTTGGGCTGTCGATATGTCCTGAGCCTGCAGGTCGAGTTGCACGGTGGCCAGCCCGATCGTCCCGTCCTTGGAGATCAGGCCAGAGGCGTAAGGAGAGGTGACGCCGGTGACGAAGGGGAGGTGCGCAACCTTGGCCAGTGTTCCGTTGACGACGGCCCGGGTCGCCGGGCTGGCCAGGGTCCCCGTCTTGGCCTGCACGACGATCTGGTCGCTGTCTCCGCTCTGGGTCGGGAAGTTGGCCTTGACGACGGCGAGGGCCTGGCTCGAGTCGGTCGAGGGGAACGAGAAGTTGTTGCTGTAGGTCGACCCGACGGCGTTGGCGACCCCGGCCACGAGGACGAGCGCAGCCAGCCAGGTCAGCAGTACGAGCTTGCGGTGCCGGAAACACCAGCGGGCGAGCGTTGCCATCAGCAGGGTCCTCCTGGTCGTGAGGGGGTGGGTGTCGTGCGGGGAGTGGGCAGAGGTGGCGGTGTGGCGTCGGACCGCAGGCCGGTGGCGGGCGGCATCGTGGTGGGCAGCCTGGTGGTGGGCGGCATCGTGGTGGGCAGCCTGGTGGCGGGCGGCATCGTGGTGGGCAGCCTGGTGGCAACCGCTGACGGCAAGCTGAGGCGGACGGTCATCTCTGAGCGCTCAGGCACGAGGGGGGTTGCCTGATCAGGTGGGTCTCCCGTCTGTCGGCGCCGCGGTGGTGCCTGTGCGGGCTCGTGCTGCCTTAGGTAGCCCAGAGGTAGCACCATTGCGAACCCAGCGCGATGCTATTTGGGCTACCGGAACGTCGACAAGTCAATTGGAGCTGTGCTGCGACGGAGCGGCCTGGGCGGCCGATGCTCGTGCTGCGTTGCAGGGTGTCATGGCTTCTCATCGTCCCATGGCGCGCTGCCACCGCGCATCAGGGCAGCCCCCGGGCCCTACTCTGGGCCGGCCCTGGTCCAACCCAGGGTTACCCTGACGCGACCGTCGGAGGCAGGGCGACCGTCGGAGGCAGGGCGACCGTCGGAGGCAGGGCGACCGTCGGAGGCAGGGCCTCTGGCTGGTTGCGCGTTCTCGCCTCTCTTGCCCACGTGGTTGCGCCCATCGGCGATCACCTGGGCGGAGGCATTCTGGTGGGTGCGGTACACGTGGCTGTCGACGACGGTGCAGTCCAACCGCATGGTGTCGTAGTCGCTGCCGCTACCTGCGCTGCTTCCCGGAGCGGGCGGTGGCGATCGCCGAGTCGAGGGCGTCGACGATGTTCTTGCCACGCCGCTTGAAGCCGAGCAGCGATACGGCCTCGTTGAGCAGGTCGTCCTCGGTGCGCAGAAGGGTATCCGACTCGATCCAGAGGATGAGGGCTACGAGCTCGCGGTGCGCGTAGGCGGTTATCGAGCCGAGCCCAGGCCTGACGGGTATCGGGCCGGTTCGGGACGGCGCGGCCGACGGAGAGGCGACGACGACCGGTACTGGCACGTCGAGGACGGGTGCCGTGCGTGGGTCGGCACCGCTGCCGGCGACAGCGGCGGCGTACGCTGCGACAGCCCGGGCTATCTCGTCGTCGCGGTGGCGGAACCATTCGGTCGACCAGATGCGATGGAAACGCCAGCCCAGCCGCTGGAGATGTTCCTGGCGCAGGCGGTCCCGGTCCCGGGCCGTCGCCGAGGAGTGGTACGTGGCTCCGTCGCATTCGATGGCGAGGACCATCCGGCCGGGCTGAGTGGGGTGCTGGGCGACGTAGTCGATCCAGTAGCCGGAGCATCCCCACTGGGAGATGAGAGGGATCCCGGCCTTGGTCAGCTGCGCTTCGACGTCCCGCTCGAAGGGGTTCAGGGCCGGCTTGTCCTTGGCCGACTCGCCCAGGTTGGTCCCCCCGGACTCGGCGTACGCGAGGTAGCGGCCGAGCATCTTCGCGCCCTCGGCCCGGAGTTTGGCGGGGTCCAGGTCGGCGGACGTGAAACTGGACACGACGATCATCCGCTTGCGGGCCCGGGTGACCGCCACGTTCAGGCGGCGCTCGCCTCCGGCGTTGTTGAGTGGCCCGAACCGGTATTGCATCCGCCCGTCCGCTGTCTTGGTGTAGCCGACCGTGAGGATGACGGCGTCACGCTCGTCGCCCTGGACCCGCTCGAGGTTCTTGACGAACAGCGGGTCTTCGCGGGCGGCCGCCGAGGCTTCACCCGTGACGAAGGCGTCGAGGACGTCATCGGTCAGGCGGGCCCGACGTAGCGCTTCGTCGATGCGATTGGCGTGCTCGAGGCCCATGGCGATAGTCCCGAGCGACTCGCGGGGCCGGCTGCGAGCGTGTTCGGCGATCAGCGCCACGACGGCCGCGACCTCGTCTGATGCGGATCCCTCCTCCCCGGGCCTCCCGGGTCGCCACGGGACGTGAACGTGGCGAACGGGGTCGTCGGTACCGACCCCGGGGAAGGTTGTCATACCGTAGTCGTAAAGGGAGCGCTGGGCGTTGGAGAAGGCGATGAGCTTCTCATCCTGGGAGCGGTAGTGCCAGGCGAGGGCCCGGGTGCCGATTGGGGCGGGCAGCACTGCCGACATCTGGTCCAAAACCGATTCGACATCGGCGAGCAGCGAGGTGTCAGCGGCAGCTGTCTCGGTATCCTCATCGTCGGCGCCGCCGCCAGAAGGGGAGAAGAAGGTGGTCGGGGGCAGCTGTTTGGGGTCGCCGGCGACGACAACACGGTCGGCGCGGGCAATCACCCCGGCAGCGTCGTGCGGGGTGACCTGGGACGCCTCGTCGAAGATGGCCACGTCGAAGCAGCGGGTCA
>JAJZIY010000106.1 GCA_021828475.1 Actinomycetes bacterium
CAGGCGGCAGCAGAGGAAGTGGTGGGCAACCTGGGCCTGGACGCGGCGCGGGTGCGGGTCGTGCCCTACGGCGTCGACGAGTTCGTGGTGCCCGGCGAGGCAGTCGTGCGCGAAGTGCTGGGCCGGCTCGGCCTGGTCGGGGTTCCGTACGTGCTCTGGGTCGGCAGCCTCGAGCCCCGCAAGGGCGTTGGCACACTGGTCACCGCCATGGCCAGGCTGCCCGCCGGTCCTGGGGAGGGGGGGCGGGTCGCGCCCCACCTGGTCATGGCCGGCTACCGCGGCTGGCACAACGAGCAGTTGGTGCCCGAGGCCGAGCGCGCTGTGCTGGGCGAGCGCCTGCACCAACTGGGGCGGGTGGCCGAGGCGGAGCTGCAGGTGCTCTACGCAAACGCCACCGCCTTCGCCTTCCCCAGCCTCCACGAGGGCTTCGGTCTGCCGGTGCTCGAAGCCATGGCCGCCGGGGTGCCCGTCGTGGCCTCCGACATACCCCCGCTGCGCGAGGTTGCCGGCGGCGCCGCACTGCTGGTCCCCCCCGGCCGTCCGGATGTGTGGGCGGAGGCTCTGGCGTCCGTCCTCGGTGACAGGACGGGCACCGAGGTGGGCAGCAGGGTGCAGGCGGGGCGTCACCGCGCCGCCGAGCACAGCTGGGGGGCGACGGCCCAGGCCACCCTCGCCGTCTACAGGGAGCTCGCTTGATGGCACGGGGCTGGGAAGCAGCGGTGCCACACGGCGGATCTGCGCCGGCCGGCTGGCGCCGGTAGGGTCCAAGCGTGCGCGTCTTGGTCACCGGCAGCCGCGGCTTCGTCGGCCCGTGGCTGGCCCGGCACCTCTCCGAATGCGGGGACGAGGTGCTCCATCTCCCGCAGGGCACGGACGTGACCGACGCCGAGGGCCTGCGCAGCGCAGTTGCCGACGCCGGGCCGGATGCCATCTGCCACCTGGCGGCACAGTCCAACGTGGGCATGTCGTGGGAGGATCCCGTGGGCACGTTCGAGGTGAACGCGGTCGGCACCCTCAACCTCTGCCAGGCGGCCGCATCGGCTGCCCGGCGCGGCGAGGCACCGCGCGTGCTCCTGGTCAGCTCCGCCGAGGTGTACGGCCGGGTGGTGCCTGAGCGGATGCCGGTGGGCGAGGACCAGCCGTTCGCCCCCGTGACCCCCTATGCAGCGAGCAAGGCTGCGGCCGAGATGGTCGGGCTCCAGTGGTGGCTGGGCCGTGGCCTGCCAGTCGTGCGGGCCAGGGCCTTCAACCACACGGGCCCGGGGCAGGCGCCGGGTTTCGTCGTCCCCGACCTGGCCGCCCAGGTGGTGCGGGCGGCACAAGGCGGGACTGAGCGGGTGGTGACCGGGAACCTGCAGGTGAGCCGGGACATGACGGACGTACGGGACGTGGTCAGGGCGTACCGCCTGCTGCTGGTGCACGGCCTGCCCGGTGAGGCCTACAACGTGTGCCGCGGGGAAGCGGTCGTTCTGGCCGACCTACTGGCCCGGCTCATGCGCCTGGCCGGTGCGGACGTACCGGTGGTGGTCGACCCCGCTCATGCACGGCCAGCGGATGTACCCGTCCACGTCGGCAACCCCACACGACTTCGTGAGGCCACTGGCTGGCGGGCGGAGATCCCGCTCGAGCAGACCCTCGCGGACGTCCTCGCCGAGCTGGGCTAGCCGGCCGCCGGGCCTCCCGGGCCAGCAGGAGCCCGGGCTGGCCGGGAGGGGCAGCTCAGGGGTAGCCCGGGCGGCTCGTCGGTGCCCGCAGGACCTGCAGGGCGAGGCGCCCGAACGCCGCCGCCTCTCCCAGTAGGGCCTTGGCCTCCCGGGGTATGTCGGCAACGAGGTCCGCGGTTGCGTCGATGAGCTCGTGCGCCTCGGGGGGCAGGTGATCGCCCACCTGGTCGGCGACGGGGCGGGCACGCTGCGCCGCTTGGTCGACCACGCCGGCCAGGGCCGGGCCGACCTGGCCGGCGGCCTCGCCGGCGACGCGGCCCAGCCGCTGGGCGGCCTGGCCTGCCACCTCATAGGCCGCGGGGGCGAGGCGGGTGGCGATGTCGGCAGCGAGGCGGGGCACCTCGGTGACCAGCGGTGCAACCCGGGCCACGGCATCGGCGGGCCGGTCACCGCCCACCGCTTGCCTGAACTGTCCGGTCACCGAGGCTTTCACCTGGCGCGCCACCGCCGCGCCGGCCAGTTTGAGTGCCCGGCGCTGCAACGCCCGGCGCCAGACCTGCGCCCGCTGGAAACCGAGCACGCCGGCGCCGACCACCACGTAGAGCGGGTCCTCCAGTGCCTTGGTGAACCGGTCGAAATTCACTGCAGCCACGTGGTACAGCGTACCCGTGCCGGGGGCCGGGGAGCGCTGCTACGCTTCGGGTCCCTGATGGGTGTTGAGGCGGGGCCGCCGCCTGTGGTCGCCGTGGTGGTGGCGTCGCGGCCGGGGCCATGGTTCGAGGAGTCCCTCAGCGGACTGGCCGAGCAGGACTACGAGGCATTCTCGGTCCTCGTGGTCTCGGTTGGCGACGACGAGGAGGCCGCGGCCATAGCCGCCCGCGTCGCCACGGTCCTTCCCGATGCCCACCTGGCCAGCGTCCCGGCCGGTACCGGTTATGCCGCCGCCGCCAACGTGGGGGTCGGGATGGTCCAGGGCGTCGCCCACGTCCTGGTCTGCCATGACGACGTGGTCCTGCGGCCGAGTGCCCTGCGCCTCCTCGTGGAGGAGGCCTACCGCAGCAACGCCGGCCTCACATGCCCGAAGGCGGTCCTCTGGGACGCGCCGGACAGGCTGCTCTCGGTCGGCCTGGGTGCCGACCGGCTCGGGGTGACCCACTCGTTGGTCGAGCCCGGGGAGCTGGACCAGGGCCAGCACGACGCGGTGCGCGAGGTCTTCGTGGTCGCGGGTGGGGTTTTCCTGGTACGCACCGACCTATGGGCCGCCCTCGGTGGCTTCGGCGTGTCGCGGGTGGCCGACGGAGGCGAGCTGGAGCTCTGTTGGAGAGCGCAGCTGGCGGGTGCCCGGGTGGTCGTGGCGCCCCAGGCAGGTGTGCGTCACCTGGCGGTTTGTGCTGACGGAAGCCACTGCCCGGACCGTGGCGGGCGCCCTGGCGACGCCCGGTTGGAGGCCGAACAGTCGAGGTTGCGGACGCTGTGGACCTGCTACAGCCGGCTCTGGTTGCCGGCCGTCGCGCCGGTTGCAGTGGCGTTCCTCGTCTTCGAAACGGTGTGGGCCCTGGTACGGCGCCGACCGGCTCGGGCGGTGGTGGCGCCCCTGGTCGCGCTGTGGAGGTCCGTGCGAGACCCGGCCGAGCTGAGCGCGGCTCGCCGCGCCCTGAGGTCGGTGCGACGGGTCGGCGACCTCACCGTATGGAGGCTCCACAGCCGGGGCAGCGCCCGCTTGCGTTCGGTGCTGCGGCCGCGCTTCGAGCGCGGGCACCGGCTCGCCCTCCTGGCCGGAGGCGCAGCACGGACCGCGTTCCCCGTGGCAGGCCAGGCGGGCACCGTCGTCACGGCGCCGGCCGCCCGCAGCACCGCGACGCAGGTCGGCCAAGAGGGGCGGGCCGAGCCCTCCGAAGATGCCGAAGCGGTCGTAGCCCTGGCAGACGGCCAGCGCCTTTCCCAGCAGACCGGGCCGCCGGGAGGGCTACCACCCGTGACCGGCAACGGCCGTGACGTGCGGATGGAGGAGTTGCCTGCGGGACCGGTGAGCGGAGGGGCCCATGGCGGCGCGACCGGGGCAGGCCGGCGGGGGACAGCGGCGGCGGCTGTAACCGTCCTGGCCGTCGTGTTCATCGGTTCGCGTCACCTCGTGGGGGCAGGGTTGCCCATGGTCGGGGACCTGCCTCATGCCGCAGGGGGTACTGGTGGCTGGCTGCACTCGTGGTGGTCCGGCCCCGGCCTCGGGGGGCTGAGCGGGCCTGGCAGCAGCTCGCCCCCGGCCCTCCTCCTGTTCTGGCTGCTCGGCCTCTTGTGCCTGGGCTCGGCCTCCCTGGCGGCGCACGTTGCCGTTGTCGCACCGCTCCTGCTCGGGCCCCTCGGTGCCTACAGGGCCGCCGGTCGCCTCGTCCGGGGGCGGGGCCGGTTGGTGGCGCCCGTGCTGTACGCGACCTGTGCAGTGGGTTACAACGCCGTGGCCCAGGGCCACTTCGCCGCGCTGGTCGCCTACGCTGCGGCGCCGTGGTTGGTGAGCTCGCTGTGCCGATGGGGAGGCGGCGAGCCCGTGGGCACCTGGCGCGGGGGGCCGCGGGGACTGGCCCGGCAGGCCGCCGGCCTGGCCCTCCTGGCGGCGCTGGCACCGGTGCTGCTCGTCCTGTGGCCGCTGGGCGGCCTCGCCATGTACCTCGGCTACCTGCTCGTAGGCGGGGAGCGGCCTCCCGCTCGCCTTGTGTGGGCCCCGGCGTCGGTAGCAGGTGGCGCTTGGGCCCTGCTGTCGCCCTGGTCCTGGGGGGTGGTGAGCTCGTGGTCAGCGCTAACCGGCGCGCCGGGAGGGCACCTCCTCGGTGCGGGAGCCGTACTGGGCTTGCGCACGGGCCCCTACGGCGGTGGCCCGCTCGGTCTGGCTCTCGTCGTCGCCGCCCTGGTGCCATTGGCCATTGCACGCTCGTGGCGGCTGGCATGGAGCGGACGCTTGTGGGCCGTCATCACCGTCTTCATGGTGGCGGCCTGGGCCCTGTCCCGTGCGGGCGCCTCGGCCCCTGAGGCCGAGGCGTTCATAGCGCCGGCCGGTGCAGGACTGGCTGCTGTCGCGGCCCTGGGAGTGGAGGCGGCGGCCCGTGACCTGCGACAGGCCCGTTTCGGCTGGCGTCAGCTGGTGCCGGCGGTAGGCGTTGTCGCCGCCCTGGCTGCCGCCCTGCCGGCATTGTCGTGGGCGGGCAACGGGAGCTGGTCGTTACCTGCGCAGGGAGCGGAGTCGGCCTATGCGTTCCCCGCGGTCGGAGCCGGCGGCGACTACCGGGTGCTCTGGGCGGGCGCGCCTGGCACGTTGCCCCTGGCACCCCAGGGTGCTGGGGGCGGTGTCGTGCTCGCCACCTCGCTCGACGGACTACCTCACCTGGCTCAGTCGTGGAGCGGTGGCGGGGCCGGAGCAGCGCAGGTCGTCGCCGACCTGCGCTGGGCGCAGGACGGCGCGACATCCGAGCTTGGGCGGCTGTTGGCCTTCGCCGGCATCCGGTACGTGGTGGTGCCCGTCGGGCACTCGCCAGGCCAGACAGGCGAGGGGCCGGCCAGCCGGCTGGCGTCCGCCCTCTCCCAGCAGGTCGACCTGTTCCAGGTGGGCATAGATCCGGCCTACCGGGTCTTCTACAACGCCTCGTGGCGGCCCGTGGTCACGGTGGTCCCGGCCGGCCTTTCCCGGCGGCTGGCGCTGATAGCGCGCCTGGCGGGAACGGCGGCTGCGTCCATGGCCGAGCACCCGGCCCCCGCCGGGGCCAGCGCACTTCCGGCCACGGGCCTCTCCCTTCCGGCTCCGGCATCAGCTCGGGCCGCCTACCGGGCCGTGTACGCCGGCCTGCCGCCCAGCGCTGTGGCGGTCACGCTGGGGGGCCGCCGATTGCGGCCGCGCCCGGGCGCCCTCTCGGGTGCACAGTGGGCCCTGCCCAGGGAGGGCGGCCTGCTCGTGGCTCGTCCTGTCGTGGCTGCCTCCAGGCGCCTGGGTGACCTGTTCTTCCTCGTCATGTGGGCGGTAACGCTCTGGGCGCTGTCCTCGGACCGGCTCTGGCGGCGTGCCAGGCGTCCCGCCGGCACTCTGGCGGTGGGGGCGCAGGCAGCACTCGACCACCAGGCAGCACTCGACCACCAGGCAGCGGGGCCGGCACCGGCTGTCCGGGTGCTGGCAGGGCCGGGCCATGTCCAGGCCTGACAGGTTGCCGGGCGCACTCGGCCTTGTGCGGGGTGACGGCCTGTCGGGGCCGAGACGGGGCCCCGTGCTCCTCGTCGCCG
>JAJZIY010000007.1 GCA_021828475.1 Actinomycetes bacterium
GGCCCTGGCGACCATCTCTTTCACGAGCCCGCAGCTCAGCCGAAAATCGTCACAGCCAGGGTCCCTCCCGAGGCCACCCTACGTGGCGACCGCTCGAAGTGAGCGGACCCTCCTATTGATACAAGCCCCTAATCCCGCGGCGGGCCCTAACCGAAGCGCAGGGCGAGTGGATCGTTGGCCATCAGGAGGAGTACCTGGCTCGCCGGACAGCCGGAGAGGCGCCCGAGGAGATCTTCCCAGCGTCGCTCACGGGCCGGTAGAACGCGCCCAGACCGATTCCGGGACGCCTCGGAACTCGCCGCGTGGCCGCTCGGGCCGCTCGGTCCCGAAGCTTTCTGCGCTCGAACTACGAGACCACCCACAGCCGATCTTCGACCAGGGCCAGCAGTGCTTCGACGCCTGCCTTCACCTTTGGATCAGAGTTGTCCGGGATCGGCTCCAGGCGGTCGAGGGCAACGGCGTAGGGGATCTCCAGATCGCCCCATCGTTCCCGGAAGCTGTCGATCCATTCCTCGGAGGCCAACTCCAGACTGCTCACTAGCCCCTCTAGGTCGGAGATCAGGGTGGCGATGTACAGCTCCCCGGCCTGAAACTGCCACATCCGTTTACGCATCCGAGACAACTGTCGGGCCTCTCGTTCACGTTGCTCCCGGCTGATGTCCTGCCAACCCATCCGTACCGGCCACGTCTTCGGGTCACCCTCCCAGGCGTCTGGAGGATGGCCGATCCGCCCACTATCGAAGCACTTCTGGCAAGCCCAGGAGGACTCGGCATCAATACCGAGATCGTGCGCTCGGCGGCGGTCATCGTCGCTGATCGGCCCGTAGCACCAGTCGCAGTAGTCCTGCTCGTTGGTCACGTCCTCACGCTACCGACCCGGATTATCCGATCTGCGACCAGTCCTGACGTGGACCGCCATCCTCGGGAAGCCGCCCGGAACGACGGTTCGGGCGCTCTGACGGCCAGGCGATGGATGAGGGAGGAGGCACAAACGTGCGCCCAGAGCACGGACGTGACCCTCTCGAGGTGCTGGCGCAGGCGATCGCGCCGTGCTGGTCGTGGCATGGCCGAACGACGCTCCCGTCTGCAACCCGTTTGCAACCGGACCGATCGGAATCGGCTGTCAACATCCGGAACGCCCCGGAGAACCGAAAGTGCATTTCCCCTGATCAGCAACACTGTTGCGTCAATCCCGGGATGCATCTAGATGCTTTTCATCGGAGTTCAAGTCCCCCCTCGCCCACGGTTGTCCGGGCCCGTCCCCCAGCTCTCGTGCTGGCGCCGGGCCCCCCTCCCCCCGGGGCGCGGTCCGGCAGGCAGACGGAGGGGTCTGCGCGTACAGCGGGCCCGCCTCCCGTCGGTGCGGGCGGCCCGGAGCCCGCACTCTCAGAGGGCCCAGCGTCCCATCCGTTCGGAGATGGCCGTGTCCATTACGAACCCGCCGTCGTGTACCGAGCCCACCGCCTCGACCAGCTCCTGGGGAGACACCGTCTTGAGCAGGTAGCCGCTGACGCCTATGGCCAGGGCCTGTTGCACGTAGGCCTGGTCGGCGTAGGCGCTGAAGAGCAGCGTGCGCACGTCCGGGTAACGGAGCCCGACCTCGTGGGCGAGATCGAGCCCGCTCATCCCGGGGAGCCGGATGTCGACGAGGGCAACGTCGGGCTGTGTACCCGGGATCATGGCCAGTGCCTCCTCGGCTGTCCCAGCCCCGCCCACGACGACCATCCCAGCGCAGCCGAGGATGTGGGTGGTGCTCTCGCGCACCAGGACGTGGTCGTCGACAACCAGGACCCGTACGGGGCCCGGGCCCGGCTCCGACTGGTCAGTGCCCGGGACCACGAGCGCGCTCCTACTCATCATTGACAGTTTCCGCGCCGCGGCTGGTCCTGCCAACCGTGAGGACAACGGGCCCGGCCCCGGGGAACTGCGTGCCCGGGCCCCGTGATAACCCGGGCCCGGGCCCCGTGGTTTTCGTGCCGCCGGGCCCGTGCTATCCGGGTTACGGGGCGCCCCCCCTCGGCGGACAATGTCCAAGAAGTGGTTAGCGGCTAGAGGACAACGAGGTGGCGCTTCGTACAGGGGCTCGCTGGCGCCGGTGGCGCGGGGACGGCGGGTGCCTGGGCGGAGCCATTCGTGCCCGGGAGGAAGGCAAAGATGGGATTGGACGGGAATTCGTCGGCTGCGGGGCCCCCGCAGAACGGCCAGGAACGCAGGCGGCACCTCGGGGCCGGCTTGGCGACACTGGCGGGTGGGGTGGTGCTGCTGGCAGCGGTGATCTTCGGGCTCACAGCCGGTGTGGGCGCCATCTGGTCCAGCGTCACCTCCAAGCCGGCCCCCGTCCAAGTAGCGGTGGCCCAGGGCTACACCGGCGCTGTGGCCCCGGCCCCGGCCCCGGCAACGACCACGGCTCCGGCACCGGCCACGACAACGGCTCCGGCACCGGCCACGACAACGGCTCCGGCACCGGCCACGACAACGGCCGCCCCAGCGGCTGCCGGCGGCCCCAGCGAGAAGAACGAGGGCGATGCCGCCCACGTGACCGTGAGCCTCACCATCGAGAACATCAAGACCGCCGGCGGCCAGCAGCCGGCCTATGTCGGCCCGAACGGCGTCGGAGCGGACACCCTCTTCTCCGTCACCGCAGGGCAGAGCGTGACCGTCTCGGTGAAGAACGAGGACTCCGGCTTCCACACCTTCACCGCCCCCGACCTCGGGTTGGCGGTGACCATCAAGCCACTCGCCACCACGACGTTCACCTTCCGGCCGAGCGCAGCCGGGTCGTACCAGTGGAAATGCGAGATACCCTGCGGCGGCTGGGTCATGGACCACGTCGGCTACATGACCGGCGCGCTGGACGTGGCGGCCGCGAAGTGAGCCGGGCACGCGGCAGCACCGGTGCCGGGCGATCGGCGCCCGAGCGTGTCGCCGATCTGGGCGACAACCTTCTCGACATGGTCGACAGGCTGGGCCGGCCGGCGGCGCGGCGCCGGATCGGGCGCGCCGGGCTGCGCCCCGTGCTGGTGGCGGCGGCCCTGGTGAGCATCGTGGCCGGCCTGGTGGTGTCGGTCTTCGCCGTCGCAGGGGTGGTTTACGGAGTGAGGGCGGTGGCCGACCAGCTACGGCCGGGCCGAAGTGCGGCCCCCTCCTACCCGCCCGAGACGGTCTCGATGAAGATCCTCACCAACAGCGCGTTCGGGCCCCGCTACACCAACCCCGACTGGACGGTGCACAAGGGCCAGGTGGTCACCCTCCGCATCACCAACTTCGACAACGGTGCGGCCCCTCTGATGGGCTTCCAGGTTGCCTACGACAACGTCGAGGGCACCCTCGGTGCCGGCCAGGGCTGCTCCTCCACGGCGCACGGGCCCGGGGCCCGGTGCACCGAGGTGAGCACCGAGACGGTCGGCGGGCGCGCCGTGACCCACGTGCCAGCGGCCGAGCTCTCACACACTTTCACCATCCCGGCGCTCGGTCTCAACCTCCCGCTCCCGCTCGCCCCTTCGGCCAAGGGCATAACCGTCGTGGCCCGCTTCGTAGCCACCAGGACGGGGACGTTCACCTGGCAGTGCTACGCGCCGTGCGGTTCGGGCCAGAGCGGCATGGGCGGGGCAATGTCGGTGCCGGGCTGGATGGAGGGAAAGGTCACGGTGCTCGCGTGAGCGGAGGTAAGTCAATGGACGAAACGATCACCGCCGGGGACGTCGGCGCCGGCTGCGGCGTGCCCGTGCAGACAGGCCCGGTGCCGGTGGAGGCGCCGACCCCCATGGACCGCCGGCGCTTCCTGAGCCGGACGGTCGTCAGCCTGTTCGGGTTGGCCGCAGCCGGCGCCTTCGCCGAGGTCCTCGGCGAGGAGCACTCCTCGGCGGCCACGCTGCCCAAGCAACCGGGCACCCCCGCAGGCCCGGCCACGCCGGCGCGCCATCAGTGGTGCATGGTCATCGACCTCCGCGTGTGCAACGGCTGCAAGGAGTGCACGGCTGCTTGCCAGAAGGCGCACTACCTGCACGAGGACCAGACATGGATCGACGTCGTGAGCATGCGCTCCGCTGACGGCGAGGACTACTACATGCCACGGCCCTGCATGATGTGCGAGGACCCCCCGTGCGTGCCCGTATGCCCCGTCGGAGCGAACTTCCGCACCGCCGAGGGCCTCACCCTGGTCGACCAGAGCCGGTGTGTGGGCACCCGGATCTGTATGAACTCCTGCCCCTACCAGGCCCGCTACTTCAACTGGGGTGACGCGGTGCCCGCACCTCGCCAGCCCTTCCCCCAGGAGCCGACCTGGCCGGTCCCCCAGGTCAAGGGCACGGTGGGCAAGTGCGTCTACTGCGCTGCCATGTTGCCGTCGGGCAAGGTGCCCGAGTGTGTCTCCAACTGCCCCATGGGAGTGATCTACCTGGGAGACATGGTGAGCGATGTTGCGGTGAACGGTCTGGGCCAAGTCGTCCGGCTCTCCGAGTTCCTGAGCCAGAACAACGCTGTCAAGTTCAAGGAGTCCTACGGGACCCACCCCCGTGTGTTCTACGTCCCGGGCCGCGGGCAGAACCTCGATACGGACGAGTAGGAGCCCTCGAATGCGAGCCAACACAGAAGCCATGCGGGCAGGACCCGCCCCGGACCTGCAGCCCGTCGGCACCGACGATGACCAGCTGCTGACTGCCGCCATGCGGCCCATCGTGAAGACCCCCCGTTGGTGGTGGCCGTCGGTTTGGGCCCTCAGCGCCATCGTGGTGGTGGGCATCGTGGCGTGGGCAGTCCAGCTCGCCGACGGCATAGGCGTTGCGGGGTACAACGACCAGGCGTTCTGGGCGGTGTACGAGGCAGACCTGGTTGCCTTCATCGGTGTCAGCTACGGAGGTGCAGTGGTCTCGGCCATCCTCCGGTTGACCAACGCTGCCTGGCGTGCTCCCCTGACCCGCATCGCCGAGGCCACGGCTCTTGTCACCCTGCCGGTTGGGATGCTCTTCATCATCCCCCACCTGGGCAGCCCGCAGAAGGTATGGGAGCTCGTCTGGCCGCCCTATTGGAACCTCTCCTCACCTATCTTGTGGGACTTCTTCGCTGTCAGCACGTACCTGCTGGCGACGCTCGTCTTCTTCTACCTCCCGCTCATCCCCGACCTGCCACCGGCCCGTCGGTGGCTCGAGAGGCAGGGAACGGGCGCAAGGGCGAACGCCTGCCGCCGGCTGTACCAGGTGCTCGGCGGTGGCTGGAGAGGCACCGAGCGACAGAAGAAGGTGCTGCACCTCTCGATCGGCCTCGTCGCCATGATGGTCATCCCTCTGGCCGTGTCGGTCCACTCCGTGCTGAGCTTCGCCTTCGCGTCGTCCAGCCGTGCCGGTTACCTGGAGACCATCCTCCCGGTGTACTTCGTGGTGGCCGCCCTGTACTCAGGGGTTGCCCTTGTGGTGCTCACCGTTGCCGCCGCCCGGCGCCTGTTCCACCTGGAGGCCTACATCCACCCGCGCCACTTCGTGCGCCTCGGCTTCCTCCTGGTCGCCTTCGGTGCCGCCTACCTCTACCTGAGCTTCACCGAATACCTGGTGGACGGCTATTCGGGTACGACGGACAACGCCTCGTGGGTACGCCAGATCCTGGTGGGCCGCTACTGGGTGCCGTTCTGGTTCTACGTCGTGGTCGCCGGCGTGCTGCCCCTGCTCGTCATGGCCATCAAGCGGACGCGGACCAAGACCGGGGTCGTGGCGGTGTCGGCCCTGGTCGTGGTGGCAATGTGGGTCAAGCGGCTGGTCATCGTCATACCGCCTGCCACCGAGCCGCTCCTCAAGTCACCGGCCACCCCGGTGGGCAACCTGGCCGGGACTTGGGGGACCTACCACTTCACCTGGGTCCCGATCTCGATCACGGTGGCTGCCACGGCCGCCATCCCCCTCCTGCTCCTGGTCCTGTTCCGCTTCGTCCCCATCCTGCCCGTGACGGAGATGAAGGAACTTGGGTCGGAGCCCGCCCAGGCCGACGTCGGCGTGCCTGCTGCAGCCCTGCCGGCGGCGCCGGTGTCGCCCGAGTGGGGGGCGGCCGCTCTGCTCGGGCGCCACGCCGTCTCCGAGCTGGGCACACTACCCGGCACCGTCCCCGGGAACCCCTTGTCCGGCCCGGGGCCCTACCAAAGGAATGTGGACCGATGAACCACGCCCGCCAACCGAGGCATGTCAAGTCACAATGCGCGGTCCACGCCGGCCGGCGGATGCTCGCCACACTGGCCATGGCTCTCGGGGTCACGGCCGCGGGGTCGCTCGGCACTGCCCTGGTCGTCGCCGCTCCGGCCGGGGCGACCGCCGTCGGGACGGTCCCTGCCGTAGCGGTCCCGGTCGGAGCGGTCCCTGCCGGGAGCCACCCGGCCACCGAGCGCCCGTCGGCCTTCACGCTCAGCGCCCGACAGCTCGCAGGTACTGGAGCCCATGCCGGCGGTGTGGTGCTCACGGCGCGGGCTGTGGGAGCGAATTCGGTAGGGCTTCAGGTCACCTTCTCGGTCAAGGTGACCCAGTTCGAGTACGCCCCGCTGCTGCAGGTCGGCACCGCAACGACCGGTGCTTCGGGCCAGGCCACCGTCACCTACCGGCCGACGTGGAACGGTCCACAGGAGTTCGTCGCCTCCGCCCAGGCCCATTCGGGCGCGCAACTGGGGCCGGCGACTGCGAGCATTTCGGCCGGTGCCACAACGGGGTTTTCGGGCACGGTCGAGGCATCGCGGCCCGACGGCGCTATCGGCAGGTGGGTGGTCGTAGGCCTGCTCACCCTGGTTGCCTGTGTGTGGGTGACCCTCGTAGCGGTGGTCGTGAGGGTGTACCTGACCATGCGGACCGGCCCCGCCTGAACGCGCGTCCTGCTCGGCGCTCGGCCGCCCGGCGGCTGGGCGCAGGTAATGCGCCGGACGGTCATGGCGTGACGGCGGGCCTGGCAACACCAAGATCGACCGGGCGGGACCTGCCCGGCGAAACGACAACAGGAGAAAGGTTGAACAAGATGACGACACCGACCATTACCAAGAGCGCGACCGATCCCGCTCCGCGCCTCAGCGGTGGCCGGCGGGCGCGTGCCCTCGGGACAGCAGGTGTGGCGACAGTACTAGCGCTGGGCTCGGTGGTGGCCGGCGCGGGCACAGCGAGCGCGGCTGCCCGCGGCGCCAGGACCACCACGCCCGTGGTCCACGAGAGCCTGGTACTGCTGACCGGCAAGATGGACGGCCGCAAGGGCTGGCCCGAATTCGTCGGCAGCTCCGACATCCAATGGCCGAAAGGCACCACGGTCGTGCTCACCATCTATTCCTATGACGACGGCACCGCCCCGCTCACGAAGCCCCTTTCGGTTTACGACACCGTTCAGGGCACGGTGGGCAACAGCGAACTGGTTGACGGCAAGAAGGTCGCATCTGTCCCCAACGCGGAGATCGCCCACACGTTCACGGTCCCTTCGGTGGGCCTCAACATCCCCATCCCTGTGGCTCCGACGGTGAAGGCGGGCCAGGCTCTCCAGCCCGAGGTGGTGACCGCCACCTTCCGGGTGAACAAGAAGGGCACGTTCACATGGCACTGCTACGCACCCTGCGGCAGCGGCTCGGACGGGATGGAGGGCACCATGGCCACCCACGGGATGACAGGTGACGTCACCTTCAGCTGAGGGCGGTCCCTGCGGGCTGGCCGCACCTACCCCTGGCCAAGGACCGGGCGCCGCCAGGCGGCGCCCGGTCGGCTGCTTGCGCTGCCGGGGGACCATATTGGGGACGGGCACATGAACCTCATATGGGTTACCTGATGTAAGGCGTACCTCCGTTTCGGGCGCACCGGCCCCGAGCAGCCTGGCTAGGGGACCGCAAGAGCTGAATTGGCCGCTCCGCAATCTTGTATTACACTCGTAAGAACCCGGCTCGCCCGAGGCGGGCCTTTTGCGACTGCCGCGTGCGAAACCCAGGTCCTCGAGTGAACGAGCCCCCAGTCAGAGTCGTGCTGGTGGACGACCACCGGATCGTTCGTGAGGGGACAGCCCAGCTTCTCGAGCAGGAAGACGGCTTCGAGGTGGTCGGCCAGGCGGGCAGCGCCGAGGAGGGCCTGCCCCTCATCGAGCGGGCGCTGCCGGACGTGGCGATAGTCGACATCAACCTTCCCGGAGCCAACGGCCTGCACCTGGTGAGCCAGATCGGCCAGCGTGGCCTTTCCACCAGGTGCCTCGTTCTCAGTGCCCACGACGACTACGCCTATGTGACCGAGGCCCTCGAGACGGGCATAGGCGGCTACCTGCTGAAGACAGCTTCCACCAAGGAACTGGCCGACGCCGCCCGTGCCGTGGCTCACGGCGTGTTCGTGCTCGACCAGAGCGTGTCGGCGCGGCTCGCACGGCGCTGGCGAGGGACCCCGGCAGAGGGCCCCGGCGTGGGCAGCCTCACGAAGCGGGAGCTCGACGTGCTCCGGCTCCTCGTGAGCGGGCGCTCGAACAAGCAGATCGCCTCCCAGTTGTCGCTCGGGCTGCGCACCGTTGAGGGCTATGTCTCCAGCCTGCTCGCCAAGCTGGGCGTCTCGTCGCGCACCGAGGCGGTGGCGTACGCGCTGGACAAGCGGCTCGTCGCCCTGTCCCGTCCGCAGCACCACCGAGATGTCTGCTGACCTCGGCGCGGCGCTTAGGCGCGCAGCGCACCCCCCGGTCCGCGACGCCCGCTTCTGGGTCGTCCAGGTGATGGTCCTGCTGATCGCCGGGGCGCACGTGAGCGACCTGTTCGGCGATGCTGGTCCGAAGCTGCTGACCGAGGGCCTCCCCTTGACGGTGCTGATCGTGCCAGTGGGGTATGCCGCCCTGCGCTACGGCCTCACCGGCTCCGCCGCCACAGGCATCTGGGCGACGCTGCTCTGGTTGCCTTTCATCGCGCTTCCTGATGGTCACGACGGCGTGCTCACGGATCTCCTGGACCTGGCCGTGGTCGACCTGGTGGCTTTCGTCGCCGGCCACCGCATCGAGCAGGAGCGCCTCGCCCACAAGCGCGCCCAGCAGGCCACGACCGAAAGGCTGGCCATGGTCACTCTCTACCAGCAGCTCTTCCGGGCCAACCATGCGCCGATCCTGGTCCTGGACCAGGACCACCGCGTCGCTGATGCCAACTCCTCGGCGGTGGCCCTGTTCGGGCCTGCGGTGGTCGGCCAACCGGCGCAGTCCCTGCTCGGCCCAGCGCTCGTCCCAGCGGCGAGAGCGGGGCGGGTGGTCTCTCTCGACGGGCGAGACTACCGGGTCAACCTGGTCTCGCTCGCCGGCGACCAGTCGGTGGCCGCTCAGCAGGTGGTCCTGGAGGACGTGACCGAGGAGCGCAGCGAGGGCAGGCGCGCCTCCGAGTACGCCGCCCTGGTCGTACGCACGGAGGAGGAGCAACGTCAGCGGCTGGCACGCGAACTGCACGACGAGCCGCTGCAGCTTTTCCTGCACCTGGCCCGGCGCCTGAGGGGCCTGGCCCGCACGGCGCAACTGCCCCCGTTGGTGGGAGAGGGGCTGGACGAGGCCTGCCAGCAGGCACTAGCCGCCGCGGCCCGCTTGCGCAGCATCGCCCGAGACCTGCGACCACCGGCCCTTGACGAGCTGGGCCTGGCTGCCGCCCTTTCCAGCCTGATGGCCGATGTAGAGGACGAGGAGGGTGTCGTCGCCGAGCTGCATGTGCACAACCTGAAAGGCCGCCTCCGGCCCGAGGTGGAGCTCGGGGCGTTCCGCATCGTGCAGGAGGCCGTCCGCAACACGGTACGGCACGCAGGCGCCAGCCTGGTCGACGTCGTATTGGACGCTGGGGGTGACAACCTCTCGGTCACCGTCAGCGACAACGGTGCGGGCTTCGCTCCCACAGGCACGGGTGGGGTGGGAGCGGGCCACTTCGGGATCCTCGGGATGGCTGAGCGCGCCCGCCTGCTCGGTGGCCGGCTGGAGCTGCGGTCCGCCCCGGGAGAGGGCACCGTGGTGCAGGCGTCCATCCCGCTGGCTGGGCCGCCGGCACCGGCTGGCCAGGTCGCGGTGCCCGGTGCGGGCAGGGCCGTCCTGGCAGTCTGAGGTGGAGCGGGCGCCTCAGTGCCTGAGCGCTCCTGGCGTCTGAGGGGCACCTGAGCGTGCCGGCCCCGGTCCGCCCGGCATCGCTACCCCGGGAGGCGCAGGGTCAGGCCTGGACACCGCCCGACGCGGCGTAGATGGCACCGGCCAGGCTTGGAGCCAAGGGGAGCAGCGGCAGCAGGCAGGCCTGGAAGGCGTGGTAGACATCGGGTTTGCCGCCCCAGGGCCGAGACTTCTTGCGGTTGTCGGCGTCGAAGACGGGGTACCAGCCGCCGCGCTCGTGGTCGATCAGCACCTCGGAAGCGTGCTCCCAGAAGCGCCTGTACCAGGCCTCGTAAGTGTGGTCCCCCGTCAGGCGCAGGAGGTACGAGCTGGTGCCGATGGCCTCGGCGACCGGCCACCAGTAGTGGTCGGTGTTGGCCGGGCCGCCGTTCCAGTCGACGGTGTAGGCCAGACCGCCGACCCGCTCGTCCCAGCCGACGTCCATCGCCCGGGCGAACAGGGCCCGGGAGGCGGGCAGGCACCACGGCTCGTCCACGCGCCCGGTGGCCAGGCCGGCGGCGAGCAGTAGCCGGGACCACTCCACCGAGTGCCCGACGGTGGCGCCGTAGGGGCGGAAGCGGTCGTCCATGCGGTCCCGGTTGTAGTCGAGCACCGGCTCCCAGGAGGGTGTGTAGTGCTCGGGCAGCAGCCACCCGTTGGCCCTGGCGTGGCCGTCGATCAGCTTCGTCGCTATTCGGACCGCCCGCTCGGCCAGGTCCGTCCGCCCGGTGGCGTCCGCTGCTGCCAGGAGGCTCTCCGTCAGGTGCATATTGCTGTTGGCACCGCGGTAGGCCTCGATCTCGCGCCATTGCCCGTCGTACGCCTCGCTGGAGGCCCCCTCGCTCTCGGACCAGAAGTGCGCGTCGATCGTCGCCAGAGCGTCGTCGAACAGTTCTCGGGCCGGGTAGCCGGCAGTGAGCGCGCTGCTGGCGGCCAGCAGCACGAAGGCGTGGTTGTAGGCGCTCTTGGTGGCATCGGCCGGCCCGTCGGGGCCCACGGCGGCGAAGTAGCCGCCGGCTACCGGGTCGCGGTGGCGCTCCCACAGCACCTCGAGGCCTGTGCTGACCAGACGATCTCCGCCCGGCACCCCGAGCATGGCTGCGAGAGCGTAGGTGTGGACGGCTCTGGCCACGTTGAGCACATCCTGCCTGGGCGGTTCGCCGGGTGCACCCACCGGCTCACCGTCGTCGTCGAGCTCGCGGAGCCACCCGTCCACGAGGCTGTGGCGGAAGAACTCGATCAGGCGTGACGCCTCGTGGCGCGCCCACGACCGGTGGACCTCGGACCCGAGCCAGGATCCCCTGGGCAGGTCCGCTGTCTCGTGGGAACGCTCGCCGGGCGCGTTGTTCATTCCCACAACGCTACGGAGCACAGGAGCCGGACCACAACGCGATGAGGCTGCCCCGCCCCTTTCGGGGCGGGGCAGGGGTTGGGGGGGGGATCTGGAGCAAGCGCGGACCTGACGTACGAGACCCGGGGCGGCGACCGGAGATGCCGGTGGGGGCCGGACGGAAGTCGAAGGTTGTCAACCGAGGACGGCTCACATGACGAGATGAGGGCTGCCGAGCGTCACACTTTGTCATGACAACGTTGTCGGTCACTGGGTCCATTGCTAACACCCGTCGGCGGGGGCTGTCAAGCCCCGCGGCGCCGGGTTGCCGGGCGCTCCAGGGGCAACCATCACGACCTCGCCCGTTGGAGGGGCCCGCCTGTGACACGATGTGGTGGGCCGTTGGCTTGTCGAGAAGGAGGCGGCGGCGGTGAGGCATGGTTAGGGAACCGACGTTCGTGCCGGCAAGACAAACGGCACGCCCCACGATGGCCGATGTCGCCAAGCTGGCCAGCGTCAGCCTGAAGACCGTGTCCCGTGTGGTCAACGAGGAAGACAACGTGAGCAGGGTCACGGCGGTGGCTGTCCAAAAGGCCATCCAGGCACTGGGTTACCGCCGCAACGAGCACGCTCGGGCGCTGCGCCAGGAGCTCGGGCCCCGCATGCTCGGCCTCGTCACCAAGGACGTGTCCAACCCGTTCTATTCGGCGATCACCCGCGGTATCGAGGATGTGGTGCGCGACCGATCGCTCATGGTGGTGACGGGCAGTTCGGACGAGGACGGCGCCCGCGAGCGCGAGCTGCTCGAACTGCTCTGCGAGCGGCGCGTGGGCGGGCTCCTCGTCGTGCCGACGGGGTCGGACCACAGCTTCCTGGCCTCTGAGCTGGCTGTGGGCACGCCCATCGTCTTCATCGACAGGCCGCCGTGCAACCTGGCGGCTGACACGATCTTCATAGACAACGTCGGTGGTGCCCAGGCCGGCGTGGCTCATCTCGTAGCCCACGGGCACCGGCGCGTTGCGCTGGTCGGTGACATCCCCGAGGTGTTCACCACTTCGGAGAGGGTCCGGGGGTACAGGCTGGCGTTGCGGGCCGCTGGGCTGGGCTTCGACGAGAGCCTGGTCAGGCTGGGCTGCCACGACAGCACTGCAGCCGAGCAGGCGACCAGGGAGCTGCTCGCCCTGCGCCCCCCGCCCACGGCAGTCTTCGCATGCAACAACCGGATCACCTACGGCGCCCTGCGAGCGCTGTCGGGAGTGCCGCTCCGGGAGCGCCCGGCGCTGGTCGGCTTCGACGACTTCGAGCTGGCGGCGCTTCTGTCGCCGCCCGTCACGGTGGTGGCATACGACCCGGTTGAGCTGGGCCGTCAGGCGGCGCAGCTCATATGCGAGCGACTCGACGGGGCCAGCGGGCCTCCCCGCCAGATCGTCGTCTTCACCGAGCTCGTCGTCAGAGGGTCGGGGGAGCTTCCTCCACCCGCTTGACGCCGGCCACCCGGTATGCCGGTCCTGCCGTGCCGGTTCAGAGCCCGAACGTATAGCGGACGAACTCCTCGCCGCTGGCGCTGGTGACCGCCTTGTCGGCCAGGAAGCCGAGGTGCTCGTAGAAGGCCGCCGCAGCGGAGCCCGGGATGGCGACCAGCTCGAGCTCGTGGCGCCCAGCCTGCCGGCACCGCCGGGCGGCCTCCTCGACCAGCAGCCGGCCCGCCCCGGTCCCGCGCCGGGCACCGTCGACGACCAGGTGCGTGATCTCGCCGCCGAGCCTGGCGGGCTCCGGCGGCGCAGATTGGGCGCCGCCCTGCCCCGCAGCCCCCGGCCCGCCGGGGCGCCTCGCCGGCGCTACCAACCTCTCGAGGAGCGCCCGGCTGTAGCGGGAGGCCCTGGTAGCGAGCAGCTCCCGGGCGAACGCCGGCCGGGTAAGCGCTGCCATCGACATCCCGGCCGCCGACCGCACCCCGCCACGCCGCAACATCTGGCCGTAGTGGACGGACGGGTCGGTGCAGCCGAGCAGCACCCCGACCAGCTCGCCGTCCGGCGTGAAGGCTCCCAGCGCCAGGGCGCTGTCCGTGGACATCCACGAGCGGTAGTAGGGGCGTAGCAGGAGGGGCCCACCCCTGGCGATGAACTGGATGTCGGCCATCTGGCCGTGGAGCCGGGCCGCGGCGTGGACGTCCGAGGTACCGAGATCCCTCACCAGTGAACCGGCGGGCACGCTCAGACATCCCCGGAGTACAGGTCCATTGTGCGGGCCATACCACCGTCTACCGAGATGGTCTCGCCCGTCACGAACCGTGCCCCGTCCGAGGCCAGGAACACGATGACGTCCGCGATGTCCTCAGGTTGGGCCCAGCGGCCCAGCGGGGTGAGGGCGTTGACAGCCTCCACGACCCCGGGTACCTGCTTGTTGGAGGACCACATGGCCGTGTCGACCACCCCTGGTGCCACGGCGTTGACCCTGATGCCGAGAGGCCCCAGCTCGATGGCCAGAGAGCGGGTGGCGGCGTCCAGGGCCCCCTTGGAGGCGGCGTAAGCAGCCCGGCGGGGTGTACCGACCAGGCCCGATACCGAGGTGACGTTGATTATGCAGCCTCCGCCCCGGTCGGCCATGTGGGGCACCACCGCGCCGACCAGCACCAGTGGCGCCCGCACGTTGACCGCGAGGATACGATCGATCACGGCTGTCGGCGTGGCGGTCACGGGTAGGCGCGCCGCGGTCGCGGCGTTGTTGACCAGGATGTCCACCCGACCGAACGCCGAAACGGCCTCCTCGACCACCCGCTCGCACTCCTCCGCCTCGGCGAGGTCCGCTGCTATGGCCAGGTTCGCGCCGGGGGCACCTGGGAGCACCGCGGCAGGGTCGTCGGCGTGGCGCGAGACGAGAGCCACGCGTGCCCCGGCTGCTGCGAGGGCTCTTGCGGTTGCGGCACCGATACCGCGCGAGGCCCCCGTGACGACGGCTGTCCTGCCCTCGAGGGGCAGGCCGGACGCTTTCACTCCGGCGCGTTCATTGGTTGACCCTGCTCATGTCGGCGTAGCGGTCTCCTGCAGCTTGGCCCACCGAGCCCGAGAGCCAGGTCACCTCATCGGCCGAGAGGGCCACCTGGGCGGCAGCGAGGTTTTCTTCCAGGTAGGCGGTCCGCTTGGTCCCAGGGATGGGCACGATGTCGTCGCCTTGGGCCAGCACCCAGGCCAGTGCCACCTGGCCCGCCGTCACGCCCTTGCGCCCGGCCAGCTCCTCGACCTTGGCCACCAGGCCCAGGTTGGCGCGGAGGTTCTCGTCGCTGAAGCGCGGGAACCTGCTGGAACGGGTGTCGCCCGGGGGGAAGTCCGAGGCGGAGCGGTAGCGTCCTGTCAGGAAGCCCCGCCCGAGGGGGCTGTAGGCAACGAAACCGATGCCGAGCTCACGCACGGTCGGAAGGATCTCCTCCTCGACGTCACGGGCCCAGAGGCTGTACTCGGTCTGCAGGGCGGCGACCGGGTGCACGGCGTGGGCCCGGCGCACCGTGGCTGCGGACGCCTCGGAGAGGCCGAGATGGCGGACCTTTCCCTGCTCGACCAGGCTGGCCATGGCCCCCACCGTTTCCTCGATGGGAACGCTCGTGTCGACCCGGTGCTGGTAGTAGAGGTCGATATGGTCGACCCCCAGCCGCCCCAGTGAGGCATCGCAGGCACGGCGCACGTACTCGGGAGTGCCGTTGATGCCCACCCAGCTGCCGTCCTCGCGGCGTTCGTTGCCGAACTTGGTGGCCAGGACCACCCCGTCTCGGCGGCCCTTCAACGCCCTGCCGACCAGGCGCTCGTTTGTGAAGGGCCCGTACATGTCGGCCGTGTCGAGGAAGTTGCAGCCGAGGTCCAGTGCCCGGTGGATGACAGCTGTCGATTCGTTGTCGTCGGTCGCCCCGTAGAACTCCGACATACCCATGCAGCCGAGGCCGATGGCCGAAACGGCGAGGCCCCCGAGGTTGCGCTTGTCCATGGCTAGCGTTCTACCGCTGACGGAGCCCGAAGCTGGAGGGACCGGTGCGTCGCCTCGAGCACGGCGGTGTTGGCCCGGGCGTCGTCCAGGCCGAACGCGGGAGGGTGCTCCCCCCGGACCACCCCGTTGAGGTGCTCCACCTCCAGTTGGTACGGGTCGACGAAGGCAAAGATCTCGGTGGTCGGTTCGCGGCCGTCGGTGTAGAGCTCGCCGCCGGTGTGCATGACCAGCTTGGTGACCGGCTCGCGCCGGAAACCGGTGCCCGGCAGGGCGATCCAGCCCTCGGTCCCCAGGACCTCCACCTGTGCCCACGGGTTGGGGAAGTCGAAGCTGACGGCGAAGGCGGCGTTACGCCCCTCGCCGAAGCGCATCACACCGGTGGCAGTGGTCTCGGTGGGTTGGCCGTGCCGCACGTCGCCCAGGCAGGAGACCTCCGTTGGCTCGGCCCCGAACAGCCCCCTCGCCATGTTGGCCGCGTAGCAGCCCATGTCCCAGATGATGCCGCCACCGGCCTCGGTCACGAAGCGGATGTTGGCGGGGTCGGTGGGCACGGCGAAGGCGAAGACGACCTTGACCAGCCGGGGGTCGCCGAGCGCTCCCTGCCTCACCAGGGACACTGCCCGTTGCCAACGGGGGGTATGGCGGTACATGAAGGCCTCGAGCACGCTCCGACCGGTGCGCTCGCACGCCCGGGCGACCACGTCGACATCGGCTACCGACAGGGCGAGAGGCTTCTCGCACAACACGTGCTTGCCCGCCTCCAGTGCCCGTACCGTCCACTCGGCGTGCATGTGGTTGGGCAGCGGGATGTACACGGCGTCGACTCCCGGGTCGTCCAGCAGCGCCTCGTAGGACGGGTACGCCCTCCCGCCCCACCGGAGCGCTGCGGCCTCGGCCCGCTCCGGCGCCCGGGAGGCGAAACCGGCCAGTTCGGTCCCGGCGGCATCGAGGAGGCCCGGGACGAGCGAGCCGTTGATGGCGGCGGTGGAAAGGACTCCCCAACGCACGTTCCGAGAAGCCACGGCGGTCAGTTCTAGCCGACGTCACCTCGCCGGGCAACGGCCGTGGCGCCGGCCGGCCGGCCGTTAGGCCCGTGCTGTCCGCCTCCCGTGGCCATGGCTCCGGTAATGGGCGCCGGGTCGGCAGCCAAGCCGTAGTCGGCACAGTCGAGGCTCTCGGCGTGGCCGAGCACCAGCGGGCGCACAGTGCCGTTGCGGGGCAGGAGGGCGCGCGCCATCGCCCCCGCAGGGCGGGCGGGGAGGGCGTCGACAAGCAGCATGGCCGCTACGACCAGGCCTCCGCCGGCCAGGACGGCGGTCCCGACGGGCTGGCCGACGACCCAGGCGGTGAGGGCGGCGAAGACGGGCTCCATCGTGAGCACCAGGGCCGTACGCGTGGACGAGAGCTGGGACTGGGCCCAGGTCTGCACGACGAACGCGATGGCCGTCGCCGCCACGGCCGTGAGCAGGACGGCGCCCCACACGTCGGCGGTGCTGGGCACCTCCAGCCCTTGCCCGAGGCTCGTGGCCGTGCAGCAGATGGCCACTGTCAGCAGCTGGACCGTGGCCAGGCCGTACGCGTCCCGCCGCGTCGACCACCTGCTCAGGCCCACGATCTGCATGGCGAACATGATGGCGCTGGCCAGGGTCAGCGCCTCGCCGGTGCCGAAGGAGAGGCTGCGCAGGGACATGACGCCCAGGCCGGCCGCAGCGACCAGCGTGGCGACCACGGCCCGGGATGCCGGGCGCTGGTGGAACAAGGCCCACGCCAGCAGTGGGGTGGCGACCACCTGGAGGCCGGTGAGGAATCCCGACTCGGCGGCCGAGGTGTAGCGCAGACCGAAGGTCTGGAGCACGTACCCGCCCGCCAGGGCGGCACCGAGCATGGCTCCCCGAGCCCAACCCCTGGCACCGAGGCGCACCAGGGCGCGGGGGCGCAGGACCGCCAGGAGGCCACCGGCGGCCGCGAAGCGCCAAGTGAGGAAGCTCATGACGCTGAAATGGGCGACAGCGTCCTGGACCACGACGAAGGTCGACCCCCACACCACCGTGACGGCGAGCAGCAGCAGGGCTGCGAGCACCTTGCGATCGGGCTTCATAACGCAGTGCAGTATATTGCACTATCAAGCCGAGCCGCCAAGCCTGACGCGACAATGGCCAGGTGAGCACCGGTCCCGATGCGAAGACCTGCGCAGGTGGGGTGGACGGAGTGGTCCCGGGCGACCCGCCCAGCGCCGACGCGGTGGCGGAGGTCGAGTCTTCCGTACTGCTCCGGGCCGTCGGCCAGCGTGCCCGGGCGTTGCGCCTCGCCCGCCAGCTGACCCTGGACGAGCTGAGTGCCCGCTCGGCCGTCAGTCGCCGGACGATCACCCTGCTCGAGGCGGGTGAAGCCAATGCCAGCCTGGCGACCCTGGACAAGCTGGCGCGCGCTCTGGGCACCGACTTCGGTTCGTTGGTGGTCGACCGGCCGGTGCTCCCCTTCGTCCCGGAGGTATCCGGAGAGGTGGCCCCGGTGTGGCAGGACGCACTCGGCAGCACCGCTCGCTTGCTTGTGGCCCACGCTGCGGCGGCGTCCATCGAGCTGTGGCAGTGGGAACTGGGCCCGGGGGCGCGCTACCAGGCGGAGGCCGACCCCCCGGGCAGCGAGGAGCTGATACTCGTCACATCGGGGGAGCTCGCCGTCGAAGTCGGAGGGGACGCCCTCGCCCTGCACCCGGGAGGGTACTTGCGCCTGCCCTCCGACAGGCCCTACGCCTACTCCAACCCTTCGCAGAGCGCAACACGGTTCATCCGCATCGTGACGACAGGCCCACCGGGCTAAGGAAGCTCGACGACGGTCCGACTTAACACCGCAGCGCAGCCATGGGTCGCGGCGGGCAGCCGTGCCCGCCGGCTGCGGCAGACGGAGACATCGATGGGGTTGCTGATGGTGCGAGAGGGTGCTGGAGGGCCGAGGTACAGCTCGGCCACGACGCCCGCTCCGTGTGCCGACCGGCCTCCCGGCGCCGATCTGCCCGGGCTGGCCGAGGCCCTGGAGGTGCTGTTCGGCCGGACCGTGGGCGCCTACCCGAGCGGCCCACCACGCCGGGCCCTCCCCGGGGTGGTGACGGTCTGCCGCCGGAGCGCCAGCGGGCAGGGATGGCTGGTGGTCTCCGAACTGGGGCTCGCCGTCTCCCTGGTGGCGGCTCTGACCAGCGGTCCGCCGACAGGTTCGGCATCGAGGGCCCGGACCGCCCGTGAGCGGCGCGCCGTGCGGACCGCAGCCCACCTCGCCGAGGACCTGCAGCGGGTCTTCGTAGCTTTCTCAGCCGGGCACTCGGGCATGGCGAGCGGCTGGGCGGTGCAGAGCGTGGCCGTCGTGGCCCGCCTCGGGGACGACGACCTGGTGGCGGCGGCGTCACCGCAGGACTGGTGGACGTACGGCTCGATCTGCATCGAGGGCTTCCCGGCAGGGCGCCTTGCCACGATGGCGGTGAACTGAGATGGCCCCGGCGGTCCCGGCGGCGACCCCGGTCGGGCTCCGGGTAATGCTCGTCGACGACTCCGCCGTTGTCCGTCGGGCCCTCGGCGACGTGGTGCGCCGGCAGCCGGACCTCGTCCTGGCGGGTACGGCCAGCAACGGGGAAGAGGCGTTGGGCCTCGTCGACGAGCTCGAGCCCGACGTGGTCGTCCTCGATGTCGAGATGCCGGTCCTGGACGGCATAGGCACTCTGAAGCGCCTGAAGCAGGACCACCCCAAGCTGCCCGTGATCATGTTCAGCACCCTCACCGAAAGGGGGGCTGCGGCGACGGTGGACGCCCTGGCGGCCGGAGCAGACGACTACCTGACCAAACCCACAGCCATCGCCGGCCCCGGGCTCGGTTTCGAGGCCGTCGTCGAAAAGATGTTGCCCCTCCTGCGCATGTGGGGCTCGATCTCCCGCCAGCGCCGTCACCGGGTGGTGCAGCCCCCGGCCCAGCCGCGCCCCCCTCGCCGGACGGAGGGCGGCGCTGGCAGGTCCCGGGCACAGGCTGTCGCAGCCGTCATCGTGGGATCCTCGACCGGGGGCCCGAACGCGCTCAGCGTCCTGGTGCCGGCTCTGCCTGCCGGGCTCAGGGTGCCGGTCCTCGTGGTGCAGCACATGCCGCCGACCTTCACCAAGCTGCTGGCGGACCGCCTGGACCGCAGCAGCTCTCTTACGGTCAGGGAGGTGGCCGGTCCGGGGCCGCTGGAACCGGGTTGCGTCTACCTGGCCCCCGGCGGCATGCACCTCGTGGTCAAGGGGACGGTTGCGGCGCCGCGGGCCGAGCTCGACGACGGGCCGCCCGAGAACTCGTGCAAGCCTGCCGTGGACGTCCTCATGCGCAGCGCCGCCGCTCTGTGGGCGGGTGGCGCCCTCGGTGTCGTCCTGACCGGTATGGGCCAGGACGGCCTGGCCGGGTCGGACGCCATAGTCTCGGCCGGAGGCAGGGTCGTCGTCCAGGACGAGGCAACCTCGGTCGTGTGGGGCATGCCGGGTGCGGTGGCCCGAGCGGGCCTTGCCGACGAGGTACTGCCCCTCGCCGAGATCGCAGCGAACGTGCTCCGGCGGGTCGGTGCTGCGAACGAGGTGGAGCAGTCCGCGCCGCCGCCGCGGCCGGCGTGGGCGGTGGCCCGGTGAGCAACGGGCCCAGTGAATGCCAAGAGCGAGGTGGTGAATGAAGGCCCTCGTGGTGGACGACTCCCGGGCGATGCGGTCGATCCTCAGCAGGATCCTGCGCAAGGTCGGCGTCGAGGAGATCAACGAGGCGGCCGACGGGAGCCAGGCGGTGGCCTGTCTCGAGGCAGGTGCAAGCCCGGACGTGGCCCTGGTCGACTGGAACATGCCGGTCATGAACGGCCTCGAGCTCGTGAACGCACTGCGCTCGCGCAAGGAATGGCGGCGTATCGCCATCGTGATGGTGACCACCGAGAGCGACCAGAGCCAGATGGTGAGGGCCCTGGCTGCCGGCGCGCACGAGTACCTCATCAAGCCCTTCGACGAGGGCTCGCTCATACAAAAGCTGGCCATGCTCGGCTTCCAGGCGCCGTCGGCTGCCACGGGCCCGGCGCTGGCCGCCCAGGGAGGATCTCACTGATGACTCTGCTCAACCCCGAGGAAGTGGTACAGCTCACCCAGGAGATCTGGGCGGCCCTGGTGGCACCCCAGGGGACCCCCCAGCTCGAACTGGACGACCTCCCCGGCTACGAGGTCCTGGCCACGACGGACATAACCGGGGAGTGGAACGGCACCGTCTGCGTCGCCTGCTCCCGGGCAGCGGCACGCCGGGTCACATCGGTGATGTTCGAGATCCCGGCCCCAGAGCTGACGGAGACGGATATCGCCGACGCCGTCGGAGAGCTCGTCAACGTGGTCGGGGGCAACATCAAGAGCCTCCTGCCGGGACCGACCGTGCTGTCGCTGCCCACGGTTGTGGACGGCTCGGAGCTCTCGTTGCCCGACCACCTGGAGCTGGCCACGGAGGTGCGCTTCTCGTGGATGGCCGAGCCGGTGCTGGTCAGCGTGTGGACGGACGTTTCGCCCAGATGACGCGGCCAGGAGCCGGCTAGACGACTTGCGGGCAGCCCGGCGTCCGATGACACTTTCCGTCATGGAGCCGGAGGAGTTCAGGCGGGCTGCCCACGAGCTCGTCGACTGGGTCGCCGACTTCCGGCTGCGCGTCGGCGACCTGCCCGTGCGCTCCCGGGTATCGCCAGGCGATGTGGCGGCTGCGCTGCCGGCGGAGGCCCCCGAGAGCCCCGAGCCGTTCGCCGCCTTCCTGGCGGACCTCGACGGGGTCGTGGTGCCCGGCCTCACCCACGTGCAGCACCCGGGCCACTTCGCCTGGTTCCCCTCCAACGCGTCCCTTGCGTCGGTGCTGGGCGACATCGCGGCCGCCGGCCTCGGGGCGCTCGGCCTGAGCTGGCAGTCGGCGCCGGCGCTGACCGAGGTCGAACAGGTCGTCTGCGACTGGGCACGGCGCCTCTGCGGGCTGTCGGACGCCTGGAGCGGGACCATCTCCGACGGTGCCTCGACGGCGACCCTGGTTGCCCTGCTGGTGGCCCGCGAAAAGGCGACCGGGGGCTCGCAGCGGGCCGGGGGACTCCAGGCCGAGGACCGTCCCCTCACGGTCTACTGCTCGCAGGAGGCCCACTCGTCGGTGACCAAGGCCGTCCTGCTGGCCGGTTACGGGGCCGCCAACCTGCGGGCCGTGCCCCTCAGGTACCCCGACCGGGGCATGGCGCCTGACGCCCTGGACGAGATGATGGCGGCCGACGTCGCCCAGGGCCGCCGCCCGGCGGCGGTGGTCGCCACGGCGGGGACGACCGCCACCACCGCCTTCGACCCGCTGGCAGAGGTGGTGCAGGTCGCTCGGCGCCACGGGGCTTACGTCCATGTCGACGCGGCCATGGCCGGGGCGGCGATGATGCTGCCCGAGCACCGGTACCTCTTCGAGGGTGTGGAGGAGGCGGACTCGCTCTGCTGGAACCCCCACAAGTGGATCGGCTCGGTCCTGGAGACGTCGCTGCTCTACACCCGGCGACCGGAGGACCTCGTCAACGTCCTCGCCACCGACCCCAGCTACCTGCGCTCGGCGACGGACGGCAGTGTCGTGCAGTACCGGGACTGGGGCCTGCCGTTGGGCCGCCGCTTCCGCGCCCTGCGACTGTGGGCGTTGCTGCGCCTCGACGGAGCCGAGGCCCTACGCGCGCGCCTGCGCCGCGACCTCGCCAATGCGCAGCGGCTCGCCGAAGCGGTGCGGGCAACGCCAGGTTGGGAGGTCGTCGCCCCCGTGCCACTGCAGACGGTCTGCGTCCGCCACGTGCCCCCGGGGCTCTCGGGCGCAGAGCTCGACGCGCACACGCTGGCCTGGTGCGAGGCGGTCAGCGCTTCGGGCAAGGGCCACCTGACGGCGGCGATCATGGACGGGGCCTGGATGGTCCGCGTCTCGATCGGCGCAGAGGCGACGGAGCAGGTGCACGTCGACACGGTATGGGCCGAGATGCGCCGCCAGGCCGCCGCCAGCGCCTGAGCACCGCTCAGCCCACCACCTCTGAGGCGAACCGGTCGATCAGTCCCGCCATCTCGTCGGGGAGCTCGCGGTGCAGCGAATGACCGCCGTCCAGCACGACGAAGCGCTCGGGGGGGAGCAGGTCGGTCACCGCCCGGCGCTCGGCACCGAGCAGGGCCGTCCCCTGCACGATGGGTATGGCACCGGGCACCTCTGGAGCCGCGACCAACAGGACCGGGCACGTCACCGTCGCGAGCAGAGCGGGCAGGTCCCACCACATGCCCGCCCGCAGGGCGCGCGCGATCTCGACGGTGTCGCAGGCCTCCAGGGCCGCGACCGCCTGGTCGACGTCGGCGTCGGACCAGCGGGGGTTGGAAGCACTCAACTGCCGGCGGTACGCGGCGCGGTCGGTGGCTACGGCTTGGCCCAGTGCCTCGAGCCCCGAGGCCAGCAGTTCCGTGTCCAGGGCCGAGCGCGCCGGGGGGTCCTCCAGGACGACGGCCCGGGCGAAGCGGGGGTGGGCACCGGCGATGGCCAGGGCGACCACGGCACCGAGGCTGTGGCCCACGAGCACGTCGACGCGCTCGGGGAGGGCGTCCATGCACCCGGTCACCAGCTCGGCCACAGGGTCGGCCGGCGCCTTGGGGCGGCTGGCCTCTCCGTGCCCCGGCAGGTCCACCGCCGTGACCTCCCAGCCTCTGGCGGCCAGCGCCGGGCCGACACGCGACCACGAGCCGGCGGAGGAGATGACCCCGTGCAGCAGCCCGATGGTGCCGAGCGGCTCGCGTAGCGGCGCAGCCCACTGCAGGGTGCCGGGGCGCGGGCGCCAGGGGCCCGTGTCTGTTGGCATCGCTGACAACGTAGCCGCCTGTTGAGGACCGGGGCGGGGCTCCACGGCGGCGCAACGCGGGCGCCGGCCGGCGCCGGCCGTTAGCATCTCGTTCACGGGGAGGTGGTCGCCCGTGGGCACGACCTGGTACTTGGACATCAACAAGCTGGCTCGTCGCACGCCCTGGGCCCACCGGGCGATGGCCGACTTCGTCCAGCAACTGGTGTCCCCCGTGGGTGGCGCCCTCCTGGTGCTGGTCCTGGTGCTGCTGGTCGGGTGGCTGTCGGCGCGGCGCGACGTGCGGATGGTGCCCACTGTGGTCTGGGCCGGAGTAGGCGCCCTGGTCGCGCTCGGCCTGGACGTCCTGCTGGCCCAGGTGCTGGCAGAGCGCCGCCCCTACCAGGTACTGAGCCATGTCGAGGTGCTCGTCCCCCGTTCGTCGAGCTATGGCGCCATGCCCAACAGCCACGCCGCCGTCGCCGGGGCTGTCGTCTGCGGGCTGTTCCTGGCGCGGCGCTGGTGGGTCGGTGGCCTGGCCCTCGTGGTTGCCCTGCTGCTGGCTTTCGGGTTGGTCTACGTGGGCGCCGACTACCCTTCGGACGCCATCGCCGGGATCGGTTTCGGCGCTGTGGTCGAGGTGGTGCTGTGGCCGCTCGGGTCCTGGCTCCTGGTGCCGGTCGTGGACAGTTTTGCGGCCGGCCCGCTCAGCCTGTTGGTAGCCACCAGGCGCGTCGGCCCGGGGGCTGCCCCGGGCCCTCACCGCCGCAAGCCGGGCCGGCCGTTGCCAGTGAACAGGGGCATCGGACTTCCGGACGCCCGGGCAATGGAGGCGCTGAGGGCGGCGTCCGAAGCCGCCCGCCATGCGCACACGGCCGACCCGGCCCCGCGGCCCGGGGGACTGGGCCCTGTCCGTCTCAGAGGCTCGGACAGTGGCGGCGGCGCGCCGAGATAGCCGGAGACGCCGTCCCCGGACGGCGACCGGCGAAGCCACGTGCCGTGGTGTTGCCCGGGCCCGCCGACCCCTTGGCTCAGGCGATCATGGAGCGACGCTCGACCTCGCTCAGGCCACCCCAGATGCCGTGCGGCTCCCGGATGCGCAGGGCGTACTGGAGGCACTGGGAGCGAACGGGACAGGAGGCGCAAACTGCTTTTGCCTGGCGCTCCCTGGCGGCCCGGGCGTCTTTACGCTCGAAATGGGTCGGAGCGAAGAAGATGGCTGCTGATTGTCCTCGGCAGGCCGCGCTGGCCTGCCATTCCTCAGATGCGTGCAGGGCGGTCATTAGTGGTTCCTCAACCTCCGAAGGTACTCGGGGTCCGGCCGGCTGACAATAGGCAATGTGGTCGGTTGTGTTGAATAGGCACACGTGCTACGGCACCCCAGGAGGCCCCCACCGGGTAGCCTGCCGCTGTCGCCCCGAGCCCATCGCACAGGAGCCGTCCTTGGAGATCACAGACTTCTTCGCCCAAGCCCGCGTCCTGGTGGTGACGGGCAAGGGCGGGGTCGGCAAGACCACGGTCAGTGGGGTCCTGGCCAACCTGGCGGCAAGGCACGGCCTGTCCTGCCTTGTCGCGCAGCTGGCCGCTCCGGGTGCTGCGACCCGTACCCCCGAGACGGCCCACCTGTCGCGCATGTTCGGTCACAGCCGGGTGCTCGACTACGACGAGATCGTGCTCTTTGGCGAGGAGTTGGCAGAGGCGGTCGACGGCGCGGACAGGGGGGCCCCACCGCCGAGGCGTCCGCAGGTCCGGGCCCGGGCGCTCAGCCCCGACACCGCCCTGGTCGAGTACCTGCACCTGCACGGCATGCGCCGGCTGTCGCGCAAGCTGGCCTCCAGCGGTGCCCTCGACGTGGTGGCCACGGCCGTGCCGGGCATGCCCGACATCCTCGTCCTGGGCAAGGTCAAGCAGATCGAACGCGCCGCCGCGGCCGGCCAGCCGGGGGCCCCCGACGTCGTCGTCCTCGACGCGCCGGCAGCGGGGCACGCCGTCCGGTTCCTGCAGAGCCCCGCCGGTCTGCTCGCAGCGGCCGGGGGTGGCCCGGTGCGGGCCCAGGCACAGGAGGTGGTCGAGATGCTGACGGACCCTTCCCGGTGCCAGGTGGTCCTGGTCACCACCCCCGAGGAGACGCCGGTGAGCGAGGCGATGGAGACCGCTCAGGTCCTGGAGGACAGGGCCGGGGTGACGCTGTGCACGGTCGTCGTCAACGCCCGGCTCCCCACAGCGGAGCTGCCCGGCGACCTGAGCGCCGAGGCGCTGGTCGAGGCCGTGGCCCGGTCGGGCGGGCTGCTGAGCGATGACCAGGCCTCCGCCCTGGTCGCAGCTGCCGCCCTGCGCTCAGAACGCCAACGCAGCCAGGCGGCCCAGGTCCGCAGGTTGGCCGAGGAGCTACCCCTTCCCCGGTTGGAGCTGCCCTTCTGCTTCAGTGCCGACCTCGGTCCGGAGCAGCTCGACGAGCTCACTTCGGCCCTCGAGGCATCGGTCGGGGCTTGGGCACCGGTCGAGATATGACCGAGCAGGGCACTGTGGGAGGGCCCGGGCCCAGGGCCGCCCGGGTGACCGTCTGCGTCGGGCCGGGAGGGGTCGGCAAGACCTCCACTTCCGCTGCCCTCGCCCTGCGCGCTGCCCGGGCCGGCCAAAGGGCTTGCGTTGTGACCATCGACCCCGCCCGCCGGCTGGCGGACGCCCTCGGCATCTCCGGGGTCGGCAACGAGCCCCACTGCGTCCTGCCACCGGTAGGCGACAGCTGGCCGGGCGAGCTCTGGGCTGTGATGCTCGATGCCCAGGGCACTTTCGACGAACTGGTGGCCCGCTACGCCACCAGTCCCGAACAGGCCGGCGCCATCCTCGCCAGCCCCGTGTACCGCAACCTCTCGGCGGCTCTGTCCGGCACGCAGGAGTACATGGCGGTCGAGAAGCTCTACGAGCTCCAGGAGAGCGGCCGCTTCGACCTGATCGTGGTCGACACGCCCCCCGCCCAGCATGCCCTCGACTTCATGGAGGCTCCCCGCCACCTGGCCAGGTTGCTGGACAACCGCGTGTTCCGGGTGCTGATGACCCCGACCAGGATGGGTTTGCGCGCCATCGAGATGGGTGCCCAGCTCATGCTGCGCACGATCGCCAAGGTGGCGGGCGGGCAGGTGGTGACGGACACGGTCCAGTTCTTCACCCAGTTCGAGGGCATGGAGGCCGGGTTCAGGGCCAGGGCCCAGCGCGCCGACGACCTGCTCAGGTCAGAGCGGACGGGCTTCGTGCTGGTGTGCTCACCGCGTCGGGACACGGTCGACGAGGCCCTCTACCTGGAGGGCCAGCTCGAACGCGAGGGCTTGCGGGCCGGTGCCGTCGTCGTCAACCGTTGCTATCCCCGCTTCGAGGACCTGCCCGCCCGGGCAGCGCAGGCCCTTCGCGAGGCCGGTTACGGAGCCGTGGTCTCCAACCTGCACGAGCTGCGCCTGGTCGGCGGGGGGGAGGAGCAGCAACTGGAGCGCATCGCACGCTCCCTGCCGGGGGCCGTCGTGCAGCGCGTGCCCTTCCTGTCGAGGGAGGTGTGCGACCTCCCGTCGCTCGGCGAGCTTGCCGCCTACCTGGCTCCCTGACGACGTCGGGGGGTACGTCGACGCGCAGTCTGTCGGGCGTGCACGGACGGGCTGGGCCGCCGGCGACGACCGCCGCAGGGCAGCGGTGCCGGCGTCAGTTGTCGGGAGCGGCGCCGGCGCCCTCGGTCTTCGAGAAGGCGTCCTTGGCCTCCTCGACCGTCTCGGTCATGACGACGATACGGTCGAAGCCGGTGGTGCGCAGCGTCCGCACCAGGCTGGCGCGGTTGCAGACCACCACCACGTTGCCCCCCATCTCCCTCGCCCGGCGGATGCCCCCTATGAGGGCGCCCAGGCCGGCCGAGTCGACGAAAGGCACGCCGCTCATGTCTATGACCAGGCGCGAGCTGGAGGCTATCTCGGCTAGTGCCTGGCGGAACTGGCTAACGGTGAACGCGTCGAGCTCGCCTACGGGACGGCAGATGGTGTACCCGTCGCCCGTGTGTTCCTGCTCGATTGTGAGCACGCCACCTCCATTTGACCGTCCCCGAGCAGCACCAGGTACCGTCCTGTCGGGACGGAATGTCGCGAAGATGCTACCCGCTGGGTTGGCGAGGTACCCTTTGAAGGTGCCCGACCTGTTGATCGCCACCGACTCGGCCGCCGTCTACGACGATGTCCGTTCGGCCGTGGAGGACGTCGACGTCGCGATCCGCTGGGCGCGCGAGGGGCGTGCCGTGCTGCCGGCCCTGCATGAGCGTGCCGCCGACCTGGTCGTGGCCGACCTCCAGATCGGTTCGATGGGCGGCTACGCCATCGCCATGGACCTGGCCCTGGAAGCAGGAGCCGGGCGCCTCGGCGTCACCCCGGTCCTGATGCTGCTCGACCGCCGGGCCGACGTCTTCCTGGCCCGGCGCACAGCCGTCGCCGGCTGGCTGCTCAAGCCGCTCGACCCGGTCCGCACCCGTGCTGCGGTTGGGGCGCTCCTCGCCGGCGGCAGCTACTACGACGAGACGTTCATGCCCCGCCCGGTGGCCGTCCTGCCGGCATAGTTGTCTGCGGCTGCACCTGGCCGCTCGGGCTTGGTCGCTGGCCCCGGGGCCCTGAGCCGGGGTAGTCTTGTCACTCGTACGGGAAGTAGCGCAGCTTGGTTAGCGCGCAGCGTTCGGGACGCTGAGGCCGGGGGTTCAAATCCCCCCTTCCCGACTCGTAGAAGTGCTGGTCAGGCGCCATCTCAATATGGCGCACGAGATCGTCACCCTCCACAACAACCGGCAGCTCATCACCAGCACAGGGGGCTGGGTCCGAAACGGCGACCGCTGGACCGTACGGGCCCTTCGAGCCGACGGCACCGCCGCCCTGGCCTCCCTCGACGGCCGCGGACGGGTCACCGTCCCCGCCGACTACCTCGCCGAGCACGTCGCCCTGGCCTACGCCGTCACCGTCCACAAAGCCCAAGGCCTCACCGTCGACCGGGCCGTGACCATCGTCGACGAGCGCACCACCCTCGGACACCTCTACGTCGGCATGACCCGAGGACGCCGCACCAACCACGCCCTCGTGACCACCTCCGCCCGCGGCGACGAGCACACCGAGACTCCCGCCAGGGACGCGGGTCAGGACCACCCAGTCGATCTGGGCACCGAGGTGAGTGCCCTCAGTCTCCTTCGGCAGTCGTGAACCGGTGGAGCGCTCGTGCAGCGACCGGTCAGCAGAGCGCTCATTCACGCTCACTATCGGCGATGTAACTATCGTTAGTGATAGCATCATCTCGTGCCGAGTTTCGTTGGGAGAGAGCGGGAGCTGAGGTCCCTGGCCGCCGCGCTCGACCTGGTGCGGTCAGCGGTCGGCAGCCCTGAACCGGGCCGATGCCTGCTGATGCGTGGCCGGCGGCGGGTCGGCAAGAGCCGGCTGGCCGAGGTGTTCGCCGAACAGAGCGGCGCCCCGACGCTGTACTTCACGGCCTCGAAGCAGGGCGCCCGAGAGCTTGGGCTGTTCGCCGAGGAGGCCACCACCTCGACACTCCCGAACGGGGGACTCTTCGCGGGTGCCCACCCTGACTCGTGGGACGCCGCCCTGCGCCTGCTCGCCCAGGCACTGCCCACGACCGAGCCCAGCATCGTCATCGTCGACGAGTTCCCCTACCTCCTCGACGCAGACCCCTCGATCGAGGCGACATTCCAGAAGCAGTGGGACCGGACCCTCTCCCGCCTGCCCGTGCTACTCGTCCTGGTCGGCTCCGACCTGGGCATGATGGAGGCCCTCAACACCCACGACCGGGCCTTCTACCAGCGGGGCAGCGAGATGGTCGTGCCACCGCTCAGCCCGGCCGAGACCGCCGCCATCGTCGGTTCGGCCACCACCGCCGACGCCTTCGACGCCTACCTGATCACCGGCGGCCTTCCCCTCATCTGCGCCGAATGGCCGACCGGGATGCCGCTGTGGGACTACCTCGCTCACGCGTTGGCCGAACCGACCTCGGCGCTGATCGTCAGCGCCGAGCGGGCGCTCGCCGCCGAGTTTCCCAGCGAGGCGCTCGCCCATACGGTGTTGGCCCAGATCGGCTCCGGGGAGATGACGTTCACCAACATCGCCCGCGCCGCCGGCGGTCTGCGGGCGACCAGCGTCACCCGAGCGTTGGACCTGCTCACCACCAAGCGAGTCGTGACCCGCGAAGTCCCCCTGTCGACCCGGCCGTCCAAAGAGGCCCGCTACCGCGTCGCCGATCCGTACCTGCGCTTCTGGCTGCAGTTCATCGGCCCGCACCTGCCCGAGATCGAACGAGGCCGCTCCGACCGGGTGATCACCCGGCTCCAGGCCGGCTGGCCGGCCTGGCGGGGTCGCGCCGTCGAGCCGGTCATCCGGGAGGCGCTCAGCAGGCTCCTGCCCCTCGATGGCCTCGACGGCGCCGCAGTCGGCGGGTACTGGACCCGCACCAACGTCCCGGAGGTCGACCTCATCGGAGCAGACCGGGCACCCCTCGCCCGCAATGTCACCTTCGCAGGGTCGATCAAGTGGCTGGAGGACAAGCCTTTCGACAGCGGCGACCTCGGGGCGCTGGCCGCCGCCACCTCCCTCGTGCCTGGCGCCGACGAGCGCACGCCGCTGCTCGCCGTCAGCCGCAGCGGCTGCAGCGCCCACCCGGCCGCCATCCTCGGACCTGACGAACTCCTCGCAGGCTGGGCCGCGCCGGGACCGGCCAGCTGAACAGCACATCGCCGCCGTGCGCGATCCGTGCGCGAACGGCCCCGTATCCCGCCACATCGACCGGCACACCCCGGCCGCGTAACCGCAGGTCAAGGGCGCGTTCGGTCACCAGCGGTCAGCAACGGTAACCCCTCCGCCAGCGTTCGGGACGCTGAGGCCGGGGGTTCAAATCCCCCCTTCCCGACCAGAGAAATGGCTGGTCAGACGGCCTTTTGGCGGCGTCAGCGCTTACGGCCGGCCGCCCCGCTGGCTACGAGAAGGCCCGTGCAGCCGCTTCCCACGTAGGTCGGACATCGCTCTCCGGCAGGAAACGATCGTCCAACTCGAGGACCACCATCCCGTGGGCGAACGCGAACAGCGCCTGCGCTCGCCAGGGGTCACCGGCGGCGAGGAAGAAGGGCTCTCCAGCCCAATCCTCGAGGCCGGCGGGAAGGTCCTCACGGGGCAGCGGCCCGGCCGTCGCGAGCCGATAGAGGGCGGGGTTGGCGAGGGCGACGGTCCGGTACGCCGTGAGGAGCCGCCGCACGGGGCCGCCGCCACGCCTGGCACCGCCGGCGACTGCGGTGTGCAGTACCGTGCCGAGCTCGAACAGCCCGTGTTCGACGAGGGCGGCTTCGACGGCTCGTTTCGTCCCGAAGTGCTTGTAGAGCGACGGCGCCTGCATGCCGACAGCGGACGCCAGCCGGCGCATCGTCAGGGCATCGGCCCCCTCTTCCTCGAGGATGCGGCGCGCCACGGCCACGATCTCCGCCGCCCTGGTCGAGCGCTGCACGAGCGCCGGCGTCGGCGTCACTGTTGCGTCAGCACGAACACCGGGTGCCTCGGGGCGATGGCGGCGACCTCGTCGTCGGTCGCCTCCGGTCCGACACCGTCGAAGAAGACGCCGACCTCGGCCTTCCATCGTTTGAGATATGCCCGCAGCACGGGGATCTTCGCTGAGCCTTCCAGCTCCGTCGCGACGTAGTGGGTGCGGTGCCGACCGAGGAGAAGGTCCAGGCGGCCGCCGTCGGCGCGCACGTTGCGTACCCACTGCCCGTCGCCGCGCGGTGAGACGAGGTACCGGGCGTCGCCGAGGACGAGCAGGTTCACCGGCGTCCGGCGCGCCGCCCCGGTCTTCCTGCCCTTGACCTCCAGGACGCGGCTTCCCAAGACGCTGATCCCGAGCCGGGTCAGGCCGGCGACAGCCCTGTTGAAGACATGCTTCGTGAACCACCCCGGGGCGCGGTAGTGGCGTGGTGCCGGTGTTGTGCCCATGTGGATCCTCCGTGGTGGGGCCGTACTTGGCTAACGTTGTTAGCTAACAGTAGCTAACGCAGTTAGCTTCGTCAAGAGGAGGGCATGCTCTCGTCGTGGCCCGGTGCCACTGGTGAGGGCGCAGCTCAGGGCGCACCAGCGCGAGCGCCGCTCATTAGGATCGTCCCTCATGCCCCGCCGGTCGACCTCGACCTCGGCCTTTGGAGTGTCCAGGCGAGAGAGCCACGACTCGAGCGCCTTTTACCGCAGGTTCAGCCCGCCCGAGCTGTCGGCCGACGGCCACGTCCACCCGGACAAGGACATCGACAGGTTGTTCGTCGGGGACTCCCGCAAGATGGCCGAGGTGCCCGACTCGTCGGTCGCCCTGGTGGTGACCTCGCCGCCGTACTTCGTCGGCAAGCGTTACGAGGAGGCGCTGGGCCAGGACGGCGTACCCGGGAGCTACCTCGAGTACCTGGACATGCTGCGGGACGTGTTCAGCGAATGTGCCCGCACCCTGGAGCCGGGGGGCCGGATCGCTGTCAACGTGGCCAACCTGGGCCGGAGGCCCTACCGCTCCCTGTCCGCCGACGTCACCTCCATCCTGCAGGACGACCTGCGCCTGCTCCTGCGGGGCGAGGTCGTCTGGGCCAAGCAGCGCGGTTCCTCGGGCTCGTGCGCGTGGGGCAGCTTCCAGAGCCCGGCCAACCCGGTGCTCCGGGACCTGACCGAGCGGGTGGTCGTGGCCTGCAAGGGTCGCTTCGACCGGGCCCTCAGCCCCCGGGAGCGTGCCCGCCGTGGCCTCCCTCACGAGGCGACCGTCACCCGCGAGGACTTCATGGAGGACACCCTCGACGTCTGGGAGATCCCCTCCGAGAGCGCGAGACGGGTGGGGCACCCGGCTCCGTTCCCCGTCGAGCTGGTGGCCCGCTTCATCGAGCTCTACACCTACAGCGGGGACCTGGTCCTGGACCCCTTCGCCGGCTCCGGTACCACCGCCGTGGCGGCACTGCGAGCCGGTCGCCACTACGCCGGCTACGAGCTGGACGAGGCTTACGTGCGCCTGGCCGAGGAGCGCCTCGCTGCCGAACGCCGCCGCCCGGCAGGTGAGCGGGGCGACGGGGGGGTGCCACCCGCTGCGGCGCCGGCTGGGGCGGAGGGCAGGTCGGCCAAGGAGCTGGCCCGCCAGTTGCTGGCCCGGTTGGAGCTGGCTCAGATCCGTGAGGACCGGCGCATGGCCGCCGGCCTGGTCGCGGACTTCGCGGTCGACGGGCCGGACGGGGCATCCTGGCTCTTCCTCGTGGCGGGCCCGCACAGCAGCCACCGTGGCGGCCTGCAGAGGGGCGACTCCCTCTGGGCGGCTGTGGCCAAGGCGTCCGTGCTCTACCACGCCGCGGCCTCACGGGTCGTGCTGCTCACGACTGCGCTGCCCGCCAAGGGGACCAGCGGGGCCGAAGCCCTGCGCCATGTGAGCGGGCCCGGGCGGCCGGTCCACGCTGTCGTGGACATCCTGGCGCCTGACGCCGCGGCCCGGCTCGCCGCCATGACGGCGCAAGCGCTGGCTCGGTGACCGCCAAGAGGGCGAGGGCCCCGGTCGGGAGGGGTTGGACGACGTGTTTGAGTGCTCGGGCAGCGCGGCCGGGGTGAGAAACGCTTTGCATTTGACGCCAAGGGGTGGGACGTTGGTTCTGCTAGGCATACACCGAAGGCCGGTTCCCGTTGACCTCCTCGATGTGGTCTTGGCGGAGAAGCGGATCGTCGGATCTTCGGGGCACATATGGGACGAGGACGTCATAACGGCACTGCGGCTAATCGAGGATGGACACGTGCAGACGGATCCGATTGTGAGTAGGGTCGTGAGCCTAGCTGATGCACCCTCTGCGATTACTAGTTGGGTGGCGGGGGTTGGGAGGCCGGTCAAGCTGATGGTTGCTGTGCCATGAGCGGAATGGCGGAGGGCGCTTGGCAGGCTCTCGCGACGACTCTGCTGAACCGTTGCGAGCTCGCCTACGAGGCAGCCCTCAGTGGGTTGGATGCATCGGCTCTCAACTGGCAGCGACCGTGGTGGCACAATAGCCTGGGATGGCTCGGGTGGCACATCGCGCGGAGCTTCGATAGGAATGGCGCCGAGTTGATCGGTATTCCGCAGTTGTGGGTTGAAGGCGGGTTCCGGGATCGGTTTGGCCTCACGGCCGGTCTGGATGAAACGGGATACGGACAAGATCCCGAGCTGGCGGCGGCGACGGTGTGGACGTCGGGTGCCATGTTGGTGGAGTACCACCGTGCCGCCGTCAGCGTAGTACGGGAGTATTGCAAGCACGCCGACGATGGGGATTGCTGGCGGAACGTCGTAAGTACGACGCTCGGCAACCAGGCGGCGGTTCTAGAACGGATTGCAGGCATGGTGGCGGATGCGTTGCAACACTTGGGGCAAATGAGTGTGATTGTGAAAGCTCAGGGCGCCGGTGGCGTGGCGTTGGGGGACCGGCAGTGAGTAGTGGGCGGTCGGAGTTGCTTGAGTTCCACCTCCCCGGAGCGGGCCCAGTCATCGCTGGGCTAACTTGGGGGCAAAGCGCGATGTATTGGCCGCTCCAATGGTTCGGTGCTGAGGCGCCCAGCTTCTTCAACATGAAGACCGTCGTGAGCCTGACCGCTAGGCGTCCGGTCAGCGCTGTTCCAAGGGTGTTGGGGGCGGCGGTGACAACATTCGACGCGGGTCGTGCTGCTCACGACTGCGCTGCCCGCCAAGGGGACCAGCGGGGCCGAAGCCCTGCGCCATGTGAGCGGGCCCGGGCGGCCGGTCCACGCTGTCGTGGACATCCTGGCGCCTGACGCAGCGGCCCGGCTCGCCGCCATGACGGCGCAAGCGCTGGCTCGGTGACCGCCAAGAGGGCGAGGGCCCCGGTCGGGACGGGTTGGACGGGTTGGACGGGCCCCGGTCGGGACGGGTCGGCGGCCCCGGCAGGCGGTCCTCACCTCGACCGGTGGGTTACAGGCGGGCCACCTCAGGCGGCGGAGGGGCCCTTGGCCCGGGCGATGGCGACGAGCGCCTTGTAGGCGGCCTCGGCGGGGCCGACCTCCTCGGGGCGCATCATGTTGGACATGATGCGCAACAGCCACTCCATGACGGACCGGCTGTGCATGCCCGTGTAGGTGCAGGCCCGCATGACCTCAGGCCGGCCGATGGCCCGGACGAACGCCCTGGCCACCCGGTAGTACAGCCCGTAGCGCTCCTCGAGGCGCTTCTCGTAGAGGGTCAGGGCAGCCGGGCCGCCGGCGACCAGGGCCTCGTCGAGCACCTCGGCCGCCAGCCGCCCCGTCTCGTAGCCGTAGGCGATGCCCTCCCCGTTGAAGGGGTTGATCATGCCGCTGGCGTCGCCGACCACGAGGTGGGAGGGGCCCGAGCGGGGGCCGACGGACATGCCCATGGGCAGGCGCCCGCCCGTCGCCGGGCCGAGGCAGGTCTCGGGACGTATGTCCCAGGCCGCAGGAGCGAACTTGGTGAAGGCTTCGAGCAGCTGGGTGGTGTTGGCGCCCTTCCAGATGCGCGACGTGGTGAGCAGGCCTACGCCGACGTTGACGCGCCCGTCCCCCAGGGGGAATATCCACCCGTAGCCGGGCATGGAGTGACCGGACTCGTCCCTTATGTCGAGCCAGGAGTCGATCCAGGGCTCGTCGTGGAGCGGGGACGTCCAGTAGCCGCGCAGGGCCATGCCCTGGGGGTAGTCGCGGCGGCGGGCGTTGCCCAGCGCCCACCCGAAGCGGGAGTTGGCCCCGTCGGCGACCACCACGTAGCGGGCGGTGATGGTGCCGGTGTAGCCGTCGTCGCCCCTGGCCACCATGCGGGCACCTACCAGGCTCCCGCCCTCCATGACCGGCTCGACGGCCTCGGTGTGCTGCCACAGCGTCGCCCCGGCCTTGGCAGCATTGCCTGCCACCATGCCGTCGAGGTCCTTGCGGGTGATGACGTAGCCGTAGCGCGGGAGCCCCGGGACCTCCGGCCAGGGCAGGTCGAGCGTCCGCCCGAAGCCGTGGGAGCGCAGCCCCTCGTAACGGTGGGCGGCGGCGAGCTCCTGGCCGAGCCCCATGTCCTGGATCTGGCGCACCGAACGCGGTGTCAGGCCGTCACCGCAGGTCTTCTCCCGGGGAAAGGCCTTGCGCTCAACCACGGCCACGTCGTGACCGGCCCTGGCCAGCCAGTAGGCGCAGGAGGCGCCGCCGGGCCCCGCGCCGATGACCAGGACGTCGCGATGGTTGCCGGCACCCGGGGGATGGCCGGCCGTCGGGCTGCTGGGAGTCATCTGCCTCCGTGGGCTTCTACCTATGCCCACCGCAGCGGCGGGACGACGTGGTGCCCCGACGATGGTACTGCCTGCCCCCGGGGTTGCCGCCCGGCGACGGCCAACGTGCCGGCGGAGGCGCCCCGACACCCCAATATGTGCCCGACCGGTGCGCGGCGCTAGCCTGGGCCGCCGATGGACCAGTACCTGCCCATCCTCCTCATCCTCGTCCTGGCCACGGCGTTCGCCGCGGTCTCGTTCGTGGCGTCCAAGCTGCTCGGCCCGGGCGGCCGCCTCAACCCGGCCAAGCTCGGGCCCTACGAGTCGGGCATCGCACCCCACAGGGACCCGGCACCACGTTTCCCGGTGCGCTTCTACCTGGTCGCCATGATCTTCATCATCTTCGACATCGAGGTCGTGTTCCTCTATCCCTTCGCCGTGATGTTCCGCCAGCTCTCGACTTTCGGGCTGGTGGAGATGGCGTCCTTCGCCGTCGTGGTCTTCATCGCCTTCGCCTACCTCGTCTCCGAAGGCGCGCTCGACTGGGGCCCCGCCAAGCGGCTCGGTAGCCGGTCGGGGGCACCGTCGGCCAGGACGCTCAACTCGACCATCCGCCGCGTCGGCCGTCCCGGTGTGCCGGGCGGGCAGCGGCTGGCCCCCAGCCACTCCGGCGACCACGCACGCACCGACCAGCCCGAGCCGGCCGGCGCACCGGTGGGCGTGCCGGCGGCGACGGCTGGGCCGACCGACTCGACAAGGGACGACTGATGGGCCTAGAGGACCTGCACCACAACTTCTTCACCGGCACCCTCGAGGGGGTCGTCAAATGGGCCCGCGCCTCCAGCTCGTGGGGCGCCAACTTCGGCCTGGCGTGCTGTGCCATCGAGATGATGGCGTCCGGCGCCGCCAACTTCGACCTGGCCCGCTTCGGGATGGAGGTCTTCCGGGCCTCCCCCCGCCAGGCGGACCTGATGATCGTCGCCGGCCGGGTCAGCCAGAAGATGGCTCCGGTCCTGCGCCAGGTCTACGACCAGATGCTCGAGCCCAAGTGGGTCATCTCCATGGGTGTGTGCGCCTCGACGGGTGGCATGTTCAACAACTACGCAATCGTCCAGGGCGTCGACCAGGTGGTGCCCGTGGACGTCTACACGCCCGGCTGCCCGCCGGCACCGGAGACCCTCATCCACTCCATCCTGACCCTCCACGAGAAGATCCGTACGGGTGAGATCACACGCCGCCGCGCCGCAACGGGTGCCGGCGCCGCGCTCCATGTGCTGGAGGCGCCCCGCCTCCAGCTGAGCGGCGCCCATGGCTCCAGCCCGGCGGTGGGCCGGTGAGCGAGGGACGGGGCAACGGGGAGCCCCAGGAGGGGCCGGGCCGGCCGCTCCCGCCCGGGGAGCCGCTGGGCACGGGCTCAGGAGCGCACGAGCCGCAGGCCGGCGAGGTCGAGGCCGCCGGCCGTGAGCTGCTCCACGGGTGCCCCGTGACGGAGGCCCTCGGGCAGCGCACCGTCCACACCGACCGCCGGCGTTACCTGCCGCTCATGGAGGCGCTCTACCGCGACGGGTTCGAGGCCTGCATGGGGGTCACGGGCGTGGACTACCTGACGCACCCGGGCCGTGACCTCCCCGAGGACCTGCGTGCCGAGCGTTTCGAGGTCGTGGTCGAGCTCCTCTCGCTGTCCAGGCGGGAGCGCCTGAGGGTGCGCTGCCAGGTGCCGGAGGCCGATCCCCGACTCCCGAGCCTCTTCGACCTCTGGCCGGGCAGCGAGGCCCACGAGCGCGAGACCTACGACATGTTCGGCGTCGTCTTCGACGACCACCCCGACCTCACCCGGATACTCATGCCGGAGGACTGGGAGGGGCACCCCCTTCGCAAGGACTACGCCACAGGGCACGTGCCCGTGCAGTTCAAGGAGGCGCCCAAGTGACCGATGCCCCGACCGGGGGCGGTGGCGGCGCGGCGCGCGGCGCGCTCTCGCTCGACGAGCTGCTGAAGGCGAAGACGTCCGAAGGCGCCCAGGAGATGCTGGCCCGCCAGGACTCGACCGTCAGGGAGCTGCGCTCGGAGGTGGGCGGTGTGCTGCGCCTGCCCGAGGGCGTGGACATCGACGCCTCCGACGTCAACTACGAGGCACCTGACGACGAGACGATGATCCTCAACCTCGGCCCGTCGCACCCCTCTACGCACGGCGTGCTCCGCGTGATGGTCGAGATCAAGGGCGAGCAGGTCCTGCGGACCAAGCCGGTCATCGGCTACCTCCACACCGGTATGGAGAAGACCGGCGAGGAGCTGATGTTCCACCAGGGCTCCACCAACGTCACCCGCATGGACTACCTGTCGCCCTTCTTCAACGAGCTGGCCTACAGCCTCTCGGTGGAGAAGCTGACCGGCACGACGTTGCCCGACCGGGCCGTGTGGATCCGCATGCTCATGTGCGAGCTCAACCGGATCTCGTCCCACCTGCTCTGGCTGGCCACCAACGGCGCCGACCTCGGCGCCCTCAACATGCTCGTCTACGGGTGGCGCGAGCGTGAGCTGGTGCTGGCCTTCTTCGAGAAGGTCACCGGCCTGCGCATGAACCACAACTACATCCGCCCGGGCGGCGTCGCCGCCGACCTGCCCGACGGCTGGCGCGACGACGTGGACGCCATATGCGACGTCGTGTCGCGGCGGATGGACGAGTACGACAACCTTCTGACCGGGCAGCCCATCCTGCAGGCCCGCATGGACGGGGTCGGCGCGCTGGACGCCGCGACAGCTGTGGGGCTCGGGCTCACGGGCCCGCTGCTGCGCTCGACCGGCGTCTCCTACGACGTGAGGCGCGACTTCCCCTATCTCGCGTACGAGGCGGTCGACTTCGACGTCATCGTCGGGACCGGGGGCGACTGCTGGGACCGCTTCGCCATCCGGATGAACGAGATCCGCGAGTCGCTCAAGATCGTCCGCCAGGTGGCCAAGGCGATGCCGGCCGGCGACTACCGGGTGCAGGACAAGAAGCTGACACCGCCGCCCCGCAACCGCATCGACGAGTCGATGGAAGCCCTCATCCATCACTTCAAGCTGTTCACGGAGGGCTTCCGGGTGGCCCCGGGCGACGCCTACGTCCCGGTGGAGTCGCCGCGGGGGGAGCTCGGGTGCTACGTCGTGTCCGACGGCACGTCCAGGCCCTACAGGCTTCACGTCCGGGGGCCATCGTTCTCCAACCTGCAGGCTCTCGCCCCGATGGCCCGCGGAGGGTTCATCCCCGACGTGATCGCCTGCATCTCGAGCATCGACCCCGTCCTGGGGGACGTGGACCGTTGAGGGGTGCCACGACCGACGCGACCCGGGCAGGCGGCCCTGGGGGCGTCTTCGCGCCCGATTGGTCACGCGCCCGGCGTCTAGGCAAAGATCAATAGACGTGGCCCGGCTGAACGAGGACAACCTGGTGCGAGCGCGGGAGCTCGTAGCTCTCTACCCGCACAAGCGTTCCGCGCTGATCCCCCTGCTGCACCTGCTCCAGGAGCAGGACGGGTACCTCACCACCGACGGCATGCAGCACGTGGCCGAGCTGGTGGAGCTGACGCCGGCCGAGGTACGGGGCACCGCCAGTTTCTACGACATGTTCCACCTGGAGCCGGTCGGCAAGTACCTCGTCGCCGTGTGCACCAACATCGCCTGCCTGCTGCACGGCGCCTACGACCTGGTCGAGCACATCGAACAATCGCTCGGCATCCACCCCGGCGAGACGACGCCCGACGGCATGTTCACCCTGGAGGACGCCGAGTGCCTGGCGCTGTGCGGCAACGCCCCCTGTGTGACGGTCAACTGGCGCTACTTCGGTGACCTCACGGCCGACGGTTGGGACAGCCTGGTCGAGGACCTGCGCTCGGGCCGCCTGGACGACGAGGTGCCCCCGCACGGGACCCTGAGCCGGGTCCGCCGGGCGGTGGGCCTGATGGCGGGTGGGGCGGCCGGCTCCACCGAGGGTGTGGCGGCACCCCGGCCCGCTCCGGACCTGGCGACGTCCAGGACCACCCCCGCCGTGGCAAGCACGCTGGCTCCCGGAGGCGTACCGCGCGACGCAGTCGCAGGCGGCGGCACGCAGGCGCAGGCGGCCGGTGCCGATGGCAGGGCTGCCGGCAGGGGCGGCACCGACGCCGGGGCCGCGGTCACCGGGACGGAGGACCAGTGACCGACGTCGCCCAGCGGCCGGGCGACCCCAAGCTCGGCCCGCACATCGTCACGTCCCGCTTCGGGCTGGAGCGCAGTTGGAGCCTCGACGCCTACCTGGCGACCGGTGGCTACGAGGGCCTGCGCAAGGCGCTCGCCATGACACCCGAGCAGGTCCACGAGGAGACGTTGGGGTCGAGCATCCTGGGCCGTGGGGGCGCCGGCTTCGACGCCGGCCGCAAGTGGGGCATGCTCCGCAAGGCGAGCCCGGTGTACCTCGTCGTCAACGGCGACGAGAGCGAGCCGGCCACGTTCAAGGACCACGCTCTCATCGAGTCCGACCCCCATCAGCTGATCGAAGGGGCGCTCATCTGCGCCTACGCCATCGGGGCGGCACAGGTCTTCCTCTTCGTGAGGGGGGAGATGGCCCTCGGGCTCGAGCGCCTCCAGTCCGCTCTCAACGAGGCGTACGACCACGGTGCGGTCGGAGCCGACATCTTCGGCTCGGGGTTCTCGGTCGACGTGGTCGTGCACCCCGGTGCCGGTGCGTACATCTGCGGCGAGGAGACGGCGCTGCTCGAAAGCCTCGAGGGCAAGCGGGGTTACCCGAGGATCAAGCCCCCCTACTACCCGGCTGCCATCGGCCTGTACGGGGCGCCCACGGTGGTCAACAACGTCGAGACCCTCTCCAACCTGCCGTTCGTGATGCGTCACGGCCACGATGCGTTCTTCGCCCTCGGCGACGGCCGGTCCCGGGGTACCAAGATGCTCGCCCTGTCGGGCCACGTGCGCAGGCCGGGCAACTACGAGCTCGAGTTCGCCAAGGTCAGCTTCCGCGAGCTCATCTTCGACCAGGCCCTGGGCGGGGGCATCCCTGGCGACCGCAAGCTGAAAGCCTTCATCCCCGGCGGTGTCTCGGCGCCGTGGTTCGGCCCCGACCACCTCGACCTGTCGCTGGCAAACGAGAAGATCGCCGAGGCGGGCTCGATGGCCGGCTCCGGAGCGGTCACCGTCATGGACGAGGCCACGTGCATGGTCCGGGCGGTATGGCGTATCACCCGCTTCTTCCACCGCGAGTCCTGCGGCCAGTGCACGCCGTGCCGCGAGGGTAGCGGCTGGATCGAGAAGATCATGCGCCGCATAGAGGACGGCCAGGGTCGCGAGAGCGACCTCGACCTGCTCATGGACGTGTGCGACAACATCGTGCCCGGCGTCAGCTGGCCGCCGGCGCAGACGACCATCTGCGTGCTCGGCCCGTCGATACCGAGCTCGGTCGCGTCGGGGATAAGGATGTTCCGCGACGAGTTCCTGGACCACATCCGGCAGGGCCACTGCCCCTTCCCGCCGGACCGGTTGCAAGAGAGCCCTGCATATGCCTGACGCCGCCACGCCCAAGACGGGTGCCCCCGCCGGAGAAGGCGGTGCCACCGGGGCCCCCCTGGTGCCCGCCGTCGCCCCCGACGCCGTTACGATCACCCTCGACGGCCGCCAGGTACAGGCCAAGAAGGGCGAGATGCTGATCGCCGCGGCCGAGCGGGCAGGCACCTACATCCCGCGCTTTTGCTACCACCCCCGGATGAAGCCGGTCGGCATGTGCCGCATGTGCCTCGTCGAGGTGAAGGGCCCCCGGGGCTTCAGCCTGGCGCCCGCCTGCTACCTGCCCGTGGCCGAGGGGATGGAGGTCCAGACCGCCAGCCCCAAGGTCAAGAAGGCCCAGGACGGGGTGCTCGAGTTCCTCCTGGTCAACCACCCGCTGGACTGCCCGGTCTGCGACAAGGGCGGCGAATGCCCCCTGCAGGACCAGACCGTGGCCTACGGACCGGGCGAGACCCGCTTCGTCGAGGAGAAGCGCCACTGGGACAAGCCGGTGCCGCTGTCCTCCCTCGTGCTCATAGACCGAGAGCGCTGCATCCAGTGCGCCCGCTGCACCCGCTTCGCCGAGGAGGTGGCCGGGGACGCGGCCATCGACTTCGCCTCCAGGGGCGACTCCACCGAGGTCGCCGTCTACCCGGGCAAACCGTTCGTCTCCAACTTCAGCGGCAACGTCGTGCAGATCTGCCCGGTAGGGGCGCTGCTGGCCAAGCCGTACCGCTTCCGGGCCCGGCCCTGGGACCTCGAACAGGTCGAGACCACGTGCACCATGTGCGCCGTCGGCTGTCGCGTGGCGGCGCAGTCCAGCTCGGAGCAGGTCGTGAGGTTCATCGGCATCGACAGCGATCCCGTCAACTGGGGCTGGCTGTGCGACAAGGGCCGCTTCAGCTTCGAGGCGCTCAACAGCCCCGAGCGGCTCGAGCGGCCGCTCGTGCGCCGGGCGGCGCCCGGTGCCGAAGGTGGCCGGGGGGAGCTGGTCGAGGTCAGCTGGGCCGAGGCGTACGCCGAGATCGTGTCCCGCGTACGGGGCGCGACGGGCGACAGCGTGGGGGTGATCGGCGGTGCGCGCCTGCCCAACGAGGACGCCTATGCGTGGTCCAAGCTGGCCCGGGCCGTGCTGGGTACGGACAACGTCGACGCCCAGCTCGGCGACGGGCTCCCCGGCGAGCTGGTGGCCGGCCTGCCCCGAGCCACTATCGACCAGATCTGCTCGTCGAAGCTGATCCTGGCCGTGACCGGCGACATCAAGGAAGAGCTGCCCGTCCTGTACCTGCGCCTGCGCCATGCCGTGGTCGAAGATGGCGTGCCGCTCATAGAGCTCACCCCGATGGCGACCGGCCTCAGCAGCCGCGCCTCCCAGAGCCTGCGCTACCGTCCCGGCGAGCTGGCCCAGCTGGTGGACGCCCTCGTTTCCGAGGCCGAGGTCAGCCAAACGGTGGCAGGTGTGGCGGCGGCCGAGGTCGAAAGAGCGCGCCAGGCCGTTCTCGCTGCGTCCCAGGCGGCAGGCCCCGAGGCCGACGGTGCGCCGACGCTCGGTGTGGTGCTCGGGAGGCCGTCGCTGGCCGAGCTTCCCACCGGCCCGACCGACGCTGCGATCGCCCTGGCCGGTCTGCCCGGGGCCGCTTTCCTGCCGGCGCTGCGCCGCTCCAACGTCAACGGTGCGATCGACATGGGCCTCGCCCCCGGCCTGCTGCCCGGGCGGGTCTCGCTGCGCGAGGGGCGCGAGTGGTTCGAGGGCAGGTGGGGAGCCACCCTTCCCGCCTCCAGCGGCCTCGGCACGGTCGGCATGCTGACCGGCGCCGCCGCCGGGCGCATGGACGTGCTCTTCCTCCTCGGAGCCGACCCCGTGTCCGACTGCCCGGACAAGGGGCTCGCCAAGCTGGGGCTGCAGAGCGCCGGTTTCGTGGTGGCCGTCGACGCCTTCGCCAACGCCAGCACCGAGCACGCCGACGTCGTCCTGCCTGCGGCCATCTACACGGAGCGGCGCGGGAGCTTCACCAACCTGGAGGGGCGTATCACCTCGCTCGGCCAGAAGGTGACTGCACCCGGTACGGCCCGCCCGGACTGGATGATCGCCGCCGAGCTGGCCGAGCGGCTGGGGTCAGACCTCGGGGTGTCGTCGCTCGAGGACCTCTGGGCCGAGATCGAGAGCGTCTCGCCGCTGCACGCCGGGACGTCGCAGGCCGTCCTCGTGTCCCGCCAGGGCCGCAACGGCGTGGTCGTCCCCCTCGGGCTGGAGGGCCCCCGGGACGCCTTGGCCGAGGTACCGCCGCCGCTCGACCCGATGGCGGACCCCGGCATCGCCTCGGCCGAGGCCCACCCGGCCCCGCCCGTTTCGCTCAGCGTCGCGGACGCCGGCGTGGGCCGCGCCGGCACTCCGGCTGCCGGCCCCGAGGATCTCCAGGCACAGGGTGGCGCATCCGCCGCCGGGCCCGGTGCCCCCGGTGACCACCCCCTCCCGGCCGCGACCACGATCACTGCGGAGCCCGGCCCGGCGGACCGGGCCATGCCGGCGATGCTGACCCTGGCGGCCGCCACCACCAGCGGTCGCCCACATGCCGCGGCGGCCCCGGCCCCCGCCCCCGCGGTGGGCACTCCGGGGCAGGCGCTACGCCTCGTGACCTGGCGGCCCATGTGGGACGGAGGTGTCATGGTCCAGCGTTCGCAGTCGCTCGCCAAGCTGCACCCCGGGTTGACCCTGGCTGTCAACCCCGCCGACCTGGCCCGGATCCTGCCTGGCGCCGACGGCCGGGTGCGGGTCAGCACCCAGCGCGGCAGCACCGTGCTCGAGGCGGTGGCGGACGAGCGGGTGCCGGTTGGCAGCGCGGCAATGGCCTTCAACCTCCCCGAGGGGGGCGCCGGAGCGCTGATCGACGCCTCCGCCGAGCACACCGAAGTGGTCGTCGAAGCTCTGGGGGCCCAGTGACGGCCTCCCCGCTGCTCGGTTCCGTCGTTGCGGGAGCGCGGCTGGCGGCGGCGCACATGGTCGGCCCCGGCGTCCCCACGCCCGGGGCACGCGGCCCCTACACCGGCGACCCCATCTTCAACCACGGGATGGACCTGGTCGTGTGGATCTTCGTCGTGGTCAAAGTGGTGCTGGCCTTCGCCATCGTCATGGTGTCGGTCCTCTTCATGGTCATGTTCGAGCGCAAGGTGGTGGCCGCGCTCGGCAACCGCCCCGGGCCCAACCGGGCAGGTCCGGACGGCTGGCTGCAGTCGCTTGCCGACGGCATCAAGCTCTTCTTCAAAGAGACGCTCGTACCCGAGCACGCCGACCGGTTCGTGTACCGGCTCGCCCCGTACCTCTCGCTGGTCCCGGTGTTCGTGGCCTTCTCGATCGTGCCGGTGGGCGGGACCATCAGCATCGGCAGCTACACCACCCGGCTCCAGCTCGCCGACCCGCCCTGGGGCATCCTGGTGATGTTGATGGCCTCGGGCATCAGCGTCTACGGGGTGATGCTTGCCGGCTGGTCGTCGGGCTCCAAGTACCCCCTCATCGGTGCGGTGCGGGCCAGCGCCCAGATGATCTCCTACGAGGCGGCCCTCGGCCTGACCGTCGCCACCGTCGTCGTGCTCTCCGGGTCGCTGCACACCAGCGCCATCGTCGCCGCCCAGCACGGCGGCTTCCTCTACCACTGGAACATCTTCCGGGCCTTCGGCGCCCCCGCCGCCATCTTCTTCATAGCGATCACGGCCGAGATGGCCCGGCCGCCCTTCGACCTCGTCGAGGCGGAGGAGGAGCTCGCAGGCGGGTTCAACCTCGAGTACTCCTCCATCGGGTTCGCGCTTTTCTACCTTGCCGAGTACGCCGCCCTGGTCATCAACTCCGCCATCTTCACGACGCTGTTCCTCGGCGGCCCCGACGGCCCGCGCATCGCCGGCGCATCGGTCGGCCCGCTGTGGTTCGTCATCAAGGTGCTTGTCCTGCTCTATGTGTACGTGTGGATACGGGCCACGTTGCCCCGGCTGCGCTACGACCAGCTCATGGACCTCGGCTGGAAGCGGCTCATCCCGGGTTCGCTGGCCATGCTCCTGATCGTCGTCGGCGCGCGGATCAACTGGCGGTGGGGCCTGGCGGCCCTCTCCGGCAGCCTGTTTGCCTTCATCCTGCTCACCCGGGCTATCGAGGTGGCTCAGAGCCGCCAGGAAGAGGGCAGCCAATTCTCCGAACTGGAGGCGCCATGAGCTTCCTGGACAACCGGTTCGTCAACTTCTTCAAGGGTTTTGCCGTCACAGGCAAGCAGCCGGTGAAGCCCCGGGTCACAGTCGAGTACCCCGAGCAGAAGCGCCAGATGCCCGAGCGCAGGCACGGCCGCCATGTGCTCAACCGTTACGAGGACGGGATGGAGAAGTGCATCGGCTGCGAGCTGTGCGCCGGTGTCTGCCCTGCCAAGTGCATCTACGTTCGCGGTGCCGACAACCCCCCCGACACACCGGTGTCGCCCGGCGAGCGCTACGGCTTCGTCTACGAGATCAACTTCCTGCGCTGCATCCACTGCGACATGTGCGTGGAGGCCTGCCCCACCGAGGCCATCACGGAGTCGAAGCTCTTCGAGTTCTCCTTCACCAACCGCGACGACGCCATCTACACCAAGTCCGAGCTGGTGGTGGACGACACCGGCAAGCCGAAGGTGCTGCCCTGGGAGGACTGGAAACCGGGCGACGACCAGAACACCTCCGGCTGGGTGCGGGCGACGGCTCCTTCCGGGCGCGCCGACCTCGAGGGCACCCCGCTGTGGTCCGGTGAGCTCGGCTACGGCGTGCGGCCGGCACAGGCGGGCCAGTCCGACCCGACAGCCGCCGACTACGCGGCCGATTTCGACATCGCCCTGCGCGAGGTGGAGGGCGCCGAGCTGAAGGGTGTCGGCGTCAGCTCCACCCGTCCCACCCGCTCGGGTGAGTGGGCACCGGGGAGGTCTTGAGCACTTTGTCGACCGCCGTACTCGCCGCCACCCAGCTCGCCGTCGCGTCGGCTTGGGCCGTGTACGCGGCCGGGGCCCTGCTCGTCATCGGGGGAGCCGCCGGCGTGGTGCTCGGCCGCAACCCGGTGCACTGCGCGCTGTCCCTGGTCACCACCATCTTCGGGATCGCCCTGCTCTTCATCGACGAGGGCGCCGACTTCCTGGCAGCGGTGCAGATAATCGTGTACGCCGGCGCCATCGTGATCCTGTTCCTGTTCGTCATCATGCTCCTGGGCGTCGACCGCAAGGAGACCCGGTCCCAGCAGGGCCCGCGCTCGCTGCTGCCCGTCGGGGTGATGGCGGGCGTCGTCGTGGTCGTCGAGCTGCTCGTGCTGGTGCGGGTCCACTACTGGGCGACGGGGAGCAAGGCGGTGACCGAAGCCGCAAACGGCCCGGGCGAAAACATCCAGAAGCTCGGCCAGAGCATCTTCACGGGCTACCTGCTCCCCTTCGAAGCCACCTCGGCCCTGCTCGTCATCGCCGTCGTGGCGGCCGTGGTCCTGGTCCGGCGCAGCGCCCAGGGCAGCGAGGCCCACCCCCAGCGCCGCAGCCCCGTCGCCGGGCGCCTCACCCCGCCGGCAGTCCAGGGGCCCTCCCTGGCGGTGCCCGCCGGTGCGCAGGCCGGCGCCGCCATCGAGCAACCCGCTCCGCACAACGGGGAGGCCCTGTGACAGTCCCCGGAGCCTGGTACCTGGTGCTGGCTGCCTGCCTGTTCGGCACCGGTGCCGTCGGCCTGCTGGTCCGGCGCAACATCCTCATCATGTACATGTGCATCGAGCTGATGCTCAATGCCGTGAACCTGACCTTCGTGACGTTCTCGCGCATGCTCAACGATCTCGGTGGCCAGGACGCCGTCTTCTTCGTGCTGGTGGTGGCAGCGGCCGAGGTGGTCGTGGGCCTCGGCATCATCGTCGCCATCTACCGGAGGCGCAGCGGTGCCACTGCCGACGACATCAGCGCCCTGAAAGGCTGACGAGCCAACATGGTCAACGCCGCATACGCCATAGTCGCCCTCCCTCTCCTGGGCTTCCTGGTCAACCTCGTCTGGGGCCGACGCCTCGGCGAGCCCGTCGCTGGCTGGGTAGGGACCTTCGCCGCCGGCGGGTCGTTCGTTGCAACGGTCATCGTGTGGGTCACGGAACTGGGCAAGCCGGCGATGGACCGGGCCAACGACCTCACCATCTTCACCTGGTTCCCGGTCGGGGGCCTGCACGCCAACTTCGGGCTGCTCATCGACCCGCTGTCCATGACGATGGCCCTTTTCGTCACGGGCGTATCGACGCTGATCCACCTCTACTCGATCGGCTACATGCACCGGGACCCGGGCTTCGACCGGTTCTTCGTCTACCTCAACCTGTTCCTCTTCTCGATGATCGTCCTCGTCCTCGGGGACAACTTCCTCTTCTCCTTCCTCGGGTGGGAGGGCGTCGGTTTCTGCTCCTACGGCCTGGTCGGCTTCTGGTTCCAGCGTGAGGTCGCCGCCGTCGCAGCCAAGAAGGCCTTCGTCACCAACAGGGTCGGCGACATGGGCTTCCTGCTGGCCATGTTCCTCATGTTCGCCCACTTCGGCTCGCTCAACTACAGCCAGGTGCTCGGCACGCTGGTCCACGGCCACGCCACCGGCCTGCTGGGCGGCGCGCCCGGAGCCATCGCCGGCACCACCGCAACCGCCATCACCCTGCTGCTCTTCGTGGGCGCCGTGGGCAAGTCCGCCCAGATCCCGCTGTACATCTGGCTTCCCGATGCCATGGAAGGCCCGACGCCGATCTCCGCTCTCATCCACGCCGCCACCATGGTCACGGCGGGTGTGTACCTGATGGCCAGGGCAGCGCCGCTGCTTCACTACGCCCACGCCACCTCGTGGGTCATCGCGATCGTCGGCACGGCGAGCGCCTTCGTGGCGGCTACCATCGCCTGCGCCCAGGACGACATAAAGAAGGCACTCGCCTACTCGACCATCTCCCAGCTTGGTTACATGTTCCTCGCGGTCGGCGCCGGCGACTACGCCGACGGGCTGTTCCACATGCTCACCCACGCCTTCTTCAAGGCGCTCCTCTTCCTCGGCGCCGGAGCAGTGATACACGCCATGGCCAACAACCAGGACATGAAGTGGATGGGTTCCCTGCGCAAGTACCTGCCCATCACGTCCACGACGTTCGCCGTCGGGTGGCTGGCCATCTCCGGCATACCGCCCTTCGCCGGGTTCTGGTCCAAGGACGCGGTGCTGTCGGCTGCCTGGCAGATGAACAAGGGCCTGTGGGCTGTCGGCGTGCTGACGGCCGGCCTGACCGCCTACTACATGAGCCGCCAGTTCGCCCTGGTCTTCATGGGCCGTGCCCGCTGGCAGGAGGCGCGCCCCGCCCAGGTGTTGGCAGCGGCCGACCAGGTCGCGGGCCCCGACAGCGCCACCGAGCGCGCTGCCACCGGCCATCCTTCCACCGGCCACGCCGGTGGCCACGAGGCCGTCGGCCCGGGCCTGCCGGCCCCGAGCCACGGCGAGGCACACCCGGCGGACCCCGTCTGGACGATGTACGTCCCCTTGATCGTGCTGGCCGTCGCAGCGGTGCTCGGCGGGGGCATAAACTTCCCCGCCTGGCACCTCGACTTCCTGTCGAGCTTCCTCAAGCCCCTCTTCCCGCACGCAACGGTCCTCGCCGTGAGCACCGGTACCAAGTGGTTCCTGTCGCTGCTCACCACGGCCGTCGCGCTGACCGGGCTACTGCTGGGCCTTTCGATCTGGCGCACGGCCGAGCACCCGGCCCTCCAGCCCGCGTTCCTACAGAGGGCGTGGCGTTTCGACGACCTGGTGGCAGCGTTCGTCTCGGGGCCGGCCAGGGCCGGCGCGTCCGTCATGGCTTTCGTAATGGACCGCCGCGTAGTCGACGGAGTGGTGAACGGCACCGCCAGCTTCCTCGGGTTGTCGGCAAGGGTGGTGCGCAAGGTGCAGAACGGCTACCTCCGCAGCTATGCGCTGGGCATCGGCACCGGCTTGGTCATCATCCTCGCCTACCTGACCTTCCGGATCGGTGGCTGAGCAAATGGCGTTCCCCATCCTGGACGTGATCATCCTGCTCCCCCTGGGAGGCGCCATTGCCCTGGCAGCCCTTCCCAGGGACCGGGTCGCCATGAGCCGCCGGCTCGGCGTCGGCGTGGCCATCCTCGAACTGGCCTTTGCCATATGGATGACAGTGGCGTTCAAGGCGGGCAACGCGCACGCCGGTTTCCAGTTCACGAGCCACCAGTCCTGGATCGGGCCCCTCGGCATCAACTGGTACGTCGGCGTGGACGGCATCTCGCTGTTCCTGGTGGCGGTGACAGCCCTGCTGTTCCCCGTAGCCATGGCCAGCCCCCGCGTCGAACGCTCGCCCCGTGCCCACCTGGCCTGGATGCTCCTCCTCGAATCGGCCTGCATGGCGACGTTCCTGTCGCTGGACGCCTTCTTGTTCTTCGTGGCCTTCGAGGTCACCCTGGTCCCCGGCTACTTCTTGATCATCGGGGGTGACGGCCCCAGGCGTGGTTATGCCGCAAGCAAGTTCTTCCTCTACACCTTCGCCGGGTCCGCGTTCTTGTTCGTGGGCATCCTGTCCACCTACCTGCTCGTCACGTCGCACCATGTCGCCGGCACCAACAGCAGCTTCGACATCATCTCTCTTGCCCGGGGGGCGACCCACCTCCCGCTGGCCGACCAGGAGCTGCTGCTCGGTGCCTTCGGCCTGGCCTTCGCCGTCAAGATGCCACTGGTCCCCTTCCACACCTGGATGCCCGATGCCTACACCCAGGCGCCTACGGGTGCCTCCATGGTCCTGGCCGGGATCCTGTTCAAGCTGGGCGCATACGGCATCCTGCGCTGGGGCATCTTCCTCTTCCCGAGGGCGGCCATCGCCTTGGCGCCCGTCGCCCTGACCCTGGCCGCCATCGGGATCGTCTGGGGTTGTGTCGTGGCCGCAGTCCAGCGCGACTTGAAGCGCCTGGTCGCCTACGGGACCGTGGCGGGGGTCGGCTTCATCGTGATCGGCCTCTTCGGCTTCACCGTCCAGGGCATCACCGGCGGCATCGTCGAGATGGTCAACCACGGCCTGTCGACCGGGGCGCTGTTCCTGGTGGTCGGCATGGTCTGGGAGCGCCGCCGCACCTTTGCCTTCTCCGAGCTCGGTGGGCTGCAGGTGGCCGCCCCCATCCTCGGCTGGGTCTTCATGGTCGTGGTCCTGAGCGACATCGGCCTGCCCGGGCTCAACGGTTTCATCGGCGAGTTCCTGGTCCTCATCGGCACCTTCATCACCCACCGCTGGTGGGCCGTGGTGGCCACGGGCGGGGTGGTGCTGTCGGCCGTCTACCTCCTGTGGGCCTACCAGAGGGTCTTCCACGGCCCCGCCAGGGCCATCAACGCAGGGGTGCGGGACATGACCTGGGCGGAGCGGGCGGCAATCGCCCCGCTCCTCGCCGGGATCGTCTTCATCGGTGTGTACCCCCAACCCCTGCTCAACCGAATACAGCCAGCCGTGAACCACCTGGTGGCCCACCTCGAGCAGGCTGACCCCGGCTTCCACATCCCGTCCTCGGGCGTCGGCCACGCCAACTACGCCGTCCCCCCGGACCAGGTGGTGCCCGTGGTTTCCGCTTCCAAGGTTCCCGGAGCGCACAAGTGAGCACCATCGCCTCTCCCGCCCACGGTGCCGTGGCCTCTGTCCACGGCCTCGCCACCCACCTGGCCGCCGCCACCGGCAGCGGGTGCACGATCGACGGTGTGACCGGCAAGATAACCGGCCTCTGCACGGCAAAGGGCTCGATATCGCTGCCTGTCAACTACGCCGCCCTGGTCCCAATGCTCGTCCTGTTCGGCGCGGCGCTGGTCGTGCTGCTGCTGTCGGCCACGATGCCCAAGCGGCCCTACACCAGCCCCTGGCCGGCGGTCCCCGGGTTGTGGGCGAGCATCACCGCCCTGGCCGGGATCGGGACCGTTGTCGACGGGCTGGTCCAGTGGCACGACGTCGGAGGCAGTGGAGTGGTGCCCCTCGCCCTGGGCGACCAGCTCTTCTACGACCACATGACGGCGTTCTTCGTGATCATGTTCGGGGCCGCGACGGTGCTCGGGGCGCTAATCTCCGACGGCTATCTGGTCCGGGAGGGCCTCGACGGCCCCGAGCCCTACGTGCTCATGCTCGCGTGCTCGGCCGGGGCCGTGCTGATGGCACAGGCTGCGGGGCTCATCAGCCTCTTCCTGGGCCTCGAGATCATGTCGATCTCCCTCTACGCCATGTCCGCCTACCACCGCAAGCGGGCGGCGTCGGGCGAGGCGGGCCTCAAGTACTTCGTGCTGGGCTCGTTCGCCTCGGCCATCTTCATCTACGGGGCCGCCCTCATCTACGGGGCAACCGGCTCGACCCAGTACCTCAACATCATCAGCTTCCTCATCAGCAACGCCGTCGTCCACAACGGAGTCCTGCTGGCCGGCATGGGACTGGTGATCGCCGGGCTGGCCTTCAAGGTCGCCGCCGTGCCTTTCCACTTCTGGGCGCCGGACGTCTACCAGGGCGCGCCCACCCCCTTCGTCGGCTACATGGCCGCCGTCGCGAAGGCCGGAGGTTTCGCCGGGCTCCTCAGGGTGCTCATGCTGGCGCTGCCGACCCAGGCATCGGACTGGCGGCCCATCATCTGGGGCCTGGCCACCGCCTCGGTGCTCTTCGGGTCCGTGCTCGCCCTGGCGCAGTCGGACCTGAAGAGGCTGCTGGCGTACTCGTCCGTCAGCCAGGCGGGCTACGTGCTCATAGGGCTGCAGCCCGGCACCACCGGCGGTGTGACGGCCGTCTGCTTCTACCTCTTCACCTACACCTTCATGGTCATCGGCACCTTCGCCATCGTGGGCGTGGTCCAGGGCCGTGGTGAGGCACGCAACGACCTGAGCTCGGTCCGCGGCCTGGCCGCACGCAGCCCCTGGCTGGCCGCCTCCATGCTCGTACTGCTGCTCGGGCAGGCTGGTATCCCCTTGACGAGCGGCTTCCTCGGCAAGTGGGTGGTCATAGCCGCCGCCATCAACAAGGGCCAGTACGCCCTGGGCCTCATCGGCATGCTCGGCGCTGCCATCGCCGCCTTCATCTACCTGAGGGTGGCCCTGCTCATGTTCATGGCACCGGAGCCGACGACGGCTGTCGTCGACGTCGAGGCGCCCGCCATGGCGTACGCCGGTGGTGACCTCCAGTCGATCGCCACCGCCGGGCTCAGCGGGCGCGACACCGTGCTCGTCCTGCGGGCACCGCCGGCCAGCCGCCTCCGGGTGCCCACGCCCACGGCGGCGGTGGTCGTCATCTGCGTCGCCTTCACCATCTTCGCCGGGGTGTCGACGCCCCTGCTCTCGCTGAGCCACGCCATCACCCTGCCCTGGTACATGTAGCCCTCCGGCCTGGCCGGCCGGCTCCGCCGCGCACGTTCGCGTCGCCACGCCGGCTCGCGGCCCCACCCCAGCGGCGCTCGGCCCGGCCCCACCATCGGCCCCCTGCCGTGGCGCTCAGGCGGTAGGGACGGTGGCCTCGGGCCCGCGCTGCCTGGGCGGCACCAGGAACCGGCCGATGACGGGCAGCTCCCAGAAGGACTCGGCCCGGGCCACGGCCACGGCGACGGCCACGGCGTGCTCGGCGGAGTCGTAGACGACGTAGCGCGGCTGCCAGATCGGGTCGAACTTGGCGTTGAACCGCCAGAGGGACTCGATCTGCATCGACCCGCTCATGCGCTTGAGCAGCCAGCTCTGAGCCTTCTGGGTGACGCCGTCACCCGTCTCGCCTGCCAGGACGGCACGCATGGTGGCGAAGTTGAGGCCCAAGCCCTTGTAGCCGCGCTCGCCCAGGTAGCGGACGGTCTCTACTATGGCGAAGTCGATCAGCCCGTTTGGGTGCTCGGCGTTGTCCCGGCGCATCAGGTCCAGGGAGAAGCCCTCGATCGCCGGGGCGGGCACGTACTGGCAGAAAGCCACGGCCGGCCCAGCCCCGCAGCGCGCTGGCGCCCCCGGCCCGGGCAGCGAACCTGCTTCGCCCCCCCGCAGCGCAGCAGGAGCGCCGTGCGGCGGGGCCGGCCCCGCAGGGGCGTCCTCCGCCCCGGCGAGCGGGCCGTGCACCACGGCCAGCAGCAGGCCCTGGTCGGACGGGTCGAAGATGCGCCCGAGAGTCATGGAGAAGCCGCGCTCGACCCCTCCGCGGCGGCTCTTGGTCATGACCGCCTCCAACTCGGCTGCCAGCTCGCGCGGCACGGTGGCGGGGTCGTGGAAGGAGATGCTGTAGCCGTAGCGGGCCACGCGCTTGACAGCCTGGCGCAGGCCCTTGAACTTCCCGCCCTCCAGGGAGAACTCGCCCACCCTGACAACGGCCTCGTCACCCACGTAGAGGTCGTGCATACCGTTGGAGCGGTAGACCGGTAGCCAGTCCTCCGAGGCGCCGAGCACGGCGAGCACCCAGCCCTGGCCGTCCGCGTACTGGCGGAAGGCGCGCCATGCCGCCTCCCGCTGCACGACCGGCCCGACCGGGTCGGGAGACACCAGGCAGACCCCGCCGTACACGGCGTAGGCGACAAGGGTGTCGGCCCAGAAGAAGAACTTCTTGTCGGACCGCAGCGAGAAGTAGTCCAGGGTCCCCCCGCCGTGGCGCCTGACGAGCTCGCGTGCCCGCTCTACGCCGCCCCCTCCCGAGCGCGCCCGCTTGTCCACCACCGGCCTGAACAACATCCAGGCGGCCGCCACTGTCAGCCCCGCTGTTATCGACGACATGGCCACCGTGAAGAAGTCGTCGAGGCGCCCGGGCAGAGGCACGTGCGTGAGGGCCACCATCCGCTCCACCGTGGCCAGGAAGGCCTGGCCCCAGCCGATCCTGGCGACGTGGCGGTGGTGGAGCCGGGTACTGAACCACGAGCTGCCCTCCAGGGTCAGGGTCCCGGCCAGCACGGCCAGCGCGGCCACACCGGCCAGCCTGACCAGGCCACGGCGCAGCGGGGGCAGGTCGCTGGCAGCCCGGAACGAGCCTCGCCGGGCCCAGAGGAAAGCGGCGACAACCAATGCGACGAGGGCGCCGGGGATGCTGCCCGCCTTCAGGAAGTGCAGGACGGCGACCGACAGGAGCACCGCCTGGCAGACCAGGTATGCGCGGCGCTGGCCCCGGCGTATGCCCCGCGCCAGCATGAGCAGGCCGGTGCCGCCCAGAGCGGTGAGGGCGCCGGCTGCCTGAGGGACGGCCAGGGGCAGCACCTGGCGGAGCATGTCGAGCCGGTGTGCCACGGGCGCAGACAGCGCCGACAGGACCGATACGAGACCGGCGGCCGCCACGACGACGGCGGCCAGGCGCCGGCTGCGGCGGTGGGGAGCGTTGACTGCAGGCGCCTCCGGCCACGACGGGCCGTTGGGGAACGTAGCCACGACCAGGGGGACCGGCCCCCGATGCCGGACGGGCCCGCCGCTGTCGGCGCGGGTGGCCCGGTCGGCGCCCGGCCCGGACGCCGGCACCGGCTCCGGCTGGCGGGCCATGGGGCCGCGCGCAGTCAGGCCCGGCACCCTGGCGACGGCCCTCTCGGCCAGGGTGGCTCCCTCGACCAGCACGTGACCGAACAGGAGCCTGGCGTGCAGGTCCGCTCCGGCCTCCAGCTCCAACCAACCCAGCCGCCGCGTGGCCAGGAACGGCGAGGGCAGGCCGAGCACCAGCGACCTGGGCGGGTACTCGCTCACCACGTCGCAGCAGGCGCCGACGTTGGCGTAGAAGCCTCGGCCGACGCGGACCAGCTCCGCCCGACCGGTCCCCCCGCTCACCAGCCCGGTCAGGCCTTCGTGGACGACCTGGCGGGCATTGGCGCGAGCCGGCTCGTTGAGGTCCGCAGGCAGAGCGGTGCGCCCAGAGAAGGCCAGCCAGACCTGGCGGACGGAGGCGGCAGCCAGGGCCAGCAGGACCACCAGCTCCAGGGCGGCAGCGCCGACAGCCGTCTCGAGCAGGGGCCCGGCCACCTTGTGCGCTGGCCGCAGCAGTGCCAGGGGTAACCGGGCGAGCATGGCGACGGCCACGGGCAGGAGGAGCAGCCAGGCCCTCTTGGCGAACTGGCGGTACACCAGGCGCGAAGCCACGAAGCGGGGGCTCGCCGCAGGGTCGTCGAGCTGGGAGAGCCCCGCCAGCCAGCCACTCGTGCCACCCTTCCAGACGCCCGGGATCACCTCGGCCAGGCGCTGCCTCCCCGCCTGGTGCTGGAGCGTGGCCGCGGCCGGGTCGGTGCCGGCGGCCACGCCTCCGGCCGCAGCCGGCACCCGGGGCCCGCCCGGCCTCGCGATGGTCGCCGCCCCGGCCGTGGCCACGCGTACCTGGCCGGGGGATGGTGCTGCGAACAGGTCCCGGCCCGCCTCCACCCGCACCGAACGCGTGCCGGCGGCGGCGGCCAGCTCCAGGACCAGTGCGGGGGCGACCAAGGCGCCTGTGGCCGCCACCACCGCGTCAGCCGCGAGCACCGAGCACCCGAGCCAGGCGTCGGCGGTGCCGGGCAGGAGGACGACATGGCGTCCCGGCCCCGCTGCGAAGAGGGCGAAGGCGTCGCGCAGCCCGGGGTGGGCGTCCAGGGACGCTTTCGCCGCAGCGGGGGTACCGGCGCAGTCGAAGAGGTCCCCCGCCACCACGACCGCTCCCGGGCCGCTCCACGCAGCGATGGTGCGCGTCAGCTCGGAGGCGGCGGCGACCGACGCCGTCGTCGCCTGCTCGCCGAGCCGCAGCCCGCCGACGACAACCGCCCGCGCCCCGACAGGCAGGCAGAGCACGAGGTCGTCTGTCACCAACCTATTCTGACCCCATGCAGCCTGCACCGGCCGGCAAAGCCCCGTCTGGCGAGGCCGCCCATGGGCCCGGCCAGGAGTCCTGGACCTGGAGGGGGGACGAGGTCCGGGGCCGGGCGGCGGTGTTCGACCTCGACGGTGTCCTCTCCGACGCGGCTGCGCGCCAACACCTGCTCGAGGGCCCCCGCCCCGATTGGGAGGCCTTCTTCGCCGCCTCGGGTGACGACCCCCTCGTCGAGGACGTGGCCACCCTGTTGGGCCTGCTCGCGCCGGATCTGGCCGTGGTGCTGCTGACCGCCCGCCCCAGCCGGGTCCGGGAGCTGACCCTGGACTGGCTCGGTCGGCACGGCCTGCGCTGGGACCTGCTCGTGATGCGTCGCGACGGCGACCGCCGCCCGGCCAGGCAGTTCAAGCAGGAGGCGGTGCGGGCGCTGCGGCGCGGCGGCCTGGACCTGCGCCTCTGCTTCGAGGACGACCGGCGCAATGTCGAGGCCATCCGGGCCGAGGGTGTGCCATGCGTCTACATCCATTCCGGCTACTACGACTGAGCGGGGCGGTGCGGATGTGACCGAACACCGAGGTCATGGCCCAAGGCCCTCAGTTTTCTCTCAGCCGGGCAAGCTACCCTGGGCTCTGAGGTGCTTGTGAAATGAACCGCAACAACTTCAAGACCGCCATCCTGCTCGCCCTCCTCGGCGCCCTGTGCCTCGGCATCGGCGCCTTCTTCGGCCAGCAGGGGCTCATCATCGGCCTCGCGATCGGGCTGGTCTTCGTCGGTGGCTCGTACTGGTTCTCCGACAAGATCGCCATCAAGGCCGCCCGGGCCGTGCCCGTCTCGGAGGCCCAGATGCCCCAGTACTACGAGATCGTGCGCGAGCTCACCACCAAGGCGGGCATGCCCATGCCCCGGCTGTACGTCTCGCCCGCCGCCCAGCCCAACGCCTTCGCCACCGGCCGCAACCCCAAGCACGCTGCGGTCGCCGTCACCCAGGGCATCCTGCAGTTCTGCACCTGGTCCGAGCTGCGGGGCGTCCTGGCCCACGAGATCAGCCACGTGCGCAACCGCGACATACTGACCTCGTCGGTGGCTGCCTCCATCGCCATGGGCATCACGTTCCTGGCTCGGATGGCCGCCTGGAGCGGGCTCTTCTTCGGCGGTGGCCAGGGCGGCCGGCGCAACCAGGAGGAGAACATCTTCGGCCTGCTGGCCATGATGATCCTCGCTCCCCTCGCCGCCACCCTGTTGCAGCTGGCTCTGTCCAGGAGCCGCGAGTACGAGGCGGACCGTGACGGCGCCCGCCTCATCGGGGACGGCGAGCCCCTCGCCTCGGCGCTCCAGAAGCTCGACATGGCTTCGCGGCGCCAGCCGATGCCGGTACCCAAGGAGATGGCTGCGCTGTTCATCGTCAACCCGCTCAACGGTCGGCGGGTCAGCTTCTCCAAATGGTTCGCTGACCACCCGCCCACCGACCAGAGGATCGCCCGCCTGCGCTCGCGCCAGTGGGCCCAGAAGTTCTGACCACAGGCGCGGCCCGGGCCTGACAGCCTCCGGCCGGCCCGGCCTGCCCGGCCGGCTGTCAGTCCCGGAAGTTCTCGAACTGCAGCGGGATGCCGAAGTCGTGCTCGCGCAGCGCCACGATCGTCGTCTGGAGGTCGTCGCGCTTCTTGGCGTTGACCCGGACCTGGTCGCCCTGGGTCGACGAGGCGACGCCCTTGGGCGCGTTGTCCTTGACGAACTTGTTGATGGCCCGGGCCTGGTCCGAGTCGATGCCGGCCTTGAGCGTGACCACTTGGCGCACCGTGCCCTTGGACGCCTCCTCGACCTTGCCGTAGTCCAACGCCTTCAGCGACACCTTGCGGCGCACCATCTTCTCCTCGACCACCTGGACGACGGCGCGCAGCCGGTCCTCGGTGGACGAACGCAGGGTCAACTCGTGCCCGGCCAACTCCACCGAGCTGGAGGTGCCCTTGAAGTCGAAGCGGCTCTCGATCTCGCGTGCCGCCTGGTCGACAGCGTTACGGATCTCCTGCATGTCCACCTGGGAGACGACGTCAAACGTAGGCATGCGCCACACGCTAGCCTTGTAGGGCCTGAGGGCCTCAACCCCCTCAGCATGGGTCGGTGCCCGAGTGGACAATGGGAGCAGACTGTAAATCTGCCGGCTAGCGCCTACGGAGGTTCGAATCCTTCCCGGCCCACCTCCTCTGACCAGGGGATTCGCTGAGGCGAGCTCCCCGGTCGGAGTTGGCCAGGTTTAGGTGTTGTCCTGTACGTACTGCTCGGGCGACTTGTCCGTCCTGTCGATGTTGCGGCCGTCACGGTGGCGGCCGTGGAAGACGGCCCAGGCGGTGCCCAGCCTCTGGCGCTGCTCTGGCGAGGCCGTGGCCCTCAGGTCCGCCAGAGCGCCCCGCTCCTCCTCGGCGATGTGGTCGCTGTTGGCCTTGCGGGCCGCTGTCACAGCTGCCCACCACCCGTCGCTGCCGGGCGCCTCGCCCGCCGCCCTGGCCACTGCGTCGCGTATCTGGTTGTGGTCCTTGATGGCGTCGTCCGTCTCCTCCTCGGCCCGCTGGCCGACCGAGAGCAGCTCGGGGTAGAAGATCTCCTCTTCGGCCGCGGCGTGCAGGTCCAGGTGGTCACCCAGGGGTTGCCAGACGGCCCCCAGGTCGTCGGCCGAGGTGCCGGCGGCCCGCAGGTCGTCGAGTTGGGCGAAGCCACGGCGCAGCTGTTCGTGGTCCTCCAGGACCAGGTCGCAGATGTCAGGCATAGTGCTATTGCATACCCCGTAGGCGGGCTGAGCCCACATGGTCCGAGCGCCCGGGCGTCGCCGTCCAGGCCCACCGCGGCCGGCGGCGCTCCGGCTCCGGCCCCGGCACCGTGCGATCGGCGCTCCCGACGAGGGCGACAGCGCCCACAACTCACCCATGACAAATGTCATGGGTGAGTTGTGCACGATCTCACTACCGCGTAAAGCCAGCCACGTTCACGATGGCGTCATGGCCGCCGTCGGTGTGGACATGGCTGGAGTCAAGGCGATCGACCTGACGAAGTCCTACGGCTCCGTCCAGGCCGTCAGCGGCATCGATTTTTCGATCGCACCCGGGGAGACGGTGGCCCTCCTCGGGCCGAACGGCGCCGGCAAGTCGACGACGATCGACATGGTCCTCGGGCTCTCCCGCCCGGACCGGGGCAGCGTGTCGGTGTTCGGTGTACCACCGGCGTCGGCGGTTCGCGCCGGCTGGGTGGGAGGGATGCTCCAGAGCGGGTTCCCACCCGACCTACTGAAGGTGCGCGAGTTCGTCACCTTGATGGCGTCGTACTACCCGCACCCTCTTCGCGTCGACGACGTGCTTCGCCTGACCGGAGCGCACGAGCTCGCCGATCGGTGGACCAAGAAGCTCTCGGGCGGTCAGGCCCAACGTGCCCGGGTCGCCGCAGCACTCGTCGGCAACCCCGACCTGCTCGTGCTCGACGAGCCGACCGCCGGCATCGACGTCGAGGGCCGCCACGAGTTCTGGGAGGTGATGCGCGGGGTCGCAGCGCAGGGCAAGACGGTCATCTTCGCCACCCATTACCTGGAGGAGGCGGATGCCTTCGCAGACCGGATCGTGCTCATCGCCCGGGGCCGGATCGTCGCCGACGGCCCGGCCACCGAGATCAAGGCCAAGGCCGGGTCACGCTCGGTCCGGGCGACGCTTCCACACGCCGACGTCGAAGCGCTGCGTGCCCTGCCGGGGGTTCGAGCCGTCGAGCGCCACGGCGACTCGGTGGTCCTGTCCTGCTCCGATGCGGACCGCGCGCTCGCCTCACTTTTCGCCAGGTTCCCCGAGGTACGCGACGTGGAGGTACGAGGCGGAACGCTCGAAGAAGCCTTCCTCGAACTGACCGGAGACGGGAACGCACCTCGAGCTGAGGAGACGGGCAGATGAGCGGCGCCACCCACGTGCGCTACGAGGTTGTTCGCAGCCTCCGCAACCACCGCTCCCTCGTGTTCAGCTTGGCACTACCGCTGGTCCTCTACTACTCGATCGCCGGAGGCAACCGCCACGCCACCAGCGCTGGCGTCTCCTTCCCGCTCTACTTCATGGCGGCCATGGCCGCCTACGGCGCGATGTTCGCCACCGTGTCGACCGGCGGGCACCTCGCCATCGACCGTACCCGCGGCTGGGCCCGCCAGCTGCGCATCACCCCGCTGCGAGCCCGCACCGAGATGGTCGCCAAGGTCCTCGCCGCCTATCTCGTCGCGCTGCCCGCCCTCGCCCTGGTCTTTCTCGCCGGCGTCACCCTCGGGGCCCACCTCGACGCAGCGCAGTGGTTCGAGATGACCGGCCTGCTCCTCGCCGGGCTGGCGCCGTTCATCTTGATGGGCCTCATCCTCGGCCATCTCGTCCCAGGCGACGCCCTGGTGCCGGCGGTCGGCGGGCTCGTCGTGGTCTTCGCGCTCCTGGGCGGCGTCTTCGGCTCGTTCTTCAACGGGGCGATGCTCGCCTTCACCAAACTGCTCCCCTCGTACTGGCTCGCACACGCAGGCAAGGATGCGCTCGTGTCGGGCGACTGGCCGGCGCAGGGATGGATCCTCGTTGCCGTGTGGACGCTCGTCCTCGCCTTGCTCGCAGCGCTCGCCTACCGGCGCGACACCGGTCGGGTCTGAGCGATCGGCGAGGGGTACGCTGGGAAAACGTGGACTCGGACATCGAACCCACGAGCGCCGACGAAGCCAAATGGGTAGCGGTCCAACGAGGATGGGCCCGCGGCTGGCGCCGGCTCGTCCTGCCGGTGGTGTTCCTCGCCTACCTGGTCTACGTGGGCGAGGCAGTGGCACAATTCGAGCACGGCGCGCCGGCGGTCGCCGGCTACGTCATCCTCGGAGTCTTCGTCGCCTCCTACCTCGGGATCGTCTTGCAGGCCTCGGGGTCGAGCACCTCACCGTTTTGGACCTCATGGAAGTTCCGGGCCCTGTACGGGCTGCTGGTCGCGTCGTTCGTGGCCGAACTGCCTTTCGCACGGGCTACGGGGTTCGTCATGTGCCTTTACGTCACGGTCATCACGGTGGCCCGGCTCGGGAGCCGGGCCGCGCCGATCGTCGTTGTCCTCGCTCTCGGCGCGCTGTTCATCCCCGTCGCCATCCCGTCTTGGCACGACAGCCTCTCGATGGCCTTCGACAACGTGGTACCCCTTGCCATCCCGGTCGTCGCCATCGTGACGTACAGCGTCGTCGCCGTGCAGCGAGGCAACCGGGCACTGGCCGAGGCGAGAGCCGAGGTAGCTCGGCTCTCGGCGGAGAGCGAGCGCACCCGGATCGCCCGCGACCTCCATGACCTGCTCGGGCATTCCCTTACGTCGATCACGCTGAAGGCAGGCCTCGCTCGCCGCCTGGGCGCGACCGATCCTCGACGATCGGCCGAGGAGATCGCCGCGGTCGAAGAGCTGTCGCGCCAGGCGCTCGTGGAGGTGCGCGCCGCGGTGTCGAGCTATCGGGAAGTAACCCTGGCCGGCGAGCTCGCCCGAGGTCGGGAGCTCTTGCGGGCGTCGGGTGTGGCGGCCGACTTTCCCACCGCCGCCGAAGCGGCCGACGCTGCCCACCAGGAGCTGTTCGGCTGGGCCGTCCGTGAAGGCATCACCAACGTCGCCCGCCACGCTCGCGCCACCACCTGCACGGTTACGCTGACGGCCTCGGAGGTGGAGATCCGCGACAACGGCGTCGGCGGTCACCCCTCGTGCGGCAACGGTCTCGCCGGCCTTCACGAGCGAGCCGCCGCAGCAGGCGCCATCGTCGTGGCCGGACCGCTCAACCCCCGGGGCTGGCGGCTCCGAGTGGCTCTCGGCCCAGCGGCTAGCGCGCCGGTATGACCGTGCGCCTGTTGCTCGCCGACGACCAGGAGTTGGTGCGCAGCGCGCTGAGCGCTCTCTTGGAGCTGGAAGAGGACTTCGAAGTCGTCGCCTCGGTCGGCCGGGGCGACGAGGTGGTCGATGCCGCCAGGTCCCATCAGCCGGACGTCGCATTGCTCGACATCGAGATGCCGGGGCTGGACGGGCTGGCCGCAGCGGCCGTGCTCAAGGTCCAGGTGCCGGCCTGCCGGGTGGTCGTCCTCACCACTTTCGGCAGAGCCGGCTACTTACGCCGGGCCATGGAGGCCGGCGTCGCAGGCTTCGTCGTGAAGGACGCCCCGTCCGAGGTGCTGGCGTCGGCCATCCGGCGGGTGATGAGGGGAGAACGAGTTGTCGACCCGGCTCTTGCGGCCTTGACGCTTGCGGCGGGTGAGTCCCCCCTCACCGCCCGCGAGCGCGACGTGCTCACGGTCGCACGCTCAGGTGCCACGGTGGCAGAGATCGCCACCAAGCTCTACCTCTCGGAGGGCACCGTGCGGAACTACCTGTCAGCTGCGATCGCCAAGACCTCTGCTCGCAACCGACTGGATGCACTGCGCAGAGCGGACGAGCGAGGGTGGCTGTAGCGCACGAGCTTCCGGCAGGTCCAACAGGTCGCGCTATTACTCGGTCCGGCGGGGGCGTCCGCAACGGGCAGTCCGGCAGCGCAGGTGTGGCAGTTCGACGATGGCGCCGGCTGGAGTCTCAATCTCCGCTGACAGGTTCCGCCCCGAGCTGACGGGCTGGCCGGCAACGGCCACCGTGGCCGACGGTACCCACCTCGTCACCACCATCACCCAGAGCCAGCTCACGGCACCGCCCACAGGCGAGCTGGCCGGCCCGGAAGCGGACGTCCAAGCGGTCGTCCGACACGGCCTGGTGCCGGCCAACACCATGGTCCCTGGGGTGCTGCCGAGGCAGCCGCGCGGCCCCGCCTTCCTGCTCGACATCGACATCTTCACCGAAGGGCCTCAGGAGTTCGAGCCCGACGAGCTGACGCGACAGCTCACCATGCTCCACGACCAGATCGATCGGTTCTTCTTCTGGGCTCTCACCGACGAGGGCGCGACATACTTCGGGCGTGAGGTCTTCGAATGACCGTCGTTGAGGCACCCGCCTTCTACGAGGCAGCCTTCCGCGGGGAGCCGCTCCAGCGGACCGTCTTGCCGCCCCCCCTGAACACGCAGGACACCATCTGGACGATCGGCGCCTGGCCGATCCGCCTGCCGGACGTCGTGTCTCCGACTGTGCCACGACTCCAGCGGGTCATCCGGGAGATACGCGAGAGGACCGGCTGGTCCGCCCGCGGCCTAGCCGAAATCGTGGGCTCCAGTCACACCACGATCATCAACGCCGAGAACGGGCGGCCACTGGTGAGGGGCCACAGCGGCGACCTGCACCAGCGACTCGTCGGCGCCCACGATCTCATCGAGCGAGTCTACGTACTCGTCGACCGGGACCCCGAGCGAACCGCCGCCATCCTCGCCACCGTACCCGGGACCGGCCGGCGCAGTGCGGTTCAGGAGCTGCGGGAGAGCGGCGATCCGGGCCGGGCCTACCTTGCCGCCCTCGACGCCATCCGACCGCGACGCACCGGGCTCCTGGTCGGCGACCGACCCCGGGGGAATGGCCCCACAACGGCCCTCCACGAGTGACACGGCGCGCGGCGGATGACATCTCTGTACGAGGCAGGCTGGCGTCAGGGATCGATCGTCGAGTACGAGCTGCCGCTGGATGCCGTCGTGGTCGGAGCGTCGAACGCCCCTGAGCGTTCGCCGGGCACTCACGGTCTCTGGGCCGTCGCCACGCAGGACTGCGACCTTGACCGCGCAGAGACCAGCGCCCCCGACCCGGGCATCGAGCTGCGCCCGCTCTTCCACCTCAGCCCGCCCCCGGACTGGGGCATCCGCTCGGCGAAGCTGCGGCTGACCGACCACGAGTATGCCGACGCCAACGCACCGCGCCTCACGGTGGCGCCGCAGGTGCTGACCACGATCCTCGAGGCACCGTGACCGATCCCGGCTCCTGGCGAACGGACACGCCGCCGTATTCAGGTCGAACGGCTCGTTGTAGGCCGCGTCACGCACGCCACCGAGGCCAACCCGGTGTCGATGGCTCTGTGGGCCACCTCGCGGCCCGCGGTCTTCAGGTCCTCTGTTGGTCCGCCTGCTCGAGGTCGCCCTGCCATTCGAGCATGAGCTGACGCCGCGAGCTCATGTCGAGCTTGCTGTACACGGCCGAGAGGTGGTGTTCAACGGTCTTTGCTGTCACGTAGAGCCGCTGGGCGATCTCCTTGTTGGTGAGGCCCGTCGCGGCCAGGGAAGCGACCCGGCGTTCCTGGGGGGTGAGTTCGCTGGAGCGCCGCGGCCGCCGCCCGCCTGCCGCGGCCAGTTCCTCGGCCGCTGCGCGGCTGAGCCGCCCCGCCCCAGTCGGCTCGAGCACTGCGAGCGCCCGGTGGAGGGCAGTCCTCGCTCGCGCCACGCGCCCGGTGTGGCGGAGGAAACGACCGTAGGCGATCCACGTCTCGGCTTCGGCAAGGGGCATCGGCACGGCGGCGTTGTGGGCGAGCGCCTTGTCGTAGAGGGCTTCGGCTGCATCGACATGCCCGCGTCGCCACTCGACGGTGGCCAACCCGGCGGCCGCCACGGCCCGGGGGGCGTGGCACGGCAGGGGCTGGCAGAGGGCTTCGAGGGAGCCGGCGAGCTCGGCCGCCTCGTCGAGCATCCCGGCCGCCACGTAGGCCTCTATGGCGGCGCCGTGCCACGGGATGACGCATGGCTCGAGGATCCCGGACTCGCTGGCGACGGCGGCGGCCCTCTCTGCTGCCTGGACCGAGCGCTCCACGCGGCCGCCGCAGAGATCGTCGCGACAAGAGATGAGCAGCAGCCAAAGGCGCAGGTAGGCGGTCTCGCCGACCTCGGACATGGCCGCCTCGACATGCGTGGCCCAGCTGGCGCTCTCCTCGCGCCGGCCGAGCTCGTGGGATATGTGTGCCAGCCCGACCGACGCGTACGGTGCTATCCCGGGTAGGACTGCGGCGACAGCGAGGCCTTCGCGCAACAAGGTGTAGCCCTCGTCGAGGCGGCCGAGCCTCCACAGGGTGTCGGCGTGGTTCACCGCGTAGGACCAGTAGGTCAAGGTCGAACCCTGCCGCCGGGTCAGATCCGCCAGGACCGGAAAGGCGGCCATGTCGTCTTCGAAGCGCTCGACTATCTTCGCCAGGTTGAAGTAGCCGAACAAGGGGTCCCAGCCCCAGGCGGAACGCAACTCGTGGGCGTCGGGGCGAGCCACAGCGCTGCGAGCACCCGCGGCCATCTCCTCGATGCCGTAGGGCTGGCCGACGAGGCACGCGAGGTAGGAGTCGGCAATCTGGGCCGGCCGTCGCAGGTGCTCGGCGTCGGTCCCGCACTCTCCGATCATCTCGAGCACCCTCCGAGTGGTGACGCGGGCCCGGCGCGGGCCCGTGTAGATCCATCCCATGAAGGTTGAGTCGAGCAGGATCTCGGCTGCGAGGGCAGGGTCGGAGCGGCCGGCCAGCGCGGAAGCCTCCTCCAGGCATCTCGCCGCCTCGGGCTGGCGGGCCGAAGCCATCAAGATCTGCGCGAGCAACCGCATGCCGGCGACGCGCCCGGCGTCGTCCAACCCACCCGCTGCCAGGAAGCGCCGCGTCGCCATTTCCCCCTGGTCGATCCTCCCGGCCAGCAGGCAGGCTCGGCCGAGCTCGAGCCACACGCCCTGGGCTGTTGCCGCCCCGGCCAGCGTGGTCGCGCGGAAGAAATGTTCGGCGGCGGTGGCCACAGCCCCGACGGACATGGCGGCGCGTGCCGAGGACAGCACTGCTTCGAGTGCCGACGGGTCGCCTCGTAGGTCGGCGGCAACGGCGTGCGCAGCCGCCTCCGCTACAGAGGTACCGAGGTCTCGGAGCAGGTTGAAGGCTCGGGCGTGGAGAGCCTGGCGCACTGGGAGCGCTATGTCCTCGTAGAGAGCCTGGCGGAAGAGCGGGTGGACGAACTCCCCGTCCCCATCCGTGGCCGCCCTGACGACCCCCGAGTCACACAGTGCCTGCAGCGCCACCGAGGCCTCCGGAACGCTCTGGCCCACCAGCCCGGCCACCAGCAGGGGGTGGAAGCGGGAGCCGAGTATGCTGGCGCCCCGCGCCCAGCGCAGAGCCTCCCGCCCGACACCGGCGAAGCGGGGCAGGAAAACCCGCTCACCCAGTGGGCCGGGCCCGGACAGCAGGTCTTCCCCGCGACCCCAGGAGTCGGCCACCTCCACCAGGAGCAACGGGTTCCCGGCGCAGCTCTGGTGCGCGCGACCGGTCAGCTCGGCGGGAAGCTCGCGACCGAGCCGCAACTGCAGCAGGGCCCGGCTCGCCTCCTCGGACAGGGGCTCGAGCTGCTCTTGGCCAGCGAGGCCGTCGCGGACGAGGGAGCGCGCCTGGTCGAGGGAGCCCGAGGGCCAGCCGCGCATGGCGGCCACGACAGCCACAGCCAAGCCTCCGAGGCGCCGGCACAGCGCCGCCAGCAGGGCCGTCGAGTCCGGGTCCGACCATTGCATGTCGTCGACGGCTATCAGTAGTGGTTGGGGCGCTTCGTGCCGGACCCAGTCGGACAGCCGCACGTAGCGGGCGGCCAACATGTCCGTCGGGGAGGCCCCACCCTCCCCGATGCTCGGGCCGCGAAGGCCCAGGTCAGAGAACACCCGGTCGATCATGCCGAACGGGATCGAAGCCTCGACCTCAGAGCAACGAGCATGTCCGACAGCGAACCCGCAGGCCCGGGCCATCGAGCAGGCTTGGTCCAACAGCGTCGTCTTGCCGAGCCCCGCGTCACCTACCAGGAAGAGCGTCCTGCTGCCACCGCTGCGGGCAGCGTCGAGCGCGGAGTCGACCGCCTGCCTGGCGTCCTCGCGCTCCAGAACGTTCACAGCGCCCACGGCGGCCCCTCGTGCCGCAGCGCGTGCCTTGGTCCGATCGCCAGCTCCTCCGTACGCGTCCAGTTCCAGGAGGATCGTAGCCGTTCGGCGGTGGCGAGCCAGCTGGCAGGTGCCGACAATCCGGGCACCGAAGCACAGCGCGCAGGTGCTCGGCGAGGTAGGCGACCTCCGGGACGGCCGGTGTGTGAGCAGAGGGCCCCCCGGCGCTCGAGAGCCCGCAGCGGCCGTGGTGCCCGGCCGCCGCCAGGCCGGTGCCCGGGCGGCGCTACGGACGGGGTGCCGACGGGTACTCTGGCCTCCAGGATGCCGTCCCTGACCCCCCAGCAGACCCCTGCTCCCGGCGCGCCCCTGCACCGTACCGCCAACCGCCGCCGCCGCCGCTGGCTGGTGGCCGCCGGAGCCGCGCTCGGCTTGATCGCTACGGCCGTCCCGGGAGCGCTCGAGGTGCCCGGAGCGCTGGCCGCCCCGGCACCGACGCCGGGCCATCCCGCCTGGCACACGTGTGCCAAGACCTACCAGTGCACCACCGTGCCGGTCCCGCTCGACTACGCCAAGCCCGGGGAGGGGACCATCGACTTGGCCGTCGTGGAGCTGCGCTCGACCAACCCGCACCCGCTGGGAGACCTCTTCATGAACCCGGGTGGCCCGGGCGCCTCCGGCGTGCAGTTCCTCGAGACCACGCCGTTCCCCAAGGCACTGCGCTCGGCGTTCAACCTCGTGAGCTGGGACCCCCGGGGCGTGGGTGCCAGCGACCCGGTCAGCTGCGTCGGTGCGGCGGGCATCAGGGCACTGGTCGCCCTCCCGCCTGACCCCACGACACCCGCCCAGGTCAAGGAGGTCGTTGCCGGAGCGAAGTCGTTCGACCAGGCCTGCGCCAAGAACACCCCCCGCAAGCTGCTCGACAACGTCAGCACGGTCGACACGGTGCGCGACCTCGACCACCTCCGGGCGGCCCTGGGCCAGGGCAAGCTCGACTACTTCGGCTTCTCCTACGGCACCTTCATCGGGGAGACCTACGCCGAGATGTACCCGACGCACATCCGGGCCATGGTGCTCGACGGCGCCATCAACCCCGCCCTCGGCATGGCCGGGGTGTCGGCAGGCCAGGCCAAGGGCTTCCAGACCGACCTCAACGACTTCTTCGCCTGGTGCCCGGGCAACAAGACCTGCTCCAACGAGCTGCCCCTCGGTGCTCAGAACGCCTACGAGCAGCTGGTCCACGCTTTGACCCACGGGCAGGTGCTCTACGCCAACCTCAGGCCGATGTTCGGTGGCCGCCAGCGGGTGACCCTGGGAGTGGCCGAGACGGCTGTCATCGGCTCCCTGTACTCCGACCAGAGCTGGCCCTACCTGGCCCAGGGCCTCGCCACCGCCCTCAGCGGGGACGGGACCCTGCTGGCCGCCCTTGCGTACAGCTACCAGGACCTGCAGCCCAACGGGCAGTTCGGCAACCTGAGCGCCGCCAACTCGGCGGTCAACTGCCTCGACCAGCCCTATCCGAAGAGCCTCGCCGTCTACGAGAAGCTGGCGACGCAGCTGGCCAAGATCTCGCCCGACTTCGGTGCCGGCATGGCCTGGGGCAACCTCGGGTGCGCCTACTGGCCGGTCCCCGCGCAGGGCCACGCCGCCCCGGCGCACTCGTCCTTCGGGCCGCACATACTCGTGATCGGTTCGACCGACGACCCGGCCACCCCCTACCCGTGGGCACAGGCGGTCAGCAAGCAGCTCGGAGCCCGCCTGCTCACCCGCAAGGGGCCGGGCCACACCGGGTACCTGTACAGCACGTGCGTCCAGCGCTGGACGGACCGCTACCTCGTCACCAAGGCCCTGCCCCCGGTGGGCACGGTCTGTGCCAGCAGCTCCTGACCGCCCTGCCGGGTTAGGCTCGGCCATGGCCACATATGTGATCTACCAGGGCGAAGTCACCGACCCGGACAGGTACGAGCAGTACAAGGCGGCTGCCGCCGGCAGCATCGCAGCTGCCGGCGGGCGCTACCTGGTGCGGGGCGGCGAGGTGGAGGTGCTGGAGGGCGACGCACCGAGCGGGCGGACGGTGGTGGTCGAGTTCCCCGACCACCAGAGCGCGCTCGCCTGGTACCGGGGCGAGCAGTACAGCGCGGCCAGGGAGCTGCGCCGGGGGGCGGCGACGGCCCGGATGTACCTGGTGGACGGCTGGGAAGGGGCGTGACGCCGCCGCCGTGACGGCGGCCGGCCGGTGCCCCGAAAGGCGTTGCGCCGGGGAGCGCCCGGCTGCTCAACTGGGCAGGTGGACCACTCGCGCTACCTCGACTGCCTGGCCACCGACTTCCACCGCCTCCGGGCCGCGTCCGCGACCAACCTGGGAGCACCCGTCCCGACCTGCCCCGGCTGGTCCATGGCCGACCTGGTGCAGCACGTGGGCTACGTTTTCGCCCACAAGACGACCGCCATGCGCGAGGGCGCCGAGCCGGAGCAGTGGCCCCCACCGGGGCTGGCAGGCGAGGCGCCGCTGCCGCTGCTCGACCGGACCTACTCCGAGCTATGGGCCGAGCTGGTGTCGCGACCGCCCGAGGAGCGCACCGGGACCTGGTACCGGCCCGACCAGAGCGTCGGCTTCTGGGGTAGGCGGATGGCGCTGGAGACCGTCGTCCACCGCATCGACGCCGAGCTGGCCGCCGGGCTCCCGGTGGCGCCCGTCCCCGACGACCTTGCTCTCGACGGGGTCGACGAGCTGCTCCGGGTGTTCCTCGCCTTCAGCGTCGCCGAGTGGGGTGGTTACTTCACCGACATCCTGGGCGGCTCTCCCGGGCGCACCTACGAGCTGCGCTCCGGCGAGCGTGCCTGGCGGGTCACGACGGGCCCGGGAAGGGCCGAGGTGCAGGACAGCGCCGCCGGCGCCGCCGACGCGGACGTGACGGTCACCGGCTCGCCCGAAGCGCTCCTGTGCTGGGTTTGGGGCCGGGGGGCCACTGCGGACGCGGGTGGGGCAACCGTTGACGGCGCGACTGTGGACGGGGCGCCCGAGGCGGTGGAGGAGCTCCGCCGTTGCATAACCGTGGCGACGCAGTAGCCGGTAGCGCTATGGAGGGCGACTTCCACGGCGGTGCCGGTGGGGGTGGGAGCGGGTAGGCCCGGGTGCCTCTCAGGCCCCGTCCACCAGGCGGACCGCCGCCACCCCGGCCGCCTCCACCGTGGCCTGGAGCTCCGCCTCGCCGTGGGCGAGGCTCGGGAACAGGATCTCGTAGGGCCCGGGAGCGATGGCGACACCCCGGTCCAACAGCCCGTGCATGAGGCCCGGGTACAGGCCGGTGGCGGCCGAAGCCCTGGCCCCCTCGTAGTCCCTGACGGGCTGGTCGCCGAAGAAGAGCCCCAGCAGAGGCCCCGCAACGGGGACCTGGACCGCCAGGCCCGCACCGGCGAAGGCGGCGGCCAGGCCGGCGGCCAGCCTGCCCGTGTAGGCGGACAGGTCGTGGTAGGCGCCCTCGTCGAGCAGCGAGAGCACCGCCAGCCCGGCGGCAGTGGCCACCGGGTTACCCGACAGGGTGCCGGCCTGGTACACGGGGCCGTCGGGGGCCAGCTGCTCCATGACGTCGCGGCGCCCGCCGAAGGCCGCGAGCGGCAGCCCTCCGCCCACCACCTTGCCGAAGCACCACAGGTCGGGCGTGACCCCGAGGAGCAGCGACGCGCCGCCGGGGCCTACACGGAAGCCGGTGATGACCTCGTCGAAGACCAGCAGGGCCCCCGCCCTCGTGCAGGCCTCGCGCAGGCCCTCGAGGAAGCCCGGCGCCGGAGGGACGAGGCCCATGTTGGCGGCGATGGGCTCGACGACGACAGCGGCGACGTCGTCGCCGATCTCGGGCACGACGTTGTAGGGCGCCACCAGGGTGTCGGCGACGGCCGCCCGGGCGACGCCGGCCGAGGCGGGCAGGCCCAGGGTGGCCACCCCGCTCCCCCCTCCGGCCAGGAGGCCGTCGCTGTGGCCGTGGTAGCAGCCCGAGAACACTACGACACGGTCCCGTCCCGTGGCGCCCCGAGCCAACCTGACCGCCGACATGGCCGCCTCCGTGCCGCTGCTCACCAGCCTCACCTGCTCGCAGCCGGGCACGCGCGCGCATATCTCCTCGGCGAGCAGCACCTCGCCCGGCGTCGGAGCGCCGAACGTGGTGCCCAGCCCCGCCGCCCGCTGCGCCGCTTCGACAACCCGGGGGTGGGCGTGGCCCAGGATCGACGCCCCGTACGACTGCACGAAGTCGATGTAGCGGCGTCCCTCGACGTCGAAGACGTAGGCCCCGGCCCCGCGCTCGACGAAGTACGGCGAGCCCCCGACCGACTTGAAGGCCCGGACAGGCGAGTTGACCCCGCCCGGGGCCACTTGGCAGGCCCGCGCGAACCAGGAGAGGTTGGTGCTCACCGTTACGCCCCGAGCAGCTCGGCGACCTCGCCGGCGAAGTAGGTGAGGACCAGGTCGGCACCGGCCCGCTTCAGGGCGACCAGTTGCTCGAGGGCCACCGCCGTGCCGTCGAGCCAGCCGTTGGCAGCTGCGGCCTTGATCATGGCGTACTCGCCGCTCACGTGGTAGGCCGCAAGCGGGAGGTCGACCGCCTGGCGGACGGCGGCCAGTATGTCGAGATAGGTCACCGCCGGCTTGACCATGACCATGTCGGCGCCCTCGGCCACGTCCAGGGCGACCTCGCGCAGCGCCTCGCGCTTGTTGCGGGGGTCCTGCTGGTAAGCGCGCCGGTCCCCTCCGCCTGCGATGGTCACGTCCACGGCGTCACGGAACGGGCCGTACAGGGCGGAGGCGAACTTGGCTGCGTAGGCGAGGACGGCCACCTCGGCGTGTCCGGCGCCGTCGAGGGCCGACCTGATGGCTGCCACCTGCCCGTCCATCATGCCCGAGGGGGCTACGACATGAGCGCCGGCCTCCGCCTGGGCGAGGGCGACTCGCCCGTACAGCTCCAGTGTGGAGTCGTTGTCCACGGAGCCGTCGGGGCGCACCACGCCGCAGTGGCCGTGGTCGGTGTACTCGTCGAGGCAGAGGTCGGCCATGAGGACCATGTCGTCGCCCAGCTCGTCACGCAGGGCCCGCAGTGCAACCTGCGCCACACCCTCGGCGGCCCAGGCCTGGCTGCCGGTCGCGTCCTTGGTCGCCGGCACCCCGAACAGGATGATCGCCGGTACGCCCAGGTTGCACAGGCGTCTGGCCTCCTCGACGAGGGACCCGACCGTGTGCTGGAAGGCTCCGGGTAGCGAAGCGATGGGGTTAGGCGCGCCGATGCCCTCGCGCACGAACAGCGGCGCCACGAAGTCCTTGGCCGACAACGAAGTCTCGGCCAGCATGTCGCGCAGGACAGGAGAGCGCCGCAGCCTGCGCATGCGGGTCTGGGGGAAACCCATTGGCCCAGGCTATCCCGGCGGCCCGGAGGAGCCGACCGCGAGGGGAAGTCAGCCGGTGCCGTGTGAAGTCAGCCGGTGCGGTGACCTTGGCCCCTACTCGCCCTGGCCCGGCCCGCCGTACCGTTTGGCTTGCCCGGCCCAACGGAGGGCGCGAGCCCGGTAGCCGGGAGCGGCCAACGGGGCTAGCGGAGGGAACGGTGATGGCTGTCGATTGTTGCGAGGTGCGCCGAGCGTGACGCTGATGCTGGCTCGCTGGGAGTTCTCGGTCGTGACCGTCTTCCACTTCTTCTTCGTCCCCCTGACCATCGGCCTCGCCTTCGTGGTGGCCTTCATGCAGACTCTGGCCTACGCCCGCCACGACCGGGACTGGGACCGGCTCAGCCGGTACTTCGGGCGCCTCTTGCTGATAGAGATGGCCGTAGGCATCGTGACCGGGATCGTGCTCGAGTTCCAGTTCGGGCTCAACTGGTCCGCGTTCTCGATTTTCGTGGGCAACATATTCGGCGCCCCCCTGGCGATCGAAGCCCTCCTCGCCTTCTTCATGGAGTCGACGTTCATAGGCCTGTGGGTGTTCGGTCGCGACCGGCTCCCCCGCAGCCTCCACTTGGTCTCGATCTGGATGGTCAGCCTCGGTACCGTCCTGTCGGCGTTCTTCATCTTGGCGGCCAACTCGTGGATGCAGCACCCCGTGGGCTACAGGATCTCCCACGGCCAGGCTGTGCTCACGAACTTCTGGGCGGTGCTCGCCAACCCCGTTCTCTGGGGTTCGTTCGTCCATACGGTCCTGGGCGCGTTCGCTACAGCCGGCGCTCTCGTGCTCGGGATCAGCACTTGGCGGGCCCGGCGCGAACCCGCGGGCAGCGAGCACCGCCCAGCCTTCCTGCAGGCCACCCGCTGGTCCGCCTGGTTCACCATGGTGAGCACGGTGCTGGTGGCGGTGAGCGGTGACGTGCAGGCACGGCTCATGGACGTGTACCAGCCCATGAAGATGGCCGCAGCCGAGGCGCTGTACCACACCGAGTCCGGAGCAAGTTTCTCGCTGCTGACAATCGGCAACCTGAAGAACCAACCCATCTTCCAGATCAGGATCCCGCACCTGCTCTCGCTCATCGCCGACCTGTCCTGGGACGGCCAGGTGAAGGGGATCGACAACCTCCAGGCCGCCGACGTTGCCCGCTACGGCCACGGCAGCTACATCCCGGTCGTACCGCTCACCTACTGGTCGTTCCGGGCCATGGTGGGCGCGGGCATCTGCATCATCCTGCTTTCGGCCTGGGTCATCTGGGCGACCAGGGGCACGAGGTCGGAAGCGTTCCTGGCCAAGCGCTGGGGCACCCGGGCCGTCGTCGCAGGCATCGCGCTGCCTTTCATAGCGAACACGACGGGATGGGTGTTCACCGAGGCGGGCAGGCAACCGTGGGTGGTCAACGGGTTGATGACGGTGGCCAAGGGCGTCTCCAGCGTGACGACCGCCGACATGGCCCTGACGCTGGGCGCTTTCGTGCTCGTCTACAGCGCTCTAGGAGCGCTCGACGCCTGGCTGTTCGTGCGGGCCAGCAAGCGCGACCTGGACGACACCGGCCACGACGAGGGTCACGCCGACGCGGAAGTGGCCGGTCTGGTCTATTGAGACGAGTGGGGAGGCAGTTCTGAGATGTCGAGCTTCGCAGCCCTTGACACGACCTGGTTCGCACTGATCGGCCTGCTGTGGGCGGGCTACCTCTTCCTCGAGGGGTTCGACTTCGGCGTGTCGATCGTGGCGCCGTTCGTCTCGGCGGACGACCAGGACCGGCGGATTTGCATCAACGCCATCGGTCCGGTGTGGGACGGCAACGAGGTCTGGCTGGTGACGGCCGGGGGTGCCACCTTTGCTGCGTTCCCGTTGTGGTACGGGCGTCTTTTCAGCGGCTTCTACCTGGCGCTGTTCCTCGTCCTGCTGGCGCTCATCGTGCGGGGCGTTTCGTTTGAGTTCCGGGGCAAGCTCACGTCGGCGGCGTGGCGAAGGACATGGGACTGGGCCAACTTCGCCGGGAGCCTCGTGCCCGCCGTCGTCTGGGGAGCGGCTTTCACGGACCTGGTCCGGGGAGTCGTCCTGGCGCCCGGCGGCGTCTATTTCGGCGGCCTCTTGGGGTTGCTGCACCCCGTCGCGCTGGTGGGAGGCCTTGCCAGTGCCACACTTTTCGCCCTGCACGGCTCGGTTTTCCTGTCGATGAAGACGGGGGGCGGTCTCGCCGAGCGTGCACGCAAGGCCGCCGTGGTCGCAGGGGTGGCGGCCACGGCGCTGCTCGCCGTAGCGGTTGCGTGGGTGGCCCTGGCAGGGCGCCCGAGCGTGCCCGGAGCGGTGTCGCCGGTACTGCCGCTCGCGCTTGGGGCCCTGGGGGTGCTTGCCGCGGCGGGCGGCACCGCCCTTGTCGCGACCGGGCGGGGAGGCCTGGCCTTCCTCTCGACGGGCCTGGCCATCCTGGCCGGTCTGGGTGCGGTGTTCTCGAGGATGTTCCCCGAGGTGCTGCCGGCGAGCAACGTCGCCTCGCACTCGCTCACCATCGCAGGATCGGCCTCCCAGCACGAGACGCTCGTCGTGATGACAGTCGTGGCAGCGGTCTTCACGCCGTTGGTGCTGGCCTACCAGGGGTGGACGTACTGGGTGTTCCGACAGCGCCTGGTCAGGGCCACGGCGGGTGCCTGAAGGGCCGGTGCCGCGCCAGGTACAGGGTGCCCGGAGCGGCCCGGGCCCCCGGGCGGGCCCGGCCGCCCGGCGGGGCCCGGTCGACCCCAGGCTCTTCGCTGCCGTACCGGGCCTCCTGGCCGTGCTGGCCGTCCCCGTCGGCGCCGGCCTCGTCTCCACCGCCGGCGTGGTGCTCCAGGCGCTCGGGCTGGCCCACTTCCTGGCGACCCTGTCCTCCGCCGGGACGAGGGCCGGCTGGAGGGCCTGGCTGGGCCTCTTCGTCACCGGTGCCGCCCTGCGCGCCCTGGGCGCCCTGGCCGGCGAGCTCGGCGCCGCCCGCGCCAGCGGCAGGGCCAAGGGGGCGCTGCGCCGGCGGCTATTGCTGTCCGCCACATCGCGGCCGGGCGCCTGGACGACCGAGGGGGCAGGTGCTGGGCCCGGTGAGCTCGTGGCCATAGCGGGGCGCGGCCTCGACGCCCTCGACGACTACGTGGGCCGCTACCTCCCTGAAGTGGTGCTGGCGGGCGCAGCCCCCCTGGCCCTCCTGGTCGCTCTCGGCGTGCTCGACTGGCTCTCGGCGCTGGTCGTAGGGGTGGGGGTCGCCCTCTTCCCCGTCTTCGGAGCCCTGGTCGGCAAGGCGAGCCTCGACCTGGCCGGCCGGCGCTGGGCAAGGGTCGAACAGCTCGGGCACGAGGTGGCGGACACCTTCGAGGGCCTTGCCGTCCTGCGCGCCTTCGGCGCCGCCGGCCGTCAGCGGGCACGCCTGGCTCGCGCGAACCAGGCCATCACGGCGTCCAGTTCGGCCGTACTGCGGGTGGCTTTCCTGTCCGCAGTCGTCCTCGACACGCTGGCTTCTGCCTGCGTGGCCCTGGTGGCGGTCCCCCTCGGCCTGCGCCTGCTCGCCGGTGGCGTGCCCCTGGCCGACGCCTTCGCTGTGCTGGCCGTGGCACCCGAGGTGTTCCTCCCACTGCGCAGGGCCAGTGCCCGCTTCCACGACAGCACCGAGGGCCAGGCGGCGCTCGCCCGGGCGCTGGAGGTGGGGGCGGCCGCCGGGCAGGCTCCTGCCGGGAAAGCTCCCTGGCGTCCCGGCGGTCCGGGGGCAGCGGGTGTCGGGGAGGCCGGAGCCGGCCCGGGTGCCGTGGCTCGTCAGGCGGCGGCCGACGGTCCAGTGGCCGTGGGCCCGGATGCGGCGCGTCCTGCCTCACTCGAGCTGCGCCACGTGACCCTCCGGCTCGCCGGCGGGCCCCAGCCCGTCCTGGACCGGGCCGACTTCACGCTGGCGGCCGGCGAGGTCGCCGTGCTGCAGGGGGCCAGCGGGGCCGGCAAGTCGGCTCTCTTGCGCCTAATGCTCGGGTTCGTGGCCCCGGACGAGGGTCTTGTCCTGGCGGGACAGCGGCCCCTCCCCGGGCTCGCACGCGACCGCTGGCTGGCAGGGATCTCCTACCTCTCCGCCGAGCCCGCACTGCTGGCGGCGAGCCTGGCCGACAACCTGCGTCTCGGCGAGCCCGGTGCGACCGACGCCCAACTGTGGTCCGCTCTCGGGTGCCTCGAGGCGGCGGAGCTCTTTGGCCGGGACGGTCTGGCCACGCTGGTCGGCGAGGGCGGCATGGCCCTGTCGGCGGGGGAGCGCCAGAGGGTGGTACTGGCCCGCACGCTGCTGCGCAGGCGACCTCTGTACCTCCTGGACGAACCGACCGCCCACCTGGACGGTCCCGGCGAGCACGTGGCCGTGGCCGCTCTGAGACAGGCGCTCGCGGGGGCTACGGCCGTGGTCGTCTCGCACCGGCGGGCCGTGTGTGCCCTGGCCGACCGGGTGGTGAACCTCGAGGCGGGCAGGCTGGAGGACCAGGCGGGCCCGGCGCGCACGCCGGCCAGGGCCGGGCTGTGCCCGTGAGCCGTGGCCGCAGCCGGCGCGGACTGCCCCGCCGCGGACTGCCCCGCCGCGGACCTTTGCGCACCTGCTGGGCGAGCGCGGGCAGGGGGCTGCCCGCCGTGTGGCCGGGCGTCCTGGCCGGCTCCCTGGCCGCGGCCTGCGGCGTCGGCCTCCTGGCTGTCGGCGCGTGGCTTCTGGCCCGGGCGTGGCAGCGCCCGCCTGTGCTCAGCCTCTGCGTCGCCATAGGCGCCGTCCAGGCTTTCTCGCTCGGTGGTGGCCTTCTCTGGTACTTGCAGCGCCTGGTTGTCCACCGGCGCTCCCTGGCGCTGCTCGGCTCCCTGCGGCTCGGCTTGTTCGACACCCTCGAGCCTCTCGTGCCAGGCGCCCTGGGGCCAAACGGGCGCGGTGAGGTCCTGAGCGGCTTCGTAAGCGACGCCGAACTGGTGGCCGAGGGGCTTGCCCGCACCGTTTCGGCTGCCGTGCAGGTCACGGCGGCACTCCTGGCCGCCACGGGGGCGGTGGCGCTGGTGAGCACGCTGATGGCCGCTGTCCTCCTGCCTGGCGGCGCCCTGCTTGCCGGAGCCGTGGTGCTCGCCTCCCGGCTGGGCCGGCGGTGGCAGGACCAGGCCGCCGCCCAGAGGGCGCTCCTGGCGGGCCAGGTGGACGAGCTCGTGCGCTCCGCGCCCGAACTGGTGGCCTTCGGTCGCGGCGGTCTCGTCGAGGCAAGGCTGCGGGCGCTGCAGGGCTTGTCGGAGCGCACGGACCGCCGCCGGGCGGCTCTCGCCGGTGGGCTCGCGGCTGGCGCCACGATGGGTGTGGCCCTCGTGGCCGCGGCCACCTTGGCGGTAGGGGCCCACGCAGCGTTGGCCGGGCACATGGGTGCCCCGGCCCTGGCCATGGCCGCGTTCGCCACGGTCGCCGGCCTGGCGCCCTGCTCGCTGCTGCCCTCCGCCCTCGCAAAGGTGGCCGAGGCCAGGGCAGCGGCCGGGCGCCTGCTCGGCCTGAGGGAGGTCGTGCCGGCGGTACAGGGTGAAGGCCCCGGCACCGACGTGCGCTGCGCGCCTGCGGGCACCCCGGCTGCCGAGCTGCGCCGGGCCCATGTCAGCTCTCCAGGGCCCGGTCCCCCGGTAGCGCCGAGCATCCTCTGCGGGGTCTCCCTGGCGCTGGCGCCGGGCAGCCGGACGGTCCTCACGGGGCCGAACGGGGCCGGCAAGACGACAGCGGTGCTGGCGCTGCTCCACTTCGTGAGCTGCCGCCGAGGCAGGGCCTACCTCGGGGGTTCCGATGTCTGCGGGCTCGACCGGGCCGGTATCGCCCGGCTGGCTGCCTGGGCGCCCGAGCACACCCATGTCTTCGCCGCCGACCTGGCCGCCAACCTCAGGCTGGGTTGCCCGCAGGCGACCGACGCCCAGCTGTGGCGCGCCCTGGAGGCGGTCGGGCTGGGGGCGTGGGCGCGAGGTCTGCCCGACGGGCTGGGCACGCGGCTAGGCACCGGCGGCCGGCCCGTCAGCAGCGGCGAGGCCCAGCGCCTCGGCACTGCCAGAGCTCTCGTCTCAGAAGCGCCGGTGCTCCTCCTCGACGAGCCGACCGCCCACCTCGACCCGCGCTCGGCGGCGGGCCTGCTCGACGGGTTGGCAGTAGCGGCGGGGGACCGTACCGTGCTGGTCGTGGCCCACGACGACCTCGCCGTCGAATGGGCGCAGCGGGTGCTTGTCCTGGAGCACGGCCGTACCGTCGGGCCTCTGCGCGGCCGACCCTGACGCCAGGCCGGGCCGCGAGCTCAATTCGCCGGGCCGAGCGCCTGCGCAAGAGCGGCAAGGAGCCCGTCGAGGGTGTGCTCGCCCGCCTGCGCCGCCACCGCCAGCCCCGCTCCTGCGGCGGCCCGGGCCGTCGTCGGGCCGATGCACGCAACGAGCTCGGGCACCGGCGCGCCGCAGGCAGCGGCCTGGCGGACGTAACTGCGCACGGCCGTGGGTGACGCGAACAGGATGGCGTCCGCCCGGCCGGCGCTGGCCAGGACGTCTCGGGCCAGATCGACCTCCACCGTCCGGTAGGCGTCCACCGCCTCGACGGTCCAGCCTCTGGCCGCAAGGCCCTCCCGCAGCCGCGGCCGGGCCCCGGTGGCCTGGGGCAGGAGCACCAGGGGCCGGTCGGGCCCCGCAGCGGTCCAGGGTGGTCCCTCGAAGCTCGGGAAGCACTCGACGAGGCCCTCGGCGCTGTGGTCGTCCGGTACGAGGTCGGCGACGACGCCCCGGTCGGCGAGGGCAGCGGCCGTAGCCGGGCCGACGGCCGCCACTGCGGTCCCCCCGAGCCAGCGCACGTCCGGCAGCACGGCGAAGAAGCGTTCCACCGCATTGGCGGAGGCGAACACGACCCAGGCGTACCCGGGTGCCCCCCGGCCGGCGGCGCCAGGGCGCGGGCGCAGGGTGGCGACGGCTGCCTCGAGGGCGCGGCCGCCGTCCGGCGGCGCCACCTGCTCGATGGCCGCCACTTCCATGGGCCGGGCACCCATCTCCCGCAGGCGCGAGGCCATCTCGTTGCTCTGGTGCCTGGCCCGGGTCACGACGACCGTGCGACCGGCCAGGGGCCCGGAGCGGTACCACGACAGCTCGAGAGCCGCCACCTCGCCGATCACCAAGGTGACAGGAGGCTCGACAGGGACTGAGCCGAGCTGGCCGAGGGTGGTGCGGGCGTGGACCTGGTACGGCTCGGTGCCCCACTGCACGGCCATGACGGGTGTGGACGCCGGCATCCCGCCGGCCATCAGGCGCTGCGCAATACGTGCGCGGTGGGCGGCGCCCATGAGCACGACGATGGTCCCGCCCGTGGCGGCCAGCGCCTCCCAGTCTGTCCCGCCCTCGGCCCTGGTCCTCTCCACGGAGCGGGTGTGGCCGGCGGCCACGGTGAAGGAGGTGACCATCCCCCGGTGGGTCACCGGCACTCCGGCATAGGCTGGCGCCGCAACGGCCGAGGTGACCCCTGGTACCACCTCGTAGGCGATCCCGGCCGCCTCCAGCGCCAGGGCCTCCTCGCCTCCGCGCCCGAAGACGAAGGGGTCGCCCCCTTTGAGCCGGACGACCCGCCGGCCGGCTCGCGCCCGCTGCACCAGAAGCTCGTTGATGGCTTCCTGGTCCCCGCGGTCGTCGGGCTGCTTGCCTACGTCGACCCGCTCGGCTCCGGGCGGGGCCAGGCCGAGCAGGCTGGGGTCGCTCAGGCGGTCGTGGACGACCACGTCGGCCCGGGCCAGCAGCTCGGCACCCCTGACCGTGAGCAGGCCGGGGTCGCCCGGCCCCGCACCCACCAGCGCAACACGGCCGGGGCCGGTCACCGGGTGCCACCCCGCATGACGTCGAGCAGCCGGCGCCCCCCGCCTCCGAGCACCGCCAGCGCTACCTCCCGCCCGAGGTCGGCTGCCGCCGCGACCGGGCCCACTGCGCTACGCCGGACCACCGTCGTGCCGTCAGGGCTGGCCAGGAGGCCGCTCATGGTGAGCACCCCGCCGGCCGTGGCGGTGGCAGAACCGGCCACGGGCAGGTCGCAGGCCCCCCCGATGGTGGCCAGGAAGCTCCGCTCGGCTGTGACGGTGGTACGGGCGCCCGGGTCGTCCACCGAGCGCAGCAGGGCCAGGACGGCCTCGTCGCTCCCGCTGCACTCGACGGCGATGGCGCCCTGGCCGACCTGAGGGAGCATGACGTCCTCGGCCAGCACCTCGCTGGGCTCGGGGTGCAGGTCGAGGCGCTGCAGGGCAGCCATGGCCACCACGATTGCACCTCCGGCCGGCGCCCGGCCGAGCCGGGTGGCGATGTTGCCGCGCAGGCTCTGGAACTGCAGGTCGGGCCGCAGGGCGGCCAGCTGGGCCCGGCGTCGCTGGCTGCCGGTGGCCACGGTGGCGCCCGGCAGCAGGTCGGACAGCCGGGCGCCCACCAGCACGTCGCGGCGGTCGGCACGTTCGGGGAGGGCGGCCAGTACGAGGCCCGGCGTAGTGACCGGCTGGAGGTCCTTGGCCGAGTGGACGGCGGCGTCAGCCCGGCCGTCGAGGACGGCAGCCTGTACCTCGGCCACGAACACGCCCCGTCCGCCCATCTCCCACACGGGCACGTCCGTACGCCGGTCGCCAGAGGTGGTGACCGTCACCAGTTGGATCTCCCACCTCGGATCGGCCGAGCGGATGATGCCGGCGACGCGGCGTGCCTGCCAGAGGGCGAGCTCGCTCGACCGCGTGGCCAGCCGGAGGCGCACTAAGGCTCGATGCGGAACAGCTCCCGCAGGGCCTCGGCCAGCACTTCTCCCTTGGAGGTGCCTGCCGCCGCCTTGAGGTTGACGGTGGGCTCGTGCAGGAGCTTGGCGACCAGACGGCGCGCCATGGAGTCGACGGCCTCGTAGGCCTCGTCGTCCAGCCCGAGCCGCTGGGCGAGACGGTCCATCTCCGCTCGCCTCACCTGCTCGGAGCGCTCGTGGAGGGCTGCGACCAGCGGAGCGACGGACCGCTCGGCCACAGTCGTGAGGTAGCGGTCCAGCTCCTCTGCCACGATGCGCTCGACGGCCGGCACCTCGGCGCGCCTCCCGTCCATACGCTCCGCCACGAACTTGGATATGCCGTCCATGTCGACCAGGGTCACGCCCGGCGCCCTCCCCACGACCGGGTCGATCTTGCGGGGCACCGCCAGGTCAACGAGCAGCAGCGGCCGGCCGCGGCGCTCAGCCAGTGAGCCGGTCAGGATCCCCGTGCTGAGCACGGCGTCGTCGCCGCCCGTGGCGCACAGCACGATGTCGGCGACCGTGACGGCCTCCGGCACCTCGGACCAGGCTATGGCCCGCGCCCCGATCTCTGTCGCCAGGTGCGCCGCCCGGGCCCGGGTCCGGTTGGCGACCGTGACCGTGCCCGGGCCACAGGCGCTCGCAAGGGCGCGGGCTGCGACCTCGCCCACCTCGCCGGTGCCCAGGACGAGAGCCTGCCTGCCCGCCAGGCCCCCGAGGGCGTCGGCAGCCATCTCGACTGCTGCGTGCGACAGGGAGGTGGTGCCCCGGGAGATGCTCGTCTCGGTGCGGGCCCGCTTGCCCACGACCAGGGCGTGGCGGAAAGCCGTGCCGAGCACCGGGCCCACCGTCGCCTCGCGGCGCGCCGTCTCGGCTGCATAGCGCACCTGTCCCAGGATCTCCGGTTCGCCCAACGAGGCCGAGTCCAGCCCGGCGGACACGTGGAAGAGGTGGTTGACGGCCGCGTCGTCGAAGTAGCTGTAGACGTAGTCGGAGAAGTCCTCGGGGGGCTTGCCGCTCCAGGCGGCCAGGAAGTCCCTGATGTCGCCCATCGCCCCGTGGAAGCGGCTGACGACGGCGTATATCTCCGTGCGCATGCAGGTCGAAAGCAGCACGACTTCCTGCAGGTGGGAGCGGGCCGACAGGTCGGCGAGCGCCTTGGGGACCTCGCCGGCGGCGATGATGAGGGGCTCGAGCGCCTCCAGGGGGAGCGTACGGTGGTTTACCCCGACTATTGCGACAGACACGCCTCCAGGCGCTCCTTTGCTTCTGTTCGCCGTCCTTGCCTGATCAGGTCGAGCATGTCCCAACTGGCAACGGGACGCCAGTCGACGTCCTCTGTGCTTCGACCCTGGGCCTTGAGTCTGGCCCGTGCCTCGGCCAACAGTCGGGCCAGTTCGCCGAGCTCGGGGCCCATCTCCGCCTCGACGTGCGCTTTGAGGAACGAGGCCAGCGCCGGGCTGTACCCCGAGGTGCTCACGGCGACGGCCACGGGCCCCTGCCTTGCCACGGCCGGCAGTATGAAAGAGCAGCGGTCCGGGTCGTCGGCGGCGTTTACCCACACCCTGGCGGCTTCGCCGTCGTCGTAGACAGCCTGGTTGGTGGCAGCGTCGCCGCTGGCAGCCACGGCCAGCCAGTAGCCGGCCACCTCGCCGCGGCGGTAGTGACGCTCCTCGACCGACGCAAGGCCGGTGAGCTCCCGCATAGCGGGCATGACCTCGCTGGCGACCACGTGCACGAGCGCCCCCGCCTCCGCCAGCCCGGCCGCCTTACGGGCGGCGACCTGGCCGCCACCGACGACGAGGCACGCCTTGCCATCGGGCAGCAGCGTGACGGGGTAGGCCTCCCGGTCGACGGGCATGGCGTCAGCCCCTTCCCGCCACGACGGCTCGGCGCCGTCCGCGCCGCCCGGGCCCCGGCACGCCCGGACGCTGGTAGTAGCTGAGGATCTGCAGCTCGACGGCCAGGTCGACCTTGCGGACACAGACGTCGGGGCCGACGTTGAGCACGGCCGGGGCGAAGGTGAGGAGCGAAGTCACGCCCGCCTCCACCAGGCGGTCCGTGACCTCCTGGGCCACGGCCCCCGGCGTGGCGACGAGCGCCATGGTGATGCCCTCGTCCCTGACCACCTGCTCGAGTGAGGACATGGGGTGCACCAGGGCGCTTCCCAGGCTGGTGCCAACCTTGGCCGGGTCGTTGTCGAAGGCAGCGACCACGTTGAAGCCGCGCTCGGCGAAGCCGCGGTAGTGGCCGAGCGCCTGGCCCAGGTTGCCGGCGCCGACCAGTGCCACCTTGTACTCGCGGGTGAGGCCTAGCTGGCGGTTGACGTGGTGGCGCAGCACGTCGATGTCGTAGCCGACCCCCCGGGTGCCGTAGCTGCCGAGGAAGGACAGGTCCTTGCGGACCTGGGCGGCGTTGACGCCCGCCCGGGCCGCAAGCAGCTCCGAGGAGATCGTCACCGCTCCCTCGTCACCTGCCTCGGTGAGGGCCCGCAGGTAGACGGGCAGGCGCTTGACCGTCGCGCCCGGGATACGGTCGCCCTCGGGTGCCGGTGCTAGGGCGCCGTCCGGGGCTGGTCCAAGCGCGGCAGGCATCGCCACAATGGTATGCCTAGGTCATGGAACAACCGCCCAACCCCTCGCAGCCGGTAGGAGATCCGCTGCCCGGAGCGCCCGGCGCCGAGCAGGTAGGGCAAGGTACCGGCGTGACAGGACCGCCGGCAACCGGTCCCGCAACCGGTCCCGCAACCGGGCCCGCCACGACCGGGCCCGCCACGACCGGGCCGGACGCCGGCGCGGATTTCGTTCGGCGCCAGCGCATCGCCCTGATCGCTCACGACAACCGCAAGACCGACCTGCTCGAATGGGCCAGGTACAACCGCCTGTCGTTGCTCAGGCACGAACTGCTGGCGACGGGTACGACAGGCCGGCTCATAGCCCAGGACCTGGGGCTGGAGGTCAGCCGGGTCGAGAGCGGGCCTCTCGGAGGGGACCTGCAGATCGGGGCGATGATCGCAGAGGGCCGCATAGACATGCTCGTCTTCTTCTGGGACCCGCTGGAGCCACAGCCTCATGACCCCGATGTGAAAGCCCTGCTGAGAGTGGCTGTGGTCTGGAACATCCCCATCGCCTGCAACCGGGCGACGGCCGACTTCCTGATCTCGTCGCCCCTGATGCGCCAGCCGTACGAGCGGGCGACGCGCCACTACGGGGCGGCCATGAAGCCCGCTTCGCGCTCTCCGCTCGACCTGCCGACCTGAGCCGTCGGCCTGAGCCGCCGACCTGAGCCGCAGGCGGTCCGGCCGCCGGGTGCCCGCCGGCGCTAGCCGCCAGGACGACCGCCCACCCCGGCTGGCCCAGTGCCCGCACAGGGGACGTCGCCTGCCTCATGGGGCCGCGGGCAGAGCGGGCCGTTTTGACCTACCCTCGTAAGTGGAGAAGGGTGAACATGGGCAAGCTCGATGACGCCCGGTCCCGGTCGCGCTATGTCACCGTTTCGGAGGTGGCCGACCAGCTCCGGGTTTCCAACATGACGGTGTACCGCCTCGTCCAGGCCGGCCAACTGCCCGCCGTGCGTGTCGGCCGCTCCTACCGCATCCGCGAGGAGGACGTCGACCGCTACCTCGCCGGGCAGTACACGGTGGCGGGCTGAGCGCGCCTTCCACGGGCGGGGGGCCGGGCAGGCCTTCCGGCGCAGCCGGCGGGCAGGCCGTCGCGTGCCAGGGTGGCCCAGCCACGGCGGTCGCCGTCCTGAGCATCCTCACCGACTACGGGCTCTCCGATGGTTTCGTGGGGGCCGTCCACAGCGTGCTCAGGCGCCGGGCGCCGGGCTGCCCCATCGTCGACCTCACCCACGGGGTACGGCGCCAGGACGTGCGTGCCGGGAGCCTCGCCCTCCTGCGCGCAGCGCCGTACCTGGCCGACGGGGTCGTGCTCGCCATAGTGGACCCCGGCGTGGGCACCGACCGCCGCGGCGTCGCCGTCGCCCGCCTGACGGAGCCTCCCGGACCGCCCCGAGCCTGCTTCGTAGCTCCCGACAACGGTCTCGTGGTACCGGCGCTGGAAGCGCTCGGAGGCGACTGGCGGGTCGTCGTGCTCGACAACCCGCGCCTGCGCCTGGCCGCCCCCGGGCCCACTTTCGGCGGCAGGGACGTCTTCGCCCCGGCTGCAGCGCACCTGGCCACAGGTGGTCGGCTGGGGGACCTCGGCCCCGCACTGCCGTACGACCAGCTTGTCCGGCTGCCGCCACCCGCGCTGCGCTGGGGTGCCGACGGCGCATTGGAGTGCGAAGTCACCTGGGTCGACCAGTACGGCAACGTGCAGTTGGCGGCCACTGCCGGCACCCCGGAGGCGCGGAGCCTGCTCGCAGGCGGCCTGGTCCGGGTCACGGTCGGGCCCGCCCCCGCCGGCCGCTGCGGCCGCCACTCAGAGGACCGCCCGGTCAGCGGGCGACCCGAGGTTGGCTTCGTCGCCCGGCCCGTGCGGGCGTTCGCCGACCTGGCTCCCCGGGAGCTCGGCCTGATCGTCGACTCCTACGGGCACCTGGCCCTGTGCGTGAACGGCTCGAGCGCTGCGCGGGCGACCGGCCTCGAGGAGGCAGGCTCCGCCTTGCTCCGACCCGGCGCCGGCGCTGGCCGGGCTACTGCCTGACGAGCGCGGTCGGCTGCCGACGTACTTCGCCGTGCACCGCGCCAGGGTGGTCAGGCCCGGGTGGTCAGGCCCGGCCTCCGCGCCGTGGCGATCGGCAGCCTCCCGTCGGGGGTGGCAGCCTCCCGTCGGGGGTGGACGTCTTCAGCCGCCGTGCGCCGCCAGCTCCCGGCTCCGTGCCGCAGAGGCAGCGACCGCCTCGATGAACGCCGACCTGGTGCCGGCCGCCTCCAGCCGGCGGAGGCCCTCGGCGGTGGTCCCTCCCGGCGAGGTGACGGCGGCCCGGAGGGCCTCCGGCGTCTGGCCGGACTCGCGCAGGAGGCGGGCGGACCCCAGCAGGGTCTGGGCCACCAGTTCTGCTGCGACGGCCCGGGGCAGGCCCATGAGCACTCCGGCCTCGGTCATGGCCTCGGCCACCAGGAAGACGTAGGCGGGGCCCGAGCCGGACAGGCCGGTCACGGCGTCCAGCTGGCTCTCCGGGACTTGTGCAACGGTGCCGACCGAGGCCAGGATGCCCGTCGCCCACTCGACGTCGTCCTTGCCGGCCCGCGTGCCGGGAGCAAGAGCCGTCGCCGCCGCACATACCAGCGCGGGAGTGTTGGGCATGGCCCGCAGCACCGCCGTGGAGGCGCCGCACCACTGCTCGAGCTCGGCGAGGCGTACCCCCGCAGCGATGGAGAGCACCCGGGCGGCACCGCCCTCGCCCAGGCGCCGGCACACATCGGCGACGTCGTGAGGTTTGACTGCCACCAGGGCGCCCTCGGCCGGCGGTAGTTGGCCGGCGACGACCTGCAGCCCGGGGAACCGCGCCGCCAGGCCGCCCGGTGCCCCCAGCTGGTCCCGGCGCTCGGGGGAGACCTCGCTCACGACGACCTCGGCGGGGCTGGCCCAGCCCGCCGCCAGCACCCCTCCGACAAGGGCCTCGCCCATCTTGCCGCCGCCTACGACCAGCAGTTTGGTCACCATGCCGCCACGTTAGGGCGCCGCAGCCCGCGGGCCCGCCAGTTCGCACTTCCCCGAACGAAATGACGGGTGGTCCCACGGGCCGCGACCAGACCAATGGTAGTCGCGGGCCCTGTCCGCCAAGCCGGGCGGCGTGGGCCGAAGAGGTGGCTCAGGTGCAGCTGACGAGGTCGCGCTGCGAGAGCGAGGTGCACAGCGCCGCCACGCGTGCAGCGGCGGACTGCCAGGTGTAGCCGGCCGTGCGATCGCAGGCCGCAGCCCCCATCAGGCGGGCCAGGGAGCGGTCGTCGAGCAACTCGCCCAGGTAGTGGGCGAAGCCGGCGGCGTCGCCCGGCGCCACCAGGTACCCGGTGCAGCCGTGCTCCACCAGCTTGGTGAGCCCGCCGACAGCGGATGCGACGACCGGGATCCCGCAGGCAGCGGCCTCGAGGGCCACCAGCCCGAAGGACTCCGAGCGGCTGGGCACAATGCAGGCGTCCGCAGCCCTGTAATAAGTGGAGAGCAGCTCGTGCGGTTGGGGTGGCACGACCAGGGCCCTGTCGGTCAGGTCGAAGGCCTCGACCATGGCCAGGGCACGGGCCATCTCGTCGCGGCCCTTGGCGCCGCTCGGGCCGCCGATGACGACCAGGTGGGCGAGGCCGGCACGGCCGGCGCACGCCTTCAACCGTCCAACCGCCTCGACGGCCGTGACAAGGCCCTTGAGAGGCTGTACGCGGCCGACGAAAAGCACGATCGGGACGTCCTCCGGCAGCCCGGCAGCCCTGCGGGCCTGCGCCTGGTCACCGGGGGAGAAGTAGGCGCGGTCGACTCCCGGCGGCACCAGCTCGACGCGGGAGGGCTCGGCGTCGTAGAGGCTCACCAGCTCCTCGGTCTCGACCGACGACGACGCCAGCACGGCGTCCGAGCATCCGATGGCGGCCTGCTCTCCCGCTGTGCGCTGCTGGGCGACCTCGGGCTCGGCCTCGCCGGCCCTGGTCTTGACCAGCTCCAGGGTGTGGAAGGTGGTCACCAGCGGCAGGTCGAGCGAGTGCTTGAGGGTGTGGCCGGCGACGGCGGACAGCCAGTAGTTGCCGTGCAACAGGTCGACGGCCTCGCCGTGGGCGGCCAGCCGGCCCAGGACCTGTGCCACGCCGCCCGTCCACTCCTCCAGCAGGGCCGGCAGGAGCTCCTTGCGGACCGGCGCGGCCGGGCCGGCAGTGACGTGGTGGGCTCGGAAGCCTGGCTCGACCCAGACCGAAGCGGGTTGCGACGGGCTCTCCCGGCGGGTGAAGACCTCGCAGCGCACACCCGAACGGGCCAGGGCGGCCGCCAGCTCACGGACGTACACGTTCATCCCGCCCGCATCAGCGGAGCCCGGCTGGGCCAACGGCGAGGTATGCATGGACAGGACAGCCACAGCCGGCACGCCGGGAAGGTTACCGGCACCGAAGGCGATGCCGGTCGGGGAGCTACGCGAGTAGGGCGTCCACGGTCGCCTCGCCGCTGCGGTAGCGGCGCACGACCTCCTCCTGCAGGCGGTCCAGGATGTCGTGCAGCCCGCGCCGCTCAGCCGACACCTCGCGCTCGAGGGCGGTGAGGTCGGCGAGCGCCTGGTCCAGCGAGCCCTGGTCCATCTCCGCCAGGGAGCCGAGCCGGTCGGATGGCAGTACGGCTTCCACCCGGGCTGAAAGGTCCACCTGGACTCCCTCGGCCGGAGCGAAGATGGCAGTGAGGCGCCCGGGGCTGTCCGGGCGCTCGTGGTCGCCAAGGATCTGCGGCAGCCGGTCGACCAGGTCGCCGAAGCGCCCGCTGGTGCGGGCATCGGCCTCCGCCATGACGAGGTCGATGCGAGCCTGCGCCAGGCGCCGCAGGTAGGAGAGCTCTGTCTCCAGCCGCGTGCAGGAGTCCCGCTTGGCGCGCAGCTCCGACAGGGCCAGCCGGTCGAGGCCGACCAGGTAGTCGGGACCGAACGCCTCGAGGAGGTTGAACTCAGCCATCGCACCGAGAGTACCGCGCCCCACGCCGTCTGCACACACCGCTCAACCTCCGGAAACAGGGGGAAGGACGGCGATCTCGTCGCCTTCGTGCAGGACAGTCGCCGAAGTGGCCGGGTCTCCGTTGACCCAGAGCGCGCAGCGCGCCATGAGCGCGCCCAGGTCAGGCCCGAACGCCTCGGCGAGCCGGTCCGCCATCTCGCCCACGGTCGTGCCGTCCGGCGTCGCGATACGTGCACGGGAGCGTCCGGCCGCATCCCTGGCCGATGCGAAGAACAGCACGGTGACCGATGTCCCAGGCACGCGAACGGACCCTACCCCGCCAGCGGCGGTTGTGCCGTGGGGCCGCGTTCTTCTGCGAAGATGGCCGTATGGGCCGCCTGCTGCTCCTCCGTCACGGCCAGTCCACCTGGAACGCGTCGGGCCGCTGGCAGGGCTGGACGGACACGCCGCTGTCGGAGGCGGGCGAGGCCCAGGCGGTGAGGGCCGGGCGGGTGCTCGCCGGGATGGGGGAGGTGCCGGACCTGGTCGCCTGCTCGGACCTGGCCCGGGCCCGGCGCACGGCCGAGCTCGTGGCCGGCCAGCTCGGCTACGGGGCGGAGTTGATGGTGGACGCCGGCTTGCGCGAGCAGGACCTCGGCGAATGGACGGGGCTGACCCGGGACGAGATAGAGGCCCGTTGGCCGGGCGAGCTGGCGGCGCGCAGTGCCGGCGCCCTCGTGCCCGTCCCCGGAGGCGAGGCCGGAGGGGCGTTCCTGGCCCGGGCAGTGGGGGCGGTGCGCCGGGTGGCGGCCCGTGGTGCAGGCCTGGCGGTGGTGGTAGCGCACGGAGGCGTCCTCGTATCGGTCGAGCGGGCCCTCGGCCTGACCATGCCGCATCGACGGTACACCAACCTGAGCGGCTGGTGGCTCGAGGCGGGCCCCGCACCCGGTGACGGCGAGGCCGAGGCCGGGGTGGCCCTGCGCGCCCTGCTGCCTGTCGACCTGCTCGCCTCGGAGGGACCGGTCGTCCGGGCCGCTGGTACCCAGGCCGCCGGCGCCCAGGCTCCGGTCGCACGCAGCCCGGGTACCCGGGGGGCTTCCCAGGGTGTCACAGGACGGGCCTAGCTTGACCGCCGCTATGAACGTCGAAGTGGTCCGCAGCCGGCGCCGGCTCAAGACAATCCAGGCGCGTATCGTCGGTGACGTCCTCCGTGTGAGCGTCCCGGCCACCCTCAGCCTCGCCGAGGAGCAGCGGTGGGTGAGCGAGATGCTGAGGCGCGTCGAGCGCAAGCAGCGCCGCTCCAGTGTCGACCTGGTGGAGCGGGCGGCCCGCCTGGCCGCCAGGTACGGCCTCGACCACCCCACGTCGGTCCGCTGGGTCGACAACCAGGAGTGGCGCTGGGGCAGCTGCACGCCGGCCGACGGTTCGGTCCGGATTTCCTCCAGGTTGGCCCGTGAGCCCCTGTGGGTGCTCGACTACGTGCTCGTGCACGAGCTCGCCCACCTCCGTGTAGGCGGCCACGGCCGTGACTTCTGGGACCTCGTGGGCCGCTACCCCTTGACCGAGCGCGCCCGCGGCTTCCTCATCGCTCGTGGCTGGGCCGACCCCGAGGACGGCTCCGGCGGCGGAGCCGGGCAGTGAGGGGACGTCCCCGCCCGAGGCCGGCCAGGGAGGTTCCAGAGCGCGCTCAGGGCCACAAGGACAGCCGCGCCGGCGTTGGCAGCCGGCCCGGCGCGGCCGGAGTACCCCCTCCGGCACCCTTGCCCCCCCGGGCCCGTGACGTCGTTGTGCGCACCGGCCCACTGGCACCCGGTGGCGGCGCCGTGGTCACGGCCCGGCTCGACCAGGGGGACAAGGCCAGGGCACTCACAGCCGAGGGCTCCACCGCCCTGGCCAGCGCGGCCGAGACGGCCCTGGCCAGGCGGCTTCCACTGGTGGCTTGGCTCACCTCGTCCGGTCCGGGCCTGGCGGAAGGGGTGGCGGGCCTCGACGCCTGGGGCAGGGCGGCACGGGCTCTCGCCCGCTGCTCGGGCGTGGTGCCTGTGGTCGCTGTCGTCGACGGGCCGATGCTCTCCGGCCAGTCGCTGCTCCTCGGCCTCGCCGATGCCGTCGTGATGACGTCCCAGGCTCTCTCCTACGTCTCGGGCCCGGCGGCGGTGGCCGAGCTGACCGGCGCCATGGTGCGCCCGGCCGACCTCGGAGGGGCGACGGTGCACGCCTCCCGGTCGGGGCTGGCCACGCTCGTGGCCCGGGACGCTGCGCACGCTCTGACCCTGGTCGGCGAGCTGCTGTCCTTCCTGCCTGCCCACTGCGACGAGCTGCCCCCGGCGCTGCCCACCGCCGACCCGGTCGGGCGGCTGAGCCCTGAGCTGGCCGATGTCGTCCCCACCCGGGCGACGGGCAGCTACGACGTCCGTCAGGTGGTGTCGGCGATCGCCGACGACCGCCATGTCTTCGAGCTGCGCCCGGCGTGGGCGCCGCAGCTCGTCACGGCGCTGGCCCGCATCGGCGGGCACCCGGTGGGGGTGCTCGCAAACCAGCCACAGGCGATGTCGGGCACCCTGGACATCGCCGCCTCCCAGAAGGGGGCGCGCTTCGTCTCGATGTGCGACGCCTTCAACGTGCCGCTGCTCACCCTCGTCGACACTTCGGGCTTCATGCCGGGGCGCGACCTGGAGTGGCGCGGGATCATCCGCCACGGCGCACAGCTCGTCTACGCGTACGCGGAGGCCACCGTCCCGCGTGTCTGCCTCGTCCTGCGAAAGGCCTACGGAGGCGCCTACATCGTCATGGACTCCAAGGGCATGGGCAACGACTTCTGCCTGGCCTGGCCGAGCGCCGAGCTTGCGGTAATGGGTGCTGAGGGGGCGGTCAGTATCGTCCACCGCCGTGCCAAGCCGGAGGAGCGGGCCCGCCTCGTCGAGGAGTACCAGGAGAAGTTCCTCAACCCCTACGTCGCCGCCGAGCGGGGCTACGTCGACGCGGTCATAGACCCGGCCGAGACGAGGCCGGTGGTGGCCAGGTGCTTGGGCGCCCTGCGCACCAAGCGCGAGGCGCTGGCTCCGCGCCGTCACGGCAACAGCCCGCTGTAGAGGGGCTGTACCAGGGGAGCCCGGCCGAGCAGGCTGGGCTCTGGAGGGCCCGGCAGAGCCTCCGGTGGCACCGGCCCGCCGTGCCGCCTCAGCCGGCCGCGCGCTCGAGTGCCGCCAGTACCTCCTGCGTGCTCCGGGCCCGGCCTATGCGGGAGAACACCGCTCGGAAAGTGAGGGCATGGTCCTCGGCCGAGCTGGCCGTGCAAGCGTCTTCGACGAAAATCTGCTGGTAACCGCGCTCGTACGCGTCCCGGGCCGTGCTTTCGACGCCGAAATTGGTCGAGATGCCGCACAGAATGATCGTGCCGACCTGCCTGCGCCTCAGCTGCAGGTCGAGGTCGGTCCCGTAGAAGGCGCCCCACTGATGCTTGCGCACCACGTGGTCTCCAGGCTTGGGCCCGAGCTCAGGGACCAGCTCGTCCCAGCCGGGCCCGGGCGTCTGCCACTGGGCCGGCTCGTCCACGATCGGCACCAGGGCGTCGCGCCGGTCGGGCGAGGGGCCCACGTGCACAAGCACCACGAAGACCCCCCTGGCCCGGCACTCCTCGGCGAGGGCAGCCGCCCTTGCAACGACCGCTGGCGTGTCGTGGGGCGCGCCCGGCATGGCGACGATCCCCTTCTGGAGGTCGATGACGACCAATGCCGTGCGTGCCGGCTCCAAGTCGAGCGTTTTCTCTGGCATGGCCAACCTCCAAGTCGATGTACGTTGCCGGCGATCTGGTCTCGATGTGTATAACTTCCTGTCGCAACGCGGGGTAGAGGCCAACGGCCTTCTGTGGGGCGGCTCGCTGTCGAGCGAGGGTAGGGCCCAGGGGTGGCTGTAGCTCGTCCCGGTCCTCGACCTCGGCCGTTGGCGCACCGGGACGGCTGGCGGGCCTGGGGCGGCTGCACTTGCAGGACCCGCAGTGTCTACCTTGAGGGTCGCCAAGGCGCGCTCGGTTGCCGGGCATTGAGCTCCCCCGCCGCCTCGCCGCCGCTGCTGGTTGCGATCGTCTGGCCCGCGCCCGCGCCCGCGCCGATCGGCGCCAGATCGGAGAGAGCGCTGTGCGCGAGAGGAAGCGCTGAGGCACTGTTTTTTGGCTCTCCCGGCATCGATGTGGGTGCCGATGACGAGGCAGTGAGCGCCAACACCGCGTAGCCACTGGCATCTCGGTGCCGATGTGGGTGGGTAGCAGCCGGCTCCAAGTCGGCATCAAGGTCGTTCGTCCTCGGCTACGCCTGCGGGCGCTCCACCTTGACCCCGCCCGCCGGCTGTTTTGGGGCATGAAGGCAGGCTGACAGAGCAGCCTGCCGAGGTCACGGCCGTCGCCACCGCATTCTCTCGCCTTCTGCGCCTCGATGGCGTCTGGGCCCGAGGGGTCACCTTCCGCGAGCACGCCGTGGTCGTCACCGTCACCCTCAGACGGCGTCTGCTTCACTGCCCGGAGTGCTGCTTCAGCACCTCAGCGCGCCACGACGCCCGCCCTGTCGAGTCGAGCTGGCGTCACCTTGACCTCGGGACCCGGCGCCTCGAGATCCGGGCCCGCCTGCGCCGGCTCGCGTGCCCGAGCCATGGCGTACGCACCGAGGGCGTCCCCTTCGCCCGCGCCGGCTCGCGCTTTACAAGAGACTTCGAGGATCTGGTCGGGTCCCTGGCGACGACGGCGGACGAGACGACGACCCGCCGGCTCGTGCGCATCGACTGGGACACTGTCGGGCGGATCATCGTGCGGGTGATGGACGACAAGCTCGATCCCGACCGCTTGGAGGACCTCTTCGAGATCGGGGTGGACGAGGTGAGCTGGCGCCGGCGCCACAAGTACATCACCTTGGTCTCGAACCATCAGAAGAACCAGGTCGTGTGGGGAAAGGAGGGCAGGGACACCGCCACCCTCGACGCCTTCATCGACGAGCTCGGACCTGAGCGCGCCGGGCACATCGCCGCGGTCTCGATGGACATGTCCGCCGGCTACGCGAAGTCGGTGTGCAAGGACGGCCACTCGCCGGGGGCTCTCATCTGCTACGACCCGTACCACGTCGTCGCCCTCGCCACCAAGGCCCTCGATGTCGTCAGACGCCAGCACTGGCAGGAGATGCGTCGGGCCGACGAGCTAGGTGCCCGCCAGTTCAAAGGGGCGAGATGGTGCTTGCTGAAGAACCCCGAGAACCTCGACCAGGACAGGCGGCTACCCTACGGCGACTGCGCCGTCTTGGCGGCGCCGTCTGGCGTGCCTACAGCTTGAAGCAAGCGCTGCGCGCTGTCTTTCACAAGGACCTGAGAGCTGGCGACGTTCCCCAGCTGCTCGACCGCTTCTGCTCGAAAGCCCAGCGCAGCGGCCTGAAGCCCTTCGTCACCTTGGCCAAGACGATCCGCACACACCGACAGGGCACCCTCGCTGCGGTGCGCCCTGGCGTGAACAACGCCCAGCACGAGGCACTCAACCGCAGAGTTCGGCTGATCATCAAGCGTGCCTACGGCTTCCACACAGCCAGCGCCGCGTTCGCGCTCGTCATGTTGACCGTCGGGCCAATCACACACGTCTTGCCTCACGAGCGAACGTCAGTTCGCTCAGATTGACCCACATTCATGCCGGGAGGACCCCTTTTTCTTCGAGTCGACGCTGATGACGGGCTGGCCGGCTCGCAGGTGCGCTTCGACCTGTCCGTTGAGATAGCGGAACTGGGCGTCACGATCGGGGTGCTGAGCGCCCTCGTTCTCCTTGGCTGGTGCCTGCAAGCCGTAACCCATCCCGGCCAGCAACCTGCCCACCGTGCCCGCCGAGATGACATGGCCCATCCCCCGCAAAGCGGCGGCGAGATGCTCGGTCGACTTGGTCGTCCAACGCAGCGCGCACATCGGGTCGCCCCGGGTCTCGGGGTCGACCAGCAAGTCCAGATCGGCCAGAAGCGTCGGGTCCTTGTCGACCAAACGGGGGCGTCCCCCGCCCATCCCCCGCACCCGGTCCGAGATCTCCATCCCCTCATCGACCTGGTCCACCGCACCTTGCACCGTGGAGCGGCTCATCCTGGTCGCCTCTGCCACAGCCACGATCCCTCCCCGGCCCAAGGCCCGCGCCACCGACCCCGCCAGCACCCGACGCTGACGTTCATCGAGATGCGGGTTCACCCGAGCGAACAACGTGGCGAGCTCCTCGTCGCCCACCACGAACTGGCGCACCCCCCAACAATAGCCGGCTCGCAAGTGCCTCGCGCGGATAGTTTAGCGGGGAGCCCTAAGTGACCAAGGCACATTTGGTGCTTGGCCTTTTCGTAACAAGGGTAGACGCACCACCCGTCGCGCACGATCGTGCCGTCGTAGTCGGCCTCGACGCCTGTGAGGACCTCGGGCTTTGCCCGAGCGGTGCTCCGTCCTGGCCTGCCGAGACCACTCTCAGTGGTTTTGCGGCTCTTCACAATCCACGGTGTAGTCGGGGCCTGAACCCGCCGGCTTCGAGCAGGCACCGGGCGATGTAATTGGTGAGGTTCCTGAAGCCGAGAGCGGAGCCGCGAAGGTGCTCGAGGCGGCCGTT
>JAJZIY010000107.1 GCA_021828475.1 Actinomycetes bacterium
CATCATCACATGTCGAGGTCCTCTTGATGGGTGGTGTGAGAACTCCCATCATCTGAGGACCTCGACCCTCATGCGCGGATCCCCCCGGCTATGCCCGCCACACTCTCAACTGTGAAGAGCCGCTTTAGGGCCGGCATGGCTGAGCGATCGGTAGCAACCGCGAGCTGTCGTAGCTCCGGCCCGCAGGTTTGCTTGTAAGGCTCGGTAGGGCCGACCCGGCGACGGGCATCGAGGATGAGCCGCGCAGAGAGCGCCGGTTCACGAGGGGCCCGGTCATGACTGGACGCGCACGGACCAGCCCTGGATCTCACGGCGCAGCATGGCTTCGTTCTCGCGGAACTGGCGCAGGCGGTGCCCGTTACCACCTGACGGGTGCGGGAAGCCAAAAAGGCACCGCGTCTCGTCCAGTCGACCCAAGTCGATAAGCATTCTGAGGCAGCCCTCGACGGCCTTCCCCAGCGGGAGGACCAGGGCCTTGGGAACCGCCTCCAGCTCAGCCGCCAGAGTGGTGGTCACATAGGAGCGCAGGAGAGGGCTGGCTGCGACCCGCGGTCCCGTGCCGCTGTAGTTGTTGCCATCCCTGAGGACGGGGTAACGCAAGGCGGAGGTGGTATGCACCAATGAGTCACGGGATCCGAAGAGCTCGCGGCTCGACGATATGCCCAGCGCACCGGGGAGCCCGATGCTGTCGAGCATCGTCACCATGTTGGTGCGCATTGCTCCGGCGAACGAGGCCACCCTGTCGATATGGTCAAGAGCCGCTTCGGTGCTCATACCGCGTAGCAGTGCGTCGCGTGCCGCCGTGAACGCCTCCTCCATCTGCCCGATGCCGGGGGTAAGGCCAACGATGACCAACCTGGCGTCGGCATTCAAGCGCTCGAACGGGATCCAGTACACATGCAGGCGACCCTCCTGTGCCAACGAGAACTGTGGTACGAGCAAGTCGCTAGGGCCAAGCGTGCGCTTCGGTAGGGCGCGCACTAAAGGGGCCATCCGGTCCCACATGGCATTGGGGGCGAGCCGCGTTACACTTTGCATGGGCACCCAGCATACGCGTTCGCGTCCTCGGGAAATGGCAGGATGGCCATCCGGCGCGGGAGCGAACATGTCCCCAAGCCCGTGCGGCTGGGGGCAGGCCTCATGTCCGCCGGGCGGCCGGTCGTAGAGGAACCGACCTCGGCGCCCTCCCGAGACAGCATCGCATAGAGTGAGGCGGCGGTGACGAGCTACGGTACGTGGACAGGCAAGGGCTGGAGTGTGGCAATCTCCGCCTTGGAGGTGATTGTCGTCAAGCCGTCCGGCACACTGACCGTCCCGCAAAGCGAGGCAACCTGGCTGGAGGTACGGACCGGTTGGTTCCGGCGAGAGCTCCGGCGTGACGGCGGGGTTCTTGCCCGGTTGAGGGGCATCTCCAAGTTCGAAGCCCTCAGGCTGCAAATAGCCCTACGGCAGATGGTGATCCTGCCCGAGCTGAAGGCCGCCGTGGAGTGGCAGGCCCAAGTCGAGAGGCTTCTCGGGCGTGCCCGCGCCGACCAGCGTTGGGTCAGCGCCGAGGTGGTCGACGGGCTCCTGGCGTCCCGCCCGCAGCCGAGCCTGTCCGCACGTACGCGTGCAGCGGGCGCCGAGAGCATGCTCACGCCAGCCGAATTGGAGGCGGTGGACTTCCTCGACGGGGACCTTGCCCACCTGGTGGCCTCTACCAACGAGGAGATATTGGCGGCTGAGCTGTCGTCGCGCCGGGAGTTCTTCGCCACCATCGAGAAGACCCCGCTCACCGACGAGCAGGCCCGGGCCGTCGCGTGCTTCGACAACCGTGTCCAGGTGCTCGCTGCTGCCGGCTCCGGCAAGACCTCGGTCATGGTGGCCCGTGCGGCGTATGCCGTCCATCGCGGCTTCGTGTCGCCCGAGCGGATCCTGCTGCTGGCGTTCAACCGGGCTGCTGCCGATGAACTCCAGGAGAGGGTGGAGGCCCGCTTTGCCGCTGCGGGCATCAGCTCTGCCGGCGTGCGGGCTTCGACCTTCCACTCGTTCGGCCTGGACGTCATCGGCCGGGCGACGGGGGAGAGGCCTCGGCCCGCACCCTGGCTCGACCGGGACGTGGAGATGGTCGAGCGTATCGTCGACGACTTGCGGGACAGCTCCGAGGCCTTTCGCTACCAGTGGGACCTCTACCGCCTGCTCCTCGCCCAGGCACCGGTCGAGCTCGCGCAAGGCGAGCCTGATGGCTACGACAGGAGCAAGAAGGCCAGTGGCTACGAGACCTTCGGCGGCGATGTCGTTAAGAGCCACGGTGAGCGCCTGGTAGCCGACTTCTTGTTCCTGAACGGCGTCAACTACGTCTACGAACAGCGCTACCCCCACGATGTCGCCGACGCCGAACACTCCCAGTACAGACCGGACTTCTACTACCCCGACATCGACCTGTGGCACGAGCACTGGGCGCTTGACAGGGAAGGTAACCCCCCGGCTGAGTTCGCCGGCTATGCGCAGACGATGGCCTGGAAGCGCCAGGTCCACCGCCGCTACGGGACGTCCCTGATCGAGACGACATGGGCCGACGTGGTCTTCGGCGATGGGCTCTCGTCCCTGGCCGCCGAGCTCACGAGACGAGGGTCGAGCCTGGACTGGGACCCGGGACGGCCGCCGGGGTCACCGTGGGCCAAGCCGATGGAGCACCGGGACCTGGCTCGCCTTGTCCGCACCTTTATGGCCCACGTGAAGTCGGGCTCGTGGAGGCGCGAGCAGCTGGAGGAGAAGATGGCAGGACGGGCGTCGCGCCTCGGCGGCTACCGGTCGGAGCTCTTCATGGACATCTACTGGCCGGTCCACCAGGAGTGGGACCGGCGCCTCGCCGCGGAGGGTTTCGTCGACTTCGAGGACATGCTGGTGCAGGCTGCCGACCACCTCGAAGCGGGCCTGGACATGGGTTACGACATGGTCCTTGTCGACGAGATGCAGGACGCCAGCAGAGCGCGGGCGCGGCTGGTGCGCGGGCTGCTGGGCCGTCCCGGCCGCTACCTGCTCGGCGTAGGCGACGACTGGCAGTCCATCAACCGTTTCGCCGGCGCCGACCTGTCGGTGATGACCCGTTTCGAGGATTGGTTCGGCAACACGCACCGCCTGGAGCTGGCGACGACGTTCCGCTGCCCGCAAAACGTGTGCGACGTGGCCCGCTCGTTCGTGGCCCGCAACCCTGACCAGTCCGACAAGGCGATGCACTCGTCCCAGCCCGGGCCTGGTGCCGCGGTCAAGGTCATCTGCGCCGACGACCAAGCCCGTGCGCTGGCAGGCTACCTGAGGGAACTGTCAGCCGGCGTGACCGCAGGCCTGGTCCCGGTGGGCGCCTCGGGCAGGGCCGGCGTCAAGGTGCTGGGCCGCTACCATTTCGACCGCGACCTGGTGCCCGGGCGGCTACCAGCCAACCTGGACGTCAGCTTCGCCACCGTCCACGCCTCCAAGGGGCTGGAGGCCGACTACGTCGTAGTGGTGAACATGACCACCGGCGGCCATGGCTTCCCGAGCAACATCGCCGACGACCCCGTCCTGCGCCTGGCGATGGCCGTGCCCGAGGCCTTCCCCCATGCCGAGGAGCGGCGCCTGCTGTACGTGGCGCTCACCAGGGCGAGGAGGGAAGTCGTGCTCCTCACCACCGCCGGGCGGATGTCGCCATTCGTCGTGGAACTGCTCGACGGTAGTTACGGGGCCAAGGTGGAGCTGATCGGAGCCGGCAGCGCCGGCGTCGAGGTGTGCCCCGAGTGCGGCAAGGGGACGATGGTCCGGCGCAAGGGACGTTGGGGAGCGTTCCTCGCATGCTCGGCCTTTCCGGCGTGCCGCTACACTCAGCGCCTGTAGAGGTCTGCGGGGCGTGCTGTGGAAGGCGGGCCCAGCTTGCGGGCCCGCAACGCTGCGCTGATCCCCCTCTTCGGGCCAGCAGGGGGGACCTCCTCGATCGAGCGCGAGCTCGGATCACCGCTTTCCACGCCACGGCGGCCGAGGCCCCGCTCACGGCCAAGAACCTGGCCGAGCTGATCGGGCTCACCGGCGGGGCGATCACCGGGGTGGCCGATCGGCTCGAGGCTGCCGGTCTGTCGGCCTCGAAGCTGTCCTCGACGACCAGACCCGAGCTTTACGAGCGCAGCGGCGCCAGGGTGAAGATAACTGGACAGCGCCCAGCGTGCCCTCACTCGAGATCCGGCGCTGGGGTGCCAGGCGTGGGGCACAAACAAAGGGGCCACGAGTGCACGTCTTGTATCAAGCCTGGTCCAGTACCCCGGGTGCGTTGGAGGCTCTCGCGCGCCGGTCGTTGGAACCTCCCGGGAGCCGGGAGCGTCTCTGTGGGCATGAAAGCCATGCCCGCTGCCTGGCCGCGGTCTGTCTCTGCTGTCGCGGTGGCGCTGATGGCGAGCGCCATAGCCGGCTGTTCGGGCGCCAGCAGGCCCTCGGGATCCGGCCCCACCACTTCAGCCTCTGGCCCCACCACGTCCAACACCACGGCAGCCACCGCTCGGCCAGGGACGCCGGTGTCGGGCCCCGCCACTTCGTCGACGGCCAGGTCCTCGGTCCCGACCACCACCTCTGCCACTGGGACCACCACTACCGTCGCGGCAGCCATCGCTCACCCCAAGAGCGGAGTGGAGTTCCGTTCACCGAGCGGCAACATCAACTGCGAGATCGACAACGGCTCGCCCTACGCCGACCAGCAGGCGTTCTGCTTCAGTGCCCAGCCTCCCCAATCGGCGACCATGGCCTCCGACGGCGCCTACCGCAGCTGTACCGGGACGAAATGTCTGGCCAACCCGGCCATGAACGAGGTCGTGCTGCCCTACGGCCAGAAGATCGCGCTAGGCCCGTTCGTTTGCTCGTCCTCGACCAGCGGCATGACCTGCACGGCCGGGGGCAAGGGCTTCGAGATCTCCCGGTCGGGTATCGCCTCGATCTGAGCGCCCCCGGCAGCGCCGCTGTCCGGCTCGGAGTGACAACGAACAGTGCGCATGGCTCTTGCGGGCGCAGATAATTGGACGACCGGGGCTCCAAACCGGCGGCCACCTGCGGAGAGGAGCTTGGCCATCGGCGATGGCGACAGCCAGGGCCGGCTCGATTACAGAACCCTTGTACCCGCGACGGCGGTGGCCTGGGTGTCGACCGGTCTGATGGTCACCTCTCGAACGGGCACCTCCGTGCCTTCTCCTTGTCCCTTGCGCCGGGTCGTTTCCTCATGAACGCTTTCACTACGTACCTAGTGGAAGCGGTGTTTAGGAGAGGAGGCTGGGCGTGATCGAGTTCCAGCTCGAGCTCGGGTCGGGAGTCTCCACCTACCTCCAACTCGTCCAGCAGGTCCACCAGGCGCTCCGAGTGGGCATGCTGCAGCCGGGGGACCAGCTGCCGACCGCCCAGCAGGTCGTCGCCAAGCTCGCCATCAACCCCAACACCGTCTTCAAGGCCTATCGCGACCTCGAGCGCGAAGGGCTGGTGAACCCCACTGGGACTTATGGAGGCTCAGTTACTTGGTGACGGCCAGCTCGGCGCTGGCCTGCTGGGCAGCATAGGCTGCCTCGTACTCGACTGGGGGCAGGTCCCCCAGGTAACCGTGGAGCCG
>JAJZIY010000108.1 GCA_021828475.1 Actinomycetes bacterium
TGGCAACGAGGTGGACGCCTCTGGCAACTACCCCGTGCTGGAGCACATGACGGCGCAGCAGACGGCCCTGCTGACCAAGTGGGACGCACCCCCCTACGTCCCCTCCAGCGCCGCCGGTGGCATCCCGTTCGTCTACATCGGCGGCCGCTACGTCTTCATCGGGAGCCAGTACGACGGGGCTCATATCTCCGGCTGGAACTTCGACCGGGCTGCCGGCTACCTGGCGTCGCCGTCCAACGCCGTCGGCCGCTCGGTCAGAGCTGCGGCGGGCTCCCTGGTACGCGACATCTGCCACCTGACCGGCAACCGGCCCGCCGACGCCTGCGCCTGAGGCGTCGTCCTCGCGCCGACGGCTTCGATCATCTCGCTGGAACCCTGGGCGAGGACCGCCGTCCAGGAGGTCGGGGGACCGCTGCGAGAGGCCCGACGGGAACCCTGGCGCGAGCTGGCGGAGTAGACAGGCCGTGCGGCGATAGCGCTTGCCCGAGCCCACTGCCCCAGACGAGGTCCCGGGTCACTGGGTTTTCGGGCGTGGCCGGCCTTTGGGCCGGTCCGTCCGGGCGCTCCCTGGTCCTCACAGCCGCCGGGGCGAACGTCTACGGGCTCGAAGGCGTGGCATGGCCGGTGGCAGGGCATCGTGTCCGACGGCCCAGGGGCGGAGGAGACCTCTGACAGCGGCCGGCACTGGGCCACGTTGCGAGGGACCGGAGGCTTCGTCGGCGCCTCCGCCCCGGCGACCGGCCTCGTCGCAACCTGGGCAACGGGAGCCGAACTGCGAACCCAGCGCCGACGGCGGTCGTACGTGGAGCACAGCGCATCAGTCCTCCACAGCCAGGTCCAACCAGGACTCCTCGGCCTCGTGGAGGGCGATCTGCACATCCGCCAGCTCCTGGCTGAGAGCTGCCATCTCCACGTAACCCTGCGCCGCAGCCAGAGCGTCGCCGATGCGGGCCATCTCCCCCTGGAGGCGGCCCATCTCCCTCTCTGCCTCCCGTACCAGCCGGGCGCGCCGGGACGGGTTGATGCGGCTCGCTGACCGTGCCGGCCGGGGCTGGCCGCTCCCGCCCGCGACGTCGCCGACTGGCGCGCCCCGGCTCGCAGCACTCCCCGTGCTCGACCTGGCGGCCGCCTCGCTGCGTCGGTCGAGGGAGCGTGCTCGCTGCACCCAGGCGTCCAGCCCGCCGGCGACCTCCGAGACGCTGCCATCCGCCGACACCTCAACCAGACGGTCTGTGACCCTCTCGAGGAAGGTCCTGTCATGGCTGACGGCCAGCACGGCGCCCGGCCAGTCCTCCAGGAAGTCCTCGAGGGCGCGCAGGGTGTCCAGGTCGAGGTCGTTGGTGGGTTCGTCCAGGAAGAGCACGTTCGGCCTGGCGGCGATCAGCAGCAGGAGCTGGAGCCGGCGCCTCTCACCTCCCGACAGCGAGCCGGCCCGGGTGAAGGGCAGGTCGCCACTGAAGAGGAAGCGCCGCATGAGGTTGTTGTCCTCGGGGGAGCCCGGCACCCCGTGCGGCCCGGCCACCAGGTCGCGCACCCGGGCCTCGGGGTCGACGTCGGCTGCCAGCTGGTCGTGGTAGCCGGCCACCACCGTCGGTCCGGTCTCGACGGCACCTTCGCTCGGCTGGAGACGGCCGGCCAGGAGCTGCAGCAGCGTGGTCTTGCCCGAACCGTTCGGGCCCACCACCCCGAGGCGTTCCCGCCGGCCGACGACCAGGTTGACACGGCTCAGCACCTTGGGACCGCCGTCGTAGCGGAACCCAGCCTCCACGCATTCGACGACCTTGTCGCCCAGCCTGGGTATGCCGGGCACGAGCCGGATCTCGGCGGTGCCGACGGCTGCCTGCGGGCCGCCCTCGATGAGGCGCAGGGCGGCCTCCACCCTGGCCTGGGGCTTGCGGGAGCGCGCCTTGGCCCCCCGGCGCAACCAGGCAAGCTCCCTGCGGGCCAGGTTGCGCCGGGTTGCTTCGGTGGCCACGGCCAGGGCCTCTCGCTCCGCCTTGGCCGCCAGGTAGATCTCGTAGCCTCCGTCGTGGAAGTAGGCAGCGCCCCGGTCCAGCTCCACGATCCTGGTGGTCAGCCGGTCGAGCAGGTGGCGGTCGTGGGTCACGAGCACGAGGCCGCCCCGGAAGGCATTGAGCCTGTCCTCCAACCAGGCCACGGCCCCAAGGTCGAGGTGGTTCGTGGGCTCGTCCAGCACCAGCAGCTCGACGGGGTGGGCGAGCACACGGGCGAGGGCCACCCGCTTGCGCTGCCCGCCCGAGAGCTCCGTGGTGCGGGTACCCAGACCCGCGCCCAGGCCCAGGTGGGTGAGCAGCGCCTCAGCCTCCCAGCCCGCGCCCACTGCATCGCGCACGGTCCCGCCCTCCAGGCCCGGCTCCTGCTCGAGGAAGCCGACCCGGCTACCCCTCCCCCGCAGCACGGCACCCGAGTCCGCCTCGTCCGCTCCGGCCAGTACGCGCAGGAGGGTCGACTTGCCGGTACCGTTGACCCCGACCACACCGACCCGCTCGCCGTCCGCGACGGTCATGCAAAGGTCCTCGAAAAGGGCCCGCCCGACCCGGCCGACGGTTACGTGCTGCAGGTCTACGAGTACGGCCACGGGGTCATCACCCTACCGACAGGCCGGCAGCCCCGACAGGCCGGCAGCCCCGACAGGCCGGCAGCCGGCGCCAAGCACCCTGGTGGTGGGCGCAGCACCCGACCACGCCTCTCAGCACCCCTGGAGACGTCCTTCGCCGGTGCCGGGGCGGCCCCCCTCACCGCCCCCGGCACTCACAGGATTTCACGCACGAGCCCCCGGCGGTACGCACCCCTGAGCCTTCGCCTCGGAGCGCTCCGTCATGGACGGCGGCGGTCCTCCCCGCCACGAGCCCCGGCGTCGGTGGCCAGCTTCCGACTTGCCGGGAAGGGGCGACCCGTGCCGGAGACCCGCTCGGGCACCGGGGGGGCGGCACCCGAGAGGGCGCTGAGGCGCGACGGCCACCAGATACGGCCTCCCAGGTCGAGGTTGAGCGCGGTGACAAGCACCGAGCGCACGACCATGGTGTCGAGCAGCACGCCGAAGGCGACGGCGAAGCCGATCTCGGTGAAAGTGGTGAGCGGCAGGGTCCCGAGCACGGCGAAGGTCCCGGCGAGCACCAACCCGGCCGAGGTGATAACCCCTCCTGTCGTTGCCAGCCCGACCAGGCTGCCCATGCGCGTGCCGAGGGCACGGCTCTCCTCCTGCACCCGGGTCATGAGGAAGATGTTGTAGTCGATGCCCAACGCCACCAGGAATATGAACACGAAGAGGGGTAGCGCCGGGTCCGCCCCGGCGAAGCCGAACACCCACCTGAAGACCAGGGCGCTCACCCCGAGGGCGGCGCCGAAGGAGAGCACGACGGTGGCTACGAGAAGTAGCGGGGCCAGCAGGGCACGCAGCAGCAGGGCCAGGATGGCCAGGACGACGACCAGTACGACCGGGATGACCACGTTGCGGTCGTGCTGGGCGGCACTGCGGACGTCGAGGTTGGTGGCCGTGAGCCCGCCGACCCTGGCGTGGGCACCGGCGACGGCGTGGACGGAGCTGCGCACGGCGGCGACGACGCTGAAGGCGGCCGGGCTGTCGGGAGGCGGGGCCAGGGTCCCCTGCAGGAGGGCGCTACCGCCCTTGACCATTGGTGGGGCCACCGAGGCGATGCCGGACGTCGAAGCCAGTGCCGAGCGGACCTGTTGGAGCTTGGCCGCGTCGGCGATGACGAGCACCGGCTGGCCGGCACCGGCCGCGAAGTGGCGCGCCAGCACAGCCTCGCCGACCACCGCGTCCGGTGTGCCCACGTAGGACTGCTTGTCCGTGAGCCCGTTGGCATTGAGGTTCACGGCGCCGACCGCCATCACTACCAAGGCCAGTGCCGTCCCGGCCCAGACGCGCCGGGGGTGACGGCTCATGCGTACGCCGGCACGTGCCCACAGGCCGTTCGCCGTCGGGTCCGCAGAACCGAGCACTGGCCGGAACGGCCAGAAAACCCACCTGCCCGCCGTGACCAGGAGCGCCGGCAGCAGGGTCACCATGGCCAGGAACCCGGCGGCGATGCCCACGGCAGCCACGGGGCCAAGACCCCGCGTCGAGTTGGTCTCGGCTGCCAGCAGGCAGAGCAGGCCGATCGCCACCGTGCCGGCGCTGGCCAGTATGGCCGGGCCCGCACGGTGCAGGGCGACCTGCATGGCGGCATGGCGGTCCTCGTGGCGCCGCAACTCCTCGCGGTAGCGCGCAACCAGCAGCAGTGCGTAGTCGGTGGCTGCTCCGAACACGAGCACGATCAGGATCCCGGCGCTCATCGCGTTGACAACCAGCCCGGCGTACCTGGCCAGGAGGTAGACGAGCGCTTCGGCAGTGGCGAGGGCGACGCCGGCGGAGAGCACCGGGAGCACCCAGAGCACCGGGCTGCGGTAGGTGGCGAGCAGGATGGCGACGACCACGGCCACAGCCGAGTAGAGCAGGGTGCCGTCTATCCCCTTGAAGGCGTCCGAGGAAGCGGCCGCGCTACCGGCCGGCCCGGTGACGTGGACGCTCACGCCGTCCACGTGGGCGACGCTTTCGAGGTGCGAGACGATGGTGCCGGCGACGGACCAGTCGTTGCCGGGGAGCCCGACCGGTACCGTGATCTCCGCCGCCTGCCCGTCCATCGACCAGTACGGCCCAGCCACCTTGCCGTCCACCCTGGGTTCGCGGCTGAGAGCTGCCGCCGCCCGGGCGATGCCGGCGCGCTGCGAGGAGCTCAATGCCGGACGGTGCTCGTAGACGACGACCGCGTCGACGACGTCGGGCGACTGGAACCTGGACAGCGCGTCCAGCACCTGGGTGGATTCGGCTCTCCCCGGCAGCCAGGCCGAGGCATCGTTCTTCTCCGCTGCGGACAGCTTCCCCGCCAGCGACGCCGCCCCGACGAGGACCACCAGCCACGCCAGCAGGACCAGGTACTTGCTCCTGCGGCCCGCCACCCAGGCGGCCCAGGATCTCCCCGATGACAATGACAACGCTCCTTGTGCCGGCCGGCGCGCCTTGCCGCGCCGGCGATATACGGGACCACTGGGGAATTGTGGCCACAGGGCTCGGCACGCCGGGCCTGGGCCGTGCACGGCGCTGTGCAACTGCGGCTTGTTCAGCCGAGTTCTACCCGCGACGCGCTGGCACCCGTCCCGACCATTGGCACGGCCCGACGGGACGTTGTGCCCTTCCGGCGACCTGTAGGGCCGACCGAGGCCGACCTCAGGCGCGGGCCTGCCCGTGCCGAGCATGAGAGCTCTCTCATCCAGGTCTAACCAGGCCCGGGGACCACCCGTCCGATACTGCTCCCAGGCCCGGGAACGGGCGCAGGACCAGGGCTACGGCCCGGGGAGGAGCAGAGGTGCGAAACTTGGCCCGTTGGGCCACGGCCCTGGTGGCCGCGGCCAGTGTCACCGGCGTCCTGGCCGGCCTGGCGTTGAGGTCGGCCCCACCCGGCGCCGCCGCCACCGTGACGATGAGCACGACCGTGGCGCTGCG
>JAJZIY010000109.1 GCA_021828475.1 Actinomycetes bacterium
CGGGCCACCCCGGCGGAAGGGGCGAAAACGCCTCTGGTGGCCGGCGCGGCGGCGGGCGCACCATGCAACCATGGGCAACCGCACGTCCGAGACGGGCTCGGCTCGACGTCGGCGGCTGGCCGTCGGCGCAGCCGGTGCCATCCTCGACGGGTGTTCCGCACCTCCCAGGGTTACGCCTACCGCCTCACCGTCGACCTCGAGGTCGGGCGGCGCCGGATGGGGAATTCGGGATCGCTCCCTCCGGGCCGGTACGGAGCCGACGGCACCACCTCGACCCTCGGCCCGCACCAGAAGCTGAGGCAGACCGAGCCCTACGCATGCCCCGGACCGGACCTCGGGTGCCAAAAGCCGCGCCAGTGGCCAGCGCGCTCCCGCAGGTACATTTCGCAGGCAGGCAACCGGCACCGCGTTGCTCGTTACATCTAAATCTAAAGTAAAGCTGGCAACCCGCTGCCGTGGTGTGCGTAGCGCAGTATACGCAGAGTGCTCAAGGTCCAAGCACCGCGTCCCGATCCCTCCCATATGGCCCGCCGCCACAGAGAGCGCGAGCGCGCCGTGCCGGAGATGGCAGCTGCACTCTTGCAGCTCTCCGACACGGCGATGCTCGTAGTAGACGAACAGCTCGAGGTGAAGTGGGCGTCACCCTCTGCCGCCCGGCTCCTGCCCTCGACCACGGGGCCACTGCCGTCACTGGTCGACCCCGAGTACTCGGGCATCGTGGCGTCGCTGCTGGACCGGGCATCGCGCGCCCGGGGGCGGTCCGTGCAGGCCGTGTGCGAGGTGCCGGTCGAGGGCTCGTCGCCCCGGCGCCTGGAGCTCCTGGCCCGCGACCTGCGCGCCGCAGCCGAAATCGGCGGCGTGGCCGTCGTCCTGCACGACGTGACCGGCTGGGCCGAGCGCGAAACCGCCTACCGGGGCTACCTCTACCAGGACGCCCTCACCGGGCTCGGCAACCGCCACAGCATGATCGAGCACCTGCAGCAGGCGGTGCGCAGTTCCCCGGCCGTCGGGCCCCGGGCTGCCGTGCTACTGGTCGACCTGGACTCGTTCAAGGGCATCAACGACGTCCACGGGCACATGGCCGGCGACGGCGTCCTGCGCACGGCTGCCCGCCGCCTGACCGATGTGGTCGGTGACGCCGGCTCGGTGTACCGAGCCGGCGGGGATGAGTTCGTCGTGCTCCTGGACCAGGTCGGCGAGGAGGCCGCCGCCAGCCTGGCCGAGTCGCTGCTCGCCGCCCTGCATGCCCCGATAGATCTCCAGGCCGCCTGCCGCGACCTCGACATGGGCCCGGAGGGAGCCCCGCCCACGACGCTCCAGCTCACCGCAAGCGTGGGTGTCGCCATGGCCGAACCGGACCGCCCCGGCGGCACCGCCTACCGCGATGTCGGCAGTGCCCTGGTCCGCGACGCCGACACGGCCATGTACCGCGCCAAGGCCGCCGGCCGGGCACGAGTCGAGTTTTACCGGCCCGACTTGAAGGACTGGGCGCTCACCCGGAAGAAGAGCGTCGAGACCCTGGCCGAACAGGTCCAGCAACTGAGGGACGAGAACCGCGCGCTGGCTGAGGCAGCCAGCGTCGACTACCGCACCGGACTGGCCAACACCGCTACTTTCGACGGCGACCACGAGCGCTTGCACGCCCGCCTCAGGCGTGCCGGCGAGCCGTACTCGATCATGCTCGTCGACATCGACCACTTCCACGACTACAACACCGCCTATGGGTACCTGCGAGGCAACGAGGCCCTGGCCCGGGTGGCCGCTTCACTGGCGGGGGCAATGCGCAAGGGCGACCGCGCCTACCGTTACGGAGGCGAGGAGTTCGCTGCCCTCCTACCGGGCACCCACATCGACGGAGCGGAGGTCGTCGCCGCGCGCACCCGCGGGGCCGTCGAGGCTCTCGGCATCGAGCACCCCAACAATCCCAGCGGGGTCGTCACGGTAACGGTGGGGGTGCTCGAAGCTGACGCCGCTCAGGCGAAGCCGTCGGAGACCTTCGAGGCTGTCAACGCGCTCCTCCTCGCCGGCAAGGACGCCGGGCGCAACCAGGTCGTCGCGCCCGACGCAGCGTAGACGGACCCGCCCCCACCGCCCCGTCTCGGGGCAAGCCGGTCGCCGCGTCCGCCACCCTCCTCCGCCACGGGCCCCCGACAAGCCTGGGCCAACTTAGGCCGTCCGGCGCAGGCGGCCCAGCGCCGGTACGGTGGAGGCGGGCGACAGGAGGTTGAGGTGGCCGAACCTGGTGAAAAGCTCGGGCGGGTGCTCGCCCTCTGGGGCGAGATGTCCGGCGTCGGGTCGGTGGATGCGCTCGCGTCCGCCCTGGCTCAGGACGTGGTCTGGCAGGGGCTGCTACCCGAGCTGACCTGCAATGGACGCGACCAGGTGCTCGAGTTGCTCGGCCGGGCGCGTGGCGGCCGGCTGCCGAAGGTTACCCGCGTGGACGCCGAGGAGGTCGGCGACCGCGTCGTGGTGACCATCACCAGTCCCGAAATCGGGCCCGGCCCGGAGGGCACCGCTCTGGAGCAAGGCGGGCCTCGCACCCTGGTCCTCTCCTTCGACGGAGCGAGCATCGTGCGGATGCACAGCTTCGCCACCCGCCAGGAGGCTCTCGCCTCGGCCCGTTGAGCTACGCGCCGCCGGAGGCCCGCGCCGAGGGGGCCGGCTTGCCTCGCGCCGGCCCCGTCGGACCAGCCATGATGGCAGTGTCGCAAGACCTGGCACCGATCCCGGCGAGGAAAGCCCACAGTGAGCAATGTGTCCCCAAACCAGCACCGCCCGCGCCCCCAAGGGCGTGGCAACGGCGCGCGTCCAACGGCCCGGCCGGCCAAGCGCACCGGCGTACCGCCCCGGCCCTCCACTCAACGACGACCGGGCGCCCAGCGCCCGGGCGCCACGAAGGGCGCAGGACGCGGACGCACGTGGGCGGTGGCCGGGGCCGGGGCCGTGGTGGTCGCCGGAGCCGTGCTCGGCGTCACGCTCTCGGGTGGGGCTGGCCCCAAGCAGGTGCTGCCACCCTCGGTCGCCTCGGGTACTCCCGACGTCCAGCCGCCGGCCCTGGTCGTCGCCAACCCCACCAATATCAAGGGCGTGGTGGCCTACGACACCACGGGCTGGCCGCAGGCGAGCCACAACGGGCCTGCCGGCCGGGCCCTGCGCCACACCCACGTCCTTGGGCCGGTCGTCTACTCGGTCCAGCCCCCCGTGGGCGGCGACCACAACCCGGTATGGGCCAACTGCGGTACCTACACGGCGCCCATACCCAACGAGAGGGGTGTGCACGACCTCGAGCACGGGGCCGTCTGGGTCACCTACAGGCCGGGCCTGCCGGCGACCCAGGTGAGCCGGCTGCGGGCCTTCGTGGAACGCCAGAGCCGCATCGGTCCCTCCCGGTCCAGGTACATGGACCTGACCCCGTACCCGGGGCTGCACTCCCCCATCGTCATTTCTTCGTGGGGTTTCCAGCTGAAGGTCACCAGCCCGACGGACCCGAGGCTGCAGCGCTTCGTGGACACCTTCCGCTCCAGCCCGACCTACACGCCCGAGTACGGCGGCCCGTGCACCGGCGGCGTCGGCACACCGGCACAGTCCTGAGCCAGCTTGCCACGCTGCACCGGCGCACCGACAGACCACGGCCGCGTGCCCGGCACCACCGTCCCGGTACGCTTGGGCGCGTGTGCGGCAGGACCACTTCGGAGCTGAGCCGGGACGACCTGGCCCGCATGCTGGACGTGGACGAGGTGGACGCCCCCGAGCTTCCCCTGAGCTGGAACATCGCCCCCACCCGCCAGGTCTACGCCGTGACCGTCGGCCCGGAGGGCAGGCGCGTCATGACAGCGCTGCGCTGGGGCCTGGTGCCGGCGTGGTCCAAGGGGCCGGCCTCCGGTCCCCCCATGGTCAACGCCAGGGCTGAGACGGTGGCGACCAAGCCGGCCTTCCGCGAAGCGCTGCTGCGCCGGCGGGTGCTGGTCCCCGTCACGGGGTTCTACGAGTGGCACCGCCACGGGCCCGGCCGGCGCGAACCGGCCGAGCCGTGGTACTTCCGGCGCGCTGACGGCGAGCCGCTGGTGTTCGCTGGGCTGGCCGAGACGTGGTACGACGGCGAGGGCCGGCCCCTGCGCTCGTGCGCCGTCATCACCACGGGGCCCAACGCGACCATGGCACCCGTCCACCACCGGATGCCGGTCGTGCTGCGCCGCAGGCACTGGGACGAGTGGCTCGCCCCCCACCCGCTGCACCCCGCCCGCCTGGCCGAGTTGCTCGTCCCGCCCCCCGACCACCTCCTCGAGGCTTTCAGGGTGTCGCGGGCCGTCAACAACACAGCCAACGACTCCCCCGATCTCGTCCTGGCGGTCTCAGCCGAGAGCGGCACCGACGGGCCTCAGCCCCAGTCCCAGCCCGTGCCCGGGCAGCTGCGCCTGCTGGGGCATGGCGCGTAGGTGGCCCGGATCCTCGCGGGCACGGCCAGCGCCCTCGACACTGCCGTCGAGGACTGGAGGGCGGGCCGCCAGCCGGCGGAGCTGCTCTTCGGCTACAACCACTTGGAGGCGGCCGGGCACGACGTCTCAGCGGTGCGCTTCGACTGGGCACCGGACGGCGCCAAGCGGCCATGGGAGGCAGCGCTGGACCGGGCCACCCGGGGCCGGTTGGGCAACCCCCGTTACGGTGCCGCCGCGCTGGCGCAGGCCCGGGGGGCGGACCTGGTCTACCACTCCCACCTCGACACCGTGAGCGGGCTTGCCCTGGCCCGGCGGGCCAGGCTCCTGCGCAAGCCGCTGGTGGTGATCGCCGACCCGCTCTACTCGGTCTCGCGGCTCAACAACATCGGCGTGCTGGGTGTTTCCCGGCTGATATCTGTCACGCGGGCCGGACGCGACCGCGTCCTGGCAGAGGTGAAGCTGCCCCACGACGACCCCGTCGTACTGCCCTGGGGCCCCGACCTCGACTTCGCCGGCTACAGGCCGGCCACGTCTCCGGGTGAGGGCATCATCAGCACGGGCCGGACCATGCGTTCGCACGCCTCGCTTCTCGAAGCAGCCGGTGCCCTCGGCGCCCCGACCAGGATCAGCTGTCTGGCACCCGAGCTGGCGGCACAGGCTCCTCCCAACGTCGGCGTCGTGTCGGCCGTGCGGCCCTTCACCGAGGTGATGGACGACATGCGGGCTGCGGCCGTGGTCGCCATCCCCATCGCTGCCAACCCCTGGGGAGCAGTGGGCCTCACCGAGCTCAACGCGGCCATGGCGCTGGCCAAGCCCGTCGTGATGCACCCCAACCCCTACATAGACGTCGACGTCGAGGCCATAGGCATGGGCTTCGTCGTGGGGGACGACCCGGCGCAGTGGCACCGCGCCCTGAGCGAGCTGCTGGCGGGCCCGGAGGGCGCCGCCGAAAGAGGTGCAGCGGGCAGGCGTTACGCCGAGAGGCACTGGAACAACGCCCTTTTCGGGCAGGGGGTGGTCGAAGTGGTGGACAGCGTCTTGGAGCGCGCCTGACAGCTGTGCTGGCCGGGCAGCCGCAG
>JAJZIY010000110.1 GCA_021828475.1 Actinomycetes bacterium
GCTGTCGAGCAGGGCGTCGAGCTTGGAAGTGACGCCGGCGTCCCCCTCGTCGGCCTCGCCGCCCACCCTGGCCTGAGCCAGGAGGTGGCGGACCTCGGGCGTCTCGGGGATGCGGGCCAGGACCGCTATCGCCTCCTGGGCACGCTCGGGCGAGCGCTCGGCCACCAGCAGGGTCGCCAGCGCGACGATGGCCTTGGTGTTGGCCGGCTCCATCTCCAGCGCCCTGCGCAACGAGGCCTCGTCCCCGGACGCGATCAGCTCGTCGACCTCGGTCGGCGCCGGGGCCACCTGGTCGAGCCACTTGCGGACCTCCGGCTCGGGGATGGCCCCGACGAACCCGCTCACCACCTTGCGGTCCCGCAAGGCGTACACGGCCGGTATGGACTGGACCTGGAAGGTGGCCGCCGACCGGGGGTTGGAGTCGACGTCGATCTTGGTCAGGACGACATCGCCAGGGCGCTCCGCCACCACTCTCTCGAGGATGGGGCCGATGATGCGGCAGGGGCCGCACCAGGCCGCCCACAGGTCCACCACCACGGTGGCCTGCGTGGAGCGCTCCAGTACCTCGGTCTCGAACGTCGCATCGGTTACGTCTATCGCCACTGTCATCTCTCCTCCGGCCATCTCTCCTCCGGCGCTGCCGCGAACAGGCCCAAGCTAGGGGCTGGTAGGTATAGCGTCCCAGGGCAGCCCGGCATTCCCGGGCCACCAGGGCCCTTAGCCCCTTACGCTGGCCTCGAGCTGCAACTGTAAGTACCCGAGAGCGGGGAGCAACATGACATTCGCCTCCATGAAGAGCTGGCCCCGCCTGGAGCGCCCCGCCCTGGTGCTGGGGCTGGAGGGCTGGGTGGACGCCGGCTATGCCGGGGCCACGGCGGTAAATGCCCTGCTCGAATCGGCCAAGCACGACATCGTGGCCACTTTCGACTCCGACGCCCTCCTCGACCAGCGCTCCCGGCGGCCGGTGCTGCGGGTGTCCAACGGGGTGCACGCCGGGCTCAAGTGGCCTGAGCTCCGCCTCTATTCGGCGACGGACACGGGTGGGCGCAGCCTGCTGGTGCTGGCCGGGCCGGAGCCCGACTTCCGCTGGCGGGAGTGGAGCGCCGAGGTGGTGGCGCTCGCCCTGCGCCTGGAGGTCGAGATGGTCGTAGGGCTCGGCGCCTTCCCCGCCCCCGTGCCCCACACCCGCCCGGTACGCCTGGCGGCCACCGCCAGCAACGAGGAGCTGGCCGGGAGCATAGGTTTCCTGCCTGCGACCATGGAGGTGCCCGCGGGGGCGCAGGCGGTGCTGGAGGTGGCCTTCGGCGAGGCCGGCCTCCCGGCGGTAGGGGTCTGGGCCAGGGTGCCGCACTACGCTGCCGGCACCGCCTACCCGGCCGCCTCGGCGGCGTTGCTGGACGAGCTGAGCAAACTGACCGCCGTGCCCATCGACACGGAGGCGTTGCACCAGGCCGGGGCCCGCGCACGCGACCAGATACAGGCGCTCATCTCTGCAAGCGAGGAGCACCTTGCCATGGTCCACCAGCTCGAGATGCAGTACGACGCCGAGATGGGCATGTCCGCCACCGAGTTCACCCACCTGCCGACCGGTGACGAGCTGGCGGCCGAGCTGGAGAAGTACCTGCGCGGCGACGGGCGCGAGGGCCAGGGCGGATCCGGTGCGGGTGGCCCCGGGCCGGTCCCGCCCGGGCCAGGGCCGCTCTAGGCGCCTGTTGCCACCACGTTGACAAGCGTGGGGGGCCGGGCGATGACGCGGGCCGGCTCGCCTCCCTGCAGCTGGGCCAAGACCTTGGGACTGGCCAGCGCTGCGGCGACCACCTCGTCGTAGGTGGCCGAAGGTGCCACCTCGATGCGGTCCCGCAGCTTGCCGTTGACCTGCACGACGAGCACCACCTTGTCCTCGGTGAGCATCGCGGGGTCGGCAACGGGCCATCGCTGGGCGTGCACCCGTGCCCCGGCGCCGTGCCTGCGTTCCCACAGTTCGGCCGTGACATGGGGGGCGAAGGGCGCCAGGACCAGGAGCAGGGTGTCCACCGACTCGGCCATGGTGGCCGCGCTGGCACCCTCGGGCGCCTGCGCGTAGAGGTACAGGGCGTTGGTGTGCTCGCGCAGGGCGGCGACGGCGGTGTTGTAGGACCAGCGTTCGAGGTCCCTCGTCACGCGGTCGACAAGCTTGTGGGTGGCCCGCACGACCGCCTCGTCGGCGGGACCGAGGGCCCTGTCGGTGCCCCGGGAACCCTCCGCCTCGCCCGTGCCCAGTCGCCAGACGCGGTCCAGGAAGTGGCGGCAGCCCTCTATCACCTTGTCGGTCTGCTGCGTCCAGTCGAAGTCGTCGGCCGGCGGGCCGACGAACAGGTGGAATATGCGCAGGGCGTCGGCGCCCACCGAGTCGAAGTACTTCTCGGGGGCGATCAGGTTGCCCTTGGACTTGGACATCTTGGTGCCGTCCATACGGATCATGCCCTGGGTGAACAGCCGCTTGAACGGCTCGCGCACCGACGCCGGCGCCAGGCCCAGGTCGCCGAGCGCACGGGTGTAGAAGCGGGCGTACAGCAGGTGCAGGATGGCGTGCTCGATACCCCCGATGTACTGGTCGACCGGCATCCAGCGCTCGGCCGCGACGATGTCGACCGGGCGCTCTGCCTGCCAGGGGTCGCAGAAGCGCATGAAGTACCAGGACGAGTCCACGAAGGTGTCCATGGTGTCGGTCTCGCGCTCGGCCCGCCTCCCGCACTTCGGGCACGTGGCCCACAGGAAGCCCTCGTGGCTGCGCAGCGGGGACTCGCCGGTCGGGGCGAAGGCGACGTCGTCGGGCAGGAGCACCGGCAACTGCTCCTCCGGCACGGCCACGATCCCGTCCACCGGGCAGTAGACGACGGGGATCGGGCAACCCCAGTAACGCTGACGTGAGACCAGCCAGTCGCGCAGGCGGTACTGGACCGAGCGCCGGCCCACGCCCTTGCTCTCCAGGTACTCGGTCGCCTTGGCCTTGGCCTCCGCCGTGTCCTCGATGCCGTTGAGCCACTGGCTGTTGACCCGCGGCCCCTCGCCGGTGTAAGCCTCGCCCTCCCAACCCGCGGGCGGTTGGACGGTGCGCACGACAGGCAGCCCGTAGGCCTGGGCGAAGTCCCAGTCGCGCTGGTCCTCTGCGGGCACGGCCATGATGGCGCCCGTGCCGTAGCCCATCAGCACGTAGTCGGCCAGGTACACGGGCACCTGGCGCCCGTTGAAGGGGTTGACGGCGTACGAGCCGGTGAAGATGCCCCGCTTGTCGAGGGGCCCCTCGGCGGACTGACGCTCGAACTCGGGCTCCTGGCGGACGCGCTCCACGAAGGCCTGCACCGCCTCGGCGTGTTCGGGAGTGACCAGGGAGGCGACGAGGGGGTGCTCGGGCGCCAGGACGACGAAGGTCATTCCGAAGGCGGTGTCCGGCCTGGTGGTGAACACCTCGATGGCGGTCCCCGCGCCTGCCACGTCCATGGAGAACATCGCGCCGTCCGACCGGCCGATCCAGTTGCGCTGCATCACCTTGACCCTCTCGGGCCACTCCAGGCGGTCGAGCTCGTCAAGCAGCTCGTCGGCGTAGGCGGTGATACGGAAGAACCACTGCTCCAGGTCCTTTTTGACCACCACGTCGCCGCTGCGCTCGCACGTGCCGTCGGCGAGCACCTGCTCGTTTGCCAGCACCGTGTTGCACCCGGGGCACCAGTTGACGGGGGCCTTCTTGCGGTATGCCAGACCGGCATCGAGGAACTTGCGGAAGATGACCTGGTTGGCCCGCATGTACTGGGGGTCGTGGCTCTTCACCACCCGGCGCCAGTCGTACCCGGCCCCCAGGCGGTGCAGTGAACCGGTCAGCTCTGTGATCCGGGCGTCGGTGAAGGGGCGAGGGTGTGTGCCCAGCTTGATGGCCGCGTTTTCGGCGGGCAGGCCGAAGCTGTCGAAGCCGATCGGGCTCAGCACGGCATAGCCCTGCATCGTCCGCCAGCGCACGTTCAGGTCGCCGAAGGTGTAGTTGCGTACGTGGCCCTGGTGGGCGGCGCCGCTCGGGTAGGGGTACATGCAGAGCACGTAGAACTTGGGCCGAGGGTCGTCGTTGCTCACCTCGTACGCGTGCTCCTGCTCCCACCTGCCCTGCCAGCGGCTCTCCACCTCTTGCGCGTCGTACGCGTAGTTCATGGTGCTCCAGGCTACGTGAACTGCCCGAGCGCTACCGGCGCCGGGCCGACCGGGCCTGCGGGGCTCCCCCAGCCGGGCCGGCCGGGGCCGGTCCGTCCCTTACGTGGCGCCACCCTGCTGTACCGTGCGTTGTGTGGCAGAGGCGACGACCACCATCACCATCGGCCTGGGTACCCAGCGCTTCGAAGTGACGGAAGGCGACGAGCTGACCTTCGGCCGTTCACAGCGCACCACCATCTGCCTCGACCCGACCGATCTCGGCATCTCCCGCATCGCCGGGGCACTCGAGCACGAGGCCGGTGTCTGGTGGCTCGTCAACCGCAGCGGGGTACGCCCACTCGAGGTGGTCGACGACGTAGGTATCCGCAGCGTCCTCCCACCTGGGCGCCGCTTCGCCGTGACCGCCCCGATCACTGTCGTCGTCGAGGGTGCCACCCGGCGCCACGCTCTCACGGTGGACCTGCCAGACGAAGCGCTCGAGAGCCTGGCCCAGGGGCCGTACCCGGCTCTGCAGGTCGAGGGCAACCCGACCCGTGCCGCCTCCGACGTATCCATCACCCCGGCCGACAAGCTGGCCCTGGTCGCCCTGTTCTCGGGTTACCTCGAGCCCTTCCCGCGCTACGACCCACACCCCAAGAGCTACGCCGATGCCGCCGCCCGCCTCAACTGGCCTCGCACCACGCTGGTCAAGCGGGTGGAGTACCTGCGTACCCGGCTCACGAACGCCGGCGTGCCCAACCTCCTCGGCGAGAACGCGCTCCAACACCTTGCTGAGTGGGCCCTGGCCACCGGCCTGGTCAGCCGAGCCGACCTGGGCCTGTTACCGCCGCGCTGAGGGCGGCGGGTGGGTACGGGCGGTCCAGCGCAGGTGCGGTCACGCCCGGCGGTGGAGGACCTGGACGGCAGCCTGTTGCTGCAGGGTGCCGCCGCGCCGGGCCCGGCCTTCGATGGTGAGCGTGTCCCAGCCGGCCCGGTCGCCGCCGGGCACGGCAACGACCGTGCGGACCGTGCCGTTGGCACCGGCTCTGAGGTGCTTGCTGGCACCGATCGGGTGGGACAGCAACTTGACCGCTACGGTGCTGTCGGGAGCGAAGCCGGCCGCCGAAACCAGGAGGCGGCCACCAGGGGGGACGGCCCAGGGGGTGAGGTCGGGGAGCCGTGCCACCCGAGCGCTGCTCGCACCGTCCGCCGTGGCCGGGGAGGCACCGACCGGCGAGGTGGTGGTGAACGTCGCAGGCGTGGTCGTGCCGGTGGCGAGGAACGGAAGGGCGACGCAGGCGGCGGTGGCCGCGCCGAGGACTGCACGCCGTGCCCAAGGCTTCTT
>JAJZIY010000037.1 GCA_021828475.1 Actinomycetes bacterium
CTCGTTCGCCCATTCGCGTGCCACCTTCAACGAGTACTTCCCCGAGGCGGCGCACAGGGCGGGCAGCGACAGGCGCCCGGTGTTGAGCGTCGTCAGCGCCACCTTGAGGCCCCGGCCCACGTCGCCGATCACGTTGCCGGCCGGGACGATCACGTCGTGGAACTCGACGACGCCGTTCTCGATGCCCCTGAGGCCCATGAACGAATTGCGCCTCGTGACGGCTATTCCCTCGGTAGCTGCTTCGACGACGAAGGCGGTGATGCCGCCCTTGTGGTCCCCCGCCGGGGGGACCACCGCCATGACGACGAGGATCCTGGCTATCGGCGCGTTGGTCGCCCACAGCTTCGTACCGTTGAGCCGGTAGGCGGAGCCGTCCTCGACCGGCTCGGCTGAGGAGCTCATGCGGGCCGGGTCGCTGCCCACGTCCGGCTCGGTGAGCAGGAACGCGCTCACTTCGTCCCGGGCCAGGCGGGGCAGGAAGGCTGCCTTCTGCTCCTGCGTGCCGAACAGCTTCAGCGGCTGGGGAGCGCCGATGGACTGGTGGGCCGACAGCAGGGTGCTGATGGCCGGGTGGGTGGTGCCGGCCAGCGCCAGGGCCCGGTTGTAGTAGACGTGGCTGAGGCCGAGGCCGCCGTAGCGCTCGTCGATCTTCATCCCGAGGGCGCCGACATCGCAGAGGCCCTCAATGACGTTGTCGGGGATGCGCTCGTCTCGCTCGATCTGGAGGGGGTCGACCTCGGAGCTGAGGAAGTCCTCGAACTTGCGCAGGAAGCTCTCCCCACGGGCGGTGTCGTCGGCTCCGGGCCGGGGGTGGGGGTGCACGAGGTCGAGCCTGAAGCGGCCGAGGAACAGTTGCTTGGCGAAGCTCGGTTTGGACCACTCGGCTTCCCTGGCGGCCTCGGCGAGCTGGCGGGCCTGCTCAGCGTTCACCTGGGGCTGGCCCGCTTGGGGTGCGGTGTGGCTCATGAGCACAGCATCGCACGCCGGTAACGTCTATGCGATGACGGCCACGGTCTGTTTCGACATCGGCGGGGTCTTCTTGGACTGGGACCCGCGCTACCTGTACAGGCAGCTCTTCGACGGGGACGACGAGGCCATGGAGAGCTTCCTGGCCGAGGTCTGCCCTCCGGAGTGGCACGCCGAGATGGACCGGGGGCGCAGCATCGCGGAGGCCTGCGAGGAGCGCAAGGCGCTGTACCCGGCGGCCGCCTCCCTCATCGATGCGTGGCGCGACCGTTCCGAGGACATGATCAGGGGCGTTTTCGACGGTACTGTCGAGGTTTTGAGGGAACTGAAGGGCACCGGTGCCACCTGCTACGCGCTGAGCAACATGGAGCGGGAGAACTGGGAGCTCCGTTACCGCAAGTACAGCTTCCTGAAGTGGTTCGACGGATATTTCATCTCGGGTTGCGAGGGCGTGATGAAGCCGGACCCGGAGTTCTTCCGTCGGGCTGCACACCGCCTCGGTTTGCGCTCGGCCGACGTCGTCTTCGTCGACGACCGGCCCGTCAACGTGGAGGCGGCCCGGGTCAGCGGCCTTCCCTCGGTGCTGTTCACCGGGCCCGAGGACTTGCGCCGGGAACTGGCCGGCCGGGGGCTGCTGCCAGAGGGCTGAGCCCTGTCAGGCCCGGTGGCGGTCCTCCAGTGCCGCACTCAGCCTGGACAGCATCTCACCGAGCACGTTGGGGGCGGTGGCGAAGTTGAGACGGGCGAAACCGCTCCCCCCCGGACCGAAATCCGGGCCAGGGGACAGGCGCAGGCGTGCCCGTTCGACGAGCCAGGCCGAGGGGTCGTCCAGGCCCAGAGAGGGCCGCAGGTCCAGCCAGGCCAGGTAGGTGGCCTCGGGGCGGTAGCCGTCTGCAATGCCCCTTGCCCGGGCGGACGCCAGCCAGCTGCCAAGCTCGTCGGCGTTGGACCGCAGGCGGGCGACGCAGCGTTGGAGCCAGCGGTCGCCCTCGGGCGTCCACACGGCCATCGTCGTCGCCATGGCTGCCACTCCCACGTGGCCGAAGAGGTTGGACGGTGCGCGGTCCAGTTCCCGCCTCACTCCGGCGTGGCCGAGGTGGGCAACGGAGCAGCACATGCCGCCCAGGTTGAAGGCCTTGCTGGCCGAGTACAGGGTCACGGTGCGGGCCGCCGCCCGCTCGGACACCGAGGCGAAGGGGAGGTGCTCCAGATCGTCCATCATCAGCTCGGCGTGTATCTCGTCGGACACCACCAGCAGGTCGTAGCGTTCGGCCAGCTCGGCCACGACTTCGAGCTCGGCGAGGCCCATGACCCGGCCCGTCGGGTTGTGCGGGTTGACGAGGAGCACGGCTCGGGCCGCCGGCGCCGCCGCCCGCAGCGCCTCCAGGTCGAACTCCCAGCCCCGCGGCCCGGCGAGGGCGGGTACCGCCAGCAGCCGACGCCCCATGTCCCGAACAGCGGCAACGAAAGGCGGGTACAGGGGCGTGAAGAGGATGACCCCGTCTCCAGGCCGCGTGCCCGCATGCAGGACGACCTGGGTGGCCTGGACGAGGTCCGTGAAGGTCCGGCTGCGCCCCGGCGCCGGCTCCCACCCGAAGCGGTCGAGCATGCGCCGCGCCCAGCGCTCGGCCAGCCCACGGTCGTCCGCCGGGTACCCGAGGTCACCGGTGGTCGCGAGCGCGGCCAGGGCGGCGCGGGCAGGCGGGGGCGCCGGGAAGTCCATGTCGGCGACCCAGGCGGCGATGACGCCCTGGGGTGTCGTGGACCACTTGGCTCCGGGCCGGCCCGCCAGCCATTCCACTTCCAGGTGGCCGAACCCGTCGTCGGTCGGGGCGCTCGCCGGCATCCCCGGCATGCTACGACGGCGGTACCTTGCGGGCCAGCTCGACCTGTGGCATCATTGCCGACGATGACAAAGGCACGCGAGGGCAGCTCTTCCCCGAGCCTTGTCGCGGTAGTACTCACCTGACGCACGCGTACACACACGCGTGCGTCGAACGACCTCCCAGACGGGAGGTCGTTTTCATTTTCCGAGCCGGCACCGACCGCGTTATCCCAGAACAGCGAGGGCACCGATGCAACTGACAGGGGCGCAAGCCCTGATTAAGAGCCTGGAGATGGAGCGCACCGAGGTCGTGTTCGGCGTCCCGGGCGGCGCCATCCTGCCCGTGTACGACCCCATCCTCGATTCACCGATCCGCCACGTCCTGGTGCGCCACGAGCAGGGTGCCGGCCACATGGCGGAGGGCTACGCCCACGTGACCGGCCGACCCGGCGTGTGCATGGCGACGAGCGGCCCGGGCGCAACCAACCTGGTAACAGCCCTGTGCGACGCCTACATGGACTCGGTGCCGGTGGTGGCCATCACCGGGCAGGTCTCCCGGCCCGTGATAGGCACCGACGCCTTCCAGGAGGGTGACACGGTCGGTATCACCCGCTCCGTGACCAAGCACAACGACCTCGTGATGAGGCCCGAGGACATCGCGTTGGCCGTGCGCCAGGCCTTCCTCCTGGCCACCACCGGACGCCCCGGGCCGGTCCTGCTCGACCTGCCCAAGGACGTCCTGCAGGCCAGCGCCGAGTGGTACTGGCCGACCGACAGTGAGGTCGCGGCGTCCCTGCCCGGCTACAAGCCGACCACCAAGGGCCATCCCCGGATGGTGCGCGAAGCCGTGCGGCTCATGACCGCCTCCCGCCGCCCCGTCATCTACGCCGGTGGCGGCATCCTCAAGGCCAGGGCCACCGAAGCCCTGCGCAAGCTGGCCGAGCTCACCGGGGCCCCTGTCGTCACGACGCTGATGGCACGGGGCGCCTTCCCCGACAGCCACCGCCAGTGCCTCGGCATGCCCGGCATGCACGGCAACTACGCCGCCATCATGGCGCTGCAGGAGGCCGACCTCATCATCGCCCTCGGTGCGCGCTTCGACGATCGGGTGACAGGCAAGGTCTCGACCTTCGCGCCAAACGCCAAGGTCGTCCACGTCGACATCGACCCCGCCGAGCTGGGCAAGATCAGGCGCCCGGACGTGCCGATCGTCGGTGACGCCCGCCTCGTCATCGAGGAGCTCGTCCGCGTGCTGGGCGCGAGCGGCGAGGCCGAGCCGGACCTCTCGCAGTGGTGGTCGGTGATAGACGGCTGGCGGGAACGGTTCCCTCTGTACTACGAGGCTCAGGTCGCAGGAGAGCAGCTCAAGCCCCAGGCAGTGATCGAGGCCATCCGGGACGCCAGCCCGGCTGAGACCACGCTCGTCTCCGGCGTCGGCCAGCACCAGATGTGGGCGAGCCAGTACTGGCGGTTCGAGCAGCCCTACACGTGGGTCAACTCGGGTGGCCTGGGCACCATGGGCTTCGCCGTGCCTGCGGCCATCGGCGCCAAGGTGGGCCGGCCCGACCGCACCGTGTGGGCAATAGACGGCGACGGCTGCTTCCAGATGACAGCGCAGGAGCTGGTGACGGCCTCTGCGGAGCGGATACCCGTGAAGGTCGCCATCTTGAACAACGCCTACCTGGGCATGGTGCGCCAATGGCAGGAGATGTTCTACGAGGAGCGTTACTCCGAGGTCTACCTGTCGCCGGACCTGCCCGACTACGTCAAGTGGGCCGAAGCGATGGGGTGCGCCGCGTTCCGGGTGGAGAACCCGGCCGACGTGGCACCCGTGATCGACAAGGCCAACTCCATCGACGACAGGCCGGTCGTCATCGACTTCCGCACCGACTCCAGGGAGAAGGTCTTCCCCATGGTGCCGGCGGGCGCTTCGAACAGCGACGTGATCGTGCATCCGGGGCTGCGCCCGGGTGGGGAAAGGGTGGTCCAGTGAGCTCCTTCGTCACGACCGGCAACCCCTGGGTGTCCGGCAGCGGGCGTGCCCGTCACCAGACGATCTCCGTCATCGTCGAAAACCGCGCCGGGGTGCTGGCTCGGGTGTCGGCGCTGTTCGCCCGCAGGGGTTTCAACATCATCTCGCTGGCGGTGGCCCCGACCGACGACGACGCCTTCAGTCGCATAACGATCGTCGTCGACCTCGAGCAGACCTCGGTCGAACAGCTGACAAAGCAGCTGTTCAAGCTGGTCAACGTGGTGAAGATCACCGAGATGACTCCCGGGGAGGCCATCGAGCGCGAGCTCGCGCTGGTCAGCGTCCGGTGCGCGCCGCCAGGCGGGCCCGGCCCGTCGCGTGGGGAGGTCGGCGAGCTGGTGCGGATATTCGGAGGGAGCGTCGTCGACGTGGGCCACGAGGCCTTGACCGTGATGCTGGCAGGCCAGCCCGCCATGCTCGACGACTTCGAGGAGCTCCTGCGCCCGTACGGGATCATCGAAATCCAGCGCACGGGACGCGTCGCCCTCCCCAAGCTCGAAAGGCCATCGGCGCGCCGCTCAGGCGCCCGGGGCTAGAGACCTGCCGCCGGCAGTCGGCGCGGGGCGGGACCGGCTCGGGGCACCCGCCCCGCTGGCGCAGGTGCCGGCCCGGCCCCGTTGCCCGAGCCGGGCCTGCGCTGTTATAACCGTTGACCCTGGGTGCCGGGACGTTGGCGCTCACGGGACCGAGCACGACCGAACGAGTTGAAAGGCAACCTACAAATGGCCACGATCTACTACGACCGCGACGCCGACCCCACCCTGATCTCGGGGCGAAAGGTCGCCATCATCGGGTACGGCTCGCAGGGCCACGCCCACGCCTTGAACCTGCGTGACTCGGGCGTGGACGTCCGCGTCGGCCTGCGCGAAGGCTCCTCGTCGCGGGCGAAGGCCGAGTCGGCAGGCCTGGTGGTCGTGAGCCCGGCCGAGGCGGCGGCCGAGGCCGACGTGGTCATGCTCCTGGCGCCCGACACGGCGCAGCAGGAGCTTTACAACGAGTCCGTCGCCCCCTCGCTGCGCCCCGGCGACGTGCTCATGTTCGCCCACGGCTTCAACATCCGCTACGGGCTGATCGAGCCGCCCGCCGACGTGGACGTTGTGATGGTGGCCCCCAAGGGGCCGGGCCATCTGGTGCGCCGCACCTACGAGGGCGGCGGTGGTGTCCCGGGCCTGCTGGCTGTCGAGAAGGACGCGGGCGGCAACGCCAAGGCCATCGGGCTCTCCTACGCCTGGGGCATCGGGGCCACCCGCGCCGGCGTGCTCGAGACGACCTTCAAGGAGGAGACCGAGACCGACCTCTTCGGCGAGCAGGTGGTGCTGTGCGGCGGTCTGACGTCTCTCATCAAGGCCGGCTTCGACACCCTGGTGGAGGCCGGCTACCAACCCGAGTCCGCCTACTTCGAATGCCTCCACGAGGTGAAGCTGATCGTCGACCTGATCTACGAGCACGGGATCACCGGCATGCGCTACTCGATCTCCACGACCGCCGAGTACGGTGACATGACCCGCGGCCCCCGCATAATCGGTGACTCGGTCCGGGCCGAGATGAAGAAGGTCCTCTCGGAGATACAGTCCGGCGAGTTCGCCACCGAATGGGTCAAGGAGAACCGCGACGGCCTCCCCAACTACAACCGCCTGCAGAAGGAGGGTGCGCAGCACCCGGTCGAGCAGGTCGGAGCCGAGCTGCGCTCCATGATGCCCTTCCTCTCCTCGGGCGGTCCCCGGCCCCAGGACGTCTCCGGCGGATAGGTCGTCCCTGCGGTGGCCGGCCCTGGTGGTGCCCGGGCCCACGACTACGACGTCGTGGTGGTGGGTTCGGGTTTCGGCGGGTCGGTGGCCGCCCTGCGTCTGAGCGAGAAGGGCTACCGGGTCGCCGTGCTGGAGGCCGGCCGTCGCTTCTCCGACCACGACCTGCCCAGGACGTCCTGGGACGTACGACGGTTCCTCTGGGCGCCGGCTCTGGGCTGCTACGGCATCCAGCGGGTGCACTTGCTGTCCCGGCTCGTCGTACTGGCCGGCGCCGGCGTGGGCGGCGGCTCGCTCAACTACGCCAACACCCTGTACCGGCCCCCGGCGGGGTTCTTTGCCGACCTGCAATGGCCTACGCTGCCGTCCGGCCGGGGGTGGGAGGAGGAGCTCGCCCCCTATTACGACCAAGCGGAGCGGATGCTCGGCATGGTCGACCAGGCACCCGTTTCGCCCGCCGACGAGGCCATGTACCGGGTCGCCGAGCAGATGGGGGTGGCGGCGACCTTCCGCCAGGCCCCGGTCGGGGTGTACTTCGGCCCTGCCGGTGCCGTACCCGGGGAGCGGGCCGCCGACCCGTACTTCGGTGGGACCGGGCCGCAGCGGCGCGCCTGCCGCCAATGCGGCCAATGCATGACCGGCTGCCGCCACGGGGCAAAGAACACCTTGCTCACCAACTACCTCCACCTGGCGGAACGGGCCGGGGCGCGGGTGTTCCCCATGACCAGCGCCGTGAGCTTGTCCCCTTCGGGAGGGGGCTGGGAGGTGGTCACCGCCCGGCCCGGCCGGCGGGGGCGGCCGGCCGGCGTCTTCCGGGCGGCGGATGTCGTGCTGGCTGCCGGGGCCTGGGGTACACAGGAGCTCCTGCAGCGCCAGGTCCTGGAGGGCCGTCTGCCCGACCTCTCGCCCCGTCTCGGCCGGCTGGCGAGGGCCAACTCCGAGTCGCTCCTCGGCGTCGTGGTGCCGAGGGGGCGCCGCGCGCCGGACTTCAGCCGGGGGGTGGCCATCACCTCCTCGTTCTGGCCCGACCCGGCCACGCACGTCGAACCGGTCCGTTACGGGCGCGGTTCCAACCTGATGGGCCTGCTCGGGACTGCTCTCGTGGACGAGCCCGGGGCGGGTCTCGCCCGGGGCGCGGCGCGGCTGGCGGCGACGGTGGCGCGTTGCCCCGGCCGCCTGGTGCGAAGCCTCGACGTGCGGCACTGGTCGGAGCGCACTGTCATAGCCCTCGTCATGCAGGCGCGCGACAACTCACTGGCGTTGGCCGGCCGCCGAGGCCGCGGTGGTCGGCTCCGGCTGACGTGCACGGAGGGCGACGGGGAGCCGAACCCGGCGTGGTTGCCGGTCGGCCACGACGTCGTACGCCGGTTGGCCGAGGTCGTGGGCGGCGAGCCGGCGGGCACTTGGGGGGAGGTCTTCGGGGTGCCCATGACGGCGCACTTCCTCGGTGGCTGCGTGATCGGCGAGGGCCCGGCGAGCGGCGTCGTCGACCCCTGGCACAGGGTGTTCGGCTACCGGGGGCTGCACGTGGTGGACGGTTCGGTCGTGCCCGCCAACCCGGGAGTGAACCCGTCGCTGACGATCACTGCATTGGCCGAGCGGGCCATGGCGCACTGGCCAAACAAGGGCGAACCGGCACCGGTGCGAGACGGTGCCCCCGTGCCTGTGCCACCGCGCCGGCCAGTGGTGCCGCCAGGCTCGCCGGGAGAGCTGCGCCTACCCGGTGCCTGAGCCGGTGCGCCAGAGGGGGCCCGGCGTTCAGACCTTGTGGCTCGCCTTGAACTCGGCGGCACGCTCTTCGAGTTGGTCGACCACTTCCCCGGGCAGCGGGCGAGCGTGGTGGCGCCGGCGTTCGAGGAGCTCGAAGTAGACGGGGTCGCAGTTGTCGAAGACGAACCGGGCGCTCTCGTGGTACCGGTCGTGGTCGGCCTGCAGTTCCTTGATCATCGCCTCCACCCGGCTCAACTGGGAACCGACGGCGAGGGCGTCGGCATCGCGCTTCCAACTGGACGAAAACAACCCCAGCGCGGCTTCCCCCGCGTGGACGAACGAAGGCAGCACCGGTGCGACCCGGTGCCTCTTGTCACGAACCATCTCGTCACCTCTTCCGGGGCCGACGTCGTTGGCGGCCCCATCGGGACCATCGGCAGTGCCGTGGCCGCTCGTTACAGGGCCGAAGGGCCGTTGACCGCCCGCATCCGACGGTCCCCGACGCCGCCGCCCGGCTCGGGGCGCCGGCCTCGTGACCGGCTACCCGGTTGTCACTCCAATCCGGCAGCGCGTGACCGCCGTGGCGGCGAAGGTCCCTCCCGCCCGGGCTGTTGGTCCATTTCCCCTCTGGGCCGGCGACGTCCGCCCGCAGCGCTGAGGGTTCACCTCCAGGTCCGGCCTGTTCACACTGCGGTCGTACCCGTTCACACTGCGGTGAGGACCAGCTTGCCCAACTTGGCCCCGGCGGCGAAGCGCTCGTAGGCGGCCTGTGCCTGGCTGAAGGCAAAGGCGTCCTCCACCAGCACCCTCACCGCCCCCCGCGCCACCAGCGGCAGCACGTGGTGCTCCACCCGTCGCACGACCGCCGCCTTGTCCTCGAGGGAACGGTTGCGCAGCGTCGATGCCCGCAGGGTCGCCCGGCTGCGCATCAGCAGGCCCAGGTCGAGGTCCAGGCGCGACCCTGCTCCGGTACCGATGACGACGACGCGCCCCCACGGGGCGAGCGCTTCGATGGCGGTGGCCAGGCTGGGAGCCCCCACGAGCTCGAGCACGACGTCGTAGGGGCCTCTGGCGCGCACCTCGTCCGGAGTGGCGGGGGTGGCCCCGAGGCCGGCGAGGGCCGCGTGCCGGTCGCGGCTCCTGGCGCTGGCAACGACGGTCGCCCCGGCAGCGACCGCCAACTGCACAGCGGCGACACCCACGCCCCCGGCGGCTCCGGTCACCAGGACCCGGTCACCCATTGCCAGGCCACCCTGGGTGAAGAGGGCATCGTGGGCTGTGCAGAACGCCTCAGGGAATGCCCCTGCCTCAACTGGCGACATCGCATCCGGCACGGGCATGGCGTGGCTCTCGTGAACAGCGGCCAGCTCCGCCTGTGCGCCGCCGGCCATGAGGGCCATCACGCGGTCGCCCGGACGCAAGGAGCGGACCCGGTCACCCACGACCTCGACGACCCCGCTGCACTCGAGGCCCGGCTGGTCGGCTGGGGTACCGGCCGGCGGCGGGTAGTGACCGGCCCGCTGCATCAGGTCGGCACCGTTGATCCCGGCCGCCTGGACTCTCACAAGCAGGTCGTGCGGTCCCGGTACCGGGTCGGGCCTGGGCTGCCAGGAGAGACGGCCATCGGAGATGACGACTGCGTTCACCTCCTGGACCCTAACGCCCTACGTCGCCTGCCGCCTCGGCGAGGAGCCGAAGTAGGGTCGCTGGCCATGAACAAGACCGTCCTGGTTGACTGCGACACAGGTGTCGACGACGCCATCTCCCTGCTCTACCTGCTTGCCGACCCGGACGTGGAGGTGTGCGCAGTCACCACGGTCTTCGGCAACATCTCGGCGCAGGACGCGGCCCGTAACACCCTGTGGGTCCTGGACGTGGCCGGCAAGGGCGGGCGCATCCCGGTCGCTGTCGGGTCGGAGGTCACCCTCCTCGGCGAGGCGATGGAGCTGGCCACCTTCGTGCACGGCGACAACGGCCTCGGCGGCGTGGAGATCGGCCGGCCCTCTGCTGCCCCCAGCCCCTTGCGTGCCGCCGAGTTGATCGTCCGGACCGTACGTGAGCGCCCCGGGCAGGTGCACCTGCTGGCCACCGGCCCGCTCACCAATCTGGCGGTGGCTCTTCGCCTGGAGCCCGACCTGCCATCGCTGGTCGAAGGGGTGACCGTGATGGGGGGTGCCGCCATGGTGCCGGGCAACATCACCCCGGCCGCCGAGGCCAACATCTGGCACGACCCCGAGGCGGCCCAGGCCGTGATCGGAGCGGGTTGGGATCTCACCATGGTGCCGCTCGACGCGACCATGGCAGAAGTCATGTCCGAGGAGCAACGCCTGGAGATGGCCGGGTCGGCGTCGCCTGTCGGGCGGTTCGCTGCGGACGTGCTCGACTTCTATTTCGACTTCTACAGGGGTGTATACGGGCGCAAGTCCTCGGCGTGCCACGACGTGCTGGCCGCTGCCATAGCTGTTGGCGATGTCGTGGCCACCCGGGCGATGAAGGTGGCGGTGACGGTGGAGACGGGTGCAGGCCCGGCGCGCGGCGCCACCATCTGCGACACCCGCGGGATGTACAAGGGTGAGACGGACCAACCTGGGGCCAGCTGCACGGTCGTGCTGGCCACGGCCGGCGATCTGGCTGCCTCCGTGGTCCGCCGGCTGAGCTCGTTCCAACCCTGAGGCCCGGGCAGTGCCCCCCGGTGCGCCGTCCGGGGTCGGGGGGCCGCCTCAGGGGCGACGGGTCGTGCCGGCGCGCCAGCCGAGCGCGCCCGCGCCGGGCAGGTCGGGACTGTCAGACAAGGCAACCAGGCCTGTCCGCGCCTCCGTGTGCCCGTCCTCGTCGAGCCTGATCTCCTCGAGGTCGCCAGGCCCGGAGTACCGCGGTCCACCGGCGCCGTCGCGCGGAGGCGACGGCGGGCGCTTCAGCTGTTCGGAGCGGACCAGCTCGTAGAGCGCGACAAGGGCGCCGAGCCCCGACAGGACGAACAGCAACCGACCGGCCCACGAGCCGAGCACCGCCGAGAGGCCGGTGGCCGTGCGCGAGCCGGGGCGGTGGCGCGTCCCGGCCGTGGCGGGCGTTCCCGGTCGGACGGCGGGCGCGCGCTGAGCCGGCTGCCCATGGGAGGCGCCGGTGGTCCGGGAGGTGGTCCGGGCCGTGGGCTTGCCGGTGCCGGTGCCGTGTGGTGCCTTGACGCCCCCGTGTGCCGGGACCGCGGCACGGCCGGTACCCGGAGCGCTGGACGGTGGTGCGGGGAGGCGGACCGGGGGCAGCCGGTCGCCCGTCGGCTCGGCTTGCACGGGTGTGGCGAAGCCCTGGTTGAGCAGGTCCATGGCTGTCTGCTGCATGTTGTAGCCCTTCATGACCACCGCAAGCATCGTCCGTCCGTGCCGGGTGGCAGCAGCCATGATGCAGTTGCCCGCCAGGGCGGTGAAGCCGGTCTTGAGCCCGACCGCACCGGGGTAGGCCTGGAGGAACCACAGGTTCATGCTGGGAAGGGCGTGAAGAGTGCCGAGGGGGTCGACGAACGTCGCCTGGCGTTGGAGCACTATGTCGGCCAGTTCGGGGACGCGCAGCAGGGCACGCCCGGCTATGGCCAGGTCGCGGGCGCTCATGCGGTTGCCGCCCTCGAAGCCGATCGACCCGTCGAGTCCGGCCGGATCCCGCAGGAGGGGATGGTCCGTCATGCCCATCTGGCGTGCCGAGCGCTCCATCACCGGAACGAAGCCCGCCAGCGACCCCCCTATCCGTTGGGCCAGGGCGTAAGCGGCGTCGTTGGCGGAGTACACAAGCATCGCCTGGAGCACGTCCCGGAGTGGCCAGGCCACGCCCGGCTCCATCTGGGCCAGGTTGGGGTAGGCGTGCTCCGACACGGAGGTGCCGGCTACGCCTGCCCCGGATGGGAGGTAGCGGACGGCGATGAGAGCCGTGAGCACCTTGGTCAGGCTGGCCGGCGACAACCGCGCGTGCTCGTCGTAGGCCGCCAGCACGTTGCCCGTGCCGGCGTCGACGAGGACGTAGGAGCTGGCGGGCGGGACAGGCTGTCTGGCCGGCGGTGCGTTGGTAGCCCGGACGGCGGAGTGGCGGAGAGCCCGCTGGGGAGCGGTTGCCCCGGGCGGCCCGCTCCGTCCACGTGGGTGAGCTGGCCCGGCGCTCGCCGTGCCGGCTCCGGCCACGCTGAGACAGGCAAGCAGGGCGAAGGCTCCCACGGAGCGCCAAACGCGGCTCCACTGCCCCCGGCCGGCTCGCATTGGCCGAGGATAGCTGCGCCAGGGCCCTGTGACCGGTATCTCACGGGACTAATGGAGATGCGGGCCGCCGGGTGGCTGCGCGACCATTGGTGCCTATGGCACGCACTCCCGCAACGCGCGTTTCAGCGCGGATTGCAGCTGTTTCCGAGTCGGCGACGTTGGCGATAGATGCCAAGGCCAAGGCCATGAAGGCGGCCGGGGAGGACGTGATCGGCTACGGAGCGGGCGAGCCCGATTTCCCCACGCCCGCGCACATCGTCGAGGCGGCGGCCGCCGCCTGCCGCGACCCGCGCAACCACCGCTACACGCCGGCAGCGGGCCTGCCCGAACTGCGCGAGGCGGTGGCGGCCAAGACCGCCCGCGACAGCGGTCTCGAGGTGACGGCGGCGCAAGTGCTCATCACGAACGGGGGCAAGCAGGCGGTCGAGGAGGCGTTCGCCGTCCTGCTCGACCCGGGCGACGAGGTGCTGCTGCCAGCCCCGTACTGGACGACGTACCCCGAGGTGGTCCGTTTGGCGGGAGGGGTGCCGGTGGAGGTGCCCACGTCGCCCGAGAGCGGCTACAAGGTGACGCTCGCGCAACTCGAAGCCGCCCTGACCGAGAGGACCAAGGTCCTGCTCTTCGTGTCACCGTCCAACCCGACCGGCGCCGTCTACGACGAGGAGGAGACCCGAGCCATTGCCCTCTGGGCCAACTCGCACGGCCTTTGGGTCGTGACCGACGAGATCTACGAGCACCTCGTGTACGCGGGCGCGAAGTCGTTCTCAATGCCGGTGCTCGTGGCGGACCTGGCCGAGCGTTGCATCGTCGTCAACGGGGTGGCGAAGACCTATGCCATGACCGGGTGGCGGGTCGGATGGCTCGTCGGGCCCAAGGACGTCGTCAAGGCGGCGGCCAACCTGCAGAGCCATGCCACCTCCAATGTCTGCAACGTCGCCCAGCGGGCTGCCATCGCCGCGCTCAACGGTCCCATGGACGACGTCGCTGCCATGCGCGAGGTGTACGACCGCCGGCGTCGGGCCATCGTTTCGTCTCTTTCCGAGATGCCCGGCACTGTCTGCCCTGAACCGCTGGGTGCCTTCTACGCCTTCCCGAGCTTCGCCGGCCTGCTCGGGCGGCCGCTAGGGCCCGCAGGCCGGGTGGCGTCGAGCACCCTGGAGCTGGCCGAGATCGTGCTGGACGAGGCAAAGGTGGCCTTTGTGCCAGGCGAAGCCTTCGGTGCCCCCGGCTGCGCCCGGTTCTCCTACGCTCTGGCCGACCAGGATTTGGCCGAGGGAATGGCCAGGCTTTCCAAGTTCTTCCTCTGAGGAGCTGCCTGCACCTTCGCGCAGCACCGGGGCACCGCGGCCCGGACCACCTGTGTCAGTTCGGTTCCCACCGCCTGGCCGGCACGGCCATCGTCGGGTTGAACACGGCGTAGCGGTCACGTCCTCGCTCCTTGGCCTGGTAGAGGGCGATGTCGGCCCGCTCGACCAGGAGCTCGGGGCTCTGCGGAGCGCCCATGGCGACGCCGATGGAGCAGCTGACGGCGACCTCATGGCCACGCAGCATCACGGGCTGGCCCACGGCTGTGCGGATCCGCTCGGCGATCCCGACGGCGGCCTGCTCGCCCCTCACGTGCATGGCCAGGAGGACGAACTCGTCGCCTCCGAGCCGGGCCACGGTGTCCCCTGGGCGCACAACGCCCTCGAGCCGCCTGGCCACCGCCACCAGCAACTCGTCCCCGACGCCGTGCCCGAGGGTGTCGTTGACCGCCTTGAAGCGGTCGAGGTCCACGAAGAAGACGGCGTAGCCCCGATCGCCCTGGCGGCGAACCGCGCCCTCCAAGCGGTCGAGGAACAGGACCCTGTTGGCCAGGCCGGTCAGCGTGTCGTGGAGGGCCTGCTGGGCCAGGCGCTCGGCGTCGCGCACCCGGTCGGTGACGTCGCGGCCGTTGCAGACCAGGCCCTGTATCGCCGGGTCGTCGAGACGGTTCGACACCGTCACCTCCATCCAGCGGACCGTACCGTCCGGCCTCACCGCGCGGGCCATGAACGTCTTGACGGCGCCCAGTTCGGCCACCATGGCACGAAGGATGTCGCGTACCTTGTCGCGGTCCTCGGGGTGGAAGGTGTCGGGCAGGGGGCGTCCGAGGTGCTCCTCGGGGGCGACGCCGTAGACGGCGCGGTAAGCGGGGCTGGCGTAGGTGAGCGCCTGAGCCCGGTCAAGAGTGGCGATGACGTCGGTGCCGTGGGCAACCAGGGCGGTGAAGCGTGCCTGTGCCTCCTCGGAGGCTTGGCGGCGGGCGTGCTCCGCCGTCACGTCGGACAGGTGCACGAGGACGTGCTGCGTCCCGGCATCGGGCAGGTTCACGAGCGAGCCGCGAGCGCTGGTCCGGCGTTCGGAGCCGTCGGGGCGCACGATGCGGACTTCGAGGCCCCGGCCGGGCCCGGTGTCGCCGGAGGCCCGGCTCGCTACACGCTCGCCGAAGGGGGACCTGTCCTCGGCGTGGACCCAGCTGGACCAGGAGCGGCCAACGAGCTCGTCCAGGGGGCGGCCGACCAGCAGTGCCAGAGCCGGGTTGCCTCCGATGACCGTACCGTCGAAAGCCAGCTCCACCATCGCAACGGGCGCGCTGTCGAAGACCGCTCGCCAGCGGTTCTCGGCCGAGGTGAGCAGGTGCTCCCGCTCCTTTGCCCGGGTGAGGCCACGGGCCAGGCCGGGCTGGCGACCTTCGGTCCCTTGGTCAGGGTGGTGTCGTCGTTCGGGTGCCAACTCCCTCGACATCGGCGGCAGGGGAGCCGGACTGAGCCCGCCTGTGCGAATTCGGCGGCCGCCCCGCCCGCCAGCCCTGGCTCCCGGCACCTTGGCCGCCATCCCCGCATCCTGGCGGTGCCGCCATCCACGCATCCTGCCGGTGCCGCGCTGCCTGTGTGGCCCCCCGGCGCTCAGATGGGCAGGGCGAGCAGGTCCACGTGGTCGTGGCCGGGGGCGGCGGCGAGCTCGAAGATGGTTGCGTCCGGCTGGTCCCCGTCGGTCCCGATGACCTGGAGCCGGTAGCCCAGGGAACGTAACAGGTCGAGGTAGCCCTGAGCACTGCCCCATGGCGCACTGTCCAGCGCCAATGGGTAGAACTCGCTGACCAGGACGGGGTGGTCCCGCTGCAGCATGTGGCTGGCGCCCCGAACGGCCATCGGCTCGGCGCCTTCGACGTCGATCTTCATCACGTCGACGTGGTCGGCACCGGCCAGGCGGAGCAGTTCGTCGAGCGGCTGTGCTGCCACGACGTAGCTGGCGCGCACCGGGGCGGGCGGTGGGCGGTCGACCGGGATCACGCGGCCGTTGCTCCCGTCTGTTTCGAGAGCGACCACGCCCGGCTCCTCCGCCAGGGCGACGCAGTGGGCGGCGATGTTGCCGAAGCCGTTGTCCTCTGCGCTTCGTAGGAGCAGGGCGACGTTGTCCGGGTTGGGCTCGACGGCGACCACACGGCCGGTAGGGCCGACCAGGGACGCCGCCAGGATGCTGAACCACCCGATGTTGGCTCCGACGTCGACGAAGGTGGCACCAGGGCCGAGCCGGGCCCGCAGGGCGGCCGAAACCTCGGGCTCGTAGCTGCCGGTCCTGGCCACCGTGTGGCCAACGGCGAAGTCGGAGGGGTCGACGTGCATGACGAGGCCCTCCACCGTCGTCACCCGTTCGCTGACCGGCGCAGCGCTGCCGGGCACCTGCCGGCTCCTCTGCGCCCTCGCCCGGGCGAACTCGACGCTGGTCAGGAACTCCTCGGACAACTGGGCAACGGTCATCGGGCCGGCCCCGAGGCGCTCGACGTAGTGGGCGAGCCCACCGGGATCGGGTTGACGGCCGAGCAGCAACCGGTAGCAGTTGACGACATCGTCCATGGTCGCTTCGTCGGCCGCCGCTGGTTGGGCGGGCCCCCACGCACGGCGGGCGGCGGGCACCGCTGCCTGCGCCGCCCTGCGGGCTCGCGCAGCCAAGTGCGCGGCGCGACCGGGGGCGGGGCGGCTAGGTGGCACCGGCGGCTATGCTACCGCCCGGGATGGACGGCACATTCACAGTCGTTTTCGGCCAGGAGGGCAGATGAGAGGGCGGGTAGCTTTCGTCAGTCCCCGCTACGGGGCTGACATCGTCGGTGGGGCCGAGGCGGTTGTGAGGGACGTGGCGCTCGGACTGCTCGACCGCGGCTGGGAAGTGCAGGTCCTGACCACCTGCGCCAGGAACCCTTACACCTGGGCGAACGAACTGCCCGAGTCGACCAGGACCGAAGAGGGCATAGTGGTGCGCCGCTTCGCCAACGTGCTGGCGACGTCGGCGAGCAAGGAACACGCCGTGCACGGGCGTATCTACTACGGCGAGACGCCCTCCCTGGACGACCAGGTCACATGGTTGAACGCCCTCTTCAGCTGCCCTGGGCTGTTCGAGGCCCTGCTCCGGGAGAAGGACAGGTTCGACGCCTTCGTCTTCGCCCCTTACCTGTTCTGGTCGACGACGGTGTGCATGCCTGTCGTCGCCGACAGGGCGGTGGTGATGCCCTGCCTGCACGACGAGGTGTACGCCCATCTGGCTGTCATGCAGCACGTGCTGTCCCTGCCGGCTGCCGTTTGGTTCCTCTCCGGACCGGAGCACGACCTGGCCCACCGCATAGGGCCGGTGACCCCGCAACACAGCGTCATCGGGTCCGGGATGGAGGTGCCGGATTACCACGATCCCGAAGAGTTCCGTGCCGAGTACGGCATCGAGGAGCCCTTCATCCTGTACCTCGGTCGCCGCGAGGCCGACAAGGGGTGGCCGTGGCTGATGGAGCAGTTCTCACGGGCCAGGACGTCGGTGAAGCTGGTGACGGCCGGCTCGGCGGACGCCGCTGTGCCCCACAGGTTGAGGGGCCGGGTCGTGGACGTCGGAGTGCTGAGCACCGAGCAGCGCAACAACGCGCTGGCTGCCGCTCTGGCCTACGTGCAGCCGAGCCTCATGGAGAGCTACTCACGCACGCTTATGGAGTCCTGGCTGGCGGGCCGGCCGGTGCTCGTCCGCAAGGGGAGCACCGTGGTGGAGTGGCACTGCTCACGCAGCGGCGGTGGCCTCGTCTTCGGTGGGGCGCGCGAGCTGGCCCGCCACGTCGAGGGACTGCTGTCCGAGCCGGCGAGGGCCGACGAGATGGGCGAGCGGGGCCGGGAGTACGTGATGGACAACTACCAGTGGCCACACGTCCTCGACCTCATAGAGGCCGACCTCGAGGCCATGCGGCGGGACCGCTGAGGCACTGAGCCGATGGGCGGTCTCCGCCCGGCCGGCTCAGACCGCCCATTCGCTGTCGACGCCGGCCCAGCGTGACCAGACCTCGGCAGGGGACAGCTTCCAACCTCTCCGGGCGGACGCCCGGCAGGCGAGGGCCCAGGGCAGCCCGGCCAGCGTCTTCTCCCTCACGCCGCCGTCGGAGCCCCCCGAGAGCCGGGCCCGGAGCGCTTTGAGGACCTCCCGGCCAGGACCGTTACGGACCATCGTCAGAGTCCGGTTGCGTTCGGCCAGCACCCGCACGTTCTCGCGGTGCTCGCCACCCGAGCTGGCGGAGCGCCGGTGCTCCACCACCGCTCCGGGGTCGTAGACGACGCGGTACCCGAGAAGGAGGGCGCGCCAGCACCAATCGACGTCCTCGTAGTAGGCGAAGTAGCGCGGCGCCATCTCGCCCACCGCCCGCCAGGTGGACGCTCTGGTGACGAAGGCGGCCCCTGAGACGCCGAAGCGCTCGCCGGGTGCGTCGAACCGACCGTCGTCCGGGGCGCCCATGCCGATGTCGCCGGAGTAGCCACGGTGGTCGAGGAAGAGCCCGGCGCTGTTCACGAGGTGCACCACGGGGCCGGGGGCGACCGCTTCGCCGTTGACACTGACTGTGGACTGCGCACCCGGTACGGGCACGTACCAGCACGCTTCGCCGGCGGTCCACCTCCACCGTTGCCCGCCAGCCGTCTCGAGGCGGTGCAGGCCGGGACCGGTGGCCCGCTCCAGGCACTCCTCGCCGTCAACCCGGACCGAGCTCACCTTGCGGCCCAGCAGGCGCGGGTCCCCCGGCGCGCGCCATCCCGGCCCGGGAAGGCGGAGCTGGCGGAAGAGGCCGGCCAGGACCAGTTTGGGCCCCACGGCCGCCACGGTAGGGTCCTCCAGGACCGCCTCGGCCCCGCAGAGCCAGCCCCGCGTCGCGATGGCGTCGTCGTTGAGCAGGGCGATCAGATCGCCCCTGGCCAGCCTGGCGGCAGCCGATACGGCGGGAGCGAACCCGAGGTTCACCCGGGAGCGCACGACCCTGACGCCTGCAGCCCGGCCAATGGCCGAGGCCAGTGCGCCATCGGAGCCGTTGTCGAACAGGATGACCTCGTCCGCCTCGGCGGCGGCGGAGGCCAGGCTGGCGGCCAGCCAGTCCCCCGGGCGGTACGAAAGCACGATGACCGTGGCCTTCACCGGCCCGACCGCCGCGCCATGTCGAGGATGGTGCCCGTCACTCCCTCGTCGGCAGCGTCGGCCGTGGCCAGGCCCAGTTGCGCCACTGCGTCCGCCACCCGCTTGGGCGTCTCCGGCGACGTCAGGACCAGGCAGTGACCGTGGGCCGCCGCGGCTATGCCTGCGAGCGCCTCCTCCAACTCCACCTCAGCCGGGGCCAGGGCGGTGGGCATCACCACCACTGCGTCATAACCCCCCTGCCAGGCTGCGTTCCGGGCGAACGCCCACGGGGTTGCCGGTGGCCATGGGTGGACGTCGTGGGAGGTGGCACCAACGAGTGCGGCCACGACGTGGTCCGGCACGCCTACGAGACCGACGTGGGGTCGCCGGCGCCACGCGCGCGGGTGAGCCGACGCCTGGCGCAGAAGGTCCTCGAAGGCAGGGGCGGCCCGGTCGGCGACCTCGTCCCAGGACGGCGGTCGCCGCCTGGTCATCTCCAGCAGTCGTGCACGATGGTCCTGGTCGCAGAGGGCACGTACGATGGCTTCGGCGATGGCCCAGGGGTCCTCGGGCCTGAACCTGGCCTCGCGTGGCAGCACCTCGCGCAACGAGGAGTTGTCGCCGGCAATTGCGGGTGTCCCGCAGGCCAGCGCCTCTGTCACGGGCATCCCGTACCCCTCGTACAGGCTTGGGAAGACGCACAGGTCCGCGGTCTGGTCGAGGGCGACCAGCACCTCCTCGGGCACGAAGCCGGTGATCAGCACGCGCCCGTCTACACCCAGCTCCCTGGCCATGACGAGGTAGTGGTTCCGGGTCAACGGGGGGGCGGCGCACGCGATCACCAGCTGGTGCGCCCGCACCACCTCCGCCGGCAGCGCGGCGTAACCCTGGACGAGGCGGTCCACGTTCTTGCGGGGGTCGAAAGCCCCGTTGTAGAGGACGAAGCCTGGCTCCAGGCCGTCGACGCCCTCCAGGGCGACTTGCAGCGCGTCCTGGCGCGAAGTGGGTGGCCTGAAGACCGGCGGAGTGCCCGTCCCGATGACCCTGACCCTAGCCTCGGGTATGCCGAGCAGGGCAACGGCGTCCTCGCCCGTGGAGTGGGAGATGGTGAAGACCAGGTCGGCTGCCCGGACCAGCTCCCGGCAGCAGCGCCACCTGCGGCGCAAGCCCGGGTCCTGCAGGTACCAGCCGGGGAAGAGGTCGGGGATGACGTCGTAGAGGGTGACGGCCGTCAGCAGCCGGTACCTGGTGGCCTGGGCGGGCCAGAAGGTGCCCACCGCAACCTCGGGTTCCATCACCGAGCTCAGGTGCAACACCCCGGCCGCATCCCAGTCCGGGCTGGTGGTGACCCAGCGGTCCAGCTCGCCCAGCTCGGGCGCGTCCTCGAGCTCGGGGTGCACGACCATGGCCGTCACCAGCTCCGGGTACCGGTTGGCCATCACCCTGGCCAGTTCGAAGCTGTAGCGTGCGATGCCCCTGCCCCGGTAGCTGGGGCTCTGGACCGCCACGAGGTCGAAGAGGACCCCCTTGGCCGTCATTCCGGCTGGACCGGCTCCGGGGCGAGGCTGTGCAGGGCCTCAGACAGCTGGTCGACTTCGGCTGACAACCTGGCGATCGTCCTGCCCAGGACTTCGGCTACCTGGTCGGCGGCGTCGCCCTGCATGCGCAGCATGCGGGTGATCTCCACCAGGTCGGCCCTGAGCGTCGCCACCTCGTCCCCCATCGCCTTGGTCAGGTCGCCTACCCGGGCCTCCAGCCTGGCCTCGGTGGCTTCGAGGCCGTAGAGCGCCCTCACCTGTTCGTCGATCGCCCAGCGCAGCTCCGCCTGGCGCTGGGCCTGCCCTTCGAACTGGGACAGGACATGCTGCTCGAAGTTGTCGACGTGCTCCTCGAGCAGGCGCTCGAGGGCCTCGATCCCCTCGAGCCGGGGCAGCAGCTCGACCCTCGCTCGGACAGGGACGGCGGCTTCCAGCGCGGTTACCAGCTCCGTCCGCAGCTCCGTCCGCAGCTCCGTGTGCAGCTCCGTGTGCAGCTTCGCCTCCAGCTCGGCTTGCAGCTCGGACCGTTGTGCCCGGAGCTCCGCCAGGAGCCGGGCGGTCTGCTCCGCCTGCGCTGCTCTGAGCTCGTCCGCCTGGTGGTCGAAATAGTGCTGCGCGAACCGGTCGACAACGCCACGCAAGCTCGCTTTCAAGGGGGGCACGGGGGGCGAGCCTACCGCGGGGCACCCCGGCGTCATAACTGGTAAGTTCTGCGGACGATGGCGGTCTGTGACGTTGTAGTCGTGGGGAGCTACCCCCCGGCGCCCGGGCCGGCGACGACGGCCGCTCTGACCGCCGTGCGGCGGGCATGGGACGCCGGTCTGACCGTGCGCGTCGTGTCGTACCGGCCAGGAGCGTCCGATCAGGTCGTGCCTGTCGCGGGCCCGCTCGCCGGGCGGCGCCTGGAGCAGGTGCGACGGCACTACCAGGAGCCCCGTAGGCTGGTGCTCGTGCTCCAGGACGGAGCCCCTTTCGCGGACCGCTCGCTCGGAGCGCAGATGCTTACGGCAGCGGGCCTGCTATGGGCGTTCAGGCGGTTCGGTGCCGCCGAGCTGGTGTTCGGTGAGGACCCCGGCCTGGTGCGACCAGTGGTCCAGCTCCTCGTCAAAGCCGCCTCGCGGGTCTCCGTCGCCTCCCCGGACCTCGGCGCTGCGCTCTGCACCCGTTACAAGCTTCCCGTCTCGTGCGTCGCCGTGGACCCCGCCGAGGCGTACCCCCTTGTCCGAGCCGACATCGACCCTTCGACGTGGGGCCTTTTCAGGCCGGGGGCCCAGGCTTCCCTGACGATCGTCGAGATGCCCACCACCACGGTGGCCGAACGGCTGAGGGCGCGGGCTGTGGCCTCGAAGTCTCTCGTTGCCCGCCGCCTTCGGGGCCACTAGGCGGCGCCGGGCCGGGCGTTTGACGACGGTGTGCTCTTGACCGGCGCCGCGGCGCGGCTGGCGCGCCGGGGGCTCGCCACCAGCGGCGTCGCGGTCTCGATGCTCCAGATCTTCGCAGCGCCGGCGCCGGCCGGCGCAGCGGGCTTCGGTGTCGTGGACGAGCAAATCGTGGTCCAGCTCTCACCCCGTGCCGAGGCCGACCCGGCTGCCCTGCTCGGTGGGTTGCCAGGGCAGGTGCCCCAGTTGCTACCCGGGGACCGCTGGGTCACCAACCTGCCTCTGGACGAGGCTGCGGCCGTGTCGGGGCAGCTGGCCGGGCGCGCGGGCATCGTCTATGTGTCGGCCGCCCACCAGGTGCGAGCCGCCGGCGCCGTCGTCCCCAACAACCCCTGCTACTCGGCCAGCTGCGGCCCCACCCAGCCCGTCACTGTGGAGAACCCCGAGCTCGGCGCCGGGGCGACCATTGTGCACCCCGATGGCCAGACCGACATGTGGGCCGTCAACGCATCGCAGGCGTGGGCTATCACCAAAGGCAGCAGCTCGGTGCTCGTGGCCGTGCTCGACACCGGCGTCGACCCCAGCCAGGCTCAGCTGAAGGGCAAGGTCGTTGTCGGGCCCGACGTCTGCGCCGACGACAACGCCCTGTGCTCGTCCGCATACGACAACAACGGCCACGGCACGTTCGTCACCGGGCTGATAGCCGCCGCTCCCAACGATGGCACCGGCATAGCCGGTCTCGGCTGGTCGACCAGGGTGTTGGACATAAAAGTGCTGGCTGACAACGGTTTTGGCACTACCACCGACGAAGCAACCGGGATCTACGACGCCGTCAGCGCCGGGGCCAGGGTCATCAACCTGTCCCTTACCAGCGAGCCGTGCAGCGTGTCCCCGGGCAACTGTGGCCCAAACGCCGACGAAGAGGCGGCGGTCGCCTATGCCATCGCCCACGGGGTGGTGGTCGTGGCGGCCGCGGGCAACGCTCAGCCCGGTGCCGGTCCGTCGAGCGAGCCCCTCTACCCGGCGTCCTACCCAGGCGTCCTGTCGGTGGCGGCGGCCACCGACCAGGGGCAGGTCAACCCTCAGGGTGGCGGTGCCTACCTCGACTTCTCCGAGTACGGCAATGCAGCGAACATCGCCGCTCCGGGGATCAACGTCCTGTCCACCTGGTACGACGGCAACTACGCAGTGGGGAGCGGGACCTCCTTCGCTGCCCCCCACGTCGCAGCGGCGGCAGCACTCGTCATGGCGGCCGCTCCCTGGCTATCGGGCCCGCAGGTCGCTACGCTCCTGCGCCGGACGGCGACGGCCCTGGCGCCCGGTGGCACGCCGATCGACGGCGGGTTCCTCGACGTGGGCGCCGCCGTCAGTGCCGCGGTACGGCGGTCGCGCACCGCGCTGGACGGCTACCAACTGGTCGGGAGGGACGGCAGCGTGTACAGCGCCGGCGTGGCGGCCGACCAGGGTTCTCTCGGCGGCCATCGCCTCTCCGCTCCCATCGTCTCGGCCGCCGAGGCTCCCAGCGGCCTCGGGTACTGGTTGGCAGCGGCGGACGGCGGGGTGTTCGCGTTCGGGGCGACCCACTTCTTCGGGTCAGCCGCTGGGCGCCACCTGCGCTCGCCCGTGGTAGCAATAACGGCGACGCCGGATGGGCGAGGCTACTGGTTGGCGGCGCGCAATGGGGACGTGCTCGCCTTCGGTGACGCGCGCCGGTACGAGCTCCACGGGGCCGGGCCGCTGCGGGGGCCCGTCGTGGGCATGGCAGCGACGCCGGGAGGCACGGGCTACTGGCTCGTCACGTCCACTGGCAAGGTCTACTCGTTCGGCCGTGCCGGCGCTTTCGGGCCGCGAAGGGCCCTGCACCTCCGCCAGCCGGTGGTCGGCATGGCGCCGACACCCGACGGGCGGGGCTACTGGCTCGCAGCCCGGGACGGCGGTGTGTTCGCGTTCGGTGACGCACCGTTCGATGGCGCCGCCCTCAGCGCCAAACCCGTCCAGCCCATCGTCGGGATCGCACCGGCACCGGACGGCCAGGGGTACTGGTTGGCAGGGGCGAAGGGCAGGGTGCTCGACTTCGGCGGAGCGCCCTTCGAGCAGAGTGCCCCGGGCGGCCCCGTGCAGGCACCGATCGCTGCCATCGCTTCCTGAAACTCTCAATTTTCGGCTTCGCTCTGCCGAGAACCATCCCGTACTGCCTTCAGGGACGTCAACCGCTCCGGGCGCTGGCCGGCCCTGAACAGCCGGCGCACCGTGCCCGCAGCGGGACCGGCGCTGCTTGTGGAGCAGGTCCGGGTACAGGTAAGGCTCGGGGACGAAGTACCGGAACGGGGCGCAGGAGAAGCGAGTGTCAGTCAAGTGGGCCCACCGGCGGCAGGGGAGGTTCGTGCACCGTGCGGTGCAGGTCGGTGCGCGGTGCCTCGTCGTCCTCGGTGCCATGGCGGCCGGTCTCGGCGCAGCCGGCGCACCGGGCGCGTCGGCCACAGGCCTGCAACTGGTGGTCAGCGGCTTCGGGTTCGGGCACGGGCGGGGGATGGGGCAGTGGGGAGCGTACGGGTACGCCTCCGAGTACGGCTGGGGCTACCGCCAGATACTGGGCCACTACTACGGGGGAACGACGCTCGGCACCTTGCCCGCTCCCGAGCCCGACATAAGCGTCCTGATCACGGAGCTGACCGGCCACTACACCATCGCCACCGCCCCAGGCGATGGGCAGTTGGTCGCCAACCTGCCCGGTGGGGCGGCGGTGGTCGCGCCCGCCCTGGAGGTGCGTCGCTCGGGGGCTACGGAGACGGTGTTCGCCGGCCCGGGCTGCACCGGCCCATGGCGCAAGGCCGGCGTGAGCGCCGGCGCCGTCACGATTGCCTCTGCCCTGCCCGGCGGCTCGGCTGCTCCTGCCGGGGTGGCCTCCTCCGAGGTGACGCTGTGCCTGCCCGGCTCGGGAGAGCGGACCTACCAGGGACAGGTGGTGTCCCGCACGGACGGCAGGACCTACAACGTCGTGGGCCTCGAGGACTACGTCGACGGCGTGGTCCCGGCGGAGTCACCCGTCTACTGGGCCTCGTCCGGCGGTGCGGCGGCCCTCGAGGCCCAAGCCGTGGCTGCCAGGAGCTTCGCTCTCGCATACGTCGCCCAGGTGGGGGCGGTCTGCGACAACACGATGTGCCAGGTGTACACGGGCCTGCCCGACCAGTGGGGACCGACAGCCGACGCGGAGGTCTCGGCCACGGCCGGCCAGGTCCTCTACTGCGGTGCCGGCAGTACATGCGGCCAAGCCGGCGCCGTGGCCCTGGCGGAGTACTCGGCGTCGACCGGGGGCTACAGCGCAGGCGGGGCCTTCCCGGCGGTGGCAGACGTCGGTGACTCCGTCGCAGCGAACCCAAACCACACCTGGTCCGTTTCCGTACCCCTGGCCACCGTTCAGGCACGGTTCCCCGCTGTGGGAACGGTGGCCTCGGTGACCGTGACCCAGCGCAACGGCCTCGGCGAGATCGGAGGCCGGGCCACCCTGGTCGAGCTCACCGGCTCCAAGGGTTCGATCGTGGTGACCGGCAGCCAGCTCGCGGCTGCCCTGGGGCTGCGAAGCAACTGGTTCGCGCTGTCCCTGGGCGGGACGCCGCCGTCCGGTTCCCCGGCCACCACCACCGTCCCTGCTGCCACCACAACCGTCCCTGCTGCCACCACAACCGTCCCTTGGGGTAGGACGACGACGGCTCCGCCGAGCAGCACCACCACAACCGTCCCTTGGGGTAGGACGACGACGGCTCCGCCGAGCAGCACCACGACGACGGCTCCGCCGAGCAGCACCACGACTACCCGGTGGCGCACGACGACCACAGGCCCGGCGGTCACCACGACCGCGCCGGCGTCCACGACGCTCCCGGTGCTCGTCGGCTCGGGCGCCCGAGCAGGAGCTCACGGGCGGTACTGGGTCGTCACCGCCAAGGGCCGGTTGGCGGCCGTCGGCGGGGCCCCGTACTACGGGGGTGGTACCGGGACGGTGCTTTCCGGGAGCATCGTCGCCATGGCCGCCGCTCCGGGCCGGTCCGGCTACTGGCTGGCGGGCCGTCGGGGCGGGGTGCTGGCATACGGGCACGCCGGCTGGTACGGGTCGCTCACGGCCCTGCACGTCGAAGCCCGGGTCGTGGCGATGGCGTCGACCCCGGACGGGCGCGGCTACTGGCTGGTCACCCGGGCCGGGGGGGTGTACGGCTTCGGCGACGCCAGGGGGTTCGGCTCACTCGCCGGGCTCCGTACTGCCGGCGCAGTGGCCGGTATGGCCCCCACGCCGGACGGGCGCGGCTACTGGCTGGTCACCGGGGCCGGGGGGGTGTACGGCTTCGGTGACGCAGCCTTCTTCGGCTCCCCGGCCGGCTCGCGTGCCGACCTGCCCATAGCGGGGATCGTCCCCACCCACGACGGCCGGGGGTACTGGCTCGTCGGACGCGATGGAGGCGTGTACGCCTACGGCGACGCCGTGTACGCGGGCTCGTTGCCCGGCGAGCATGTCCGGGCCTCCGTCGTGTCGGTTGCGCCAGCCGGTACCGAGGGTTACCGGCTCCTCACGGCCGACGGGCGGGTCTTCGTCTTCGCTACGACTGGTGGCGTAGCGGCAGTCCCGGTCCTGGCCACGTCCCTGTCGGGGGCAGCGGCCATCGTCGCCTACCGGGGCTGAGCCAGGGGCGGCGCCCCGGCGCCGCAACTGGTGACGCGCTCCACGCTCCTCGACTCCCGGGTGTGCTGCGCGCCGGGTTGGCCGCTCCCTCAGCCATACGCGAGAGCCGGACGGCCCGGGCCGCTCAGGCCTGGCCCGAGAGGGCCTCCATGTCGGCGTCCACCATCATGCAGACCAGCTCCTCGAAACTGACCTCAGGCTTCCAGCCGAGGTGATCGTGGGCCTTGGAGGGGTCGCCGATGAGCAGGTCGACCTCGGCCGGGCGGAAGTGGCGCTGGTCGACCCGGACGTACTGCTCCCAGTCCAAACCGACGTGGCCGAAGGCGATCTGGCAGAACTCCCGCACGGAATGGGTCTCGCCTGTCGCCACCACGTAATCGCCTGGCTGGTCCTGCTGGAGCATCAGCCACATGGCACGCACGTAGTCCTTGGCGTAGCCCCAGTCACGCTGCGAGTCCAGGTTGCCCAGCGCTACGTGGTCGGCGAGGCCCACCTTGATCCGGGCGACGGCATTGGTCACCTTGCGGGTCACGAACTCCAGCCCGCGCCGAGGGCTCTCGTGATTGAACAGGATGCCCGAGCTGGCGTGCATGTCGTAGCTCTCGCGGTAGTTGACAGTGGCCCAGTGACCGTAGACCTTGGCCACCCCGTAGGGGCTGCGAGGGTAGAAAGGCGTCGTCTCGCGCTGGGGCACCTCGACCACCTTGCCGAACATCTCCGACGAACTGGCCTGGTAGAAGCGGATCGAGGGGTCGACCGTGAGGATGGCGTCGAGCAGGCGGATCACGCCGAGAGCGGTGACCTCGCCTGTCAGGACCGGCTGCGCCCACGACGTCATCACGAAGGACTGGGCGGCCAGGTTGTAGACCTCGGAGGGGCGGAAGTCGCGAAGGACCCTGATCAGGGAGGATTCGTCCAGGAGGTCGGCCGAGACCATCGTCACCTTGTCCATCAGGTGCGCGATGCGCTCGAAGGTGACGGTGCTGCTCCGCCGGTGCGCCCCCACCACTTCGTAGCCCTTCTCGAGCAGCAGTTCGGCGAGGTACGACCCGTCCTGTCCGGTTGTGCCGGTGATGAGCGCGGTGGGCATGGCCACAAGCATTGCCGCCCGGGCCCGGGGGGGCAAGCCGAACCCGGGTGGGGACGCCCTGCCGGCACCGGGCCGGAGCGGACCTGGGCCGGAGCGGACCTGGGCCGGAGCGGACCTGGGCCGGAGCGGACCTGGGCCGGGGGACGGCTGGACCGG
>JAJZIY010000038.1 GCA_021828475.1 Actinomycetes bacterium
ACGGCGACGTCGCCGAGGTGGTACTTCGCGGCGGGGGAGGACCTTCGCAACGCGCACGAGGAGCTCTCGCTGCTCAACCCCTACCCCGTGGACGCCGTGGTGGACCTCGGTTTCACCACCGAACAGGGCGTCGAAGTCCCGGGCCAGTTCCAGGGCATTGTCGTGCCTGCCAGAGGATTGGCCGAGGTGGACCTGGCCGCCCACCTACGCCGACGCCGCCACATAGCGCTCACCCTGACTGCCAGGACCGGAGCTGTAGCGGCCTTCGAGACCGAGGTAGCACAGCGACCTCCTCCGGGCGCAGCGCCGGTGGGTGCCCCGGGCGCAGTCAACCCGGTGCTGCCCGTGGGGGGTGCGACCCTCCAGCTCGGTACGACATCGGCGTCCACCAGATGGTGGTGGCCCGCCGGGGGCGAGGGCCCGGGCTTGACCGAGGAGTACGCTGTCTACGACCCTGAGGGCTCGCCCGCCAAGGTGAAGCTGCAGTTGCTTCCTTCCGGAGGGGGCCCGGTAGGGACGACGTCGGTCACCGTGCCTGCCCACGGCTGGGTGTCGTTGAAGACAAACGGCCAGACCTGGTCGCTGCCAGGAGTGCGCTATGGCGCCCGGCTCACCAGCCTCAATGGTGTGGCGGTGGTGGCCCAGCGAACCGTCATGGCAGCGTCGCCGTCTACCAGCCGGGGCCTGGGCGCGCTGCTCGGGCTCGTGCAGCCTGCGCGGGTGTGGGCGCTGACCAACCTGGAAGTGCCCGAAGGCGAGTCCTGGTTGCAGGTCACCGACCCGGGTGGGCAGACCGCCCGTGTCCGCCTCTACGAGGTGTCCGGCGGGTCGTGGCGGCTCCTGCCCGGGGAGAAGGGCCTGGTGATCGGGCCGGGCCAGAGCGCTACGGCTGTGCTCCCCGGTGCCCTGACAGCTGCGCTGGTAGTGGTCAGCTCGGTACCGACACTGGTCGACCGGGCTTCGTACTCCCTGTCCGCCAGCTCCGGGACCGACTATTCGCCTCTGGCGATGGTCAGGACGAGCTCGTCCTACTTGACGGGGCGGACGTAGGCGTAGCAGCCGCGGCACCGGCCCTGGCCCGCAGGGTCTGCAGGGAGCCGATGAGCTTGCCGTCAGCCGCCCTTCCACCTACGAGCCACGCGGTGTTGCCCATCACCGTGGCACCGGCACCGGCCACGGGCGTGGGCAGTGCCCCCGCCACCACGACCCTGCCGACCTGCTGCTCGAAACCCCAGACCTGGCCATTGGTGCCCGCCGGCCCGCGCCCTCCCGTCACGTAGATGTGGCCGCCGAGCGTAACGGCCACGGCTCCCTCGATGGCGGCCGGGAGCTGGCCGACGACTGCCGCCTTGCCGCTCGCGGGGTCGAAGCGCTGTATGTCCGCCACCGGGTGCCAGCCTGGGATGGGGTGCACGGCGGCCGTGGTCGAGGTTGTCGAGGTCGCCCGGCTGGCCACCTTGGCCGGTCCACGGACGGGGCGCGCCCTCGAGCCGTGGGTGTGCTTCCCGGGAGCCTTCGAGGCCCCCGAAGAAGCTGCGGCGGCCGGCACCAGGACTTCTCCACCGAACACGTATATCTGCCCACCGACGGCGGCGACGGCGGCGTTGCGGACCGGCAGGGGCAGGGTGCCTGCGACCCGGAACGTCGAACCGTCATTGGTGGCGAGGATCCGGGCGTCGGCGGCGGCCCCGTCGTACCCACCCACGACGTAGGCGGTGGCACCCACCTTGACCGCCCCCGAGCCGGCGCGCGGGCCGGGCATGGAGCCGGTGGCCGTGGCTGTGGTGGCGGTGGTGGCCGTGGTGGCAGCTGTCCCGGCCCGACCGTGTGCCGTCCCCGACGACGGCGCGGTGAAGGTCTGCACCGCGGAGCTGGGTGAGGGCCCGGCGCCACCGAACACCATGTCCTGGCCCCTCAGGACGAGGCCGGAGGCGTCCTTGACCCCGGCTGCGAGGGTGGCGGCCAGGTGCAGCCCGTTACCTGAAGTGCCGACCAGGAACGCTCCCTTGGCAGGGGGGCCGGAAACGGGCTCACCCCCGACCACGAGCAATTGGGTGCTGGTGCCCGGCAGGACGAGCGCCTGGCCGATGGGCACAGGCAGGGAGAAAGGGGCAAGAGCCGTCGAGACGCTCGGTGGGGGGACCACCGGAAGTGTCGTGGTGGTGACCGGGTGACGTGCCCTGGTGGGGGGCGTAGCCGTCCGTGTCGGCCGCCGGCTTATGACCACCAGGCCGGCAGCCACGGCTGCCACGACGATGACGGCCATGAGCACGAGCCGCCACGACCCGCGCCGTCTGCGTCGGCTGGGCCCCTTGTAGCGGGGCCGACGCGAGCCACCATGCCCGCTGTTGGTGAACGTGAAACCGGGCCCGAAGGGCCCGGCACCTCTCCGGCCGGCCAGGACGGTGCCCTCGTCAGCGGGGCCGCGGGCCTTCACCGGCCCCGGAGGGAGGTGCGGCCAGCGGAGGCGGTGCGGGCGGCGCCCACGTCGCCTGCAGGGTAGGCGGGAACGACGGCCCTGGCGGGGCTTCACCGGGCACGGCTTCGGGATCACCGTGGTTGCCACCGCCGTTGACGGACACGGCGGCGAACCTCGGTACCTCTGCCTGGTCGTGTACCGGACGTCCGTAGGCCTGGTCGACCAGGCGCGCCACCTCGGCGCCGTCGATGGTCTCTCGGTCGATCAGGGCCTGGGCGACGGCGGCCAGGCCGCGCTGGTGCTCGCGCAGCAGGCGCAGTGCGCGGGCCTCCTGGTCGCGCAGGATACGCTCGACCTCCTCGTCGATGACCCGGGAGGTCACGTCGCTGTAGTCGCGCGAGTGCATGAGGTCGTCGCCGAGGAAGACCTCGCCCCCGTTGCCCCAGGCCATCGGTCCGACGCGCTCGGACATGCCGAACTCGCGCACCATCTTGCGGGCCGTCTCCGTTGCCCGCTGTATGTCGTTGGAACCGCCCGTCGAGAGGGTGCCGAAGATCAGCTCCTCGGCGCAACGACCTCCCATCATCACGCACAACGAGTCCTCGATGTACTCCCGCCAATAGGTGTGCCGCTCCTCGATGGGAAGCTGCTGGGTCACGCCGAGCGCCATGCCGGTCGGCAGGATGGTGACCTTGTGCACGGGGTCCGCGTCCGGGAGCACGTAGGCCAGGACGGCGTGACCGCCCTCGTGGTAGGCGGTGGCGACCTTCTCCTTCTCGGACAGCACCGTCGACTCGCGTCGCTGTCCCATGAGGACGCGGTCGCGCGCCGCATCGAAGTCGGCCATGCTTATGGACGAGGCACCCTTGCGCACGGCGTGCAGGGCGGCCTCGTTGACCAGGTTGGCCAGGTCGGCACCGCTCATGCCCGGCGTCCCGCGGGCGACCACCTTGAGGTCGACGTCCTGGCTGACCCGCTTGTCCTTGCAGTGGACACGCAGGATCGGGAGGCGCTCCTCGAGGTCGGGGAGCGGCACCACGATCTGGCGGTCGAAACGCCCCGGCCGCAAGAGGGCGGGGTCGAGGATGTCCGGGCGGTTGGTGGCCGCCATCATGACGATGCCCTCGGTGGCCTCGAAGCCGTCCATCTCGGCCAGCATCTGGTTGAGGGTCTGCTCGCGCTCGTCGTGGCCGCCGCCAAGTCCGGCGCCGCGCTTGCGGCCGATGGAGTCGATCTCGTCGACGAAGATGATGGCAGGTGCCTGCTTGCGGGCGCTCTGGAACAGGTCACGGACCCGGGAGGCGCCGACGCCCACGAACATCTCCATGAAGTCGGACCCGGTGACGGACATGAACGGTACGCCCGCCTCCCCGGCGACCGCTCGGGCCAGCAGTGTCTTGCCCGTGCCGGGTGGGCCGACCAGGAGCACGCCCTTGGGGATCTTGGCGCCGATCTCCTTGAACCGGCTCGAGGAGCGCAGGAAGTCCACGACCTCGCGGATCTCCATCTTGACGCCGTCGTAGCCCGCCACGTCGGCGAAGGTGGTGCGCGGCCGCTCCGTCGTGTAGACCTTGGCCCGGCTACGCCCGATGGACATGATGCCGCCCATCTGGCCTTGGGCCCTGCGGGCCATCCACATGATGAGCAGGACGAACACGGCGAGCAGGAGCACGTCCGGCAGGAGGCCCACGTACCAGGGCTGCCCAGGCGGCGTGAAGCTCAGCCCGGTGACGAGGTACTTGTCGAGCGTGGGGACCTCGCTGAGGTCGATGACTGCCTGCGCAGGGCCCTGGACCTGTAGCTGGGTGCCGCTCTTGGTGGTGTACTCGATGGCGCCGCTGTTGTTGTTGACGACGGCCTTGGCGACCTGGTGGCTGCGCAGCTGGTCCATGAAGTGGCTGTAGCTCACGGTCTGGGGTTGCGTCGTCGACATGACGTTGGAGACCAGCAGGGCGAGGACGATGATCGCCAGCAGCGCGCCGGCCACCCAGCGCCACGAACGGTCAGGTCCCACAGGCATGCCGCCGTTGGGCCTGTCTGGCTGGCGGGGCCTCAGATCCCCGGGTTGCCGGCTCATAGGTCCCCAATCCTACGTCCGAGGTCGTGCATTGGCGGCACACGAACCCGCGCAGCCGCCCGGCGTGCCCTCGCACGGCCGACCTCAGGCTCCCCATGCGCGCTCGCGGGTGGCGGCCTGCGGTAGCTTCGGGCGGTGACCCCCCAGAGCTGTGCCCGCCCGGCCTGCCCCTCGCGCGCCGCGGCCTGGCTGGCCTACGACTACGAAGCGCGCTGTGCGTGGCTGGACGACCAGCCGCTGTCAGCGGACGACAACTCCCACCGCTGGCCCCTGTGCGAGCGCCACGCCGACAACCTGAGGGTTCCCCGAGGATGGTTCTGCGTCGACCAGCGAGCCACTCGGGGAGGTCGGAGACCGGATGGCCAGGAGGCGATGCTCCTCCCGGGCAGCGGCGCCTCCCTGGCGGCGGCCCCCGAGAGCGTCCCCGTCGAAGAGGCGGGGGGTGGGCCCGGTGGTGACGCTCGTGAGGCACGGGACGCCACCCCGCCTCCGGGTGCGAGGCGTGGCCGGGGCCGGGCCAGGGCCGCCGCGGCTCAGGCAGCGCAGCCGGAGCCCGTCCAGGGCGTCGACGCCGAGGGCCGGGTCGTTCAGGCCGTGCGGACAGAGGTGGCGGCCCCTGCACGCAGGTCGTCAGCGGGCCCGGACAGCCGGCTCAGTGCCATTCTCTGACGCCTCCTCCGGGACTGTGTTGGCGCACCGGGCCTGAGGCCGGTCCCATGGGCCTGGAACGGTCGCACGGGCCGGGAACGGTCGCAGGCCTTCTTCCAACCGTCGTGAATTCGTGCTATTCGCGTCTCGCAGCCGACAAGCGCGCCAACCACGACGTTCGTTCGGCCAATCGCTAAAGCCGGCGAGCCTTGCATGCCGATGTTGTAGCGGTCGTCCCCAGTGGCCCAGGCCGGGGGCGGCGGCAAGCGGAAGGGCGAACAGGGGAGCAAGGCTGATGAAGTGCCCGAACTGCCACACCAGGGAAATGGTCATCATCGAGATGGTGGTGAGCGGGGAGCGGCTAGCGCTTCACAGCTGCTCTTCGTGCGACCTCCGCTGGTGGGAGTCACGCGACGGCATGCTCACGCTGTCCGGCGTCCTGGACCTCGCCACGGTCGGGCGCTGAGGGCACCCCGGCCGCCGGGGTACTGAGCCCGGCAACCCTCCGCCCGGCGGTGGCGTCTTCCCCGGAGCCGCCGTAACGGCCAGAATGGCTCCCAATGAGCTACACGCATGAGGATGCCGGCGCGCCGCCCGACGGTGCGCAGGGCAGGGCGGACCTCGCTGCAGGCGACCAGGGGCAGGACGGCAGATCCCCCGAGGAGAGATCCCCCGAGGAGGAGATCGTCTACCCCGCGCAGAGGGGCCAGGAGGCCGTGGCCAGGTTGAAGGCCTGGTCGGTGAGGCTCGTCCGCCCCCTATTCCAGCCCGAGCGGATGGTCACCTTCGTGGTCGTCGTCGCCTGTGTGGTCTTCGTCTTCATGCAGTTCGACCCGTCGTTGCTGTTCCTCGGGACCACGATCTCCGGAGGCGACACCGGAGCCCACGTGCTTCTCCCGTGGGTCGTGATGCACCAGGTGCTGCCCCACTTCCGCCTGGAGGGCTGGACTTCGTCCAACTGGGACGGCTTCCCTGCCCCCACCTTCTACTTCCCACTGCCCATCTACAGCATCGTCGCGTTGTCGCAGCTAATTCCATACGACGTGGCCTTCAAGCTGCTCACGGCGGCGCCCATGATCCTCATGCCCGTGGCGGCATGGCTGATGGGCCGCCTCGCGCGGGCCCCCTTCCCGGTCCCGGCCGTCCTGGCGACGGCAACGCTGCCGTACATGTTCGGCACCGAGTACTCGATCTACGGGGGCAACATCGCCTCGACGCTGGCGGGCGAGTTTGCCTTCGCCTGGAGCCTCTGGTTCGCGCTGGTGTTCCTCGGGCTCGTCATGAGGGGCATGCAGACCGGGAGGTACAGGGCATGGGCCGCAGTGACTCTGGCGTGCGCCTTCGCGTCCCATATCGACCCCACCATGTTCGCGGGGGTGGGGGCCGTTGTCATCGTCGTCACGCACGCCATGCGCAACCGTGACTGGCGCGGGGCCCTGCGATGGGCCTTGCCCACGATGGTGGTGGGCGGCTGCCTGGTCGGGTGGTGGGCCTGGCCCTTCTTCGAACGCTTCCCCTATGTGACCGACATGGGGTACACCCGGATCACCACCTACATGTCGACCCTGTTCCCCCGCTCGGACACCTGGCTGTTCATCATGGCGGGCATCGGTGCCGCCCTGAGCATCGCCCGGCGCCGACGCGTGGGCGAGCTCCTAACGGTCATGGCGGTGCTGGCTGCAGTGGCATTCCGGTACGACCCCCAGAGCATCCTGTGGAACGCCCGGGTGTTGCCTTTCTGGTTCCTCACCCTGTACATGCTCGCCGCCCTCTGCGTCGCCGAGCTCTACGCGGTCATGGCCGAGCGCTGGACCAGCTTCAGCGTCACCATGAGGGCCGCCGCTCTGCCGGGGCCGTTACTGGTGTTGCTCCTGGCCCTGGCGTGGGTCGGCTTCCCGCTGCGGGTCCTGCCTGGGGAGAAGGCAGGCCCGTCGGGTAGCTACCAGTTCCTCGGGATCCCCCAGCAGAGCGCCTCCTACATACCGAGCTGGATCTCATGGAACTACAGCGGTTACCAGTACACCTGCTCGATGGCCGGGTCGAGCTGCGACACCAGCGACGTGAAGACCCGCTGGCCCGAGTACGAGCAGATCGTCGCCGAGATGGAGTCGCTGTCGCACAAGTACGGCTGCGGCAACCTCATGTGGGAGTACTCCTCCACCATGAACGACTACGGTACGACCGACGCCCTGACGATCCTGCCCTACTGGACCAACGGGTGCATCGGGTCGATGGAGGGCCTCTACTACGAGGCCTCGGCCACCACCCCCTTCCACTTCATCAACCAGTCCGAGCTGTCCCTGCAGCCGTCCGACCCCATGGTCGGCCTGCCGTACGCCAGCTCGCCGAACGTCGCCCTCGGTGTGCAGCACCTGCAGATGCTGGGCGTCAAGTACTACATGGCCATCAACCCCGAGCTGCAACAGCAGGCGGCAGCCGACCCGTCGCTCCAGCTGATCGCCACGCTCGGGCCGTACAGCATCACCTACTCGGGCACCAACGGGGGCCCGAGTGGCACGCAGTCCCAACACTGGGACATCTACCTGGTCAAGGACGCCCCCCGTGTCCACCCGTTGGCCAACCAGCCGGTGGTGATGCGAGGGCTCGACAACTCGGCGCAGCCCAAGTGGCTCCAGGTCATGACCAACTGGTACGACGACCCGAGCTCGTGGAACGTGTACCTCGCTGCCACCGGCCCGGCGAGCTGGGCGCGGGTGCCCTACGGGACGACGGACGTACCCGTCAAGCAGGAGCCGAGCACCAAGGTCAGCGGGATCGTGGAGCACAACAGCTCCATAAGTTTCCACGTGAGCCGCACGGGCGTGCCCGTCGTGGTCACGGTCTCGTATTTCCCCAACTGGCAAGTCCGCGGGGCGCAGGGCGTGTACCGGGTCAGCCCCAACCTCATGGCTGTCGTGCCGACGTCGCACGAGGTCACCCTGTACTACGGGACGACGCCCGTCGACTACGAGGGCTGGGCCATCTCGTTGCTGGCTCTCGGTGGGCTGGTATTGCTGGTCCTGCGTCCGCAGGTGCTGATGGCCGCAGTGCGCAGGCCTGGACTGGGCGGGCGCCAGGGCCCCGGTCGGTTCGAGCGCGCCATTGCGGCCAAGCTCGGGGGTATCGCCCGGCGTAAGGGACCGTCCGGCGGGCACGGCGGGCTCGGCCCGGTACCGGAGGAGCTGACGTGGACGGCACCCGGCGGGGGCGGGGACCACCGTGTGCCCTCACCCCCGGAGGACCGGCGTGAGGGCGACCACCAGCCGCCACCCGACGACGGGTGGTCGGAGCCGGTTCCTTCCGGGCGGGGCGAGGCCCCGTCGTCCGCGGTACCTGGAGCCGGTAGCGGGGACCTGGCCCTCGAGGGGCCGCCCATCGGCGAACGCGCCGCTGGGGAACGCGCCGCTGGGGGCCCGGTCCCCGAGGGCACGGTCTCCGAGGGCACGGGCACCGGGAGCGGCCTCATGGAGGCGCCCGGCGCCGCCGGGCCGGGTGCAGCGTGGTCCGCCGGTGCTGTTGAACCGCCTCCGGGAGCCGAAGCCCCACGTCACTACCGCCGCCCGGCCGCCAGCAGCCCCGAGGTGCCTCCCGGCCCGCTGTCCGGGGAAGGAATGGGCACGGGGGCGGGCACGGGGCAACCCGAGGCCGCCGAGCAGGACGGCAGTCCCGAGGCCACGGGCGGCCGAGGAGCTTGAGCCAGGACGTGCCCACAGGTCGGCGGTTTGTTAGCTTGTCCGTCGGACGGTACATGCACATGGCGCTCCTGGACGAAATCTTCAAGGCATACGACATCCGGGCAACCGTGCCCGACAAGCTCAATGCCGCCCTGGCCCACAAGGTGGGGGCGGCGTTCGCCGCCTTTGCGGGGGCCCGGCGCATCCTGGTCGGCCACGACATGCGACCCTCAGGGCCAGAGTTGGTCGAGGCCTTCACCCGCGGTGTGACCGGAGCGGGTGTGGACGTGGTCGACATCGGTCTCGTCTCCACGGACGAGATGTTCTACGCGTCAGGGGCGCTCGACGCTCCCGGTGCCATGTTCACCGCCTCGCACAACCCGGCTCGCTACAACGGCATCAAGCTCTGCCTGGCGGGCGCCCGTCCCGTTGGGGCCGAGTCGGGCTTGGCTGAGATCAGGGCGGCGGTGGAGGCCGACCACTTCGAGGTCGTGCCTGAGGAGCGCAGGGGCCGGGTCAGCCACGAGGACGTGCTGGACGCCTACGCCGCCAAGGTCCGCAGCTTCGTCGACCTCGCAGCCCTGCGCCCCCTCGAGGTGGTGGCCGACACGGCCAACGGCATGGGCGGGCTCGTTCTGCCGGCGGTCTTCGAGGGCTTACCCTTCGACCTGGAGATCCTCTATCCCGAGCTCGACGGCAACTTCCCCAACCACCCGGCGGACCCGATCCAGCCGGAGAACCTGCGTGACCTGCAGGCCCGCATACTCGAGACCGGAGCGGACGTCGGGCTCGCTTTCGACGGGGACGCCGACCGCTGTTTCGTGGTCGACGACCAGGGGCGGCCGGTGAGCGGCTCGACGACCACCGCCATCGTCGCCAAAGCCATGCTCGAAAAGCACCCCGGCTCGACGGTCCTGTACAACCTGATCTGTTCCAAGGCGGTCCCCGAGGTCATACGGGAAAACGGTGGGACGCCGGTAATGACCAGGGTTGGCCACTCGTTCATCAAGGGCGTGATGGCCGAGACGGGGGCCCTCTTCGGAGGCGAGCACTCCGGGCACTACTACTTCAGGGACAACTACCGGGCCGACTCCGGTTCCATCGCCGCCCTCGTCGTCCTCGAGGTGCTCTCCAAGAGCAGCCAGCCACTGTCCGAGCTGCGCAAGCCGTTCGACCGGTACGCGATGTCCGGCGAGATCAACACCGAGGTTGCCGATCCAAAGGGCACTGTCGAGGAGATCGCGCAGCGCTACGGCGCCGAGCACCCTGAGGCGAGCCAGTCGCGCATGGACGGTCTGACGGTCGATTTCGGCGACTGGTGGTTCAACGTCCGCCCGTCCAACACCGAGCCCCTTGTGAGGCTCAACGTCGAGGCCCCGGACCAGGACGCGTGCAAGAGGCGCACCGACGAGGTGCTGGCGCTCATCCGGCAGGACGGCTAGCCGTGCTCGATCCCTTACTGGTCCAGATTCTGGCCTGCCCCCGGGACAAGGGCCCGCTCCTGTACTTCGTCGACGAGGAGAGCCTCTACAACCCGAGGTTGCGGTGCCGCTACCGCATAGAGGACGGCATCCCGGACATGCTGGTCGAGGATGCCGAAGAGGTGTCTCCGGCCGAGCACGAAAGGCTGATGGCCAAGGCCCGAGCCGACGGGGTGAAGCTCAACTTCGAGCTCGCAGAGGGACAGGAGCCCTAGTGCCTGTACTGGACACAGACGGGATGTTCGAGCTGGCGGCCGCTTTCCCCGAGCAGGTGGAGCAGGCCTTCGAGGCGTCCCGCCACATGCCCGGCCTGCCCCAGCGCGAAGACGTGGGCAACGTCGTCGTGGTGGGCATGGGCGGCAGCGGCATCGCCGGCGACGTCCTGCAGGCCGTGGCCTCACCCTTGCTGCCGGTGCCGGTAACGGTCGTGAAGCACTACGAGTGCCCCCATTTCGTCGACGAGTCCTCTTTGGTGTTCGCCGTGTCGGGCTCGGGTAACACCGAGGAGACGATCGAGGCGGCGACCGATGCCGCCTTGGCGGGAGCCCGCATGGTGGTCGTCACCGGCGGGGGCGAGCTCGGCCGGTTGGCCGACGCGTGGCGCGCCCCGGTCGTCAACGTCCCAGACTTCGTGTGGCCGCGGGCTGCATTCGGGGCCATGGCTGTGCCCCTGTTGGTGGCCCTGTGGCGCACAGGCCTCCTCCCAGGGGCCGACGTGCAACTCGAGCGAGCCATCGAGCAGCTCAAATGGCGCCGGGACGAGCTGGTTGCACAGGGGGACGCGTCACCGGCGGCCGATGTCGCTCGGCGCATAGGCGGCACCATCCCGTTGATATACGGCGGCGGAGCCCTCGGCACCGTTGCCGCTCTGAGGTGGAAGTCCCAGGTCAACGAGAACGCCAAGCGCCTGGCATTCATGAGCACGCAACCCGAGCTCTGCCACAACGAGGTGTGCGGCTGGGCGGAGGGGTCCGACCCTCTGCGGGGCCGGCTCAGCCTGGTAGCTCTTCGCCACGACGGGGAGCACCCCCAGGTCGGCAGGCGCTTCGACATCACGGCTGACATCGCCCGTCCGTACGTCGCCGATGTCATCGAGGTCCGCGCCCGCGGCGAGGGTGACCTCGCCCAGTTGTTCGACCTGACCTACTTCGGCGACTATGCGACGCTGTGGTTGGCGGCCTTCGCCGAGGTGGACCCCGGCCCGATCGACGCGCTGATGCGGCTCAAGAACCAGCTCAGCGGGGCCTCGGGCGCTGCCGCAGCGCAGTAGCCTCGTTGGCGAGGCCCGACGGGTCTGTGGTTGAAAGTCGACGCCAGCCGCGGGCTAAACGACCCACGTAAGGCAACAAATGGTTGCTGAGCACGGCGCGGTTTAGGAGTAAGTCCTGCCCACCGTCGAGCCGGCCGTCGGCTCGGAGGGGGAGACGGCCCTAAGCGGGGCGCCTCCGGTGCCGGGTGCCCCCGAGGGGCGCCACCACCGGCGGCCCGCCGAAGGCCGCTGCAGGCGAGTGTGGGGTCGAAGACCAGGTCAGCCGCCGGGCCTCACTCCTGTTCCCTCGGGTCGAGCAGGCGCTTGCGCCACGCGTATGTGACTGCCTCCATGCGTGAGTGCAGGTGGAGCTTCTCCAGGATGTTGCGGACGTGGTTCTTCACGGTGTTCTCCGAGATGAACAGGGTGGCGGCGATCTCCTTGTTGCTGCGCGACTGGGCCATCAGCGCCAGGACCTGCATCTCGCGTTCGGTGAGGCCGGGAGGCGGCAGGTCGTCGCGCTCGGACACCCGGCGCGCCAGGGCGCGGAACTCGCTGATCAGCTTGGTCGTCATCGACGGCGACACCACGGCCTGGTGCCTTACGACCGCCCGGACCGTGTCGGCGATCTCCTCGATGGCGACTTCTTTCAGCAGGTAGCCGTTGGCACCCGCTTTGACCGCCTCGTAGAGGTCCTCCTCATCGTCGCTGACGGTCAGCATGAGCACCTCGGTCGAGGGGAGGGACCGGCGGATGTGGCGCGTCGCCTCGATGCCCGAGAGCCTGGGCATGCGCACGTCCATCAGCACCACGTCCGGCCGCAGCTCCTGGGCCTTGGCCACCGCCTCCTCACCGTCGGCCGCCTCGCCTACGACCTGTATGTCCTCGTTGCCGGACAGCACGACGACGACCCCGCGGCGGAACAGGGCCTGGTCGTCAACCACCAGCACCCGCACCGGTGCCGGTGACGAGGGCCCTCCGGCACCATCGGCGATGCTCATCGGTGCCGACTGTACGGTCCGCTCCCTCTCACCACATGAAGATACCTACCCGGGTTGCCGTCCGAGACGACCTGCCCAGCCCCGGGGCACCGGCGGCCAGGCCCACCCCGACGCTCAGCGCGCCGCTCGGGGACGCCACGGGCCCGTGCAGGCCCGGTGCCAGGGCCCTGCTGGTAGTTTGGAGGGCGCGATGAACGTCCTGACCAAGTTCCTCCGTATGGGCGAGGGCAAGAAGGTGCGTGCCCTCCAGTCCCTGGTCCCAGACATCAATGCCCTCGAGCCCGAGCTGGCCAGGTTCTCCGATGAGGAGCTGGTCCACAAGACGGTCGAGTTCAAAGAGCGCGTCGCAAACGGGGAGGACCTGCACGACCTCCTCGTCGAGGCGTTCGCCGTCGTCAGGGAAGCAGCCAAGCGCACCATCGGCCAGCGTCACTACGACGTGCAACTCATGGGCGGGGCGGCCCTGCACCTGGGCTGGATCGCCGAGATGAAGACCGGAGAGGGCAAGACCCTCGTCTCCACCCTGCCGGTCTACCTCAACGCGCTGGCCGGAGACGGCGTCCACGTGGTGACCGTCAACGACTACCTGGCGGCTCGCGACGCCGAGTGGATGGGACGGGTGCACCGCTTCCTCGGCCTCACCGTGGGCCGTGTTTCACCGGACTTCCCCGACTGGGACGACAAGAAAGCGGCGTACAACTCCGACATCACCTACGGGACCAACACCGAGCTCGGCTTCGACTACCTGCGTGACAACATGGCGCGCAGCCTCGAGCACATGGTGCAGCGGGGCCACCACTACGCCATCGTCGACGAGGTCGACTCGATCCTCATCGACGAGGCCCGGACCCCTCTGATCATCTCCGGTCCATCGAGTGAGTCCGCTCGCCTCTACTACCAGTTCGCGGGGGTGGCCAGGACCCTGGTCCGTGACGACGACTACGAGGTCGACGAGGAGAAGCGCACCATCGCCCCGACCCCGGAGGGGATCGAGAAGGTCGAGCGCATCCTCGGCATAGACAACCTCTACGACCTGGGGACGGCCAACCTGGTCCACCAGCTGACCAAGGCCCTGCAGGCCAAGGAGCTGTACAAGCGCGACAAGGACTACCTCGTCGCCGACGGCGAGGTGAAGATCGTCGACGAGTTCACCGGGCGCATCCTCGAGGGCCGGCGCTGGTCCGACGGCCTCCACCAGGCCGTCGAGGCCAAGGAGCGGGTCCAGATCAAGGAGGAGAACCATACCTGGGCCACGGTGACCCTCCAGAACTACTTCCGGCTCTACAAGAAGCTCGCAGGCATGACGGGAACGGCGCAGACCGAGGCCGGCGAGTTCATGTCGACCTACAAGATCCAGGTGGTCCCCATCCCGACCAACCTGCCGCTGGCCCGTGAGGACCTGCCCGACCTCATCTACCGCACGGAGAAGGCCAAGTTCAACGCGGTGGTCGAGGATGTCGCGGAGCGCAACGCCAAGGGCCAGCCCGTGCTCGTCGGCACCGCGTCGGTGGAGAAGTCCGAGGTGCTCTCTCGCATGTTCAGCAAGAGGGGCATTTCCCACCAGGTGCTCAACGCCAAGCACCATGCCAGTGAGGCAGGCATCATCGCCCAGGCCGGCCGGCTCGGGGGCGTCACCGTGGCGACCAACATGGCCGGCCGTGGCGTGGACATCCTGCTGGGCGGCAACCCGGAGGGCCTGGCCGAAGAGGCCGTCAGGGCCGAGGGGCTCGATCCTGCGACCGAGGAGGGCAAGGCCCGCCTGGCCGAGCTGCTGGCCAAGTTCAAGGAGGAGTGCCGGGCGGAGGGCGATCAGATCCGCGACCTGGGCGGGCTCTACGTGCTGGGTTCGGAGCGTCACGAGGCGCGGCGGGTGGACGACCAGCTACGTGGTCGTTCGGGACGCCAGGGCGACCCCGGCGAGAGCCGCTTCTTCCTCTCGCTGGAGGACGAGCTCATGCGCCTGTTCGCTCAGGGCATGATGCAGTGGGCCATGGGCCGCTTCCCTGAGGACATCCCCATCGAGAACCGCATGGTGACCCGCGCCATCGAGCGGGCCCAGCACAACGTCGAGGCTCGCAACGCCGAGATCCGCAAGGACACCCTCAAGTACGACGAGGTCATGAACGAGCAGCGCAAGGTCATCTATGCCCGGCGCATCCAGGTGATGGAGGGCGAAGACCTACGCCAGCGCACCGTTGACATCGTCACCTCCGCCCTCGACTCGATCATCCGGGCCAACTGCCCGAGCGAGTTCCACGAGGAGTGGGACCTCGACGGCCTGCTCACTGAAGCCAGGGTGTACTTCCCGAGCCAGCAGAGCGTGGAGTCGCTGCGCAAGCTGACCACTACGGACGAGATGTACGAGCTGCTCGTGGGTGAGGCGATCGAGTTCTACGAGAAGCGCGAGCAGGCGATGCCGGCGCCACCGGAGGGCACGCCCGAGGACACGATGCGCCAGATGGAGCGCGAGATCATGCTCCAGCTCATCGACCAGCGTTGGCGCGAGCACCTCTCAGAGATGGACTACCTGCGCGAGGGTATCTACCTGCGTTCGATGGGCCAGCGTGACCCCCTCGTCGAGTGGCAGCGTGACGGCTACGAGATGTTCGGCCAGATGATGTCCAGCATCGACGACGACTACGTCAAGTACGTCATGCACGCCCAGGTCCAGATCCAGGAGCGGCCGGCCCTAGAGCCCGGGCTCGCCGGTGCCAGCTACAGCGCCCCCGAGGGCCCGGTGCTGGGGTCGCAGGCGATAGCGGGTGCGCTGGCAGCAGGTCCCGCCCCCGGCGAGGAGGTTGTGTTCGCCTCCGAGGAGGACGTGGCCAACATGCGCTCCGGCGCCGCCAGGCCGGCCACTCCGGCCCGCCAGCCTGCTCAGGCCAGGCAGGCCCCGACCACCGTCGGCGAGTTCGAGCGGGTGGGCCGCAACGACCCCTGCCCGTGCGGGAGCGGCAAGAAGTTCAAGTTCTGCCACGGCAAGTGAGCCGGGGGGAGCCCTGATGCGCGACCTCACGGACGACCTGCGCGCACTGCGCCGCCGATTGGACGAGGCGGCCGACTACCTGCACCTCGAAGCCAGCCGCAAGCGTCTGGTCGAGATCGAGCCGGAGCTTGGCCGGGCCGACCTCTGGGACCGGCCCGAGCAGGCTCAGGCCGTAACCCGCGAGTATGCAGTCCTCAAGGGGGACGTCGAGCAGCTCGAGGCACTGGAGCGCAAGTTGTCCGACGCCGAGGTGTTGTACGACCTGGCCCGGGAGGAGGAGGACAGCTCGGTGGGCCCCGAGCTCGAGTCGCTCACCGCTGAGGTCGACCACCAGCTCGGTCAGCTGGAGCTGCGGGCACTGTTCATCGGCGAGCACGACGAGCTGGACGCAGTGTGCGAGATCCACGCCAAGGACGGGGGCACGGATGCCCAGGACTGGGCCGAGATGCTCCTGCGCATGTACCAGCGGTGGGTGGAGCGTCGTGGCTTGTCCATCGAGGTCGACGAGGTCACGCCGGGCCAGGAGGCGGGCATCCTGTCGGCGACCTTCATCGTGAAGGGCCGCTACGCCTACGGCCTCATGGCCTCCGAGCGCGGTATCCACCGGCTCGTACGGATGTCCCCGTTCGACTCTCAGCACCGGCGCCAGACCAGCTTCGCCGCTGTGACCGCGGTGCCGTTCTTCGAGGAGCAGGACGCTGAGGTGGAAATCGACGACAAGGAGCTGCGCATCGACACCTACCGCAGCTCGAGCGCAGGTGGCCAGCACGTCAACGTGACCGACTCGGCCGTGCGCATAACCCACCTGCCGACGGGCGTCGTGGTCTCCTGCCAGAACGAGCGTTCACAGTTCCAGAACAAGGCCAGGGCCATGCAGATCCTGGTGGCCAGGCTGGCGGAACGCGCCCGTGAGGAGCGTCAGGCCGAGATGTCCGCCATGGCGGGCCCCAAGGCCCAGGTGGGATGGGGCTCCCAGATCCGTAGCTACGTCATGGCGCCGTTCCAGCTGGTCAAGGACCTGCGTACCGATTTCGAGACGGGCAATGTCAACGCCGTCCTCGACGGCGAGCTGGACGAGATGATGGAGGCCTACCTGCGCTGGCGCAGGGCGGGCGGGGAGATGGCGGGGGCCTGAGCTGCGCTCTCGGTGCGCGGCCGGGGGCGAACAGCCGTGGGCCAGGGCGGACGTGTGCCCGGGGTCCCACCCGGTAGCGCCCTTGGGGCTGGCATGATGTTCGAGGAGGCGACGATGCTTAGCGAGGGACAACGGGCAGGGCTCACCGACGACCAGAAGGCTGAGCGCCTGGCGGAGCTGACAGACCTGGTGGAGATGGTACGCCCCATCATCCAGCAGGACGGGGGAGACCTGGTCCTGCTCAGCGCGGACGTCGAGGCCGGGGTGGTCGAGCTGCAGCTGCAAGGGGCGTGCAGCAGCTGCGCCATCAGCTCGACGACCCTGCAGGCCGGCGTCGAGCGCATCCTGAAAGACCGGCTCCCATGGGTGACCGAGGTCACCGGGGGAGTGGACGAGGAGATGGACTGGGAGGAGAGCGCTTCGATGGGTCGGGGAGGCTACGTACCCAAGTGGTGAGGGCCCGCGGCGCGACAGCGCATCGGTGCCTCGATCCGCGGCACCCGAGCGACCGGCAGTATAACCTGCCTGGATATGTCCACAGCGTCGAACACAGCTGCGCCCAGGCAGGCCGGTTTGCGCGACAGGGTGGTCACCGTGGCTACCGAGCTGGGCGGTCGTGCCCTGCACGGCACGGAGAGCTGGTTGCTGAAGCACTCCGAGGTACCTACCACCCCGTTCCTGCCTGTAGACACCTTCCCCTGGGTGGACAGGGTCGAGGCGTTGGTGCCCGACGTGCAGGCGGAGCTGGAGGACGTGCTCAACCACCGGGACTCCCTGCCCAATTTCCAGGACATCTCGGTCGATCAGGCCTCGATAAGCAGCGACGACGGCTGGAAGACCTTCTTCTTCCTCGGCTACGGCTTCCGGTCCGAGGCCAACTGCAGGCGCTGTCCAAGGACGGCGGCCTTGCTCGACAGTATCCCCGGGCTCGTCACCGGCTTCTTCTCCATACTTTCGCCGGGCAAGCACATCCCGCCGCACCGAGGCCCTTGGCGGGGGGTCCTGCGGTACCACCTGGCCCTCGAGGTCCCGGAGCCGGCCTCGGCCTCGGGGATCAGGGTGGGTGGCGAGGAGGCCCACTGGCGGGTGGGCAAGAGCCTCCTGTTCGACGACGGCTACAGCCACGAGGCGTGGAACGGGACGGACGGAGTACGCGTGGTCCTCTTCTGCGACGTGCTGCGGCCGTTGCGGGCGCCCGCCGACCAGGTGAACCGGGGCCTGATAAAGGCGATCAGCTGGTCCCCGTTCATACAGGACGCGCGCAGCCGGCACGACGCCTGGGAGAAGCGGGTCGAGAACCTGCGGTGGGGTAGCGGCAGTTGAACGAGGTACCCGAGGTGCCGGGGGCTGCTGCCGCGCTCCCTCCCGTCGACATATTCGACCGCTGCAACGATCCCCGGATGGCCGACTACAGGGCCGCCGACGAACTGGGGCTCAACCCCTTCTACCGGGAGATGGGCAGCGAGATCGGCCCCACCATCACCTATGACGGCCACGAGGCCGTGATGCTCGGTTCCAACAACTATCTCGGCCTCACCACGGACCCCCGGGTCAAGAAGGCGGCGGCCGAGGCGCTGGAGCGCTACGGGGCCGGCGTGACCGGCAGCCGGCTGCTCAACGGGACCCTTGCGCTGCACAGGGAGCTCGAAGAGCTCTTGGCCGATTGGGTCGGCCTGCCCTCGGCTCTGGTGTTCACGACCGGCTACACGGCCAATCTGGGCCTCATCTCCACTCTCGTACAGGCGGGGGACGCGGTCTTCTGCGACTCGGCTGCCCACGCGTCGCTTGTCGACGGGGCCCGCCTGGCCGAAGGCGACCTGCGGGCCTTCAGGCACAACCGGCCCAACAGTCTCAACAGAGGGCTGCGCACCTGGCGCGCCAACCCGGCCAACGGTGGCGTGCTCGTCGCCGTGGACGGTATCTACTCGATGGAGGGGGACTGGGCACCGCTGGCAGAGATCCGAGCCCTGTGTGACCAGTACCAGGCTCGGCTTCTGGTGGACGAGGCTCACTCGCTGGGCGTCGTCGGGCCAGAGGGTGCCGGTGCGGCTGCTGCGACGGGCGTTCGGCCCGACCTCGTCATGGGGACCTTCTCCAAGTCGCTGGCAAGCTGCGGCGGCTTCATAGCGGGGCCACCCGAGGTGATCGCGTACCTGCGGCTGTTCTGTCGCCCCATCCTGTTCACAGCTTCCAACGTGCCCGCATCGCTCGGGGCCGCCCTTGCGGCGGCCAAGATCGCCCGCGTCGAGGACTGGCGCCGGGAAGCTGTCCTGAGCCTGGCTGGCCGCCTGCGCAAGGGGCTCACGGAGCTGGGCTACGACGTAGGCGGCGACAACCACAGCTCGATCGTTCCCGTGCACGGCGTCGACGTCCTGAGCACGGGCCTGCTGTGGAGGGCCCTGCTCGACCGCGGCGTGTACACCAACTGCTCCCTGCCGCCGGCAGTGCCCAGGCCCATGCTGCGCACCTCGGTCATGGCCACTCACAGCGAAGCCCAGATCGACCGGGCGCTGGCCGCCTTCGCCGAGATCGCCGAGCAGGGAGTGGTCGACGCGGCACGCGAACGTCTCGTCGGCTCTCTCGAGCTGGAGCTCGACACCAGCGCCGGGTGAGCCTCCTTCCCCGTGCTCACCCTGCAAGGGCGGCAGCGGCACGCCCGCACCGCGCCCGCCCGGCGCTGCGGTACCGGGTGGTCCCGGCGTGAGTGAGGCCCTGGTCGTGGCCGTCAGCGGCGCCACCGGCCACCTGGGCGGGCTTCTCGCTCGCCGGTTGGCGGCGTGGCCCGAACTGACGGAGCTGCGCACTCTCGGGCGCAGGCCGATGCCGGACCTGTTCCTGCGTGAGGGGACGGGTACACCCGGCCGGCGCCACAGGGAGCTCCGCCACCACGTGCACCTCCAGGCCGATGTTCGCAGCGCGCAGGCCAAGCGCTTCGTCGCCGGGTGCGACCTGCTCTACCACCTGGCCGCGCAGGTCTGGGTGGGGAGCGGCAAGGGCGCCCTCGAGCAGATGCGCCAGGTCAACGTCGAGGGGACGGCAAGCCTCGCCGCCGGGGCGGGCGCCACTGTGCTCGCCTCGTCCGTGGTCGTCTACGGGGCTTGGCCCGACAACCCGCTGCCCCTCACCGAGGACTGGCCCGCCCGGCCAAATCCCGAGTGCGGCTACGCCTTGCAGAAGCTCGCTGCTGAGCATGCCTGCGCCGATGTGGCGCCGTCGTGGACGGCAGTCAGGCTGTCGGCTGTCCTGGGGAGCCACGCCGACGTCCGGGTCCTGCGGGCGTTGGCCGGCTACCGGGTCGTGGTCCCCTCCGTACTGGGCTGCGCCCAGGCCCTTCAGTGGCTGCACGAGCAGGATGCGGTGGAAGCCCTTGTGGCGGCCGGTGCCAATGTCCTGCGCAAGGAGCGCACCGGACTGCTGGTGAACGCCGCCACCGCCGACTGGCTCGGAGCGGCCGAGATGGCCTCCCTGGCGGGCAGCCGGGTGGTCGCCGCTCCCAGGCGGGCAGTGCTGGCGATGTCCGAGCTGGGCCGGCGGGCGAGGCTGAGCCCCTTCGGTGCCGACAGGGCCGTCCTCATTGGCGGCCCCCTGGCCGTCTCGATCGATCGCGCCGGCACCGAACTGGGTTGGCGACCCCGGCGGTCCAGCCGGGAGGTCCTCGTCGAGGGCCTGGTCGGCGGCTGGAGGCAGGCGCCCCGCAACCGGCTCCCGGCCTCCTGAGCGAGGGCACCCCAGGCAGGCGGGCACAGAGGGTGCAGGGGGATAGGCCCCCTAGTGGAGGGTGCGGGCCGGTTCAGAGCGTCCTGCGATAGAGGCGCCATGTCTTGTAACGCTTGGCGCCCATGTCCTCCAGTTGCTGGTTGATCCTGTAGTTGGTGGCGAGGGTCCAGGATGCCTCGGCCGTCTCGACGCCGTCCTCGTAGAGGCGCGTGACCACTTCGGAGTAGAGCAGCGGGCCGAGCCCCACGCTTTGGACGGAAGGAAGCACACCCAGTACCAGCACCCGGACGTGCTTGAGCTTCTTGGCCTGGAGCAGCAGCGGTACCCAGTTGACCGGCAGGAGCCGGCCACTGCGGGCCTTTATCGTGAGGCGGTTGATGTCGGGGACGCTGAGGCACACGGCCACCGGCTCCCCGTTGCGCTCGAGTGCGAAGGCCCAGCGGGGATTGAGCAGGGGTTTGAGCTGCGCTGCCAGGTGACGGATCTCGGCTTCGGGCATCGGTACGAAGCCCCAGTTCTGTTGCCATATGCGGTTGTAGAGGTCGAAGAAGCGACCCACCTCGGCGTGGTAGTCGTCCATGCGCATCTCACGTACCACCACTCCGGAGCGCTCCCGGAGGCGCTCCAGCAGCCGCCGTTGCCGCTCGGAGAGCGTCGTCGAGGTCCGTAGGAACTGGTACCCGTAGAGGTCCATGACCTGCTCCCAGCCACCGTCCTCCCAAAGGCGCTGGTAGAAGGGTGGGTTCTCCAGCGTCATCAGCACAGCTGGGCTGTCGAACCCGTCGATCAACAGTCCCAGCTCGTCGTTGGTGGTGAAGTTGGCCGGACCGACAGCAACCTGCGCGCCCCGGCGGGACGCCCAGTCGAGAGCCACTTCGAAAAGCTTGTCTGCGACGTCCTGGTCGTCGACGGACTCGAAGAAGCCGACCCAGGCCCACTTCTCCCCTTGGCGTTCATCGAAGAGACTGTCCCGGCAGGCGGCTACCCGCCCGACTGCCTTGCCGTCACGGTGAGCGGTCCACAGCGCCCATTCCTGGTGCCGGGCGGCCGGGTGGCGCCTGGAGAGCCGGTCGTAGGCTGCGGCCCGCATGGGTGGGACCCACTCGGGGTCGTCCCGATGGAGCCGGAACGGGATGTCGACGAAGACCCGCTTGGCTAGGAGGCTGTCAGCTGAGCGGATCTCCAAAGGCGGCATGTCTCGCAACGTTACAGGTGCCGCAGGTCCCGGGCGGCACCGGGGGTTTGGCCTTGCCGCCAGGTTGCGGGCCCTACTTGTCGGACGGTCCGGCGGTGGCGTTGGCCGGCGGGCGCTCCGTGTCGGGACGGTGCGCCCGGGTGGGCGAGATCACGATCGTCTGACCGTCGCCCTCACCGTGCTCGGGCCGCTGTGGACCGTAGTGCTCGGCGCGCAGCCGGGTGGCACGCTTGCCGTTGATGGTGATGTGCTCGGTTGTGAGCGGCGGCTCCGTGTCGCCGAGCCCGGCAACCCCAACCGACCTGGTGTCCATCTCGATCACCTTGGCGGACAGCAGCTCGCGCATGGCCCGGCACACCTCGAAGTCGGACATGTTGAGCGCCCGGCCGATGGAACGCAGGTTGCGTCGCCCGTCCACGGCCGTGAGGACCCGCCACTGCTCCCTGTCCAGGGTCACTTCGCCAGGGTCGAGCTCGGTGACGAGCCGCGGCTGCACGTCCAGGCTGGGGAGGAGCTCCTGCAGCTCCTGCCATTCCTGCAGGCGCTGGCGCGCCTGGTCCATGGCCTCCTTGACGGTCATGTTGGCGCCACCGGGCGTGTTGGCGCCGCCCGGGTGGAACTCGAAGTTGCCCCGGTCGACCTCCAGGAGCTCGAAACATATCTCCTGGACGCGCTGAGCCACGTCGCCCGAGACGGCGGCGGCCTGGTGCTCGGACTGGTCCGCACCGACGATGATCCCGTCGACGAGGAAGAGGTTGGCGGTGAACGACCGGCTGCGGACATGCAGCCGACCGGTCATCTCCCGGTCGGCCAGAAGCTCGAGCACGGCAGTGAAGTCGAGAACGTCGAACGTACCCTGTAGCGGCATCCCGACCCATTCTGGCAGGGCCGGTCGGCCACCGGCGACATTCAGCCCTCGATGGTGGCGCGTGTCACGGCGAACCCGGCCGGGAACAGGGACACGGTCACCGACAGCAGGCCGTTGCCGGCCCGCCACACGCACTGGGCATTGCCGGCGGGCGGTGTGCTGCAGCCCCGGAACTGGACGCCGGCCGGGGGATAGGGGTGGGAGAACAGGTCAGCCACCGCCGGCGGGCTGGCGTTGCGGGCGGCGAGCCTGCGATCGCCCGCTGCCCAGGCGTTGACGAGGGCGTACGCCGCCTGAGAGGACGTCGGCTGAAGCTGGGGTGGTTGCCAGGCAGCGGTCGTGGGCGCGCTCGTGGAGCCACCCGTGCCCGTGACCCGGGTGGTGCCCGTGACCGCGGTGGTGCCCGTGACCCGGGTGGTGCCGGCGGCAGGGGACGGGGTGGGGGTCGTCTCAGTTGAAGGGCCTGACTGCCCTGCGTGGGGCGCCCGTGTGGAGCAACCGGCGAGGGCCAAGGCCGCCAAGGCACAGGCAGCCAGGCCGGTGGCCGGCTGGCGGCACCAGCTCCTCAGGCGGGCCCCTGTGCGGCCCGCCGACGCAGGCTGGCTCGAGCGTCCGGCGGTCACCCTGCCCATGATGGCAGCCGGGCTGCGGGCGCTGGTCCCGAGCATGGCGCGCCCCACCCCTCGCAGGCCATATTGGCAGGGTGGAACTGCCAGGGTTGCTCGCCACCACCGGGGGAGGCAACGGGACGCTCTTCGTGCTGCTCGTCTTCCTGCACGCCATGAGCGCCTTGGCCGGCTTCGGCAGCCTCGGCTTCGCCGGCACCTACGCGAGCCGCGCTGCCCACATGCGTGCCGGCACGAGCTTCGAAGACGCTGAGACCGAGGAGTTGACCCGGTACTTCGAGCGCCCGGCGCGCTTTTGGAAGGCGATGCTCCTCGTGCCGGTCTTCGGCGTGCTCGCACTGCTCGCCCAGCCCGATGGCAAGGGCATAGACCAGGTGTGGACCATCGGTGCCCTTCTCGTGTGGGCGGCGGCGAGCGTGCTCGCTGCCGGCGTCGTGATGCCGGGCCTGCGGGTGATGCAGGCGATGCTGGCCGAGGTGGTCCCAACCCGGACCAGCGAAGCCACCCCGGGCACCGGCGATGCGCACGAGCCGGCCCCTCCCGCGCTCGGGACGGGGTCAGTGGTGGTGCCCCAGGCTGAGAGCGGAGCGCCCCGACCAACCGGCACCCCCGGGCAAAGCGCCGTCGCAGGCCCGGCTGGCGAGGGCGTGGCCTTGGCGGCGTGGTGGGCACGCTTTGCCAGAGCCGGGGTCCTGGCGGGTAGGGCGGCGGCAGCCTGCGACCTCCTATTCTTCGCGGCCCTCGCCCTCATGATCTGGCGGCCCTAGCCAGGTGACCCTATAGTTGGGCCCCGTAATATATGGCAAGGGAATATCCTTTACCAGTACATCTTTCCAATTCCCCATGGCACGGCTAGGATTGCTCGGTAATGGCTCTACTTGTGCCGGGTGGTGAGGGGCCGCAGCGTGGACGCAGGGCTGCGGGGGCGGCCCCGGTGCGGTTGTGGAGGTCGCAAGAGGCGGCGGGCGTGGAGGCTTCGACCAGCCCGGTGACTTCGACGAGCAGTCGCGCCGACAGGACAAAGGGCAGGTTCCGCGGCGTAGCGGTAACTGAGGTGCTCGCCGATTACCGTATGGCGCTCGTGTCGCGCGCTCTGGACGACCGTGAAATAACTCTGCAAAAGCAGAGCCGGGGTTTTTTCCATATCTCCGGGGCTGGCCACGAAGCATTGTGCCTGGCAATCGCCCGTTCTGTGCAGCCGGGCCGTGACTGGTTTTTTCCCTATTACCGCGACCGCGCGCTGGTGCTGGCGCTCGGGGTGACCCCGACGGAGCTTCTGCTGCAGGCTGTGGGGGCGGCCAACGACCCGGCATCGGGCGGTCGCCAGATGCCGTCGCATTTCGGGGACCGCCGCTTCAACATCGTCACCCAGTCGAGCCCCACCGGCTCACAGTGCCTGCCGGCCATCGGCTGCGCCGAAGCAGGGCGCTACATACTCGGACATGCCGAGGATGGGCTCGAGGGCTGCAGTGCCCAGCCCGGCGAGCTGACGTATGTGTCCCTCGGGGAGGGAGCCACATCGCAGGGCGAGTTCTGGGAGAGCCTCAATACGGCGTGCTCCCTCAGGCTCCCTGTCCTGTACGTCGTGGCCGACAACGGTTACGCGATCTCCGTGCCGTCGTGGCAGCAAGCGCCGGCCCCGATATCGGACCTTGTCAAGGGTTTCCCGGGCCTGGCGGTGCACCGTCTCGACGGCCGCGACTACTTCGAGGGCCGCAAGAAGATCCCTGCCATTGTCGCAGCTGTGCGCAGCGGCCAAGGCCCCGCCCTCGTGCACGCGAGCGTCACCAGGCCCTACTCGCATTCCTCGGCCGACACCCAGAGCAAGTACCGGCCGCGGGCCGAGCTCGAGGACGAGGCCTGGAACGATCCCATCGCCCTCCTGGAGCGGGCGATGCTCGAGGGCGGCATCGTGTCCCCAGAAGATCTTGTCGCCATGCGCGAAGAGGCGCGCAGGCTCGTGGCGGAGGCGGCCAAGGAGGCGCTGGCTGCACCCCGTCCTGACCCTTCGACGGTCCGGGACCACCTTCTCGAGCTGCCCTGGGTCGCGCCCGAGATGAGCACCGACGCCGCTGCTGAGGCGGACGGCGACGCGGGCAGGCCAGTTGTCGCCCTCGGCGAGGCGGTCAGGCTGGCGCTGCACGAGGCGATGGAGGACGACCCCCGGGTGCGGGTGTTCGGAGAGGACGTGGCGGACGCCCCGCCGGAGCTGATCGACGAGCTCGAGGGCAAGGGCGGCGTCTTCGGCACTACGTTCGGGCTTCAGCGCCGGTTCGGCCACGACCGCTGTTACAACACGCCTCTGGCCGAGGCCAACATCGTCGGCCGGGCTGTCGGCCAGGCGGCACGGGGCCTGCGCCCCGTACCCGAGGTGCAGTTCTTCGACTACATCTGGACCGCCATGCAGCAGATAAAGAGCGAGGCAGCCACGGTGCGCTGGCGCTCGGCAGGGCAGTGGTCCTGCCCAATGGTGCTGCGGGTGCCCATCGGCGGCTACCTGGCCGGCGGAGCCATCTGGCACTCACAGTCGGGCGTCTCGATCTTCGCCCACGTACCCGGGCTCGTGGTCGTCATGCCGTCGCGGGCGGTGGACGCCGTGGGCCTCCTGCGCAGCGCCCTGGCGGGAGAGGACCCCGTCCTGTTCCTCGAGCACAAGCACCTCCTTCGCCAGCGTTACACCGAGGGGCGGTTCCCTGCACCCGGGTTCCGGGTGCCCTTCGGCAAGGGCCGGGTAGTGCGCTCCGGTGCCGATCTCACGATCGTGACCTACGGGGCGACGGTGGAGCGTTCGATGAAGGCCGTCCACCAGGCGGGCATCGATGCCGAGGTCGTCGACCTGCGCTCCATTGCGCCCTGGGACCAGGACCTGGTAGCGGAGTCCGTATCACGCACGGGCAGGCTGCTTGTGGTGACCGAGGACAACCTGACCTGCGGTTTCGGCGCCGAAGTGGCGGCCTGGGCGTCCGAGCACTGCTTTCACGACCTCGACGCCCCGGTGAGCCGGGTCGGAGCGGCGGACACGCACGTCGCGTACGAACCCACGCTGGAGAGGGCCACGCTGCCTCAGGTGGACGACATCGCCACCGCAGCCGGCTCCCTGCTCGCCTTCTGAGGTCCCGTACCGTTGCCGGGCGGGGCGTGCCGGCTCGTGCCGGAGCTCAGGCGGCCGGTTCGGCCGAGGACCGGTCTGGTGGTTGCTGCGCTGCGGCCTTGTGGACTGCTGTTGTCACCTTGTGCACGAATGCGAGCTTGGCGATGACGGCCGGCGGCAGCTCGAAGGGGTACAGGTCGTCCTTGCCGAGCGAGCGGTTGAGGGCGTTGAGGGCAAGGGTCAGCGGCAGCCAGTCGGCGATGACAGCGTCGAAGCCCTCGAGGTCGGCCGTTTCCTCGCTGGGGGCGCTTGCCAGGGCCGGGTCGCGCCGACCGGTCCTGTCGTCGACCGGGCCGCCCACCAGAACACCGAAGGACGCCGCCGTCTGTACGGCGTCCCAGATGTGCAGGTAGTGGGCGAAGGTCTCGGCCCAGTCCTCCAGCGGGTGCATCGAGGCGTACGCGCTGACATACGAGCACCCCCACTCCTGGTCCGGGGCCTTGGCGTAGTGGGCGTCACGGGCGCTCACATAGTCGGCACCGTAGTCTCCGAACAGCTGTCTCGCCTCGCCCAGCAGGTCCTTGCCAGCGCCTTCCGACGCCGGCCGAGCGATCAGGGTCAGCCAGTAGTAGTGGCCGATCTCGTGGCGGAAGTGACCCAGGATGGTCCGGTAGGGCTCGCCGAACTGGGTGCGGGTCTGTTCGCGAAAGACGTCGTCCGTCTCGTTCAGGTCGATGGTGATGACCCCGTTGGCGTGGCCGGTGACCACGTGCCGGTCGCTGGCCAGTAGCTCGAAGGACAAGCCGCCCTCGGCGTCCTGGTCCCGGCCCACGATGGGCAGGCGGAGTTGGAGCAACTGGTACACGAGGCGTCGCTTGGCCACCTCGGCCTTGGCGAACGCGTCCCAGTAGTCCTGCTGGTGCTGCGGGGGCCGGTTGGCTGTCAGCCTGCAGGACAGGCACGGTTGGCCCACCTCCTCGAGGGGTACGAGCCAATTGCAGCCGGTGCGGCACGCCTGGCTGCAGCGCGCCCATAGCGCGGTCAACTGACCTATTGGCGCGAAATAGGAGCCGGCCGGTTTGAGCGTTTCCAGCGTGCCGCCGTCCGGGTCGAACCCATGCGGCGCCGCGCAGTGCTGGCACATCGGGCTCTCGAAAGGCACCAGCTCGTGGCACCGTTTGCAAGTAAATGCTCGCATGGTTGGGGTGTCGTCAGCGTACTGCAGAGCCGCGTCGATAGTTCGAGGAGTTTCCCCGCCATAACATGCGGCGCGCGCCGAGAAATGGCGCGGTAGCGCCTGATTTGGGGGTGACTGTCCAAAAATGGGCCGAGGTGGCGGGCCCTGTCGGGGGGCGGACGGCCGCGCGGGCCCGGTGGCCC
>JAJZIY010000111.1 GCA_021828475.1 Actinomycetes bacterium
CTCCGGGCGGCGCGCCAGGCGTGGGCGGGACCTGCGGCGCAGGCCACGAAGCCGGCCCGCCTCCGGCCGGCACGGGCCACCAGGTGAGCTCGGGCTGCGCTGCGCCCTCGCGGCCCTCCCCGCCGGTGCCGCTGCCGCGCCAGCCCGTCAGTTCCATGCAGCCACGATACCCAGGGCTCGCCTCGACTGCGGCCGGACAGCCGCCGCAGGTTCCGGCGTTGCCCCCTCAGAGTTGCCCGCCCTGGCCCCGGCTGGTATCCAGGTCGTATGCCCGAGCTCTTCTCCTTTGCCGGACTGCGCTTCCGAACCGACGTCGCCGGTCCCCTCAGCCAGCTGACCTGCCCGCCCTACGACGTGATCACGCCGACCCAGCGCAGCGAACTGCTCGGGCGCAACCCGTACAACGTGGTGCGGGTCGAACTGCCGGATGGGGACTATGCGGGCGCGGCCCGGTCGCTCGCCGAGTGGCAACGCGGCTGCATCCTCGAGCGTGACCCCGTCGAGGCCCTGTACGGCTACAGGATGACCTATCTGTCCAGCGGCGGCGAACGCCGATCGACCCTCGGGGTCGTCGGAGCGCTCGCGCTCGAGCCCCCCGGCCAGGGCATCCTGCCCCACGAGCAGACGACGCCGAAGGCCAAGACCGACCGTCTCGAACTGCTACGCGCCACCCATGCCAACACCTCGCCCATCTGGTGCCTGTGCAGCCAGGAGGGCCTGGCAGAGGCCATCGGCGCCGTGCCCCCCGCTGCGGTGGCGACGTCAATGGACGAGGCCGGCAACGAGCACCAGATGTGGCCCATCACGGACAGGGCCGTGCAGGCAGCCATCCGTGCAGTGGTGGCCGCGGCGCCGCTGCTGGTGGCCGACGGGCACCATCGCTACGAGACGGCGCTTGCCTTCCGGGCCGAGCAGGGCACCGGCCCGGCCGGGGGCCCAGGCGCTGACGGGCCCGGTGCTGTCATGGCCCTCGTCGTAGAGCTCTCAGCGCAGCAGCTCGAGGTCAGGGCCATTCACCGGGTGGTCACGGGCGCCGGCAGCGGCGAGGCTGTGCTAGCGGCCTTCGAGGCCGACTACGAGCTGGCGCCCGCCCCGGGCTCGGGAGGCGACATCCTGACCGGGATGGTGGCCCGGGGGGCCTTGGCGGTCGTGACGGCGGGTGGGGCCCATCTGGCGCGACCCCGTCCAGGATCGGCTGCCGAGAGCCTGGAGCTGGACTCGGCCCGTGCCGACACGTTGCTGGCCGGTGTGGGCAGCGCCGAGCTGGCTTACGAGCACGACCCCGATGCCGCTGTCGGGGCCGTGCGGTCCGGCACGGCCGAGGCCGCCGTGCTGTGCCGGCCGGCCACCGTGGCCCAGATCGCCGCGACCGGCCGCGGCGGCCTGCGGATGCCCCCCAAGACGACTTTCTTCTGGCCCAAGCCCCTTACCGGCATGGTGCTGCGGGCCTGGTGACCGCCCCTGCGCCCAATGCTCAGCCGGCGCTCATGCTGCGCTCAGGCTGGCGGTGGAAAATCCATCAGTCCGGCGCCACCAGCCCAAGCACGGTGCCGCCGGACTACGCCTTGCGGGCAGTGGCCAAGGGAGGTCTGGAAGTGGACGACAGGGACAAGGACACCAACGCCGAGGTGTACATGTTCACCCCTCCTCCGCCGCCGCCCGGCGGTGGTCGCCCTTCTCGCAGGAGGCGCTCCCGCCTGAAGCGCACGGCCGCCGGCTTCGCCGTCGTGCTCGGTGCCGGGACGGGCGCTGCGGTGGTGACGGCGGCCGCCACCGGCGGTGCACCGGCAGCCCTGGCCTCCGTCGGAGGCACTACCAGCACCACCACGCAAGCGCCCACGACCGGTACGGGCGGCGCCGCGCCGGTGCGGCCCATGCCAGCGTGGAGGAAAGGCGCGCTCGGTGCCTGGGGCGCCTTTGCCGGCGGGATGATGGGCGCCGTGCACGGGACCTTCACGGTGAAGGGCCCCAACGGGGGGTACGAGACGCTCAGCACCCAGCAGGGCACCGTCCAGTCCGTCAGCTCCTCGTCGCTGACAGTCAAGAGTGCCGACGGCTTCACCCAGACCTACGACGTCGTGGCGTCCACCGTCGTCGATGCCAACTATGAGGGCATCCTCTCGGTGAAACAGGGCGACACGGTCAGCGTGGAGGGCCTCGTCACGGGCACCACGGCCACGGCGCAGTCCGTGCTGGACATCACCCAGGTGAGCGCCAACCGGGCGGCCTGGGCTCCCCAGGGCCCGGGACGGTTCGGGCGCGGAGACGGCCCCGGCGGCCCACCCGCTGCCTGAGCGCGGTACGCGGCCAGAGCATCGGCCTCCGGTAGCCTCACCGGCATGACCAGCGACTACGACATGAAGGCCGAAACCGTGACGATCACGGGTGACAACGGCGACGAGATCGAGGCGTACCTCGCCCAGCCGCTCGGGGACGGTCCTCACGGTGGTGTCGTCCTGATCCACCACATGCCGGGCTACGACCGCTGGACCAAGGAGGTCGCCCGACGGTTCGCCAACGACGGCTACATAGCCCTGGTGCCCAACCTCTACCACCGTGAGGCTCCGGGGGCCTCGCCCGACGACGCCGCTGCGGCGGCGCGTGCCCAGGGGGGCGTACCCGACGAGAGGCTGGTGGGTGACGTACGAGGAGCCGTCGAGCACATCAGGGCCATGGTCACCAGCAACGGGAAGGTGGGCACGATAGGGCACTGTTCAGGCGGGCGCCAGAGTTTCCTCGCGGCCGTCTCGATCCCTCTCGACGCCGCCGTCGACTGCTACGGAGGCGCCGTCGTGACCGCTCCCCCGGCGGACTTCCCGGTCCACATGCCCTCTCTGCTCGACCGTTCCAAGGACCTCACCTGCCCACTTCTCGGGCTCTTCGGCGACGACGACAAGTTCCCCACCCCCGAAGAGGTGGCGCGGCTCTCCCAAGAGCTCGAGCGCCACGGCAAGACCTTCGAGCTCCACTCGTACCCCGGCGCCGGCCACGCCTTCTTCGCTGCCGACCGTCCCTCCTACCGGCCCGAGGCCGCTGTCGACGGTTACCAGAGGATCGGCTCCTTCTTCGCCCGGTACCTCAGGTAGGCCGCCATGTGCACCTACCACACGGCCAAGGTGGAGCTGCAGCGCAGCAGCGGCAAGGGCCCGGACGGCTGGTTCCCGCTCAGCTCGGCGTCGGTCTACTTCGACCACCCCGTGCACGCTCCCGCCGAGCACACCCTCAACGTCGACTTCATCAACCCCGAGCGCGGGCCGGCGGCGCGCGTCGCCGTCGAGCTCGACCTTCCGGCGGCGCAAGCCCTGGCGTGGGCGATACTCGCCGGTATCGAAGCGGCCAAGTCCCTCACCGAGTAGCCGCACCGGCCGCCTGCTCGCCGTCGGTGGCAGGCGGCCACGCGACGGCCTTCATGGCGCGGCGCAGGCTCGCCCGGTGTCTCAGGTTCTCCTCAGCCCCGGCTCAGGGGTCGTTGAACCCGGTCGGCCAGGATTGTCGATGACGAAGGGCGTCCTCCCCGGTTCCTTGCACCGCAGCGGCCGCACTCCTCCTCAAGTACCTCGGGCCAACACCGATACAAGTACCTGGAGGCGCACTTCGCCAACCCCTCCCCGGGGCCCGAGATCCCCCCTCTCGCCAGCCCCGAGCGGACGGGCCGCCTGCCTGGGGCCGCCACATCCGGTGGCCACAGGCAGGCGGTTTCCCCCCACCACCTCAGTCGAGCTCTTGCGGCCGCCGGGAACCGCCTTCCTGGCCGGCCTCGGCGCCGGCTGGAGTACACCCACATTTCACCTGCCCGCAACTTCGGCGTCGCGGTGCGGAAATGATGCCCGGGTACATTGGCTTTCGTCACCGCTCCAACGCGGTGGACCCCGGCGGTCCCCCTCGCCCGGGCCGGCACGGTCACGAGCCCCGATCCCCCCTTCCGGGGTTCGTGACCGGCGCCGCACCTCACACCGTCCGGTCTCAGCGGTCGTGGCCGGTGCGGGAGGCCGAACGCCCGGTGCAACGTTCCCAGACCTGCCTGGTGGCCGGGCGCGGCTCCGCCAGCGGGTGCACCCTCTGGCGCAGCAGGAGAGCCAGCCGCCTGTACACGTCGTCGACGCGGGCCACCGCCCCGGCCCGGCCCAGGCTGCGCATCCAGAGCTCGTAGAGCTCCTCCCTCACCGGGTCCAGCCGCAGGCCGACACCCACGGCCCAGTCGGCGGTTCCCAGGTCCTCCAGCTCCAGGCCCAGCTCGGCGAGGGAGTGGGCCGCGTCGACGACCCTGGCCGCCAGGAGGAGGTCGACGTGCTCGGCGGCCACCCAGTCGAAGAACTGGCTACCCCGGGCGCCGGCAAAAGGCTCGCCGCGCACCAGCTCGAGTGCCCGGCGCAGGTACGAGGCTGCATGTGGGCCGGACGACCCCCTCGCCCGGGCCAACAGCTGGTCGAAGCGCGAAGCGTCGCAAGAGACATCGCCGGAGAGGTGATAGCCCATCGGCGTGTAGACGACCCGCTCGGCGCCGGAGGCGCCATAGCCCACGAGCGCCCTGGCCCGCGAGATCACGTTCATCACGGTCTTGCGCTGCGGCCCGCTGCCGTGGTCGTTGCCGGCGTCGAGCGGCCACAGCGCGGTTGCGAGCTCGTCGGCCGGGACCGGCCTGGGATGCAGCGCCAGGTAGGTGAGGACCCCGAGGGCCGCCATCCTGCGCGAGCTCTCCACCGCGCTCACACCGCCCCCGCTCACCTCGACCGGGCCGAGCACCCGTATCTCCGCTGTGTGCCCTTCGGCCCCGGGCGGGGCCACTTCCTCGGGTGCCGGCGCAGTTCCCGCCGCCGGGCCCGCGGCGCGCCAGGCGGTCCGCCGTGCGCTCCCCGCATCCTCGGGCCGGCTCGCTGCGGTGCCTTCGTACCGCAGGACATCGAGGGCACCA
>JAJZIY010000112.1 GCA_021828475.1 Actinomycetes bacterium
AGGCCACGCCGGCCGCCTCGTCGCCCACCGCCATGGCGGCCAGCAGGGCGTCGTCGGTCAGTTCGGGGTCGGGTGGGCGCGACAGTCGCACGACTGTCTTACGTAGCACAAGGCTGGACGGTTTCCTCCAGGCCCGGGCCGAAAGGTGCAATCCCATCCAGGCCCAGCACCGTAACCCAGTTCGTCGGCCCTAACGCGACCGGCCCGTCCGAGGAGGCATACCCATGCGCAGCACCGCAACCGCCGCCAGCGGCCTCACCGGCCACAGTGCCGCCAGATCCGTGCGCGGCGCCCTGGCTTCCACCGTCGCCCTGGTCACGCCCCTGGCCGTGCTGACCGCCGTGGGGCCGCCAGCCGCGGCGGCGGCGCCACTGCCTGCTGCTGCGCTGGCCAAGGCGCCGGCGGCAGCGCCGAAGAAGGTCACCGTGCGGCTCGACAAGTCCCCCAAGTTCGGCGAGATCCTGGTCGACCAGGCCGGCCAGGCCCTCTACACGGACGCGGCGGACAAGCCGCCTGCCAAATGGGCATGCAAGGGGGGTTGCCTACACCTGTGGCCGGCGCTGGTGCTGCCCAACGGCCAGGCGGCTGCATCTCACGCTGCCACCCTGAAGGGCCTCGGCGTCGTCAAGGGCCCCTCCGGGCGTCAGGTGACCTGGAACGGCCACCCGCTCTACAGCTTCTCCGGCGACAAGCCTGGCCAGGTCAAGGGACAGGGCCTGCTGCATGTGTGGTACGTCGCCCAGGTGTCGGCGGTGAAGACCAAGGCGGCCAGCGGGACCAAGGGCAGCAGCGGCGGCAGCTCCTGGTGAACGTGCCCCAGGGGGCGGCCCGGGCCCAGCCCGGCGGGCCGCCCCCTGCCCGGGGCCGTCGCCGCAGGTCGGGGCCTTCGCCGCAGGTCGGGGCGGTCGGTGCAGGCCGAGGCGGTCGGTGCAGGCCGAGGCTGCGGGTTTGGTCAGCGCCTGGGGCGTGGCAGGGCGACAAGGTTGCGCCGGCCGTCCGCCAGTCTGCGTGGCCGGCCGCCCTCAGCACGGTCGGGCTCGGGCGCCACGACGTCGATGGGCCCCGAGCGGGTGGACCATCGCCTGGTTCCGCCCGCCCGGGCAGGCGTCGCAGCGCTGACCAGGTGCAGCCGGGCCCGCAGTTCGCCCTCCCTCGCTGCCATCTCGGTCCTGCCCTCGTCCACCGCCAGGCGCAGGTCGTCCAGCCTGTGCGCTGCCGCGCCCCTGGCCCTGGAGACGGCCTCGGCACCCAGCTCCAGTGGTAGCTGGTGGGCCGGGAGGTACCGGGCCAGCTTGCGCCTCGCCTTGCGCTCCACCCACTTGGAGGTGCCCAGGCCCGCCAGTAGGCCCACCGTCATCCAGGTTGCCCGCTTCAACATCAGCGCTCCCCCCGCCTCCGGGCCGTCCTCCGGCCCGGTGGTGAGCCGCCACTGCCAACTGCCGTGCGCGAGCTCATCGCACGTGCCCGCCGTGCCTCCTGCGCCTCCGGGCCGCCTCTCGCCACCCTGGCCCCGCGCGCTATGCCGCTGCCGAGGGCAACCAGCTTTATGAGCGGCTCGGCCACCACCCCGCCGACCAGGCGCGAAGCCGAGCCGACGGCCTCGCTCAGGGCCTCGGCGCTCCCCACCATGCGGTCCACCCTCTCTATCTCCGCCCCGGCCTGGCCGACAGCCCGGTCCAGCTCGCAGAGCAGGCGGTCCGACTCCTCCGCCAGGGCCACGGCCTGACGACGCAGCCCCCGCGCAGCGCGCAGCAGGTAGAAAGCGGAGGCCAGAAGCGACACGACCACCAGGGTCGAGACGACCGAGACGCCTACGGCGACGATGTCGGTGGATGCGAGCAGCGTCGCCTGCATGGGCCTAGGAGCCTAGCTGGGTGCCATCACCAGTTGGCCGCCGCACGTCGCGGCCTCGCCCCGTCGGCACCCAGTAGACGTGGCCCTCGACGTGGTCCGGGCGGTACTGCTGAGGCGCCCAGCCTCCCGGGCGCTCGTGCGGGTAGACGTACCCCTTGCCGTACCCCAGCCGGGCCGCCCCCTTGTAGTGCGCGTCGCGAAGATGCACGGGCACGACCGCTCCGAGCCCGCCCGGTACGGGCACCCTCACGTCCTCGGTGGCCCGGCCCAGGGCGGCGGTGACCGAGTTGGACTTGGGGGCGTTTGCCAGGTGGACCACAGCGTGGGCCAGGTTGAGCTGCGCCTCGGGCAGGCCGACGAACTCGACTGCACGGGCGGCGGCGTCGGCCAGGAGCAGGCCCAGGGGGTCCGCCATCCCGACGTCCTCGCTTGCGAGGATGACGAGGCGCCGTGCGATGAAGCGGGCGTCCTCCCCTGCCTCGAGCAGCCGGGCCAGCCAGTAGAGGCCGGCGTCGGCGTCCGAGCCCCGGATGCTCTTTATGAACGCGCTGATGACGTCGTAGTGCTCGTCCTCGCCGTAGCGCAGCGCCCGGGTGCTGCGGGCGGCCTCGACGTCGCTCGGCACCACCTCGTCGCGCCCGGCGGCCGATGCCAGGGCCAGGGCGACCTCGAGGCCGTTCAGGGCGGACCGTGCGTCGCCCTCCACGAGGCGCGCCAACAGCCGCAACGCCTCGGGGGCGGCGGCGCGGGCCTCGCGCGCCAGCGCCCGGTGCAGCAGCTCGAGCAGCGCCTCCTCCGACAGCGGCTCGAGGCGGAAAAGGCTGCTGCGCGACAACAGCGGCCCGTTGACGGAGAAGAACGGGTTCTCGGTGGTGGCGCCCACGAGCGTCAGCTCGCCCGCCTCCACTGAAGGCAACAGGGCGTCCTGCTGGGCGCGGTTGAACCGGTGGACCTCGTCGAGGAACAGGACCGTGCCGCGGCCCTGCTCGGCCAGCAGCCGGCGCGCCGCTTCGACCGTCTCGCGTACGTCCTTGACTCCCGCCGACACCGCCGAGAGGTCGACGAACGCCCGCTGCGTCGCCCCCGCCACCAGGCGGGCCAGGGTCGTCTTGCCTGTGCCGGCGGGGCCCCACAGGATGGCCGAGCTGAGCCTGTCCGACTCGATCAGGGCCCTGAGCGGCCTGCCCGGGCCGAGCAGGTGCTCCTGGCCCACCATCTCCTCCAGGCTGCGCGGCCGCATCCGGGCGGCCAGCGGAGCGCTCTGCGCCAGCCGGCCGGCCAGGGCGGCTTCGAACAGGTCGGGCTGGCCCCTGCCACCCGACGGTGCCGGCACGGGCCCGTCAGCCCGGCCCGCGACCGCCCCCCGGCAGGACCCGGTAGGCGTCGTAGACGCTGTCCACCCGCTTGAGGGCACCGAGCACCGACTCGAGGTGCGCCGGGTCGGCCAGCTCGAACTCGAAGCGCATCTTGCTCACCCGGTCGGCCCCGGTGTGGGTCTCGCTGCGCAGGACGTTGAGGTGGTGGTCCGACAGCGCCTTCCATATGTCGACCCCGAGGCGGGTACGGTCCAGGGCCTTGACCTCTAGGGCGGCCAGGAAGCTGCCCGGGCGGTCCCGGTCCCACTCCACCTCGATCAGGCGCCCACCCTCGTCGGCGGCCAGGGCGGCGGCGTTGGCGCAGTCCGAGCGGTGCACGCTCACGCCCCGTCCACGGGTGACGAAGCCGATTATCTCGTCACCTGGCACCGGGGTGCAGCAGCGGGCCAGGCGCACCATGACGTCGTCGAGGCCCTCGACGTGCAGCCCCATGCCCTGGCGGCTGGCGGCCCGGCGCGGCTGGCGCACGGTGGAGGGGAGCTGGAAGTCGTGGTCCCCGCCGCGCAGGTCGCGGGCAAGACGCTGGGCCACGGCATGGCCAGAGACGTGGCCCTCCCCGATGGCGGCGTACAGGCCGTCGAGGTCCGAGTAGTGCATCGCCTCGCTGACCCGCGTGATGGCGTCGCTGCCCATCAGCTTCTGCAGGGGCAGGCCCTCCTTGCGCAGGGCCTTCACCAGGTCTTCCCGGCCGGTCTCCATGGCGTCCTCGCGCCGCTCCCGGCTGAACCACTGGCGGATCTTGTTGCGAGCCCGGGGCGTCACGACCAGGTTGAGCCAGTCGCGGCTCGGCCCGGCGGACGGCACCTTCGAGGTGAAGATCTCGACGCTGTCGCCCGAGGTGAGCTTGGAGTCGAGCGGCACCAGCCGGCCGTTGACCTTGGCACCTATGCAGCGGTGGCCGACCTCGGTGTGGATGGAGTAGGCGAAGTCCACCGGCGTTGCGCCTATCGGCAGCGCCACCACGTCGCCCTTGGGCGTGAAGACGAACACCTCGTCTGTCTCGAGGTCGAGCTTGAGCCCTTCCAGGAACTCGGCCGGGTCCGTGCTCTCGGCCGACCAGTCGACTATCCGCTGCAGCCACGCGATGTCGGAGGCCGAGGCGTTCTCCTTGTAGCCCCAGTGGGCGGCGATGCCCCGCTCCGCCCGGCTGTGCATCTCCCAGGTGCGGATCTGCACCTCCAGCGGCTTGCCCTGGGGGCCGACGACGGTGGTGTGCAGTGACTGGTAGAGGTTGAACTTCGGCGTGTTGATGTAGTCCTTGAACCGGCCCTGGACCGGCGCCCAGGTACCGTGCACGGCCCCGAGGGCAGCCCAGCAGTCCTTGACCGAGCCCACGATGACACGGACGCCGACGAGGTCGTATATCTCGTCGAACTCCTTGTTCTTCAGCACCATCTTCTCGTAGATCGAATAGAGGTGCTTCGGGCGGCCGTTCACGCTCGCCTCGATGCGGGCCGCGGCCAGGCGCTCCTGCACCTGCTCGATCACCTGGGCCAGGTAGAGGTCGCGCTCGGGCGCGCGGGCGGCCACCATCTGCTCGATCTGGGCGTACCGC
>JAJZIY010000113.1 GCA_021828475.1 Actinomycetes bacterium
GGTCCTCGCGTACGCGCTGCATACCTCGCCCCGGGCGGGGTTGCGAAGGGCTGTCGTGACCGCCGCCGGAGTGCTGGCAAACTTCGGCGGTGTGCCCCTAGCGTTCCTGTTCATAGCCAGCGTGGGGGCGGAGACGGCCCTCGTTACCAACTGGTTGCGGGACATCGGGATAGATCTCTACGGGTCCGGCTTCACCCTGTACTCGTTCTGGGGTGTGGCCCTCTGCTACATGTACTGGCAGGTCCCCTTGATGGTGCTGGTGAGCCTTCCGGCGTTCGAAGGTCTCAAACCGTCCTGGCACGAGGCCGCTAGCGGCCTGGGTGCCCGGTCCTGGCACTACTGGCGTTATGTGGGGGTACCTGTGCTCCTGCCCTCTCTGCTGGCGTCGACGCTGCTCCTGTTCGGCTGGGCGCTCGCCGCGTACGCCACGGCTCAGGCGCTGACTGCGGGCACCCTGGCCCTGACGCCATTGCAGATCGGCAGCTTCCTCAACGGCAACGTCATTGCCGGCCAGCAGAATGTGAGTTACGCCCTGGCACTGGGGCTGGTGGCGATCGTCACGGTCGTGATGGCCGGGTACGCTCTCTTGCAGCGGCGGGCCTCGCGGTGGTTGCGATGAGCCTCCTCGGTGCGAGCATTGCCCCAGGCACGACGCCAGCCACGACCCCAGCCTCGGCCGAGCCGGCCAGGAATGCCCGCGGTGGGCGTCGGAGGCTAAGAGTGCGGCCATGGCGTGCCGCCGTCTTCGCAGTTGCCGGCGCCTACTTCCTCCTGCCGCTATGGGCCGGTCTGCGCTTCAGCTTGGCCTACAACGGCACTGGCTGGAGCCTGGAGGCGTACCTCGGCCTCGGCGGCCAACAGGGCTTCGGCACGGCTGTGTGGCTGTCGGTACAGCTTGCAGCGGTGGCCACCGTCACGACTCTGGTCCTCATGTTCCCGACGGTGCTGTACGTGAACCTGCGCCTGCCCCGGGTACGTCGGGTCATGGAGTTCGTCACGTCACTGCCGATCGTCATCCCTCCTGTCGTGCTCATAATCGGGGTACTCGACGTGGCGCCGGGGTGGTTGAAGGCGAGCCCGTTCCTACTGGCGCTCGAGTACGTGGTGCTGGCCGTGCCCTTCGCGTACCGGGCCCTCGATACCGGCATCCGGTCGATAGACACCAAGACGCTGGTCGATGCTGCCCGCTCGCTTGGCGCCGGCCCGCTGACCACGGTCCGCCGGGTACTGCTCCCCAACCTGCGCGCCGCCGTGCTCTCGGCGACCGTCCTCATCGTGGCGTTGGTGCTCGGGGAGTACACGATGGCGAGCCTCGACCAGTTTTCGACCTTCCCGACATGGATCGTGCTGTTCGACCAGAGCAACTCCCACGTCTCGGAGGCGGCGTCGTTGCTGTCGCTGGTGCTCACCTGGGTGGTGCTCCTGGGTATCTCCATGATCGGGCGTCCGCGGGCCTCCAGGCGGCGCTTCGGTGTGCCGGGCCGCTTGGTCGGTGCACGCGTCTGGCCGCGTGAGACCGGAGGCCCAGCGGGCTCTGACGGCGGGTTGGCCCGGGTTGGGCTGCCAGGCAGCGTGGACGGACGCCATGTCGTTCGCACGGGTATGAGCATGGGCCCAGCCGGGCTGGAAGGAGAACCGCTGTGACTGTGCTGTCGCATCCCAATGACGGTGCGGGTGGGGGTGGCCGCGCCCACGCTTCTGGGAGCACCGGCCGGGCGCCCATGTCCACAGCCCGCCGGCCCGCCCGCCCTGCGGGAGCTCTCGTACCGGGTAGCGGTGCCGGTGCAGGGGGCCACAGTGGGACGCCTGTCGAGATGGTCGAGCTGTCCTGCCAGTTCGGCAATATCCGGGCTCTGGACGGTTTCAGCCTGGCCATAGGCCCGGGGGAGCTGCTCGCCCTCCTGGGGCCGTCCGGCTGCGGCAAGACGACGGCTCTGCGTGTGCTCGCCGGTTTCGAGGCGCCTATCGGCGGGCAGGTGTTGGTCGACGGCCAGGACGTGGTGGGTGTGCCGGCCCAGAAACGCAATATGGGCATGGTGTTCCAGGGGTACAGCTTGTTCCCCAACATGACGGTGCTCGAGAACGTGGCATTCGGTCTGCGGTTGAGAAAGGTCGGCACCGCCCAGCGCCGGGCGCGCGCCATGAACCTCCTGGAGATGGTCGAGCTTGCCGACAGGTCGGGCCATTATCCCCATGAGCTCTCGGGTGGCCAGCAGCAGCGGGTGGCACTGGCCAGGGCCTTGGCCATCGAGCCGAGGGTGCTGTTGCTCGACGAGCCGCTCTCGGCGCTGGACGCCAAGGTACGCGCGCAACTCAGGGAGCACATCCGCTCGCTGCAAAAGCGCCTGGTGATAACCACCGTGTTCGTCACCCACGACCAAGACGAGGCACTGTCGTTGGCGGACCGCGTCGCGGTGATGCGCCAGGGGCGCCTCGAGCAGGTGGCTACGCCGGCCGAACTGTACAACCGCCCGGAGACACCCTTCGTGGCGGAGTTCGTGGGCACCATGAACCGCCTGCCCGGCAGGGCTCTGGGCCCTGGCCGCGTCGAGGTGCTCGGGCGGGAAGTCGAGGCGCGCAACCTGCCTGGGTCGGTTGCGGCCGGTGCCCTCGTCGACGTGCTGCTCCGCCCGGAGGAGATCACAGTCGTCGCGGCCCCTGGGGCTCGGGGCATCGTGAGCTCGGTTACGTTTCGCGGAGCGCAGTCGCGGCTGGACGTGCTGCTGTCGGCGGACCTCCTGGTGAAGGTGGACCTCCCCAGCAGTGCTGCCTCCGCTTTGCCGGCGGGGTCGGGGGTCGAGGTCGCCCTTGCTTCCGACAACGTGTTGGTGGACCCGGCGCGCCAAACGATTTCCCTGGCAGAGGAGCCGGTCTGATTGGTTGGTACCGAGGCGCTGGTGTGGCGCACGTGCAGGTCGGCGACGATGACATGTGCGGGCAGGAGCGGTGAGGGACCGTCGCCGTCCCGGTGCACCGCGATGGCGCGCGTCTGGCAGCGAGGCACAGCGACGCAGGCTCGCCGGAGGAGGCCGATGGAGGAACGTTGAGTGCAGCGGGCAGGGTGGTGGTTGTGGGCGGCGGCATCATCGGCACGATGTACTGTCTCATGGCCCTGGAGGCCGGCTTCGAAGTGGTCCACGTCGAAAGGGATATCGAACCTCGGGGCGCCAGCGTCCGCAACTTCGGCCTGGTGTGGGTCGGCGGTCGGGCGGCGGGACCGGAGCTGGCCCTCGCCCTCAGGGCGCGCAGGCTGTGGGAGGAGATAGCACTTCGGGTCGACGGGCTGCACTTCCGGCCAGCCGGGCCGCTTACGGTCGCGGGAAGTGCTGCTGAGCTTCGAATGATGGAGCAGGCTGCCCGGCAGGACGATGCAGGCATACGACAGTGGCAACTGCTGTCTGCTGAGTCGGCCCGGGGGCTGTGCCCGGAGTTGTCCGAGCGCTCGGCGGGTGCCTTGTACTGCGGGCGAGACGCCGTGGTCGAACCCCGCTTGGCGGTCAATACGCTTCGTGAACACCTGCGCCGCCAACGTGGCTACTCGTGGGCTTCCGGTCGTGAGGTGGTGCTGTTGGGAGAGCGCAAGGTGAAAGACGAGCACGGGGAATGGTTCGCGGGCGACCGGGTGCTGCTGTGCACAGGCGCTCAGGGGGTTGGGCTCGTCGCCCCGCATCTCGGCGGTCCCCGGGTACGCCGGGTGCGCCTGCAGATGTTGCAGACCGAGCCGTACCCTGGGACGCTCGGCCCGGCACTGGCGGATTGTGACTCGATGCGCTACTACCCGGCCTACGATGCCGGGGCGCTGGCGTGGCTGCCCCCTCAGGCGCCGATCGCCCGCAGCTTCGCCGCTCAGTTGTTGCTGGTGCAGCGGGTGGACGGTTGCCTGACTTTCGGCGACACCCACGACTACGACGAGCCGTTTCCCTTCGACCTGGAGGAAGAGATATATCGCTACCTGCTTGACCGCGCGGCCGCGGTGCTCCGACAGCCTGTACCTCGCGTGCAGCGGCGCTGGGCCGGGGTCTACTCGGAAACGATCGAGAAGCGCTCCGAGCTCTACTGGCGTGAAGAGGTGCTCCCGGGTGTCGAAGTGGTGAGCGGCGTCGGAGGTCGGGGGATGACCTGCGCCCCTGCCATCGCTGAGCAGTCGGTGGCTTGGCTGTCGGGCAACACACCGGCGGCGAGGCCCGATGCACATCTGGGTCTGCCTGAACGGGTCTCGGCTGGTACGGCTTCGACGACGGCGACCGAGGAGCCGTGAGTATCGGTCTGGTGATCCCTCCGGGGGAAGACGGGGTGGCTGCGTGGGCTGAGCGGGCGGTGCTTGCCGGGCCGGCGTCCCTGGCAGTCGGTCTGACCAGGGCTTGCGCGGGCCGGCCCGGTTTGGTTGCGCTCGGTGGCGGCCGGCAGCTGGTCTGCCTCCAGGCGGTCGAGGTCGGCTGAGCTCGGTGGCGGGCCGGCTCCTGGCCGCCCAGCTCGGCCCCGTCCCGAACAGGTCGGCCCCGTCCCGAACAGGTCGGCCCCGTCCCGAACAGGTCGGCCCTGGTCGCCCAGCTCGGTCCTGGCCGGCCTGGCGGTGCCGAGAGGGCTGACACTCGCGGCACAATAAGCTCGGCTGGTGCCAGATGAAGCCTTTGTGTCCGAGCTTTTCGACCCGACCGCCTGGGAGCCTGTGGACGGGCTCCAGCTCAGTGACGTCACTTACCA
>JAJZIY010000114.1 GCA_021828475.1 Actinomycetes bacterium
AGATGATGAGGGTTGACTCGCGTGGTTCCACAACGGTGGCAGGATAGCGGGCCCCGGCCCCCCGGGACCGGGCTGTGCCCCAGGTCTCAGCAGCTCTTCAGCGCCGGGTACCGGGACGGTGGCTCTGCGCCAGGAGCGTACGGGCGGCGCCCACGACGTAGAGCGAACCGGTGACGAGGACGAGCTCGCCGGGCCCCACCTCTTCGAGTGCCAGCTCCAGGGCCTCCTGCACCGACCCGGTGGGCACGGCCCGCACCCCCATGGCCCGGGCCGCCTCGGCGACCTCCTCCGCCGGCTGGGCGCGAGGAGAAGGAGGGGGGCAGGTCACCACCAGGCGGGCTCCGCCGGCCCCCAGAGCCTCGAGCATCTCCCGGGGGTCCTTGCCCCCGAGCATCCCGACGACCATGACACGGCCCCGCTGCGCGCCGAACTCCTCGGCAACGGCCCGGGCGGAGCGTAGCGCCCCGGGCACGTTCTTGGCCCCGTCCAGGACCACCAGGGGGTCCTGGCTCACCACCTCCATCCGCCCGGGCGAGCGCACCGACGCCGCCGCCTCGGCTACCAGCTCCGGCTCGAGAGGGCGCCCGAAGAACGCTTCGGCGGCAACGAGGGCGCAGGCGAAGTTCTCAGCCTGGTAGTCGCCGTGGACTGCGAGGAACACCCCCTCGTAGCTCGCCCCGGGCGTCCGCAGGTCGAGGAGGCGGCCGCCCACGGCCATGGCGTTGGACTCGACGGCGAAGTCCCTGCCCGCCAGCCAGATGGCACCCGGCCCCTCGGCGGCGAAGATCTCGTAGAGGGCCGGGTCCGTCTCGCCGAGCACGAGGGTGGACCCGGGCTTGACTATGCCGGCCTTCTCACGGGCGATGTGCTCGCGGGTCGGCCCGAGCAGCTCCGTGTGGTCCAAGCCGACGTTGGTGACGATGCTGACGGCGCCACGCGCGACGTTGGTGGCATCCCAGCGGCCCCCCATGCCGACCTCGACCACTGCCACGTCGACCGGCCGGTCGGCGAAATGGCGGAAGGCGGCCGCCGCCAGCAGCTCGAACCATGTCGGGCGCCGCCCCTCGTCGACCAGGCACTCCAGGGTGGCCAGCTCGGAGAGGACCTCCGCCAGGTCGTGGTCCGCCATGGGCTCGCCATTGGCACAGATCCGCTCGTTGATGCGCTCCAGGTGCGGGCTCGTGAAGGTGCCGACGCTCAGCCCCTTGGCCATGAGTGCCCTGGTCAACGCCCTGCTCGTAGAGGTCTTGCCGTTGGTCCCGGTCACGTGCAGCACCGGCAGGGTGGCCTGCGGGTTGCCGAGCAGGTCCATGAACTGCCTCATGCGCGCGGGGTCCGGTGCAGCGAGGCGCCTGTCCGCCAGGATGCGCTCGAGGTTTTGGTGGCGGTCGAGCCACGCCAGGGCCTCGCCCAGGTTCACAGGGGCCCGCCCGATGCCCCCGGGCCGGTCGAGCCGGCCCGCCCCGCCGGGAACACTAGCTCGCGGCCCGCCTGGCTCGGGGCTCCTTGTGGGTGGCATCGGTCCTGGGCACGAGGGTGGGGTTGACCCGCTCGAGCACCACGGACCGGTCTATGACGCACTTGCCGATGTCGGAGCGGCTGGGCAGGTCGTACATGACCTCCAGCAACACCTCCTCGAGGATGGCGCGCAGGCCCCGTGCGCCGGTGCCGCGCAGCATCGCCTGCTCGGCGACGGCCTGGAGGGCGTCCTCGGTGAACTCGAGCTCCACCCCGTCAAGGTCGAAGACCTTGCGGTACTGCTTGAGCAGGGCGTTCTTCGGCTCGGTGAGGATACGTACCAGCGCCTGCTTGTCGAGGTTGGACACGGTACCGATCACCGGGAGCCGCCCGACGAACTCGGGGATGAGCCCGAACTTGAGCAGGTCCTCGGGCAGTACGTGCGCCAGGAGCTGGTCCTCGTCGGCCTCGTGGGCCCGGCGTATCTCCGCCCGGAAGCCGATCCCCTGCTTGCCCAGGCGGCCCTGCACGATGCGGTCGAGGCCGGCGAAGGCACCGCCGCAGATGAACAGGACGTTGGTGGTGTCGATCTGGATGAACTCCTGGTGGGGGTGCTTGCGGCCACCCTGTGGTGGCACAGAGGCGGTCGTCCCCTCCAGGATCTTGAGCAGGGCCTGCTGGACGCCCTCGCCCGACACGTCACGGGTGATCGAGGGGTTTTCGCTCTTGCGGGCGATCTTGTCGATCTCGTCGATGTAGATGATCCCGGTCTCGGCCTTCTTGATGTCGTAGTCGGCCGCCTGGATGAGCTTGAGCAGGATGTTCTCGACGTCCTCGCCGACATAGCCCGCCTCGGTGAGAGCCGTCGCGTCCGCGATGGCGAACGGGACGTTGAGCATCTTGGCCAGCGTCTGGGCAAGGAAGGTCTTGCCGCAGCCCGTCGGCCCGAGCAGCAGGATGTTGGACTTCTGCAACTCGACGTCGCCGTCAGCGTAACCACCCGCCTGGACCCTCTTGTAGTGGTTGTACACCGCCACGGAGAGGATCTTCTTGGCGCGCTCCTGCCCGACGACGTAGTCGTTGAGGAAGTTGAAGATCTCAGCCGGCTTGGGCAGCTCGTCGAAGCGTACCTCGGTCGGCTCCGAGAGCTCTTCCTCGATTATGTCGTTGCACAGGTCGATGCACTCGTCGCAGATATAGACGCCGGGGCCGGCGATGAGCTTTTTGACCTGCTTCTGCGACTTGCCGCAGAAAGAGCATTTGACAAGCTCGCTCGATTCGCCGAACTTTGCCATGGGTGCTCCCTCGGGCTCAGGCTACGCCGGCGGCCTGGGGTACGGCGGCCAGATCACGGGTCGTTATCACTTCGTCAATGATGCCGTACTCCTGAGCCTCAGTGGCGCTCATGATGAAGTCGCGGTCCGTGTCCGTCTGCACCTTGTCGAGGGTCTGGCCCGTGTCCAGCGCGATCATCTCGTTGAGCAGGTCCCGCATCCGGATGATCTCCTTGGCCTGGATCTCGATGTCGGCCGCTTGGCCGGCGGCGCCGCCGTAGGGCTGGTGCAGCAGGATGCGCGCGTGGGGCAGCGCGTACCGCTTGCCCTTGGTCCCGCCCGCCAGGATCACCGCCGCCGCCGACGCCGCCTGCCCGTAGCAGAAGGTCGAGATGTCGTTGCGGACGAACTTCATGGTGTCGTAGACCGCGAACAGGGCCGTGATGTCACCGCCCGGCGAGTTGAGGTAGATGCTGATGTCCTTGTCGGGGTTCTTGTACTCGAGGTAGAGGAGCTGCGCGCACACGGCATTGGCGACGTAGTCGTCTATCGGGGTGCCGAGGAAGACGATGTTCTCCTCGAGCATGCGCGAGAACAGGTCGTACCCACGCTCGCCCCGGTTGGTCTGCTCGAAGATGCCAGGCACGTGGTACTGGCTCACAACCCTCATCTAAGCCCCTTCTGCCCCGGCAACCTCCGGGACCTCTACGGCTGCCTCGGACGCCTGCGCGCCAGCGGACGCTCCGTACGCAGCCTCCTGGCTCCCACGCCTGAGTGCTGCGACGTCCACCGGGTTGCCTTCCTCGTCCGCCACCTTGGCGTGCTCGACCACCCAGTCGAAGGCCTTGCTCTTCCTCAGGTCCGAGCGTACCGCGAGACGTCGGCCTGTGCGTTCGACCTCCTGGCGGAACTGCTCGGGCGGCAGGCCCGACTGCACCGCCAGCCGGGTGAGGAACTCGTCCATCTCTGCTTCCGATGGCTCTATCCCAACAGCATCGGCCACGGCCCGCAGGGCCAGGTCGGCCTTGACGTTGGGCACGGCCTGGACGCGCATCTCGGCGATCAGGTCCTCGACCGTGCGGCCGATGGCCTCGAGGTAACGCGGGAGGGGGACGCCCTGGGCGTCGAGGCGGTTGCCGAGATCCTCGGCCATGCGCCTGACCTCCACGTCGACAAGCGCTCCGGGCGGCTCCTCGCCGACCAGCCCGACCAGCGCCTCCAGGGTGTTGTTGCGCAGGCTCAGCGAGGCCTGCACCTGCTTGACCTCCGACACCCGCTTCTCGATGTCCGCCCGCAGCTCGGCGACCGTGGAGAACTCCGAGGCGTCCGATGCCCACTCGTCCGTCTCCTCGGGCAGGACCTTTTCCTGCACCTGCTTGACCACGACTTCGACCTGAGCCTTGGTGCCACCCAGGTCGGCCTCGAACGAAACGGCCTCCCCCGCCCCGTGCCCCGGCAGGTGCTCGTCCAGCTCGGGCAGGTCGTTGCCCGACCCGAGCTCCACCGAGTAGTCGGTATAGGACATGCCCGCTACCGGCTTGCCGTCACGGGTGGCCGACATGTCCACGACGACGGAGTCGCCCGCTCTGGCCTCGCGCTCCACGACCGCCAGCTCGGCGAAGTTGCCACGGAGGCGGTCAACCTGGGCCTGGACGTCGTCAGGCGTCACGTCCGGGGAGGGCACCGTGACCTCGAGGCCGTCGTAGCCCTCCAGGGACAGCCTGGGCCGTACCTCCACGACGGCGTCGAAGGACACCGCACCGTCCTCCTGGCCGGCCGTCAGCTCGATCTCGGGCTCGGTGATCACGTCGACGCTCTTGTCGTTGACCGCCCGCTCGTACCAGTAGGGCACGTGGCGCTCGATCGCGTCGACCCGGGCCGCCGGCCGGCCCACCCGGGCCTCGATGACCTTGCGGGGCGCCTTGCCCCTGCGGAACCCCGGCACCGTCAGTTCCC
>JAJZIY010000115.1 GCA_021828475.1 Actinomycetes bacterium
CAGTAGCGTCGTGCATGTCGAGGTCCTCTTGATGGGTGGTGTGAGAACTCCCATCATCTGAGGACCTCGACCCTCATGCGCGGATCCCCCCGGCTATGCCCGCCACACTCTCAACTGTGAAGAGCCCTCAAACCGCCCAGCCCCGAACGGTCACGAAGTCGTCAGGTCCGCTCCCACAGGGGCTGCTCCCACAGGGGCTGCTCGAGCGCTCGTGGTCGGGACGCTCAGCTCGGGAGCTCGGTCAGGGGCCCCCCGTACTCGTTGGCCACGAACAACCCGGCAGCGGTCACAGCCATGTAGCAGGGCCCGTCCCATTGGTACTGCGGGCCCGAGAGCACGGACACCACCGCCCCGCAGGCAGCGTCCACCTCGGTCACCGAGCTGTCGCCGGCGGCGAGCCCGCTGGCCACGTAGAGGTGCGGGCCTCGCACGGCCACGGCGTCAGGCCCGTACAACTGGAACTGGGGGCCCGACAACACCCTGACGAGGGCGCCCGTATTGGCGCCTACCTCGGTGACAGCGGACCCGCCCACGTTTGCAACGAAGATGTCGGTGCCGTCGGCAGCCATGGCCCACGGGAGGTAGAAGCAGTAGCGGGGGCCGGAGATGACCCTCAGCAACGCGCCGCTACGCGCGTCCAGCTCGCGTATGGAGCCGTTGGGCAGGACCGCGGCCTTGACCGTGGCAGGACCGCGGTCGGCCACGAACAGGTCGTCGCCGACCACAGCCAGGGCCTCGCCCGGCACGGCCGATGTCCTCACGACCTTGCCGGTGGCGGCGTCCACCTCGACGAGGCCTTCCGAGGCGGAGACGTAGAGGTCGTTGCCGTAGCTGGCCATGCCGTAGGGGGACCCGTAGTAGTAGATGTCGCGCAGCACTCGGACGAGCGCCCCGGTCCTGGCGTCTATCTCGGTGAGGTCCGAGGCGACCAGGTCTGTCTGTTGGCTGGCGTCATCGAAGACCTCTTGGCCGGCGCTGGCCACGAACAGGTCGTTGCCGACCACCGCCGAGGCGGTCGGGTTGTCGAAGTGGTACTTCGGCCCTGAAAGGACCCTTGTCAGTGCCCCGGTGGTGGTGTCGAGCTCGACGACCCGGTTGTTGGCAGAGCTGGCCACGAACAGCTCGTTGCCGTAGGAGGCCATACCCTGCGGCCCGGAGAACTGGTAGGCCGAGCCGGCTGCCCGCCAGGCCAGGGAACTGCTTGCGAGGTCGACACCGGCCACCCAGCCGTCCTCGCTGGCCACGAAGAGCCGGTGGCCCGACAGGGCCACGGCCAGCGCACCGGCGAGGTCGTAACCGGGCTTTGGGAGCACGAGGTGCACCGCGCCCGTGGCGGCGTCGACTTCGTTGAGCGAGCCGGAGGCGTCGACCACGGCAAGAAGGCCCGTTCCGGTCCAGGACAGCCTCACTCCGAAGCGTGAGCGCATCGACGATCCGCTATAGTGGCCCCGTGGAGGCCGCCGGCGAGATTCTACGGAGGGCACGCAAACAGGCAGGGCTGTCCCAAGCCGAGCTGGCGCAGCGCGCCGGGGTCACCCAGAGCGTGGTGAGCGCCTACGAGTCCGGTGCCCGCCAACCGTCGTTGCCTACGCTTGCCCGCCTCGTCGAGGCAACAGGGCTCGGTCTCGAGGTCGGCGTTTCGTCCGGGCCCGCCGCCCGGCGCCGGGCCGGTCCCCTCGCTCGCTCGGTCAACGAGCACCGCCGCGAAGTCCTGGGCGTGCTCGCTCGCTACCGGCTGGCCAACCCCCGTGTTTTTGGCAGCGTCGCCAGCGGGCATGAGAAGCCCGGGAGCGATATCGACATCCTGGTCGACGTGCCGTCGGGGACCGGCCTGTTGAGCCTCGCGCGCTGCCAGGCCGAGCTCGAAGCCTTGCTCGGTGCACCGGTCGACCTCGTCCCCGCCTCCGACTTGAAGCCCGGCCTCGCCGACGATGTGGCGGCCGGGGCTGTTGCCCTATGACCCGACGTGACCGCCAACGCCTGGACGACGTCCTGGCCGCCATCGATGCCATCGCGGAGCACCTGGGACGTGGCGACCTCCATGACGGGCTCGTGTTCGATGCCGTGCGAGTGCGGCTCATCGAGGTCGGCGAGGCCGTGAAGGCCATCTCCTCCGACCTGTTGGCCACCGAGCCCGAGATCCCGTGGGCCCAGGTGGCAGCAATGCGGGACCGGCTGGCTCATCGCTACTTCGACACTTCCCACGCCATCCTCGCAGCCACGGTCGAAGGCGACCTGCCCCAGTTGCAAGCAGCGGCACGTCGGCTCCTCCAGCGTGCCGGCCCCGCCTGACCAGCGCCCACCGCTCTTGGCCTGGCCATAATTCTGGCCATAATCTCCAGCCGCCTCAGGCTCACTCAGGCCTGTCTGAGCGCTCCAGCTCGTCTATTTGTCCAGCTCAGCCGTCTGTCAGCCTATTCGAGCGACGAGGTCACTCGCTCTTGAAAAGCCTTGGGAGTGCAAGCTCCCCGTGGGTTCAAATCCCACTCCCTCCGCAGCTCGGAGGCACTTTCTCTCCTCTTTCCCGCCCCCCTCCGATCGCCCGTTGGTCCAAAATTGGTCCAAAACGCGGTCCGTGACATTACCCCGGCCGTAGGACATGCGAGGCAGTGTGAGACAGAAGGGCGCCGGGCGCTGGCAGGTACGCGTCTCCCTCGGCCGAGACCCTGTGAGCGGGCCTACCGGACGATCGCACGTGAGGTGCGTGGGCGCAAGCGTGACGCGGAGCTCCTACGGAGGGCACCGAAACGGGCCGGACTGTCCCAAGCCGGGCTGGCGCCGCGCGCAGGTTGCCCAGCGCGTCGTGAGCGCCTACGAGTCCGGCGCCCGGCAATCGGCGTACCGTCCCGGACCGCACTGTTGAGCTTGGCCCGCTGCCAGGCCGAACTCGAAGCTCTGCTCGTTGCACCGGTCGACGTAGAGCTGTAAGGTGCTGAGGCTCTCGTGCCCAAGATGTATTGGAGGCCCGTCCGACCCCCTCGGCTGCTGTGACGACGAGGTCGCGCATGTGGTCCAGGTCTTGACATGGTGCCGCCCATGCAGTCAGTAGTCCTGTGAGGCCCACCATCCAGGCGGCGCTTGCTGTAGCTCGACGCCACGCTCGCGCCTCAACACCTGCCGTTCGGCCTCGGTGGCCCGCACTATGACGGCGGTCTCGGTCCCGTCGTCGTAGTACCAGAACCGGGCGCCGCCTTTGGGCATCAAGGTATTGACGCCTTCGACTATCGCATGGTCAAAGCGGTCACCCATGGCTCGCACCTCCAACGTGGCGCTACGCCTGGGCAATTTCACCTCGATGACGACGGTCGGTGACCGGGACCAGTCCTCGGTGACCGAACGGACTTTCAACTGGCCACCTGAGATGCCAGCCAAGGCGTGCACCAGGCCTTCGTACATGCGGTTGCCCCCCACCACGTCCGCCTCGGTGTCTAAAAAGACCACTCGCTCGTAGTCCATCAGCAGCAGGGCCCCGTCGATCTCTGGTGAGGCGAGGGGCAGATCGGCGTGCTGGGATGCCCGCCACGTCGACTGGAGCGACATGGCAAGCTCATCAGCCGAGGAACTGCTCGCGTCCGCGAAGAACCCGGCCCTGCGGAACGACTCCACCGCCTCGACCAACCGGGCAGGAGCAGGGCCGGCTTCAGGCTGTGGTGGGCGGCGCGGCTCGAACGATGAGCCCCAACTGGGCAGAGGCACCTCGAAGGCGAGCGGCTCGGGAGGTGCCGTGACCATCTGCACGGTGTAATCGACACAACTTCTGTAGGTTTTACGCCAGTCGAACGAGTGCTCGTTCAGGTACTCGACGAGGTCCGGGTTCGCAGCGTAGTGCATGGACACCCGAAACGGGACCCGCGCCTCGCCGATAGGGTCCATCCCCAGCCAGGCGGGCAATGCCACTCCGTAGCGCTCCCCCCCGCGTGCCGTCTCGCCGGTCGTCCCCCAGGCCAGCCCGGGGACCTTGGCACGTATCTCGGAGACCAGTATGAACCCGATCTCGTGAGCCAGGCTGGCTTCGAGCTCGGCCCCCGGCCCCGTGGGCGGCGTGGGGTCAACCGGGAGAGTCGGGTGCACGCGCTCGAGGCCCGTGAGCGCATATGGGGCCAGGACCCCCGGCCACCACTCGAAGACGAACTTGGCCAAGCCGACCAAGGGGTCCTCGGAGGGCCGCCCGAAGCCGAGCCGGCCGAACAGTGCCCACGCGGCGTCGGCCCGGGCCCGGCCCACCTCGTCTAACCACTGGATGTAGTTCTCGGCTTCGGCTTGCGACATCCAGGTGAGCCACCGACGGACGAGATCGACCGGCGGCGACAACAGCTCATAGGCCACCGGCGGGCGCCCTCCAAGTGCTGCCAGCTCTATAGTCCCCGGCATTGCGACCTCACTCGCCGCACGGTAGCAGGCCCAGTCCGATCAGCCATGATGAGGCCATCGATGCAGCGAGAGCCGCACTTATGACGGCGCTTCCGGGTTCTCAGTGGGTAGCCCAGGTCAAGGAGCGACCGGGTAGAGCTGGAGGCCGCCGAGGTGGAACCAGATCGCCGTCTTGAAGTGCTCCCGGTTGCGGTAGCCGCGGGCCGATACCC
>JAJZIY010000116.1 GCA_021828475.1 Actinomycetes bacterium
GCCCGGGCCGGCCGGCATCGGCACCGCCACCCACTTGATGGTGGGATAGCTGGACTTCATCGCGCCGATGATCCAGTTGCCTTCGGTCGCCATGGCCGCCTTGCCGAGCCCGAAGGCTTCGCCGGCCCAACCCGCCGACTGCTGGGGCGGGAACTGCAGTATGCCCTGCTTGGCCATGTTCTGTACGAAGGTGAGCGCCTGGATGTTCTGGCGGGAGTTGAACGTGAACTTGGTCTGCTGCTTGTTCATGTACGACCCACCGTTCTCGGCGAAGAACGCCCCCAGGCGGTCAAGGGTGTTGCCGACATCGAGGCCGGCCACACCGTTCTTGGTGAGCGCCTTGGCATCGGCCTCCAGCTGCGACCAGTTGGTGGGGTATGCGCCCAGTCCGGCGGCCTTCCACATGGTCGTATTTATCTCGAGGGCCAGGTTGGAGAAGTCCTTGGGCACGCAGTACCAGGTCTTGTTGATCGTGTAGGCCTTGACGAGGGCCGGGTAGAAGGCCTTCGCGGGAGCGACGAGATTGGCGTAGGGGAGCAGCTCGCCCTGCTTGGCGAAGGTCTCGATCTGCTGCGAGCCCAGGTAGAAGACGTCGGGTGGCGTACCTCCGGCGAAAGCCTCGTCCAACTGCTGGGTGAAATTGGAAGCCGGGATCACGTTGACGTGGTTGTGCGAGCTCTTTGCCCATGCCGCTGCGGCCGCCTTGACGGCGGCTGTCTCGGCCGACCCCGAGGAGCCGAACATCAGGGTCAGGGTCACCCCGGACGTCTTACCCGTGAGGGTAACCTTCGTTGCGGCCGTTAGTCGCGTCGAAGCGGTCGCACTCGTGGGTAGGGCCGTTACAAGGGATCCGGCCAGCGCCAGCGACGCCAGCACTCTGGTTCTTCTCATTTGGTACTCCTTCCTGTTTCAGGATTGCTGGTTGAGCTTTGGCCGCGTTGTGCCGCCGGGGCGGCACCGGGACGCCTGACGTGGCACTCCCCGGTGCTCTCGCGGACAATTAGGCGGGGGACGACAAGGGCCCGTACCGGTCGGGGCGACCCGCCACCGATGACGGTCAGGAGGGTCTCGACGAGCTGGTTTGCCACTGCCTCGATGGGCTGGCGCAGGCTCGAGAGGCCCGGCCGCATGACCGAGGCCACGGGGCTGTCGTCGAAGCCCACGACGGAGACCTCCCGGCCGGACCGCCAGCCGCGGTCCTCGATGGCCCGCATGGCGCCGAGGGCCATGGCATCGCTTACACACACCAGGGCGGTGGGAGGGCGCGCCGCCGCCAGCAGTTGCCCGGCCAGCGCCCGGCCAGAAGCGATCCCGTCCTCGGCGCGCGCCAACAGGCCCTTCGTGGGAAGCCCGAGGCGCTCGGTCTGGCGCTCCCACCCGGCGAGGCGGTCGTCGCCCACCCCGATCCCCTGAGGCAGGCCGAGGAAGCCGATCCGGGTATGCCCGAGACCAGCGAGGTAACCGACAGCCTCGGCTGTGCCCTTGGCGCCGTCGACATCAATCCAGTTGTGCTGGGCTCCTCTGCGCCCCCAGGGGCGGCCGAACACGACGAAACGGGCATCGTGTGCGTTGAGCCAGTCCGGACGGGCGTCCACGTGGTGGGTGTTGGTGAGCACGAGCCCGTCGACAGCGTGGCGGCGCAGCAGGTCCTCGTAGACCTCTATCTCGTCGTCGTCGTCCTTGGCGGAGAAGGTGAGCAGGTTGTAGCCATTGGAGCGGGCCGTGTCACACAACGCGTGGAGCAGGCGGTCGAGGACGCCGCCCGTGCCGCCGTAGTTGCTCGGCAGCAGGCGGCACCCGATCACGTTGGTGGCCTGGGTCCGCAGCGAGCGCGCCGCCTGGTTGGGCCGGTAGCCGAGCTCGTCAATTGCCAGGCGGACGGCGGCGAGAGTTTCGGGCCGCAAGCGGTGGGGCGCGTTGACGGCATTTGAAATGGTCTGGCGGGAGACACCGGCCCGCTCGGCCACCATGCCTATCGTCGGGCGCGCCGTGGTGCCCGTGCCGCGCTCTACTATTGCCACCTCTCCCCTTCCAGCGCAACTGTCCAGCCACAGCCCCCCAAGGCGCGGCCCTTTCTGTGAACGTTCATGTGAACGTTCATGTGAACGTTCAAACCACACTCGTCATCATTGCAGATCCGAGGACCGCTCGCTAGTCTTGGCAGAGATTTTGTTGGAAGGCGAGGCACGACCACGATGTCAGTCGACCACCGCGACCCACCCGAGGCCGGGCCAGCACAGGACAACCCCGGCGGCGACCGTCCACAGCAACCAAGGCTCAACCGCCTGGTGGCTTCTTTTGTCGCGCCTGCACTGTGCCTGTCCGACGAGGACGGCCAGATCCGCCCCGGAGGAGCGGGCGGGGTGTTCGTCGAGGACCGCCGCCTGCTCAGTGAGCTCGTGCTGGAGGTCGACGGAGCCGAGCCGAGCCCTCTGTCCTACGAGCTCGGTGGGGGTGCCGAAAACCGGTTCGAGGCGGCCTGCTTCAACCTCGGCACGGCGGCGCCCGACCCCACTGTGGTCGTCACCAGGCGGCGCCGTGTCCGCCCGGACGGCCTCGACGAGCAGTACGTCCTGCGCTCGTACGACCGGGCCCCCCTGAGCCTCGTCGTGGGGCTGCGCATGGCCGCCGACCTGGCCGAGATGGCCGATGTCAAGTCGGGTGGGCGCCCGGACTGCCTGGCGGCGACCGGCGGGGCCGGCTCGCTGCAGTGGTCGGACGAGCACAGGGGCACCATCGTCGCCACCGCTTCACCGGCGCCTACCTCGGTCGACGGGGAGGAGGGTAGCCTCTCGTGGTCCGTCGAGCTGGCAGCGGGGGCGCAGGCGACGTTGGAGCTGAAACTGCGCCTGGTCGATGCCGGGACGGCCGGCCAGATCGTCTGTTCCGCACCCCCCCGCAACGGCACGACCGGCCCGGTGGTGGAGGCGCAGGACCGCCGGCTCTCGCTGTTCCTGCAGCGCAGCGTCGCTGATCTCGAGGCTCTGCGGCTCGTGACCGTTGACCGGCCGGGGGACGTCTTCCTCGCCGCCGGGGTGCCGTGGTTCCTCACCCTCTTCGGGCGCGACTCGATCTGGGCGGCAAGGATGCTGCTCCCCTTCGGCACCGACCTGGCACTGGGCACGCTCAGGACCCTCGCTCACCGCCAGGGCCGCAACGACGACTTGGCGACGGGCGAAGAGCCCGGGAAGATGCTGCACGAACTGCGGCGCTCTCCGAGCCGTCACGACCTATGGCAGCACGACGGGAGCGCTCTGCGGCTTCCGCCCGCGTACTACGGCACCGTCGACGCCACCCTGCTGTGGGTCCTGCTGCTGCACGACGCGTGGCGCTACGGTGCGGACGAGGGCCAGGTCCGCCAACTGCTCGGGCCTATGCACAGTTGCCTCGAGTGGCTCTCGGCTTCGCTTGCCCGAAGGGGTGGGTTCGTCAGCTACGTCGACGAGTCCGGGCACGGCCTGCAGAACCAGGGATGGAAGGACTCCCACGACGGCATCCAGTTCCGGGACGGCCGCATCGCCACGGCGCCCCTGGCCCTGTGCGAGGTGCAGGGTTACGCCTACGAGGCAGCCGTGGCCGGCGCGGCGCTGCTCGACGCCTTCGACCGCCCCGGCTCGGCACAGCTGCTCGAGCTGGCCGACGGTTTGGCGACCAGGTTCCGCAGCCGCTACTGGGTGGAGGACGCCGAGGGGCACTACCCCGCCGTCGCCCTGGACGCCGAGGGCGTACCCGTGGACTCCCTGGCGTCCAACATCGGCCACCTCCTCGGGACGGGCCTGCTCAAGCCCGATGAGGAGACCCTGGTGGCGCGCCGGCTGGCCGGCCCCGATCTCGACAGCGGCTTCGGCTTGCGCACGCTCGCCGCGTCCAGTACAGGGTTCAACCCTCTGAGCTACCACGCAGGCTCGGTATGGGCGCACGACACCGCGATCGCCCTGGCCGGTCTCAGCCGGAGCGGCGGCGACGTCGCCCAGGCGGCGGCGGCGTCCTATATCGACGGCCTGCTCTCGGCAGCCGAGCGCTTCGAGCACCGGATGCCGGAACTGTACGCCGGGCACCAACGAGACCAACTACAGCTGCTCGACCCCTACCCGGCCTCCTGCCGTCCGCAGGCATGGTCCGCGGCGACCTCGGCTGTCATCGTCACCAGCCTTCTCGGCCTCAGGCCCGACATCCCGGCAGGAGTCGTGCACCTCGCCCCCCTCGATTGCCCCGTCGGACTGCGCTCGGTCGGCGGGATCCGTCTCGGGCAGGCTCCGGTCTCGTTCCGCCTCGGAGAGCACGGCGGCGTCGAGGCAGCAGGCCTGCCGGGCGGGACCAAGTTGGTCGTCCGGGACTGAGGCACCGGCCCGCAGTGCCCCGCTCCGGGGGGCGGGCGGGCACCCGCTCGACGAGGCGGGAGACCACTTCGTCGTGGACGGTGTCCTGCACGAGCAGCCTCGTGCCCGCAATACAGGTCTGGCCGGCTGCCACGAAGCCTGCGAACATCGCGCCCGCCACCGCGTCGTCGATGGGCGTGTCGTCGAAGACGATCACCGGAGTCTTGCCGCCCACCTCGATGGTTGCCT
>JAJZIY010000039.1 GCA_021828475.1 Actinomycetes bacterium
CCGACTACAACGCCTTCGGTGTGATGTCGGTGCTCGGGGAGCACGGGCTGAGCATCCCCGCCGACCAGGCCGTCGTGGGTTTCGACGACATGCCCGAATCGCCCGTGGCGAACCCGGCACTCACGACGGTGACCCAGAACTTCGGCCTGATCGGAGCCACGGCCGTCGGGTTGATATCTCGCATCATGGCGGGTGAGCACGTCGGCGAGGGCCGTCACGAGGTCGGCTCCACGCTGGTGGTCCGCGAGAGCTGCGGCTGCTCGGGACCGGTGGCGCAAGCTGTCAGCCCGCTCGACCGGGGAGCTCCTGCGCTCGAAGCGTTCGTCGCCGCCGTGACCTCGACCTTCGCTGTGGCGCAGGGCACCCCGGGGGAGCACGGGGCCACGGCCAAGCGCGCCGGGGCAGGCGAGACGAGGGCAGGGGCGGCCTCGGGCCGCCCGCCAGCGCAGTGCGGTCCTGCGCTGCGGGGCGCAGAGATCGCCAGGGAGGTGGGGCTCCTTTTCGGCCTGGCCTGCGAGCGGGACCTGACGGCACTGGAGCTGCTCAGGCTCGGCCGGCTCGGCCAGGAGTTCCACCGCTGGCACCCCTCGATCGGCTCCGTGCGCCTGGTCACCCTCGCACGGCACCTGGCCGGCCGCCTCGAAGAGGGTGCCCAGAGCGATGTGAGCGCCCGCCTCGACCTGTGCATGCAGGAGGTGGCCGCCGGCGTTGCCCGCGCCGGACTGCTCGAACAGGTGCGGCGCTACGAGCAGTTCCAGGCGTCGGCGTGGAACGACTACAACGTCAGCATGGACCTGCTACGCAGCCACGAGCAGGACCCGCGCTCGCTGCAGTGGCTGGCCAGGACGAGTGCCTCGGCCGGGGTGCTGGCGCTGTGGAGCGACGGCCGCACCGGCGAGCAGCTCGAGATCGTGGGCTGCTACGAGCGCGACGGGGCAGCCCCGGCGCTGATCGGTGAGCGTTGCCTGGTCGAGGATTTCCCGCCCCCGCAGCTGCTGGCCCGCTCCGCCACCGCTGACGGCGACGGCGTTCTCGTGCTGTTGCCGGTACGCACCCCGAGCAGCGACCGGGGCCTCCTCGCGCTCCTGGTACCGCCGAGCCTGGCCAGCCGGCACACCTTCTTCCAGTGGTCCGCCATGCTCAGCCAGGCGCTCGACTACGAGGCCGCCACCAGCTCGGTCCGCCAGCGCAACGCGGAGCTGGCCCGCTCCTACGAGCGTGAGCGCGAGATGGCCGACGCCGTCAGGCACAGCGAGGAGCGGTACGCGCTGGCGGCGAGGGCTGCCAACGACGGCCTTTGGGACTGGGATCTGGCCTCGGGGGCGGTGTACTACTCCGAGCGCTGGAAGCAGATGCTCGGTTACAGGGCAGACGCCATCGGCACCAGCCCGCAGGAGTGGCTCAGCCGCGTCCACCCGGACGACCGGGCCCATCTCATGCGCGCCCTTTCCGGACCGGACAGCGGAGCCGCCACTTTCGAGCTCGAGCACCGCGTGCGCACAGCGGACGGTGACTATCGCTGGGTGCTGTGCCGGGGCCTGGCCGTCCCCGGCGGCGCTGAAGCGCCCAAGCGTATCGTGGGCTCGCTCACCGATGTCACCGAGCGCCGGGCCCTGGAGGACAAACTGCTCCACCAGGCGCTCTACGATACGCTCACGGGCCTGCCGAACCGCGCTCTCTTCCTGGACCGCCTCTCGCAGTCACTGGCCTACGCCCGCCGTGAGCCGTCCCACGAGTTCGCCGTCCTCTGGCTCGACCTGGACGGCTTCAAGGTTGTGAACGACAGCCTCGGCCATCTTGCGGGCGACCGCCTCCTCGTAGCGGTGGCCGAGCGCATCCGGGGCAACCTTCGTGAAGCCGACACTGCGGCACGCTTCGGTGGCGACGAGTTCGCCGTGCTCTTGCACAACGTGTCGGACCCCAACCTCGTCGAGGCCATCGTCGCGAGGCTCCAGAAGGACCTGTCGAGGCCCTACCACCTCGACGGGCACGAGGTCGTGGTGACGGCCAGCATCGGCATAGCCGGGAGCTCCAGCGCCTACGACAAGGCCGAGGACGTGCTGCGCGATGCCGACATCGCCATGTACAAGGCCAAGTCGGAGGGCAGGGCCGGTCACACCACCTTCGACGCGTCCATGTACGCCGGTGCGATAAGCCGGCTCCAGACCGAGACCGCCCTGCGCCAGGCCATCGAGGAGGAGCAGCTCGAACTGCACTACCAGCCGATCGTCAAGCTGTCCGACGGCACGCTGCAGGCCATGGAGGTGCTCGTGCGCTGGAGGCACCCCGAGCGCGGGTTGGTCCAGCCATCGGAGTTCCTGCCCGTGGCCGAGGAGTCGGGCCTGGTGGTGGCCATGGGCCGCTGGGTCCAGACCGAAGCCTGCCGGCAGCTGGCCGAGTGGAAGGCTGCCGGCCTGATCTCGCCGGAGCTGCGCACCAGCATCAACCTCTCACACCGCGAGTTCTGGGCGCCGGGGCTGCTGGACCAGGTGGACGACGTGCTGGCCGGCACGGGAGTCCCGGCCGCCTGGGTGACCTTCGAGATCACCGAGGGCGTGATAATGCACAACCTGCCGCTCGCCCTGAAGGTGCTCGGCGAGCTGCACGGTAGGGGCCTACAAATCCACATCGACGACTTCGGGACCGGTTACTCCTCCCTGGAGGCGCTCCACAGGCTCCCGATCGACGCGCTGAAGATCGACCGCAGCTTCGTGTCCAACCTGCAGGACGACAAGTCGGTCGAGCTGGTGCGCACGATCGTCCAGCTGGGGCGCAACCTTGGCGTCGATGTCATAGCAGAGGGCATCGAGACCCCTGCCCAGCAGCACCTCCTCGGCGATCTGGGCTGCCCCCTGGGCCAGGGTTACTGGTTCTCCGTCCCGGTCCCCGCCGGCCGCTTGGGCGAGATGCTCGTCGCAGCCGGCGCGCTCGCGACGGCACCCGCAGCACGCGCGCCCGCCGCCGGCGGCACCGCCCCGGACCGGTCCGGACGCCCCTTGGCGAAGGCGGGAGACCGCTCGGGCACGGAGCCCCAGTAGACAGCTCGATGGCAGTGGACAGCTCGATGGCGACAACAGCGTTTGCGCCTGCTCCGACAACGGCACCGGTGCAGCAGCGCCGGGCGACGCAGCCATTCTCGAGCGGCTACTAACATGCCGTCTATGGTCGACCTGCACGCCGTCGTGGCTACCGCCAGCAACGCCCCCATGGACTGGGTCTGGGGCACGGTGGCGTCGGTCGTCTTCGTCGGCGCGATCGCCATCCCGGCAGCGGCGCTCAACAACAAGGAGCGCCGGGAGCGCCGTGACCAGGGCCGGAGCTGACCTTCGCGCGTCGTGAGCTGACCTTCGCGCGTCGTGAGGTGCCGTGGCCCCTGGTCGGCCGGCCCCTCAGGGCTCCGAAGGGCCGGACGGCGAGCCTGTTGGGCGGTCGGCAGTGGTGGGGCCCTCGCGCTCAGAGGGCGGGAGAGCGCGCTGGCGCACTGTCCTGCTGTTCGTGCCGGTCTGCCCGGCGGTTGCGGACCGTCAGCACACCCACCGCCGCCCACCCGACGAGCAGGAGGAACCAGTAGCTCACCGCCCGGTACATGAGCGTGCCCGCCGTCGCAAGGCTGAAGGGGACGTGGAAGCGGGTGAGCACCTCGACCAGCCCCCCCTCGACCAGCCCGAGGCCTCCAGGCGTGACCGGTAGCTCCACCAGTAGTTGAGCTGCTGCGTAACACAGCACCACCCCTCGCCAGGGCACCGGCGCGCCGACCGTGAGGAGGCCCATGACGAGCACGACGGCGTCCATCGTCCAGTTGAGGGTGGCCGCGGCCAGGCAGGCCAGCCAGACGCGCGTCGACGGGCGGAACTGGTCCATGCGGCTCGTTGCCTGCTCAGCCGAGCGCAGGTGGCGGCACAACGACGCAGGCAACACCCGTTCGAGGCGCCCGAGGACCGCCGAGATGATGCGGCTCAGCACCGGCGCCCGCTGGAAGAGGAAGGCGGCCACCAGGGCCCCCGCCAGGACCACCGACAGGGCCGGGAGCAACGACCACTTGAGCGACGAGCCCACCATGGCCGCTCCGGCCGTGGCGACCGCGGCGAGCGCAGCCGACGCGATCGCCCCGGCCGAGAGCTCAGCCCAGACCCCCAGCGTCCGGCTCGCACCGAGGCGCTGGTACTGACGGAAGGCATAACCCTCGGCGAACAGGGTCCCGGCGGGCAGCGACTGAGCCACGGCGTTGCTGGCCATCGTCACCGGCAGGAGGTCTCTCACCCGTACCGGCAGCCGCCCGACCTGCAGGATCTTCTGCTGGAGCCACGAAAGGGCCGTGATCGAGACCACCTCGGCCCCGAGCGAGACGAACAACCAGTGCCAATGCAGGTGGTCGAAGACGGCTCCCACCTGACCCTCGTTGCCACCGGCACGCAGTAGGACGAAGGCGGCGGCTGCGCCCAGCACGGCGATCTCGAGCCCCCACCGCATGGCCTTCTTGCCCCACCGGTGGGACGCCGGACTGGCGTTCCCGGGCTCCCTGGCGTTGCCCTCCCCGGCGCTCTCGTGGCGGCGGCGCCTACGGCTACCGCCCTCCTCCGGGGAGCGCGCGCCGGGCGCGCCAAACCTCGCCGGGCTCCCGCCCTCGGTGCCGCTACCCTGCATGGACCGCACTCCGAGGGGTACGCTAGTGCGAGAACCGCACCTGGCGCTGCCACTTGCACCCGTCAGGCGCGGGTGCCGGCGCCGCGCTCTTACCTGAGACTTTCCTGAACGTCCCGGTCCAGGCCTGTGACCGGAGGTTTGTAGCCTCCCCGGACGCGCAAGGATCGTAGGTACAACCCTTTCGTGCGCCGTGACCGGACCGCCCCGCCGCCTCGGTGCGCACCCACTCCAGACCGTTCCCGAAACGCCGGAGAAGACCAACGCTGCACAACGCGAAAATCGGGCACCCTCCCGACGGCCTCACGCTCGGTGCCACCCGGCCCGTACACCGGCTTCGACCAGCCCCGACGGCGCCCGGCACCGCAGCCGCCGGTGCCGCCCCCTCAAGGAACGGCGCCAGGAGCCGAGCCAATAGCGTGGACCATCATCACTTCGAGATGCCGCGACTGCGGGACTTGGCCCGCCGCGCCGCACCCCAGGTCGTCGAAGCCACCCTGGCACCGCTCGGGCTCTTCTACGCTGCCCTGGCTCTGCTCGGCCCGACGGGAGCGATCCTGGCCGCACTGGCTTGGAACTACCTTGCCCTGGTCCGCCGGGCGTGGCGGCACGAGCGCCTCCCCGGCCTGCTGCTGATCTCGACCGTGGCGTTGACTGCGCGCTCGCTGCTTGCGCTCGCCAGCGGCCACAGCCTCTTCGTCTACTTCCTGCAGCCGTCGCTGGCCACCGCCCTGGTCGGCGGTGCCTTCCTGCTCTCGGTCCCTCTCGGCAGGCCCCTGGCCGAGAAGCTGGCTCACGACTTCGTGGCCCTCCCGCCGGCCTTCGTGAAGCGCCCGAGGATCCGCAAGCTGTTCGTTCGCATCAGCCTCCTGTGGGCACTCGTGAGCCTCGCCAACGCTGCCGGGACGATCGCTCTGCTCCTGAACGTGCCGCTCGCGACCTACCTGGTCGCCAAGACGGGGCTCTCCTCCATGCTCACCGTCGCCGGCGTGGTGCTCTCGTCCTGGTGGTTCCGGCGTGGCCTCACCCGCCACAACCAGGAAGTCGCACACGAAGCACCCACCACCGAGCTGCCTGTCGTCGTCCCCCTGGCGGTCCCTGTCACGGCTTGAACACCAGCCGGGCGGCGGGCCGGCCTCATGGGCCCCAGGACCAGGCGAGGCCTGCCAAGCCCGGGCCCGTATGGGCCACCATCACCGAGCTGAAGTCTCCGATGAAGGCCGTAGCCGGCGACAGCCGGGCGCTCACCCTCTCCACCAGCTCCTCGGCCGCCGGCCTGTCCATGGCGTGCAGCCCGGCGATGTGGAGGCGCTCGCCCGGCGGGCGCTCACGCTGCCTGGCGTCACGGTCCCATGCGGCGACCATCCGCGCCAGCGCCCCCTGGCGACCGTGGCCCGGGCGCAGCGGGACCGCACGGCCCTGGCGGAACTCGAACAGCGGCGCCAGGCCGAGCCATCTCGCCCCGGAAGCGGCGATCGCCGGTACACGACCGCTGCGGGCCAGGTGCTCCAGCGATGGGACCGTGGCAACCAACCTGGCACTGGCAGCGGCCGCCCGGGCCGCAGCCACCACATCCTCGAGCGACAGTCCGGATGCGGCGGCTCGCGCCGCCGCAAGCACCACCAGCCCCTCGGCGCCGGCGGCGGTGCCGGTGTCGACCACCTGCACGTGAGGGCGCGCCAGCCCCGCAGCGAGGCGGGCCGCTTCGAAGACGCCGCTCATCCGGGCCGAGACGGTCAAGGCCACCACTCCGTCGCCACGGTCGGCGGCGTCGAAGGCCTCCGCCAGCTGGCCAGGGGCCGGGCACGATGTGCTGAGGCCCTCCCGAGCGCGCCGCGCGACGTCGGAGGGGCTCAGCTCTCCGTCCGCGTACTGGTGGCCCCCGACCGTCACCCACATCGGCACCACGACGATGCCGTGCGCGGCCACCAACTCGGCAGGCAGCGAGCAGGCGCTGTCCGTTACCACTGCGACGCTCAGCCCCGCCCCCCATCCGCGGGCACCGGCCCGGCACCCACGCCTGCGCCGGCCCTCCTGGAGGGCGTTGGCGGCTTTGCCAGGGTGTCACGGTCGAAGACGAAGCGGTAGAAGAGAGTGCGGCCGAGCGGGGACGGCGGAGGCTCGTTGCCGAGCAGGCGCTTGAGCAGCAGAGGCACCAGCACCGCCCCCCCGGCCAAACTGCCCGGCCACCCGTGCGCGCGCCGGGCGACGGGCACCACGAACGCGTAGGCGGCCAGGCAACCCAGTGCCGTCTCGCCGCAAAGGCGACCGACGGCCAGCCCCGCCGCCAGGACACCAGCGCCGGCCGGTGCAGACACGAGCAGTGCGCCCATGGCCGGCGAGATGCCGCGACCACCCGCCCCGCCGAGCCACGGCGACCAGTTGTGACCGACGACGGCGGCCGCACCGGCGAGGGCGCTGCCCACGGGGTCGTGCCGGCCGACCAGCACGGGCCCTGCGGCACCTTTCAGGAGCTCGAAGCAGCCGGCGACGACGAGCGCTCGCCGACCGGCCACGGCTGCGAGGCTCGTACCCGACACGGTCCCCGAACCTACCGAGCGCAGGTCCACGCCGACCGCGCGACGAGCAGCGATGTTCGACACCGGGACAGCCCCGGCTGCGAACCCGGTGAGCGCCGCCACGGCCCAGCGCGACCGGCTGGGACGCGACATGCCCGAAGGCAGCCCGCCGTGACCCGTTGCGCCGGCGGCGCGAGCCGCCACCGCTGAGCTCTGGTACACGACCTGCGAGGCTACCCACTCGCGCCGGCCCCGGTAGCTAGAGGGGCCCCCTGCCGTAGGCTTGGACCCGGCACCGGTCTCAGGCGATTAAGGAGCACATATGGGGACGTGGCTCGTCGTCTTGGTTATCCTGTGTGCTCTGGTGCTGGGAGTGCGCATGCTTCGAGGTCTCTGGGCCAGGTCGCGTTCGGTCGAACGCCACCAGCACGCGCTCGAGACCCTGGCCGGCATAACCCAGTCCGCTGACGGTCCCGGCGAAGGGCAGGCCGATAACGGCAGGCAAGCTCATGTCAGGCTGATCGGCGGGGCTCCGGGTGAGGCCGGTACCCCGGTGGCGCTTCCCCCGCCCCGGCCGTTCAGCCGACCGAGCGGCGCCAAGGCCTCGCCGTTCCGCCGGCCGTCGCGCAGCGCGCCTTCCTCCGCCGCCCTGGACGCGGTGGCCAGCGCCAATGCCCGCGGAGGCATCCTGCAGCGCCTTTCGGTGCGGGCGCGCACCGGTGACGACGCGCCGACCCGCGCCCTCCCCGTGGTACCTCCCCCTCCCCCTCCCGCTGCGCTACCGGGCGGGCGGGCCGCGCCCGTAACGGCGGGCCGGCCTTCGCACCAGCACGTCTTCTACTTCGACGACCTCGGCGCCCGGCCGGCCCCGCCACCCAAGGCGGCCGCACCCGACGTGCAGGTCCGTCCCGAAGCTGCAGCCGGCCTTCCGGTTGCGCCCTCCGACCTGCTCTCGAAACCACCAGTTCGCTTGATCGGCCTGGAAGGTGCGCCTGGCTCCGGCGAGCCGACCAGAGTGCTCCCCGCAGCGCGCGGTGCAGGCGCAGGCGGTGCCGGAGCTCCCCTACCACCGGCTCCGCCCCCGCCGCCCCCGGGCTCCACACTCTCCGCCCCACCCGCAGGGGCCGGCGGCGAGGCCTCGGCGCAGGCCGGGGATGCCGCACAGCAGGCGGGCATGGAGGCAGGGCCCGTCCCGGCCCACAGCCGGCGCAGCCGGTCGCTCCCAACCAAACCGTTGGCTGCCGCTGCCGCTACAGCCGCCCTACTGGCTGCCGTGGCGGCGGGTGTCCTGTTGACCGAGCACGGGCCCAGCCGGGTCGCCACTCGCCCCTCCGGCGGCCGCACCGCACCGGCGACCCATCACAGCACGACGTCGGCACCGGCGACGACCGTGCCGCAGACTACGACCACCACGGCTGCTCCCAAACCGGCAACCCTGGTGTCGTCGGGCGGAGGCAGTGCCACCTACCAACTGACCTCGCCCTCCGCCTCGATCGTCGTGCACGCCAGCGGGCCGTGCTGGATAGAGGTGAGGGCCGGCAGCCCCGGCGGCCAGGTGATCTACGAAGGCACCCTTGCCGCCGGCCAGCAGTCCTCGGTCACAGGGCCTGCATGGATTCGCCTTGGTGACCCGCCCAACGTGAGCGTGAGCGTCGACGGCACGCACATGCACGTTCCGGGAGCGACCGCCGCAGTCCCTCTCAACCTCCAGTTCACGCTCGGCTGAGCGCGTCCCAGGTGGGGACCAGCGTCCGGGCCGCCAGGGCCTCGTCCGCCCGCGTGACAGGGGCCGTCCGCGGCGCCTGCGCCAGATCGGCGGCAGAGCCACTGGCCACCTCTACGAGGGCCTCGGCCAGGGCGTGCACGGTCTCGGGGCTCTCGGTCTCGGTCGGCTCGATCATCAGAGCCTCGGCCACGACCAGGGGGAAATAGACCGTGGGCGAATGGAAGCCTCTCTCCAGCAGCCCCTTCGCCACGTCGAGCGCCCGCAGGCCTGCAGCCGGCCCGGGTGCGTCCCGGGTCGAGACGACGACCTCGTGCATCGCCGGCCGGTCGTAGGGCACGGCATAGGTCCCCCTCAGGCGGCTGAGGAGCCAGTTGGCATTGAGCACGGCGGCCTCTGAGACCCGCCGGAGACCGTCGGCACCGTTGAGCAGCACGTACGCCCACGCCCGGGCCAGGGCCAGCGCGTTCCCATGCCAGCCATGGGTGCGCCCGATCGACCGTGCGGGGCGGTCCCAGGCGAACGTCCCGTCCGGCCGTCGCGCCGGCACCGGTCCCGGCAAGAACGCGGCCAGCCGGTGTGTCACGGCCACGGGACCGGCCCCCGGACCGCCACCCCCGTGAGGGACGGCAAAGGTCTTGTGCAGGTTCATGTGGACGATGTCGAAGCCCATGTCCCCCGGCCTGGTGACACCCATGATGGCGTTGAGGTTGGCCCCGTCGTAGTAGAGCAGGCCCCTGGCGTCGTGCACCGCCCTGGCGACTTCGGCGATGTGCTCCTCGAACAGGCCGAGGGTGTTGGGGTTGGTGAGCATGATGCCTGCCACGTCGTCGTCGAGGTAGCCGGACAGGACGCCCGGGCTCACGAGGCCGCGACCGTCCGAGGGCACGCTCACGGCCCGGTAGCCGGCCAGGCTCACCGAGGCGGGGTTGGTGCCGTGCGCCGAGCCCGGGATGAGCACCTTCGACGGTGACCGGCCCTCGCTGGCGTGCCAGGCCCGCATCATCAGCAATCCCGTGAGCTCCCCGGCAGCCCCAGCGGGTGGCTGCAGCGTGATGGCATCCATGCCTGTGACCTCGCACAGCGCTTCGCCGAGGCTCCAGAGCAGCTCCAGCCACCCCTGCACGTAGGCAGGCGGGGCAGCCGGGTGAGCCGAGCGCAGGCCTGCGAGGGCCGCCGCCTCGTCACAGACCTTGGGGTTGTACTTCATGGTGCACGAGCCGAGCGGGTAGGCGCCCATGTCCACCGAGTACTGGCGGTGCGCCAGCCTTGTCATGTGCGCCACCAGGTCACGCTCGGAGATCTCGACCATTGCGGGCGGCTCGGGGCGGAGCTCGTCGGCCGGCACCAGCTCCTCGGCGGTCCACTCCGGGACGCCTGTGGCACGGAAGCTGGCGGAGCGCCGCCCGGGGACCGACATCTCGAAGATGGCCGGCTCTTCACCACCCCCCATCAGCGGCGCCGAGGAGGCCCTGCCCCCCGGGGCCGCCCGAGGCACGTAGGCGTGGCTCATGAAAGTACCTTCTCCATGGCGGTGGCGTAGGCGTCCATCTCCGCCCTGGTCCGCCTCTCGGTCACGGCCACGACCAGCACCTCCTCCTGCCCCAGCTCGACCGGTACGCCGGCCAGGAAACCCTCCTCCGCCATCCGGTCCACCACCGTCGCCACCGGGAGCGCCAAGCGCAGCCCGAACTCGCGGAGCACGGGTGCACCGGCTGCCGCCGTCACGCCGGGCACCGGCACCAGCGCCTCACGCAGGTAGCGCGTCCCCCGGGCGCACCGTAGAGCAAGCTCGCGGAGGCCGCCGGTCCCGAGCCAGGCCATCTGCACCATGGCCGCTATGGCCACCAGGGTCTGGTTGGTGCAGATGTTGGACGAGGCCCGCTCCCGCCGGATGTCCTGCTCGCGCGCACGCAAGGTGGTCACATAGGCGGTGCGGCCCCGGATGTCGCGGGTACGCCCGACCAGCCTGCCCGGCAGGCGGCGCACGTGGTCGAGCGACACGGCGAACATCCCCAGGAAGGGCCCGCCGAACGAGAGCGGTGTGCCCAGTGGCTGGCCCTCGGCCACGGCGACGTCGGCCCCGTGTTCGCCCGGCGTGCGCAGCAGACCCGACGCCACAGGGTCGAACACGGCCACCAGCAGCGCTCCCCCGGCGTCGGCCGCCGCCCTCGCCGCCGGGAGGGGGTCGATGCAACCGAGCACGTTGGGCGAGGCGCAGACCACCGCGGCCGGGGGGGCCTGGCGAGGGCTGCCCGCAACAGACGCCTCGGGGCCCGGCCATGCCGTCACCCCGTCGACGAGCGGCACTTCCACCAGGTCCAGGCCGCGCCCGGCTGTCAGGGCCCACAGCACCTCCCGCCACCGGGGGTTGACACCCTGGCTCACCCAGACGGTGCTCCGTCCCGTTGCCCCCACTGCCAGGTTCACAGCCTCCACCAGCGCGGTGGCGCCGTCGTAGAGGGAGGCGTTGGCCACGGGTAGCCCGGCGAGGCGGGAGACAAGGGTCTGGTACTCGAACAGAGCCTGGAGAACACCCTGGGCCACCTCGGGCTGGTAGGGCGTGTACGAGGTTACGAACTCGGGCCGCCCGGCGATCGAGCGCACGACGGCCGGCACGTCGTGGTCGTAGGCACCCGTGCCGGCGAAGCAAACCAGGCCACCTGCGCTGTTGGCGTCCGCCAGGCGCCTCATCTCGTCTGCGACTTCGTACTCGGACAGGCCGCCGGGCAGGTCCAGGCCGCCCGCCAGGCGCAGGGCGGCGGGCACCGCTGCGAAGAGCTCGTCGAGCGCGCCCAGGTCGAGGTCGGCCAGCAGCCGGCGGATGTCGTCGTCTGTGTGAGGAACGTAGTCAGCCACGCGAGCTCCCGTCGGTCGCGGTTGGCGCTTTCCGGAGGAACGGCAACCTCGTCACCGTGGCCGGGACCTCCGCGCCACGGGCCACCACCCGGGCAGCGCTCCCGTGGCGCACGTACGAAGGCAGGAACGCCATACCGATGCCACACCCGAGCACGGGTGAGAAGTTGCCGCTCGTGAGGGTGGGCAGCTCCGCTGGCGGCACCTCCGCCCAGCCGGTCCCGCCCACGCCTGCTCCCGCACCAGCCGCAGCACCCGACCCTGCGCCGCCTCCGGTCTGCGGCCCGACCCCGTCCCGTACCCCGTAGCCGGCCCGGAACGGCCGACGGGTGGCACCCACCAGGCCGACCAGTCGCCGGCGCAGTCCCCGGCGGCGCTCGCTGTCCAGGGCGCCGAGCCCCGTGAACCCGCCGGGCTTGTCCCAGGCGACCACCCAGCCGAGCCCTGCCTCGAGCGGCGACAGGCCCGGCCCCAACTCGTTGCCGTGCAAGGGCAGGCCGGCCTCCAGGCGGAGGGTGTCGCGCGCTCCCAGGCCCGCCGGCACGGCACCTGCCGCCACAACGGAGTCCCACAGCTCTGCCGCGACGTCGGCCGGTACGGCGCACTCGACGCCGTCCTCCCCGGTGTACCCGGTGCCGGCGACCACTACCGGCGCGCCCTTCCAGGTCATGGTGTGCACGGCGAACCTCGGGACCGCTGCCGCCTCGGGGAAACAAGCCTGCAGGGCCCGCCGGGCTCCGGGGCCCTGCACGGCCAGCACCGCCCGCTGCCCGGTCACGTCCTCGCCTCCCAGGCGTCCCAGGACGCGGGCCGTGTTGGAGGCGTTGGGCATGACGTCGAAACGGTCGTCGCTCACCCACCACACGATGATGTCGTCGACGACCGAGCCGCTCTCGTCCAGCATGTGGGTGTACTGGGCCCGGCCCGGGTGGACGCGGGCCAGGTCGTTGGACAGCTCGCGCTGGAGGCGCTCGAAACCGCCTGGCCCCTCCAGGCGCACTGTGCCGAGGTGGCTCACGTCGAACACGGCGGCGTCGCGGCGGCATGCGAGGTGCTCGGCCAGCGTGCCACTCGGGTACTCGAGGGGCATCGACCACCCTCCGAAAGGCACCATCCTTGCCCCCAGCAAGCTGTGCCGCTCCGCCAGGGGGCTGGCCCGCAACCCACTGCTCACCCCGACAGCCTACCCCCGCGGGCTGGTGCGACCCCCGGGCCCCGGCACGCCTCGGCCGTCAGCCGGCGACGTGTGACTGCTCAGCAGGCGCAGCAGCCGCAGCCTTGGCGCCTTCGCCGGCCCTCCTCGCCGTAGCCGGGGAGGTCGCCACCCCCGGCCGGCTCAGCTCGGTGATTGCCGCGTCCACGTCGGACCTGACCTTGTCCATGCCCAGCACGATGCTGAGAACACCCTGGCCGCCGCGCAACAGGTCGAACAGCTCCTGGCCCGAGTGTGCGAGCACCGTCTGGTCGTCGGCTATCAGCAGGCTGGCGCTCGAGACAGGCTCTCCGGACGCCCTAAGGCACTCGATGGCCCTGCGGGTGGAGCGCAGGGAGACACCCGCGTCCAGCAGCTGCTTTATGACCCTGAGCTGCAACAGGTCGCCGTAGGAGTAGACCCGCTGCGTACCGCTGCCCCGGGCGTCGCTGATCGACGGTCGCAGGAGGTCGGTACGCGCCCAGTAGTCCAGCTGGCGGTACGTGATACCCACGATGTTGCAGACCTGGGGACCGCGGTAGCCCTCCTCGGGCCGGCTGTCCTCGCTGCCCGGCTGGGTGCTCCCCTGGCGCTCCACTTGGACCTCCCCACTGACACGACGGTAGTTACACCAGTGTGGCGTCACGCGCACGCCCGGCGCAAGCGGGTGCAGGCCGCCGGGGCAAAGGCCTACTTGTCGAAGTCCTCCGGGCGCACACCCTCGAGGAACTCGTGGAACTGAGCCACCAGCTCGTCGCCCTCGGCGGGATCGTCGCCGTCGTCGCGCTGGGCTATCACGATGCCCTCGGCGTCGAGAAGCGCCTCCTCGGCGTAGATGGTCGCACCGGCACGGATGGCGAGCGCAATGGCGTCCGAGGGGCGGGCGCTGACCACATAGCTCGCACTGCCCCGCCGCAGCCTGAGCTCGGCATAGAACGTCTGGTCCTTGAGCTCGGTTATGACGACGTGGTCGAGCACCACGCTCAGCTCGCCGAGCATGTCCCGCATCAGGTCGTGGGTCATGGGCCGCTTGGTGACGACGCCCTGCAGCGCTCCGGCGATGGCCTCGGCCTCGGGCCTGCCTATGTAGATGGGCAGGGTCCTGTCCCCCGCCGCCTCCTGCAGCAGCAGGATCGGGACGTTGGCCGGCAGCTCGACCCGCACGGCGGAGAGGTGCATCTCTACCATGACTGAACGTTACAGCCGCGGGACGGCCAGTCGGCGGGCGCGAAAGCGCCGCCGGCTAACGAAGTTCGGACAAGGCGCTGGCCAAGAGGGCAGCACGGAGCTCCCCGCCCAGGCGCGACATCTCCTCTACCGCGTCCTGGGCTGCCCGGCGGGCCTGGGGGTTGCGCTGACGGAACAGGGGCATCACGACCTGCTGGACGAGCCCCGCTTCACGCTCCGCCGCGCCCTTGAAAGCCCGCAGGTGCCTGGCCTCGACTCCGTGGCGGGCGAAGGCGAGGGCGACCCTGGCGATGACCGCCGCCTGGGCGTTGTAGTAGGTGATCCCGCCGACGGTTCGGGGCGTGACAAGCCCGAAGCGCTCGAGCTCCTGCACGGTGGCCAGGTCCACCCCGGCCTCACGCACGAGCTCCTCCAGGGACAGTTCGCCGTCGGTGTCGCCCGGCTCCTGCGCTCCGGCCGAGTGGCGCCCCCGCCCTGCGAGCTGTGGCCCGGTCGGCCCGGGGGAGGCCACCGGCGGCGCCCCGGCGGCGCCGGCTCTCGGCTCGCTCTCCACCGCACGGCGCCCCGCCCCCGCTGCGCCGGGCACGCCGGGGGCCGGAGGCACCCTGCGGGCGGGCCCGAGGTCGAACAACTTGTCTTCGGCACTGGCCGCAGGTCCGGGGAGATGAGCGGCGGCACCGTTGGCCTCCCCCCCCTGCGCCGACCGACCGGGGCTCACCCTGACCATCTCGTCCGGCGAAGCCGGGTCACCGGGGCTCCCCTCGGCCGGGGAAGGCGGGACCACGAGGCCCGCCTCCTGGTCCTCCAGAAGGTCGCCCTGCCCCTCGAGACGCCCCTTGATCACCTTGAGCGGGAGGAAGGCGTCGCGTTGCTGGCGCAGCACCCAGCGCAGGCGCTCGATGTCGCTGTCGTAGAACTTGCGGTAGCCCGAAGGCGTGCGCTCGGGGTCCACGAGCCCCTGGCTCTCTAGGAACCGGATCTTGGAGATGGTCACGTCGGGGAACTCCTCCTGCAACAGCGAAAGGACCTCTCCGATGGACAGGTGCGACCGGGTGGCCACTGGACTTCGACCCGCTCCCGGTGCGCTCAGGCCCCGTCGGGCGCGACAGCGCCGACGGCGCTTGTGCCGCCCTGGTGCCCCGGTACGAGGAAAAGCAGCCGGAACTTGCCGACCTGGAGCTCGTCCCCGCTCTCGAGGACCACGTCGTGGTCGATACCCCGCCGGTTCAGGTAGGTGCCGTTGAGCGAACCCACGTCGTGGGCCCAGTAGGCGCCCTCGTGGTGACGCACCTCGGCGTGACGCCTCGAGACCGTTATGTCGTCGAGGAAGACGTCGCTGTCGGGGTGGCGCCCGATGCGCACGACGTCGGCGTCCTCGGCCGTGAGCACAAACCTCGACCCCGAGTTGGGGCCTCGCGTCACGACCAGCACGGCCCCTCCGGGCGGCACGCCGTAGACCAGGTCGCCCGGGTCGAGCTGGAACGGCTCGCCGCCCCCCTCCGGGACCATCACCACCGCCGGCAGGGATGTCGTGGCCGGCTCGGCTGAGCCCTGGGAGCGCCCCATCCGCGCGCCGCACGAGGAGCAGAAGTTGGCGCCCTCGGGGTTGCGGTGGCCGCAGCGGTTACAGAACAAGTCCCCGCCTCAAGCCTCGATCAGCCCGCGGTACTCGGCCGGGCCGAGCAGCCCTGCCAGTGCGTCCGGGGAACCCGGCTCTATCAGGCAAATCCACCCCTCCCCGTACGGGTCTTCATTGACCTTCTGCGGTGCGTCCGTCAGGTCCGAGTTGACCTCGACCACGGTGCCCGACACGGGGGCGTACACGTCGGACACCGACTTGGTCGATTCTAGCTCGCCGATGGCCTGGCCCGCCTCGACCTGCGCGCCATGCTCGGGAAGCTGTACGAACACGATGTCTCCGAGCGCGTCCTGCGCGAAGTCCGTGATGCCGAGCCTCACGCGCCCGCCCTCCTGGCGTGCCCACTCGTGGTCGGGGCTGTAGCGGAGATCTTCTGGAACGTTCACGGTGGAGACGATACCGGGCCGGCGGGGCCCGGCGCTCGCCCGGTTGGCCCCGCACCGGGACCGTCAAGCGCGCAGCAACTCCCTGACCTTGCGTGCATAGTCGCGTGCCCGGGCCGGGGCCGCCCCCCGGCCGGCGCCGGCGCGTCCTAGTCCGCCCCTGCGGGCTCGGGTGCGCCCTGCGCTGAACGCAGGTAACCGACCAGAGCGGACCACCCAAGCACCTGCCCGGCGGCACCGCAGACCCAGCCAGCAAAGCGCAGGGCGCGCCGGCCACCGCCCGGCGGACCGCCCAAGATGAAAAGCGGCAGGGCGGCCATCATGGCGAAGGCGCCGGCCTTGCCCGTACGGCTCACCTCCAGCCGGCGACGGCCGGACGCGGCCAGCACGGCGGCACCACCGGCAGCGCACAGCTCCCGGGCGGCGACCACCGTTACGAACCATCGGGGCACGACCCGGGCGCGCAGGGCACCCACGGTCGCCGTTGCAACCAGCGCCCGGTCAACGAGCGGGTCTGCAACCTTGCCCAGTTCGCTGCCTTGGTGGTAGCGGCGGGCCACCCAACCGTCCAAGCCGTCGCTGGCGCCGAGGGCAGCCAGCATCCAGGCGGCCCGCGACAGCGAGCGCTGGTCCCCGCGGCGAAGGAGCGATACGAAGGTGGGGAGTGACACCAGGCGACCGAACGTGAGAAGGTTCGGTACCGTCAGCACCCTGGCCCCGGGTTCGGCGGTCGGCACAGCCCGAGCATACGGAACACGGCGCACCGGGCGCCTGCCGGCCCGCTCACGCGTCAGGGCCCGCCGCTCCCGCAAGCTCCCCTGCCGACCGGGCCGCGACCACGGGGCAGCGGCGCACGGGCCTCAGTGACCCAGCTGGACAGCCTTGACGAGCAGCAGGAGCACAGCGACGACGAGGTAGGCCCGCAGGGCCCACATCCCGAGGACCCGCTGGCGCGACCACGGAGGCCGGCCGAGAAGGGTGAGTGGCGGCATCCTCCATGTGTCGCGGTTGGCAGCGGCACGGCCGGTGGCCGGGGCCGGGGGGCGCCCGGCGGAGCGCCGGTGCGATACCGACGCCAGGCCCATGCCCGCGAGGCCGACCGCCAGCGCGCCGCCAAGCACGACCGAGAGCATGGCGACGTCGACCTCCGGGAAAGCGGTCTGCACCACCAGGGCCAGCGACATGACGAGCAGGATGCCGATTATGAGACCGGCGACGGCGTTGAGCCAGGTCCGGTTGACCCACGGACCGAGGACCTCCCTGTCGTTGCACAGGAGCAGCAGGAACACCGAGGCCGACGGCAGGAGGACCCCCGCAAGTGCCTGGACCGAGACCGTGATCAGACCGAGCGGCGCCCCTGGGAGCAGCACTATCGCGGCCGCCACGGCGACAAGGGCGGTGAAACTGGCGTAGAAACCTTTGGCCTGGAAGAACGACCGGTGCAGGGAGTGATGGGCACCGAAGAAGTCGCCGAACGCGTACGAGGTACCGAGTGTCACGGCGGCGGCGCCGATGATGGAGGCGTTGAGCAGGACCAGGGCGTACAGGGCGCCGGCGGCGTGGCCGAGCCGGTCGGCGAGAGCGTGGGCGACTGTGCCCGCATTGAGGAAGCTGCCGGCGAACCTGGTGCCGTCGAAGGCGAACGCACAGGTAGCCACCATCGCCGTGGCGCCGATCACGGTGACGAGGGAGCCGATGACGGTGTCGGCGCGCTCGTAGTTGATGTAGCGGGGCGTTATCCGCTTGTCCACGATGTTGGACTGCTGGAAGAACAGCTGCCAGGGCGCCACGGTCGTGCCGACGATGGCGATCACGAGCAGCACCGACGTCGAATTGAGCCCGCCTCGGACACCGGGCGTCGAGAACCCGTGCAGCACGGGGGCAAGGTGCGGATGGCTCATGACAGCGAGAGGCACGACGAGGAAGTTGGCGACGACGAAGACGAGCATGAAACGTTCCCAGCGGCGAAAGCTCCCGGTGGCCGTCATGCCCACCAGGCCGAGGCCGGCGAGCGGCACCGAGACGTACTTGCTCACCCCGAAATAGCCGAGGGCAAGGTCCACCCCGATGAACTCCGTGACGATCGTGAGGAAGTCGAGGAGGAACAGGTCGCCGACCGAGAACCAACCCCAGAACCTTCCGAACCGCTCCTTTATGAGCCGGGCGTGCCCGACGCCTGTGACTGCGCCGAGGCGCACGACCATCTCCTGGTTGACCACCAGGACAGGTATGAGCAGGGGCAGGACCCACAGGAGCGAGTTGCCGTAGTTCTGCCCCGCCTGCGAGTAGGTCGCGACGCCGCCGGCGTCGTTGTCGCCGACCATGACGATGATGCCCGGTCCGACGATCGCGGCCAGCGTCATGAGCCGGGCGCGCCAGCCGCGCCTGGTGCCCTCGTCGTCGTGGCGGATCGTGCCCAGCGCGCCGCGGATGTCGCCGACGTGGGCCTCGTCGAGGACAGCAGAGCGGGCGGTAACGCCCTCGGGCGCGCCGTCCGGTGTGTCGTGGGCCATGGGCGGGTCGGTCCTCCGGGGCTCTCGAGCGGCCAGCCGCATCTACACCCACCAGGCCACCGGCCAGTCGGCCCGCACCCCGGCGCAGCGCCAGCCTAGCGCCCCTCAGTCGTGGGCGACCATCCCGTACTGGCGCCTCCAGCCCGAAGGCAGCAGCAGCTCGAGCACGTCGTCCACGGTGATCTGGCCCAGCATCCGGCCGTCCTCGTCCACCACGGGCGCCACGGCCAGGTTGTAGTCGGTCATCGTGCGCAGGACCTCGTGGACGTCGGCGTCCGGGGACAACGATGCCGGGCCCGGCTTGAGCGCCGCCGTGACGTCGCGCCCAGGGTCGGCCCTCAGCAGCTCGACAAGCAGCACCGTGCCCGCCAGACGCCCGTCCTCCCCGGTCACGAAGACCACCCCGGCCGCTTCGGGGGGGCTGGTGGACATCCTGACGGCATCCAGCGCAGCTTGCACCGTCGCCGTGCTCGGCACCGCTACGAAGTCCGGGTTCATGAGCCCGCCGGCGGTCTCAGGGTTGTAGCTGAGCAGCTTGCGCAGCTTGGCCTGCACGGGCGTTGCGACCCTGGCCAGGATCGGCAGGCGCCTGTCCTGGTCCATCTCGGTGAGCAGGTCGACGGCGTCGTCGGGTGCCATGGCGGACAACAGGCGGGCGGCCTCCTCGTCCGAGCGTCCCCGGAGGAACTCGAGCTGGTGCTCCATGTCCAGCTCCTCGAACACGTCGGCTTCCAGCTCGCGGTCCTCACCGACCGCCCTGATGATCTCCTCGCCCTCCTCGTGGGACGCGGCCTCCACCAGGTCGGCGAGCTTGGCCGGGTGCAGCCGCCTCAACTTGCGGAAAGGTATCTGAAGCCGCGCCGTCGGGACATGCGCCACGAAAGGCTCGACGTCGGCCCAGTCGACCACCCGGCCGGGGCGCACCCGCTGGCGCAACCGTCGCGGGAGGGCCCGCCTCAGCACCGGCTTGGAGCTGGTGTCGACCCCGAGCACCTGCCAGCCCGCCGCCGTCCTGGCCAGCTCGATCTCGTTGGCTCGCACGAGCCTGGCTCCTTCGAGGTGGATAACGTGGCGTGCACGCAGGTCGCGGCCCAGCAGGACCTCCCCCGGGCGCCGCTCGAACGGCCCGAGCGCCGCTGGCTCGACGCTGAGCCTGGCGCAGTCCGCGTCAAGGGAGACGACCTGGTAAGCGTGCGCGAACCTGTCCTCGCCGTCGACGCTGACCACCAGGCCGCTCACTCCCGGGTGCCAGCTGGTCGCCGAGGGCGGGCCGGCCAGCCTCGCGATCACGTCCGCCAACCTGGCGCCGTGGCCGGGCTCCGGGCCGAGCACAGGCACGCCGAGGACGCACGAAAGGTGTAGGACCTTTTCCGGGCGCCCAGGGCCGTCGCCATCGCCCCGGCCGCTGCCCGAACCCCCCCCGACGGAGCCCGGTGGCGCCGCTATCGGGGGCTGGGTACTTGGAGGTTGGGCCTCTTGCGCTCTTGGCACGCCTCCAGCCTATAGCGCCGGGCGCCCGGCCCGGGGCAGGATTGGGTATGGCCCCACTTCGCTTCGGTCTGGTCGGCACTGGTCACTGGGCGCTCCACACCCACGGGACAGCCCTCACTTCCTCGGCGGACGCCGAACTGCGCGGTGTGTGGGGCCGCGACCCGGCCAAGGCTGCCGACCTCGCCGGCCGCCTGGGAGTCCGCGGCTACGAGGACCTCGACGACCTCTTCGCGCAGGTCGACGCCGTGGCCGTGGCCGTGCCGCCCGACGTCCAGGCGGACGTGGCTGTACGCGCCGCCAGGGCGGGCTGCCACCTGCTCCTGGACAAGCCGCTGGCCCTGACGGTCGAGGGTGCCCGCAGGGTGGTCCGCGCCGTCGAGGAGGCCGGGGTGGCCTCGGTCGTGTTCTTCACGGCCCGGTTCCGGCCCGAGATGGAGCACTGGACCGACGGCGCCCGGGCAGCCGGACCCTGGCACAGCGCCCATCTCGTGCACTACGCCAACATCTTCCAGCCGGGGAACCCGTACGCGGCCTCTGCATGGAGGCGTGAGTACGGTGCGCTGTGGGACATCGGGCCCCACGCCCTGGCTGCGGTGCTGCCGCTGCTCGGCCCGGCGAACGCCGTCAGCGCCCGCCGGGGCCCGGTAGGCACCGACACGGTCCATCTGGTGCTCAGCCACGGTGCGCTCGCGGCGGTGCCGGCCCCCATCGCCTCGCTCTCCGGCGTGGACAACCCCGGTGCGGCCGGAGGGGAGGCCCCGCGGCTCGGCGCCGCCCTGTCCCTCGGAGACGACACACCACCCTTCGCCGCCGAGCCGGTGCTCGGGGACGAAGGGCTCGCCAGGAGCATGATCGAGGGGGCGGCTGACGGCGACGACCTGCCTGTCGGCCCTCCGCCGGGTGAAGTCGTGTCATCGAGCACCCTGTCCCTCAGCCTCACCATGCCGCCGGCCGCCACGGCCAGCAACCTCGTCCTCTACGGAGAGCGCGGCACCCGCGAGCGGCCCGAAGGAGGCTTCGACGCCACGGACGCGTTCCGCCGCGCCGTGTCCGAACTGGCCGGTCTCGTCGCCACGGGCGAGCGGGCCCATCGCTGCGACGTCCACTTCGGCCTCGAGGTGGTGACCGTCCTGGCAGCAGCCGAGCGCGCGCTCGAGCTGCCGGGCGTGGAGCTGCGCTCCTGAACCGGTCTGGCCGTGGGCCCCGGCCCGTCGGGCCCTTGTCCCCTAACCCCCCCTCCGGCTGGGCCCGATACTCGCGCACATAAACAAAACATAACTGGTAGCCGCAGGCACCTGCACAGAGCCGCCATCCGAGGTGTACGCGTAGCGTCGCCACCTTCGTGACCCGGCTGGCCGAGGTCGTGCTGCCGGCACCAGCTCCATAGCCAGGCCAAAACGTGGCCAGCACCAAAGGAGGGGGCTAATGGAGAAATACGTCTACGACTTTGCCGAAGGCAAAAGAGAGATGCTCGACCTGCTCGGGGGCAAGGGCGCCAACCTTGCCGAAATGACCAACCTGGGCCTGCCCGTCCCGCCGGGTTTCACGATAACCACCAAGGCCTGCCGGGCCTTCCTGGCCACCGGGGCCCCCCCGGCCGAGTTGGACGCCGAGGTCAGCGAGCACCTGGGCCGCCTCGAGGCAGTCATGGGCAAGAGGCTCGGGGACCCCGACGACCCCCTGCTCGTGTCGGTACGAAGCGGAGCGAAGTTCTCCATGCCCGGGATGATGGACACCGTCCTCGACATAGGGCTCAACGACGACTCCGTGACCGGCCTGGCCAAGCAGGCCGGCGACGAACGTTTCGCCTGGGACTCCTACCGGCGACTGGTCCAGATGTTCGCAAAGACGGTCCTCGGCGTCGACGGGGCATTGTTCGAGCACGCGCTCTCCGAGCTCAAGGTGACCCGTAACGCCAAGAGCGACCTCGACCTCGGCGTCGACGACCTGCGCGGCCTCGTGCACACCTACAAGGCGATAGTACGCCGGGAGACCGGGTCCGAGTTCCCGACAGCGCCCCGCGAACAGCTCGACGCGGCCATCACAGGTGTGTTCCGTTCGTGGAACGGCGAGCGCGCCCGGATCTACCGGCGCCAGGAGCGCATCGCCGACGACCTCGGCACGGCGGTCACCGTCGTTTCGATGGTCTTCGGCAACCTCAACCTGAGCTCGGGCACGGGTGTCGCGTTCACACGCGACCCCGCCAGCGGCAGCCCCGGTGTCTACGGCGACTACCTCCAGGATGCCCAGGGCGAAGACGTTGTGGCGGGTATCCGCAACACCCTGCCGCTCGAGGAGCTCGAGCACCTCAACGCCGAAGCCTACAAGCAGTTGCTCGACATCATGAAAGTGCTCGAGCACCACTACCGCGACCTCTGCGACATCGAGTTCACGATCGAAAACGGCAAGCTCTGGATGCTGCAGACCCGCGTCGGCAAGCGCACGGCCGCCGCCGCGTTCCGCATCGCCTCCCAACTCGTGGACGAGAACGTGATCTCGCTCGACGAGGCACTGGGTCGCGTGAGCGGGGCGGGCCTGGCCGAGCTCATGTTCCCGCGCTTCGACGCCTCGGCGACGACCCCGCGCTTGGCGACCGGAATGGGAGCTAGCCCCGGAGCGGCCGTCGGCAGGGTCGTCTTCGATTCCGCGACGGCAGCCGAGTGGGCCGCCCGTGGGGAAGCTGTGATCCTGGTCCGCACCGAGACCAACCCGGACGACCTGCCGGGCATGGTGGCCGCCAAGGGCATCCTCACCCGCCGCGGCGGCAAGACCAGTCATGCCGCCGTGGTGGCCCGCGGCATGGGCAAGACCTGCGTCGTCGCCGCCCAGGAGTTGCACGTCGACTTGGTGGAGAAGCGTTTCACCGCACCGGACGGCACCGTGGTCGCACAAGGCGACCTCATCTCCATCGACGGCAAGAGCGGCGCCGTCTACCTCGGCCGCATGCCGGTGGCCGACTCCCCTCTCGTCAAGCTCTTCGAGGGCACCTTCGACCCGGCCGAGGCCGACGAGGAGACCCGGGACCTCGTTGCCGCTGTGCAGCGCCTCCTGCACCACGCCGACGCCAGGCGCCGGCTCTCGGTCAGGGCCAACGCCGACATGCCCGAGGACGCCCGCCGGGCGCGGCGCTTCGGCGCGGAAGGCATAGGACTGTGCCGCACCGAGCACATGTTCCTCGGGGACCGCCGCCGGCTCGTCGAAAACCTCATCCTGGCCACGGACGACGCCGGCCGCCAAGCGGCGCTCGACGCACTGCTCCCCTTGCAGCGGGCCGACTTCACCGCCATCCTCGAGGAAATGGACGGCCTGCCCGTCACCATACGCCTCATCGACCCACCCCTGCACGAGTTCCTCCCCGACCTGACGGAGCTGTCGGTACGGGCCGCGGTGGCCGAGGCCACCGGCAAGTCCGACGAGGAGGCCGAGCGGCTGCTTCCCGCCGTGCGGCGGCTCCACGAAGCCAACCCGATGCTCGGCCTGCGCGGCGTGAGGCTGTGCCTGCTCATCCCCGGCCTGGTCGAGCTCCAGGTCCGGGCTATAGCCGAGGCCGCAGCGGGAGTGGTACGCGCCGGCGGCAACGCGCTCGTCGAGATCATGGTGCCCGTCGTTGGGGCAGTGCAGGAGCTCGAGCACGTACGGGAGACGGCCGAGCACGTGATCGACCTCGTCGCAGGCGAGACGGGCACCCACCTCGACAAGGTCGTGGGCACCATGATCGAGCTGCCCCGGGCCTGCCTCACCGCCGGCCAAGTGGCGACCGCCGCCGACTTCTTCTCCTTCGGCACCAACGACCTGACCCAGACGACGTGGGGCTTCTCCCGCGACGACTGCGAGGCGTCGTTCTTCCCCGCCTACATGGAAATGGGGATATTCGGCCGCTCCCCGTTCGAGACCCTCGACAGGGAGGGAGTGGGCGCACTGGTGCGCATGGCGTCTGCAACGGCCAGGACGGTGAAACCGGGCATCGAGATCGGCGTGTGCGGTGAGCACGGCGGCGACCCCGACAGCATCCACTTCTTCAACCAGATCGGCCTCGACTACGTCTCGTGCTCGCCGTTCCGGGTACCGGTGGCCCGGCTCGAAGCCGGCCGCGCCGCCCTACCGGACGGCCTGTCCGGCTCCGTCAGCGCTTCGCGCTGACGCTCTCCTGTGAACCGAGGGGCGCCGATGACGGTCGGCGCCCCTCGCAGCAGGCTCCGCAGTGCCGGCGGCGGTGCCCGACGTGAGCTCGGCCGGAGCGTCAGTACATCTCGAACTGCTCGATGGACCACCAGTTGGGGCTCACCGCCGTGGTGAGCACGACCTGGAGGTAGCGCACGTCCTGGGCCGGGAAGCTGACGACCTCGGGGTTGGCGCTGCCCGTGCACGTCGC
>JAJZIY010000008.1 GCA_021828475.1 Actinomycetes bacterium
CTACGGCGGCCTCGGCCTCAGCCACGTCTACTACAACCGGGCCCTGGCGCTGGCCGGCACCACCCACCCGGCCATCAGCACCCTGCTGTCGGCCCACCAGTCCATCGGCGCTCCCCAGCCGCTGAAACTGTTCGGCACGCAGGAGCAGAAGGCGGCCTTCCTGCCCCGCCTGGCCCGGAACGAAGTGAGCGCGTTCCTGCTCACCGAGCCGGACGTGGGCAGCGACCCGGCCCGCATGAGCTCCTCAGCCGAGCCGGTCGAGGACGGCTCCGCCTACCGGCTCAACGGTACGAAGCTGTGGGCGACCAACGCGCCGATAGCCAGGATCCTCGTCGTCATGGCGGTGGTCCCCCCAGCGGGGGACCACAAGGGCGGCATCACCGCCTTCGTCGTCGAAGCAGCTACCGAGGGAATAGCCGTCACGAGGCGCAATTCGTTCATGGGCCTCAGGGGCATCGAGAACGGCGTCGTCGAGTTCCACGACGTGATCGTCCCGGCCGGCAACGTGATCGGCGACGTGGGCTGGGGCCTCAAGGTGGCGCTGACGACGCTCAACACCGGGCGCCTGTCGCTGCCCGCCCTGTGCGCCGCCTCGGGGAAGTACTCGTTGAAGGTGGCACGCGAATGGGCGAACGAGCGCGAGCAGTGGGGGGCGCCCATCGGCCGCCACGACGCCGTGGCGCAGAAGCTCGCCTTCATCGCTTCCACTGCCTTCGCCATGGAGTCGGTCGTCGAGCTGTCCGGCGCCATGGCCGACGAGGCCCGCAACGACATCCGCATCGAGGCCGCCCTGGCGAAACTGTTCTGCTCCGAGATGGCATGGCTCGTCGCCGACGAGATGGTGCAGATCCGCGGCGGGCGCGGCTACGAAACGGCCGAGTCGCTGAGAGCCCGCGGGGAACGCCCCGTGCCGGCCGAGCAGGTGCTGAGGGATCTGCGAATCTCCCGCATCTTCGAGGGATCGAGCGAGATCATGAAGCTCCTGATTGCGCGCGAAGCGGTCGACGAGCACCTGTCCGTCGCCGGTGACCTGGTCGACCCCAAGGCGGGCCTGCCCGAGAAGCTGGCGGCGGCCCGGGCAGCCGGGCGCTACTACTCACGCTGGCTCCCTCGCCTCGCCCTCGGGCCCGGCAACGGTGCGACCGCCTACGCCGAGATGGGCGAGCCCATGGCGGAGCACCTGCGCTCGATCGAGCAGTCGAGCCGGCGGTTGGCTCGCTCCACCTTCTACGGCATGGTCCGCTGGCAGGCCAAGCTCGAGCGCAGGCAGGCGTTCCTCGGTCGGCTCGTGGACATCGGAGCGGAGCTGTTCGCAATGAGCGCGGTATGCGTCAGGGCGCGGATGCTGGCCGACGACGGCGCCCTGGAGGGTCCGGCGGCGATCGAGCTGGCGGACACCTTCTGCCGCGCCTCGCGCCGACGCACCGACGCGCTGTTCAGCGGGTTGTGGGACAACGACGATTCGCACAACCATGCGGTGGCCGACAAGGTGCTGTCCGGGCGTTACACCTGGGCCGAAGCAGGCATCCTGGACCCGTCGGCCCTCGGCTGAGCGCCGGTGCGCCGGGTGGGGCCGCCTTCCGGTGGCCCGGAACGCCGGGCTCCAGGGATTGCCAATGGGGTCGAGCTCTAGGGTTCGGTGACAGCGCCCCGCTCGGCCCCGGCCACCAGGCGGGCGTACTTGGCCAGCACCCCGTGGGTGTAGCGCGGGACGGGTGGCTTCCACTGGTCCCGGCGGGCGTCCAGGACCGCCTCGGGGACCCGGAGCTCCATCGAACGGCTGGGCACGTCTATCACGATGCGGTCACCGTCTGCCAGCAGGGCTATCGGGCCCCCGTCCACCGCTTCGGGAGCGACGTGGCCTATGCAGAACCCGTGCGTGCCGCCGCTGAAGCGCCCGTCGGTGACCAGGGCGCAGTCGCCCCCGCGGCCTGCACCCTTCATCGCGCCCGTCACCGCCAGCATCTCGCGCATACCGGGCCCGCCCTTTGGCCCCTCGTAGCGGATCACCACCACCGTGCCGGGCTGGATGTCGCCCCGCAGGATGGCGTCGAGGGCGGCCTGCTCCCCGTCGAAGACGCGCGCCGTGCCCTCGAAATGGTCGAAGTCCAAGCCTGCGACCTTGACGACGGCGCCCTCGGGGGCCAGCGAGCCTCGGAGGATGGCGATCCCACCGTCGGCATGGATCGGGTCCGAGAGGGGCCGCACGACACGTCCGTCCGGGATCGGGGGGTCGATGGCCTCCAGGTTCTCCCGCAAGGTCCGGCCGGTCACGGTCGCGCAGTCGCCATCGAGCAGGCCGGCCGACAGCAGCTCTTTCATCAGGACGGGCAGACCACCCGTGCGGTCGAGGTCCACCATGTGGTACTGGCCGTGCGGCTTGGTGTCGGCCAGGTGGGGCACCCGCCGGCCGATCCGGTCGAAGTCGGAAAGGCTCAGTTCGACCTCGGCCTCGTGGGCGATCGCCAGCAGGTGCAACACGGCGTTGGTCGAGCCGCCGAGCGCCATGACGACGGAGATGGCGTTCTCGAAGGCCTGCTTGGTCATGATGTTGCGGGGCCGCACGCCTGTTTCGAGCAACTTGACCACCGCCCGACCGGACTCGTACGCGTAGTCGTCGCGGCGCCGGTCGACCGCGGGGGCGGACGAGCTCCCCGGCAGAGCCATGCCCAGAGCCTCGGCCGCACAGGCCATCGTGTTCGCGGTGAACATGCCTGCACAGCTCCCCTCCGTCGGGCAGGCCCGCCTCTCGATGAGCTCGAGCTCCTCGTCTGTCAGGGTGCCGGCGGCGTGTGCCCCGACGGCCTCGAACACGCTGACCAGGTCCAGGGCCTCGCCCCTGAGGCCGCGCCCGGGCAGGATGGTCCCGCCGTAGAGGAAGACCGACGGCAGGTTGACCCGGGCCGCAGCCATGAGCATGCCCGGGAGCGATTTGTCGCAACCGGCGAAAGTGACCAGAGCGTCGAAGCGCTCAGCGTGCATCATGGCTTCGACGGAGTCGGCGATCACCTCACGGCTCACAAGGGAGGCCCGCATGCCCTCGTGGCCCATGGAGATGCCGTCGGACACGGCTATGGTCACGAACTCGACGGGGAACCCCCCGGCCTCGCGGACGCCCACCTTGGCCCGCTTCGCCAGACGGTCGAGCGGTAGGTTGCACGGGGTGACCTCGTTCCACGAGGAGGCGACCGCCACCTGCGGCTTGGCGAAGTCGGCGTCGGTCATGCCGATCGCCCGCAGCATCGCTCTGGCTGGCGCCCGCTCCGGGCCGTCAGTGACTTCGTGGCTGCGGGGTTTCATGTCGCTCGGCATGCGGCCACCCTATAGGCCTGCCATCGGCGTCACGTCGGCCTTACTGGTCGCTGCCGGCCTGCTCGGAGGCTGTTCGATAAAGGCCGGCGACACCATCTCGGCGCGCAATGTCGAGCGCGTGATAGCGAGCCGCCTGGCCGGGACCTTCCACTCGCCGCTCCCGGCAGTGACCTGCCCGGGCGCCGTCCCCGCACAGGCGGGCACGACCTTCGAGTGCACGGCGACTGTCGACGGCCAACGCCTCGCCATCCGAGGGACCGTGACCGGCACGCACGGCCGGGTGAAGCTGCTACCCGAAGCAGCCGTGGTGACCAGAGCCGGCACCGAGGCGGCGCTGTCACGTCACCTAGGCACAGCGCTCGGAGCCGGCGTCCGCCTCACCTGCCTGGCACCGGCCCTGCTGGTGGCCAACCCAGGACGTTCCTTCGAGTGCACGGCGCTGGTCGGGCACAGCACGCGCCGCGTGATGGTGCGTTTCACGAGCAAGGACGGGGCCTTCAGCTACCGCGTGACCCCCTGAGCCAACACGCCGCCCGAGGGGCCGCCGGGCCGCCTGGCCGCGGTGCCGCCTGGAGCCATGGGCGGTCGGTGCAGGCGGCGGCAGGTGCCATCCCGAAAAGGCCGAAAGTGCAACCTCTAAGGCGGCCGCATCACATTTCCACTACATCTTGGGCCCACTATTGGCACGTCCCGCATCCGCGTGACCACTGTCAGCACTTGTCGTCCAGCGCTGCCCGTGTGCCGCAGCAACAAGGAGGTCTACGTGTCGCCTGAGGGAACTACTGGAGCCGCAACCCAGCGGCAACGATTTGGAAGCCGCCTGAGGGTGTGGGCGGCCGCCCTGGCCGTCTTCGCCGTCGGCGCCGGTGCCGCCGTCCCGCTGAGCGCGGGCACGGCCGCAGCCGCACCGCGTGCGGGAGCTGCCTACACCGACGCCTCGGGGCACGGTCACAGCGGCGACCCGGGCAGCCACGGCCGGGGCTGGGGGCCCGATGGGCGCGCCGATGTGAACTTGCGTGGAATGGTCCAACAGTTGGCCAACGACGAGCTGGTGCTCACCTCCACAGCGAGTACTGGGCCGGACCATGTCAAGGGCACCGTTACGGTCGCCATCGGGAACACCACCCGCTACCGCGAACCCGGCATCCGCAACGGCGGACCGAGTGCCATCGTCCAGGGCGACGTCGTGGCAGTGCGCGCGAAGCGTGACAGCAACGGCAACCTGCAGGCACTCGAGGTGACCCTGCCGCTGGTCCGAGCAAGAGGCTTCGTCGCCACCTCCGTCGCGGGCAGCTTCACCCTGACGGGCACGGGCACCACCCTGGGCCGGGCCTGGGGCGGGAAGGACCTCACGGTCAACTTGGGCACCTCCACCCGCTACGTCGAGCCTGAGAGCGACCGCCGCGGCGCTCCGAAGTCCCCCACCGGGCCCCTCGCACTCGGCTCGAAGGTGACGGTCGTAGGCACCCAGGACGGTTACGCCACCCTCAACGCCCTGAGAGTCCTGGTGCTCCCCGACAAGCACCCCGCCGGGCGGGGGCACGGTGACGCCAACCACGGCAATGCCAAGAAGGGGTCGGGCGATGCCGGCCACGGTGGCCGCACCACCGGCCGGGGGCACCCGAGCCGGGACAGCTAGCACCGCAAAGCAACCGAGCCATTGAGCCGGCTCCCGCCCCAGGCAGTACGCCGCCCCGGGACGGGAGCCGACCTCTCAGGCGCCGCGGCGCCTGCGAAGCATCTCGGTCGCCGCCCGGAGGTCGGCCTTGCCCCCCGTGGCGGCCTTGACCTTGCCGACGAAGAAACCGACCAGCTTGTCGTCGCCGCAGGAAAAGCGCTCCCACTCCTTCGGGTTGGCACTGATGACGGTTTCGACCGCGCCAGCCAGCTCCTGCGAGCCCATGGCCTCGAAGCCGAGCTGCCTGGCGATCGCCTTGGGATCACCCCCGTCGGCGACGAAGTCCTTGAGCACGGTCCTGGCCTGGGCCGACGTCAGCTCACCATCGTGCTCCATACGGACCAGGCGCACGAAGGCATCGGGGTCGATGTCGTGGACACCGCTCTCGGCCAACTGGCCCGCCACCTCGTTGGCGAGGCGGCGCAGCGCCAGGGCGGCGTCCGCCTTGGCCGCAACGGTCGCCATGACGAGGGCGTCGAGACCGAGGCGCACGACCGTCGCCACCGGCTCGGAGCCGGCCTGGACACCGGCGGCCTCCGCCACGCGCCGCCGGCGCTCCGCCGGCAGCACCGGGAGAGCGTCCTCGACAGCTCTGACCCACTCCTGCGAAGGGGCCAAACTGACCAGGTCCGGCTCCGGGAAGTAGCGGTAGTCGAACGCCTCCTCCTTGGAACGCATGGCGTGAGTGCGCCCGTCCGCCTCGTCCCAGTGCCTCGTCTCCTGGACGACGCTCCCACCCGAGCTCAGGACCTCCACCTGACGGGAGGCCTCGTACACGATGGCGCGGCCGAGGCTGCGGAGCGAGTTCATGTTCTTTATCTCGCAGCGAGTCCCGAGGGCGGTCGAACCCTGCGGTCTGATGGACACGTTGCAGTCCACACGCAACGAGCCCTCCTCCATCTTGCCGTCGGACGCCCCGGTGGCCACCAGGATGGCCCGTAGCTCGTCCACGTAGTCGCGCGCCTCGTCTGCACTGCGCATGTCGGGATCCGAGACGATCTCAACGAGCGGGACACCGGCCCGGTTGTAGTCCACGAGCGAATGGGCCGCCCCGTGGATGCGGCCGCCGCCGCCAACGTGGGTCGTCTTGCCGGTGTCCTCCTCCATGTGGGCCCGCACGATCCCGACCCGCTTGCCGCTCGGCAGCTCGAGCCAGCCGTCGGCGTTGACGGGCACGTCGTACTGGCTGATCTGGAAGTCCTTGGGCATGTCCGGGTAGAAGTAGTTCTTCCGGTGGAACATCGACGGCTGCACCCGGCAGTGCAGTGCCCTCCCTATGCGGATGGCGTACTCCACCGCCTGCTTGTTGAGCACGGGCAGCGAACCGGGCAGGCCGAGGCAGACGGGGCACACGTTGGTGTTGGGCTCGTCGCCGAAGACGTTGCGGCAGCCGCAGAACAGCTTTGTCTCCGTCCGCAGCTCACAGTGGACCTCGAGGCCGACCACGACCTCCCACCCGGACAGCGTGTCGTCGCTCATGCGGCACCTCCGCTCGAAGGGGCGGCGGCCTCGAGCACTTCGGCCACCTGGAACATGACAGGTTCGCCCAGCGCCGGCGCCAGCACCTGCACCCCTACGGGCAGTCCGTCGTCGCCTGTGCCGAACGGGACGCTGGCAGCGGGGTGGCCGGCCAGGTTGGAGGGGATCGTGCAGACGTCGTTCAGGTACATGGTGAGCGGGTCCGACGTCTTGGCGCCGAGCTCGAAGGCCGTCGTCGGCGAAGTAGGCGAGAGGAGCACGTCATAGGAGCGGTACGCCGCCTCGAAGTCGCGGATTATGAGCGTCCGCACCTTCTGGGCCTTGCCGTAGTAGGCGTCGTAGTAGCCGGCGGAGAGAGCGTAGGTCCCGAGCATGATCCGCCGCTTGACCTCCGGCCCGAACCCGGCAGAGCGCGTCGCCACGTACATGTCGGTGATGTCGGCGCCGGGCTTACGCAGCCCATAGCGCACCCCGTCGTAGCGGGCCAGGTTGGAGGAGGCCTCCGCCGGGGCGATCATGTAGTAGGCGGACAGCCCGTACACGACGGATGGCACGCTCACCTCCTCCACCTTGGCGCCGGCAGCGGCCAGAGCCTCGGCGGCCTCGTTGACCCGGGCAGCCACGTCGGCCGAGATCCCCTCCGCTCCGGCCAGCTCGGCGATCACGCCGACCCGCAGGCCCTGGGCACCTCGTCCCAACCTGCTGCCAGCCGCCGCCCGCTCGTCGGGGAGGCTGGTCGAGTCCCTGGGGTCGTGCCCGGCGATGGCGTCGAGCACGAGGGCGGCGTCGGCGACAGTGGTGGCGAACGGCCCGATCTGGTCGAGCGAACTGGCGAAGGCCACCAGCCCGTAACGCGAGACGAGCCCGTAGGTGGGTTTGACGCCCACGACGCCGCACAGGGCGGCGGGCTGGCGTATCGAGCCCCCAGTGTCACTGCCCAGCGATGCGGCGGCGAAACCCGCTGCCACCGCTGCCGCGCTGCCGCCGGAAGATCCCCCGGGCACACGCGCGAGGTCGTGGGGGTTGCGGGTCGGCCCGAAGGCCGAGTGCTCGGTCGACGAGCCCATGGCGAACTCGTCCATGTTGGCCTTGCCCACGAACACCGCTCCCGCGCCCGCCAGGCGGCTGACCACCGTGGCGTCGTACGGAGGGACCCATCCCTCGAGGATGCGCGAGGAACACGTGGTAGGCACACCCCGCGTGCAGATCAGGTCCTTGAGGGCCACCGGGACCCCGGCCAGGGGCCCGGGATCGCCACCCGCAGCGACGGCACGGTCCAGTTGCTCGGCGCGCTGCCTGGCAGCGTCGGCCGTGACCAGGTTGAAAGCGTGCACGGACCCCTCGCGTTCGGCAATCCGGCCGAGGTGTTCCTCCAGGACCTCGGCGGCGCTACGACGACCCGAGCGCACGTCCGCTGCAATGGCGTGCACCGGTCCGCTCACGGTGCCTCCCCGAGTATGCGGGGGATACGGAAGCGTTCCTGGTCGACCTCGGGCGCCTGGGCAAGGACCTCGTCCCGGTCGAGGCTCGGCGTGGGCACGTCCTCCCTCAGCACGTTGACGAGCGGGAAGGGGTGGGCGGTCGCTTCGACGTTGTCGATGTCGAGCGCCTCGATGTCCGCCGCGTGCCTGAGCACGCCGGCCAGTTGCGAGGTGTACTGCTCGAGCTCGTCGTCGCTCAACGCCAGACGGGCCAGGCGGGCCACGTGGGCGACGTCGTCTTTGGAGATGGGCTGGGCCACCGGGCCATCGTAACTACCGGGTGCGGCAGGGTCGACCTGAGGGCTCGCGGCCGGGCGCCGGGCCGGGCGCGGCTCGGCGGTAAGCTGCTCGGGCACCGATGGCAAAGTACCTCTTCCTCAGTGACGAGTGGGTTGCGCAAGCACGGCGGATCTATGCCGAGTTGCAGGCGGCGGGTGGCCCGCCCCCGGCCGCGGCGCTCGCGTCCGTCCGGGTCAACCTCGTCGTCTACGACGCTCCGTTCTCCGCAGAGCCGCTCCAGGCCCACGTGGACACCTCCGCCGGGCACGTCGCCGTAGAGACCGGGCATCTCGACAGACCCGATGTCACAGTGTCGCTGGACTGGGCGACGGCCCGCTCGCTGTTCGTGGGCGGCGATCCCCAAGCGGCCATGCAGGCCTTCCTGAGCGGCAGGATGCGCGTCGACGGCGACATGAGCAAGTTGCTCGACCCGGGCAGCGGCATGTGGCCGGCCACCGGTCCTGGCATGTTCCGCACCAACCGGACCCCGCCCGGCGGGCCCGGGACCGCCGGCTCGCCCGTTGCACAGGACAGCCCCGGCGGGCCGGCCCAGGAGGCCATGACCCTGCCCCGCCCACCCGCGTTCGAAGCGGCGGCGCGGCTTCAGGAGATCACCGAGTAGTGGACGAGACGCGGGTCGACAAGTGGCTCTGGGGGATCCGCCTGTTCAAGACCCGCACCGACGCCACCGACGCCTGCCGGGCAGGGCACGTCAAGGTCAACCGTAACGGTGCCAAGCCTGCAACCCTGGTCAAACCGGGCGACACCGTCGAGGCGTCGACACCGGGCGGGGACCGGGTAGTCGAAGTGACGGCGATCGTCGACAAGCGGGTGGGCGCCCCTCTCGCGGCGGCGTGCTATGTCGACCACACGCCGCCCCGCCCTAGCGAGGAGGCCGCTGTGGCCAACTTCGTGCGTGACCGCGGCGCCGGGCGCCCGACCAAGCGGGAACGCAGGCAGCTGGACCGCGCCCGGCACTCCTGACCTGGCGCCTCCTCGGCAGGAGCTTGTGCCCCCGGGGCGCATCAGCGGCTGCACTTTCAGCCCGCCTCGCCGCTCCGGCGCGAGTAGGTCACGGTCGCCCGGCGACGGACGTCGAGCGCGACCGGCCTCGGACCGCTGACGTCCCCCTCGCCGGGGCCTTGACTCAACCGGCCACGAGGGTGATCGACTTGCCGTACAGGATCGACGTACCCACGGTGGGGACCGAGCCGGTCACGGCCGCCAGGGGGCTGCCCTGCACCCCTGAAACGTAGATGCCCAGCTTGAGCAGGTAATCAGTCGCTTGACCCTGGGTCATACCGACTATGGCCGATGGGATGCTCACCATGTGGGGGCCGAGGGACACCGTCACGGTCACCTCCGTGCCCACCACCTGACTACTGCCCGGAGCCGGGGAGGTCGCGATCACGGTCCCCTCGGGCACGGTGTTGCTGTACTCCTGCAGTTCGTGGACCGCGAGGTGCAGAGCCGCCAGCTGCGCCGCCAGGTGCGTGTACGAACTGCCGTCAGCGCCCGGGGGCACCGTGACCATGGGCTTGCCCGTTGACACCACGACATCGACCTTGCTGCCCGGCAACAGCTCGTGGCCGGCGTCGGACCACGAGATGACGGTCCCCGCCGGCACGGTCATGCTCGACCGGCGAGCAACCGTCCCAAGCTGCAGCTGCTGGCCATGCAGGACGGAACGGACCTGCGCCAGGTCCAAGGTCGACAGCGACGGCACTGCCACCGGCTGAGGCCCGAGCGAGAGGGTCACCGCCACCACCGTCTTGGCGTGGACCCGTGCCCCCTGCCGTGGGAACTGCGACATCACTTCGCCGCTGGGCGTCGACGGGCTCCACTGGCGGCCGGCCACCGCCAGGCGCAGGTGCCGGGCGTGAAGGGATGCCGCCGCTGCGCCCGGGCTCTCGCCGCTCAGGGAAGGAACGGCGTAGACGGGTGCGGGCCGGGTCAGCAGCACGGCGGCGGTGGCGCCGCCCCCGAGCACGCAGGCGACCAGTACGAGCACAGCCAGCCGGCGCGGCCACCGGCGGCGTCTGCGACCCCGGAGCTCACGCCGCCGAGCGCCCCGGTGCTTACCCGAAGGGCTCGAAGCAACCGCCGGCCCATCGCCGTGCGCCGGCCCGGCAGGTGGCGCCGGACGGACGGAGGAAGGCGCAGGTGGTTGGGCCCCTGCCACCGTGAGGTCGCGGTCGCCGGCGCTCACCGGAGGCGCTGCGGGCTCCACGGTGGCCGGCGGCTCGCCATCCGCCGTGGCCGCGGCCATGGCCGATGCCTGCCCGTCGGAGTCGCCGGTCGTGCCCGCTCCACCGGCCTGGACGGCACCCTCCGGCATGGCGCTCGCCAAGTCCTCGCCGACCTCGTGCGCTGCCACGATCTCGAGGTCGTCCACGAGGACGGTCGGGCCGGCGTCCGCCGGCCGTGCGGCCCCCGTGCCGAGCTCGGTGGGGTCGGGGCTCTCGAGTGGCGCCGCCGGCAGGGTCACGTGGACGGGCAGGCGCGCCGGCGCGCGTAGCTGGCGGGCCACGACAGCGATCTGCTCGGCCAGCTCCTCGGCCGACAGCCGGTCGTCCGGAGAGGGTGTGCCCGCCCCCTCCAGCACGCCGGCGAGCGCGCCCAGCTCTGCCGGCACCGGAAGGGGTTGGGAGGCCCGGGCCATCAGGGCGCCGAGAATCGTGTCACGCGCGAACGGCACCATGCCCGTGACGCATTCGACCAGGACGAGCGCCAGGGCGTACACGTCGGCCCGCCCGTCCAGCGCTACGCCCTGGAGCTGCTCGGGAGCGGCGTAACGGGCCGTGCCGACCAGCGCTCCCATGGGCTCGGTCCAGCTCGCCTCGGCCAGGGCGCGGGCGATGCCGAAGTCGGCGACGCTCGAACGACCCTCCTCGTCGAAGAGCAGGTTGGCCGGCTTGATGTCGCGGTGGACCAGTCCACGGGCGTGGGCATGGGCCAGGGCCGCCGCCACGTCCACTCCGAGGGCGGCCGCCTGTGAGACGCTCAGGCGGTAGCCCGTGTCGAGCAGCCCGCGCAGGCTCCCTCCGTCCAGGAGCTCCATGGCGAGGTAGGCATCGCCGCCCTCCTCCCCCCAGTCGTAGACCCGCACTATGCCCGGATGTCGCAGGGAGGCCACGAGCTGTGCCTCCATCTCGAAACGGCGCAGGAAGGAGCGGTCCTCGGCGAGCACCGGGTGCAGGACCTTGAGCGCCACCCGGCGCTTCAGCCGTACGTCCTCAGCCACATAGACGTGGGCGGACGCGCCGCTGCCCACCGGCCGCAAGAGCCGGTACCTGCCACCGACGACCCTGCCTACCAGGTCCGAGCTATGCGACACCGACACTTTACGAGGCTAACCAGCCGCAACGCGCCAGAGGTGGACCCTGGCGCCGGCAGCGGAGCGGCCCGGTGAGGGCCCTGCGGTACCCTGAGCGACGCTCAGCTGGACAGCTCCCCCGTTTGGAGGAGCCGTTCGAAGGCCTCCTCGTCGATCACGGGGACGCCCAGTTGCTCAGCCTTGGACATCTTGGCGCCCCCCGGCTCGGCTCCGGCCACGACGACGCTCGTCTTTTGAGAGACGCTCCCGGGGGACTTGCCGCCCCGTGCCTTGACGGCGTCCTCTGCCGCCTCACGCGACCACCGCTCGAGCGTGCCTGTCACCACCACCGACATGCCCCTGAGGACCTGGGGGATGTCGGGTTGCTCCGGGCCGGCGAGGTTGAGGCCGGCGGCCCGGAGGCGCTCCAGCACCTCGCGGTTGCGAGCGAGCGAGAAGAAACGCTTGATACTGGCGGCGATCACCGGGCCGATACCCTCCACCGCGGCTATCTCCTCCTCGGATGCCTCCAGGATCCTGTCCATGTGGCCCATGGCCCGCGCCAGCACCTGGCTGGTGTTTGACCCCAGGTGGCGGATGGACAACCCCACCAGGAGGTTGGCGAGGGGTCGCTGCCTGGACGCGTCGATCGCACCGGAGAGGTTGGCGACGGACAGAGGACCGAAGCCCTCGAAGGCCTCCACCCGCTCGAAGTCGAGGGAGTAGATGTCGGCTACGTCCCCGAGCAGGCCCTCCCGGCAGAACAGCGCCACGGTCCGCTCGCCGAGCCCCTCGATGTCCATGGCGCCTCGCGAGGCGAAGTGGCTGATCCGCTGGACCTGCTGGCCGGGGCATTCCAGGTTTACGCAGTAGGTGTCCGCCTCCCCTTCGAGGCGCTGCAATGCAGCCCCGCACACCGGACAGGTCACAGGGAACTCCCATGCCGGCAAACCCGCAGGGCGCAGAGGAAGTACAGGGCCTCTGACCTCGGGGATGACATCGCCCGCCCGGCGCACGACGACCGTGTCGCCGGGTCTCACGTCCTTGGCCCTCACCTGGTCCTCGTTGTGCAGCGTGGCCAAACCGACCCGCGCGCCCCCGACCACGACCGGTTCGAGCACTGCGAAAGGCGTCGCCTTGCCGGTCCGGCCTATGGAGACCATGATCTCCTGGAGCAGGGTGTTGCGCTCCTCGGGCGGGAACTTGTAGGCGATCGCCCAGCGGGGCGCCTTGGATGTGGAGCCGAGCTCGCGCCGCTGAGCGAGGTCGTCGACCTTGACAACCACTCCGTCGATCTCGAAATCGATCGAATGCCGTTGTCCTTCCCAGCGTTTGCAGTACGCGTCGACGTCGGCCAGCGACCCGACCGTCTCTATGTGCGCGCTGACGGGGAACCCGGCTGAGCGCAACCACTCCAGCGTCTCGTGGTGGTAGCGGAAAACCGGTCCACCCTCTAGGTCGCCGAGCTGGTACGCCGAGAAGGACAGCTCCCGGCTGGCGGTGACACCGGGGTCCTTCTGGCGCAGCGACCCGGCCGCTGCGTTGCGGGGGTTGATGAACGCCCTGCCCCCGGTCTCGGCCTGCTGCCTGTTGAGGCTCTCGAACGCCCCCGATGTCATGTAGATCTCGCCCCGCACCTCCACGACAGGGGGGGCGCCGGGGACGAGCTCTTTGGGCACCGCCGCGATCGTGGCCACATTGGCCGTGACGTCCTCACCCACCTCACCGTCGCCACGGGTCCCTGCCCTGGTCAGCTTGCCGTCCTCGTAGAGCAGGGACATGGCGAGGCCGTCGAGCTTGAGCTCGCAGTCGAAAACGACCTCTCCGGTGATGTAGCGCTCCATCCGCCGCCCCCACGCCAGCATCTCCTCGAAGCTCGTCGTCTTGTCGAGCGACATCATCGGCGTGCGATGCCTGACGGCACTGAACAGTCCCAGCGGGGCGCCGTCGACCCTCTGGGTCGGCGAATCAGCCGTGACCAGCTCGGGGTGCGCCGCCTCTATCGCGGCGAGCTCCCGTACGAGCTCGTCGTACTCGCCGTCACTGATCTCGGGGTCGTCGAGCTCGAAGTACCGTTGGTTGTGGTAGGCGACGAGCTTGCGCAGCTCCTCCGCCCGTGCGGCCGGGTCGGGACGGGACATCCCTAGCAGGCTACCCATGGGTGACGACGGCGAGCCGGGGGGCAAGAGGGCCTCGGTGGGGCGGCCCGGGACCACGGCGAGCCCGGCGCTCAGGGCAGAGCCGTGGCACCTCCGAGGACCACGTCGCCCTCCAGCTCCAGCCGGTACATGACCACCGCCTGGCCGGCGGCCACCTTGCGGATCCGCTCTTCGAACACCAGGCGACCCCCCCCGCCCTCCGGCGCCGGCTCCCAGCGTGCCGGGAAGGCACGCCCGTGGGCGCTGGTCTGAACGTGGGCCCGGGCGCCGGCGGGGAGAGCGCCCGCCGCCCAGCTGACGGGGCCAACCCGCACGGAACCGACGAGCAGCTGTTCCAGAGTGCCCAGCGTTGCGGTCCTGGCCCGGAGGTCGACGCCGACCACGTAGCGGCGCTCGGGCGTGCCCTTGTGCTCGGAGCGGTACGCTGCCGGCCCCAACCCCCGTCGCTGGCCGACCGTCAGCAGCTCGAGATCGGGCGCCTCACCCAGGTCGGCACCGGCAGCCGACAGCAGCCTGCCTCCCCGGACGGGGATCCTGTCCCCGAGGAAACTCTGGCGGCCGCCTGTCCGTGATATGAAGCACACGTCCTGGCTGTCCGGCTTGGCCGCTGTGCGCAGGCCCAGGGTCGCCGCCCTCCTCCTCACCTCGTCCTTGGTCATCTCACCGACAGGCAGGAGGAGCTCGGCCAGCTGCGCCTGCCCGAGCATGTAGAGGACGTAGGACTGGTCCTTGCCCAGGTCTTGCCCGCGGCGCAGGCGCCACACCACCCGGCCCGTGCCCGGCCCCGCAGGGCCTTGGCCCGGACAGTCCCCGTGCGCGCCGGCTGGACCGGCGGGTGGCGAGCCGGCACGGCCCGCTAGCGGCGGTCCGGGCTCGCTTGTCGCGGTCACGCGGGCATGGTGGCCGGTGGCGATGGCGTCGAAGCCGAGGTGCCTGGCCCTCAACCAGAAACGGTCGAACTTGAGGTGGGCGTTGCAGGATATGCACGGGTTCGGCGTCATGCCCGCGGCATGTGCCTCGACGTAGGGCGCCACGACTTCTTCCTCGAACTCGGCGGTGAAGTTGAACACGTGATGGGCGATGCCGAGCTGCTGGCAGACGCGCCGAGCGTCCTCGACGTCGGCAACCGAGCAGCAACCCGAGTCGGACGGGCCGCCCCAGAGCTTCATCGTGGCGCCGACAACCTCATGGCCCCCGGCAAGCAGGAGCGCCGCCGCGACGCTCGAGTCCACCCCGCCCGACATCGCGACCAGGGCCCTCATCGCAGTACCTTGCGGACCGGGAGCGCGCCGGGCGCGACCGCCTCCCTCAGCCGGGACACGGCCCGTGGTACGGCCTCGAGAGCCATGTCGACGTCAGCGTCCGTGCTGGAGTGGCCGAGGCTCAACCTGAGAGCACCCCGCGCCAAGGCCGGCGGGGTGCCCATGGCCGTGAGCACGTGACTGGCCTCCAGCGCCCCGCTGGCGCACGCCGACCCAGCCGAGGCGCAGACCCCGTACGAGTCGAGCAGGAAGAGCAGCTCCTCGCTGTCGACCCCCTCGACGACCAGGTGGCAGTGGCCGGGGGCCCTCGGTACGTCCCCCGCCGTGAGCCGGACGCCTTCCAGTGCCGCCAGCAGGCCCAGCGCCAAGCGGTCCCGTAGGGCCGTGACGCGCTCGCTCTCAGCTTCCCTGTCCCGGCGCAACCAGGACAGGGCGGCGCCGAGACCGGCGGCTCCCGCCACGTCCTGGGTGCCCGCCCGGCGCCCGCGCTCCTGGGGGCCGCCAAAGCTCAGCGGGGCCAGCTCGACCGGTCTGGCGAAGGCCAGCACGCCGGCGCCCTGGGGGCCGCCGAACTTGTGGGCGCTGATCGTCACCAGATCCGCGCCCTGCGCCATCTCGGCCAGGTCGTACCACGGCGCCGCCTGAACGGCGTCGGTATGCAGCACGGCCTGCGGCGCCCGGCGTCGGACCAGCCGGGCGACCTCGGCGAACGGCTGCAGGGTACCGACCTCGTTGTTGACCAGCTGGACCGACACGATGCTGACCGAGCGGTCGAGGGCATCCGCAAGTTGCGCCAGGTCCACGCGGCCGTCTGCGTCCGTGCCGACGGTGCGCACGGGGCACCCCGCCCAGCGCCCCGCGGCCTGCGCAGCCCTCAGAACAGCGTGGTGCTCGACGGCGCTGACAACGACTGCGCCTGGCGCTGCCAGTGCCCGGCCGAGCACCGCCAGGTTGTCGGACTCGGTCCCTCCGGAGGTGAACACGACGTCACCCGGGGCCGTCCCCAGAACCGTCGACACGACTTCGCGGGCGTCGTCGAGGGCGGCCCTGGCGGCAGCGGCAACCGAGTGCGGTCCCGACGGGTTGCCGAAGCGTTCCCCGCTCCAAGCCAGCGCGGCCCGGCGTGCCGGCTCGCACAGGGGCGTCGTTGCTGCGTGGTCCAAGTAGGCGGGCATCGGGGCGCGGTACCGGCACTACGTGCCGGCAGACCGCCTCGACTGCGTCACGACCGGCACCGGAGCGCTCGCCGTGCCCGTTGCGGGCGCGGTGGTGGGGACGCTCGACCCGGCGGCGCTGGCGGTCGTGGTGGGCCGCGCCGGCGGCGGTGTGGCGGCGCCGGCAGTGGTCGGCCGGGTGGTAGTGGCCGCCGTGACGAGCGTCGTCGGGTGGTTGGTGGCCGTCGTGGCAACGTTGGTGGCCGTCGTGGCAACGTTGGTGGCCGTCGTGGCAACGCTGGTGACCGTGGTTGGCGCTCCCGCCGAGGTCGTAGCGGCCGTCGTCGCCACGGAGGTGCTCGTGGGAGGTGGGGCGCTGGTGGAGCTCGACGGCACGGTAGCGGTCGTGGTCGGCGCCGGCGGGATGGTCGTGGGGTAGAACGGCGCACCGGACGGCGGGGGGGGCAGGGTGGTGGGGCTCGTCGTCGAGACCGGCGTGCTCAGCTGGGACACCTGTGCCGGCACCCACTTGACCACCGAGGGCCCGAAAGACCAGTCCATCAGGCCGTGGTCCGTGACCCTCGGGGGGCGCCCGGGACCGACGACCTGGACTATGTCCCCGACCCGGCTGAAGTGCAGAAAAGTCTCGGCCCGGGCCGGGCTGATGTTGATGCACCCGTGGGAGACGTTCTGCTGGCCCTGGATGGACAGATCCCAGGGCGCGGCATGGACGTACTCGCCCGCGTCAGCTATGTGGACGTCCCAGTAGACGAGCTCGTCGTAGCCGCCCGGCGAGTTGACCGGGATCCCGACCGTCGCCGAGTCCATGCGCACTACGGCTTCGCGGTCGAGCACGATGTGCGTACCGGCGGTGGTGGGCCATCTGGGGGCACCGGCGCTGATCGGCCACGTGTACACCAGTTGGCCGTTGTCGTAGACGTTCATCTCGTGGGTGTCGAGGTTGACGATCGAGACGTGCTTGGCCCCGACGGCGAACTGCGTCGAGACCGCTCCCGAACCCCACTCGCCTGTCGCAATGTGCCAACCGGCGAGGTCACCGGAGACAGCTACCTGCTCGCCCACGGGCCAGTACTGGCTGGGACGGAAGTGCAGCTCGACGGGGCTGAACCAGTGCCAGCCCCCCGGCACCGGCTTGCTCATGGCGATGTGCAGGTGCGAAACGACGGAGGACTGCCCGACATAGGTGAGCACGGGCCGGGAAAAGGTGAAGACGATCGGCTCGCCGACGCCGACGATCAGCCCGGGAGCGGGCCAGACCGTCGCTGTCACGGCCTTGGGCGGTGGAGCCGTGCTGAAGCTGGAGCTCCCGGACGCCGTGACGCCACCAGTCCCCTCGACCTGGTACGAGACCGTGTAGCGGGTCGCCGGTACCAGGTGCGAGCTGGACACCCACACGGCTCCCGAGGTCCCGAGCGACCCACTGACGCTGGCGCCGGTGCTCGAGCGGACGTCGACCGAGCCGAGCCGGCCGGTGGAGGCCCGCACCTTGACGACCGTGCCCGCTCCCACCTCACTGGCACCACGCGCCGGGGTGACCGACACGGCCGAGAGGAGCTGGGCCGCCGCTTGCGCACGGCTCGTGGTCGACGTCGTCGGTCCCGCCGTGGTGGTGGTGACCCCGGTCGTCGGCGAGCCGGCGGCGACCCCTTTCGGGCTCGGCGCGCCTGTCCCCCCACTGCTCAGGACCAAACCGGCAACGCCGGCCGCCACCAGGACGGCGACGGCCGCCAGGGAGAGTGCCACACCGTGCCCACCGCGCGCCGGGCGGCGCCTACCAGTGCTGCTCACGCCCATCAGGCTACGGCGCAGGGGCCAACCAGAGTACAGCGAGGGGCGGGAGCACGATCTCGGCCGAGAAAGGCTGCCCGTGCCAGCCCCGGTCCTCGGCCCGTACCTCGCCCATGTTGCCCAGCCCGCTGCCGCCCCACTCCCGGGCGTCCGTGTTGAGCAGCTCGACCCAGCGCCCTGCGCTCGGGAGGCCGACCCGGTAGCCGAGCTGAGGCACAGGAGACAGGTTGGCTATGCACGCCACCACATCGCCAACCGGCATGGCCGGCCACGACGGGTCAGCGCTGCCTGCCCCCTCGGCGTCCCGCCGCCGTAGGCGCAGGAAGGAGAGCACGTTGTGGTCGGCGTCGCTTGCGTCGACCCAGCGGAAGCCGTCAGGTGAGAAGTCATGCTCCCAGAGCGCCGGCTCCGCCCGGTACACCCGGTTGAGCTCGGCGACCATCCGGCGCAGCTTGGCGTGGTCCTCCCACTGGTCCAACACCCACCAGTCCAGTTGGCGCTCGTGGGACCACTCCCGCTCCTCTCCCAGCTCGGCTCCCATGAAGAGCAGCTTCTTGCCCGGGTGGGCCCACATCCACGCGTACAGCGCCCTCAGGTTGGCCAGCTGGCTCCAGCGGTCGCCTGGCATCTTTGCGAGCAGGGAGCGCTTGCCGTGCACGACCTCGTCGTGCGACAGCGGGAGGATGAAGTTCTCGTACCAGGCGTATATGAGGCCGAAGGTCAGGTCGTTCTGGTGGTAGCGGCGGAAGAGCGGGTCCACCTCGAAGTACTGCAGGGTGTCGTGCATCCACCCCATGTTCCACTTGTAACCGAAGCCCAGGCCTCCGAGGTAGGTGGGCCGCGACACACCGGGCCACGACGTCGACTCCTCGGCGATGGTGGTGGCCGCAGGGTACATGGCGAAGAGGGTCTCGTTCAGATCTTTCAGGAACTGCACGGCATCGAGGTTTTCGTTGCCGCCGTACTTGTTTGGCGTCCAGTCCCCGGGTTCGCGGGAGTAGTCGAGGTACAACATGGAGGCGACGGCGTCGACGCGCAGTGCGTCGACGTGGAACTGCTCGACCCAGAAGAGGGCATTGGCCATCAGGAAGTTGCTGACCTCGTGCCGGCCCAGGTTGAACACCAGGGTGCCCCAGTCGGGATGGGCGCCCATGGGCCCCGAGTGTTCGTACAGGGCCGTGCCGTCGAAGTTTGCCAACGCGAACTCGTCGCGGGGGAAGTGCGCCGGTACCCAGTCCACGATCACCCCGATGCCGTGGCGGTGGCAGGCGTCCACCAGGGCGCGGAAGTCGTCGGCGCTGCCGAAGCGGGCGCTCGGCGCGTAGTAGGCACTCACCTGGTAGCCCCACGACCCCCCGAAGGGGTGTTCGGCCACCGGCAACAGTTCGAGGTGGGTGAAGCCCATGTCGGCGACGTAGCGGGGCAGCTCCTCCGCCAGCTCGCGGTAGGTGAGCGGCCGCTCGCCCCCGGCTCCGTCGTCCGTCCAGCGCCACGACCCGAGGTGCACCTCGTAGACGGACATCGGGTGCGCCAGCGGGTCACCCGACCGGCCCACGAACCAGGTCTCGTCGGCCCAGCCGTGCGCCGCGGGCGGGGCGATGACCGAAGCGGTGCCCGGCGGGACCTCCGTGGCGAAAGCGAAAGGGTCGGCCTTGAGCGTGAGACGTTCGTCGGCCGTGACTATCTCGTACTTGTAGCGGGCACCGACATCCGCTGCGGGCACGAACAGCTCCCAGACCCCGGAGCTACCGAGGGAGCGCATCGGGTGCAGCCGGCCGTCCCAGAAGTTCCAGTCCCCCACGACGCGCACCGCCTTGGCGTTGGGGGCCCAGACGGCGAACGCAGTGCCCTCCACGCCCTCGTGCGTGCGCCGGTGGGCGCCCATGACCTCCCAGAGCCTGCGGTGCCTGCCCTGGTTGAACAGGTGAAGGTCCAGGTCGCCGAGCGTGGGCCAGTGCCGGTACGGGTCGTCGAAGACGAACCCGGGCGACCCGGCGCCGCCGTAGACGGCCTCCAAGCGATAGCCGGGCGCAGCCGGGCTCAGCTCGGCCTCCCACAGGCCGCCCGGGTGCACCCGGCGCATCGGGGCACGCGCCGTCACCTCGCGCTCGGGGGCCGGACCGGTCACGAGCAGGTACATCTCGAACGCTTCGGGGCGCAGCGTGCGCACCACGCCCCCGTGGCGACCGAGCAGCGAGTGGGGGTCGTGGTGGCGGCCCTGGACCAGGAGCTCGACCTGGTCCTCGTCCAGCGGGGCGGCGTCGGGGGTGACCAGCGCCGGCTCCTGCCGGGACGCCGCCTCCCCGCCCTGCTTGCCCCGCCTCGGTTGGCGAACGTCGGCTGTGGTCATGGTTGTGTCCATACCCCTTTTGGCTCGGCTGGGGCTCACAGCCCCCTCCGAGGGTGGGTGGCTCCCCGGTCCTACCGGGTTGGCGTCAGTGGTCCGTTTCTTCGACATCGGCAGCCTCGTCGTCTCCCGGGTCGCCCTCGAGACGGCCGGGGAGGGCCGTCAGCACTTCGACAGGTTCCGACAGTAGGCGAGCGAGGGCGGCTTCGGGTATGGACGCCCAGTCCGGCCGGTAGGCCCGCTCGTAACCGAGCTCGTACATGGCCTTGTCCAACTCGAAGGCGACGCGTACAGCCTCGCGGTCCTCGGGAGGCGATGGGAGCAGTTCGCCGATGCCATCGCGCTCGTAGTACCCGAGCAGGAACGCCTGGCAATTGCGGTCCTGCCATGCCCGCGCCGGCGGCTCCAGCACCGCCAGCTCGCCCTCGGCCCGCTCCCGCAGGGCGAACTGGGGCGCGTACCGCAGGGAGCGCAGCATCCCGGACACGTCCTTGAACACCGAGGTCGGCACCAGCCGCTGTTCGAGCGGACGGTTTGGCTCCCCCTCGAAATCGAGGACGTACCAACCGGTGTCGGTGCGCATCACCTGGCCCAGGTGGTAGTCGCCGTGGACGCGCACGGACGGCCCCACCGCTGCCACCTCCTGGAGGCGCTGGAAGAGGGGATGGCCGTCGACGGCCAGGTCCGGCGCCAACTCTCCGGCCTGGCGCTCCAAGGCCGTGACGAACTCCTCCCACTCCCCGGCCAGGCTGTCGGAGGTGCCGTAGGCCTCGGCCATGGCGATGTGCATGTCCGCCGTCACCTGTCCCAGGCGGGTGGCTTCGGCGGCGAAATCACCTCCGGACGCCGCCGGCTCGCACGGCCCGCCAGAGGAGCAAGAGCCGTAAAGGTCCCGCAGCGAGGTCAGCGCCAGGGCCCAGCCGTCGGTGCCCCCGGCCAGGAACTGCTGGCCGAAGGCCAGGTCCGTGCCGTCCCGCTGCCAGCGCACCAGGGGTGCGGCCACGTGGGCGAAGCCTGTCTCGGCCAATGCCGTCGTCACCTCTACGTCCGGGTTGGCTCCGCCGGACAGGCGGCGGAAGAGCTTGAGTATCAGCCGGTCGTCGAAGACGACAGAGGTGTTGGACTGCTCGACGGTGAGAGGGCGCGCCCTGTGCGCGTCCTGCTCGCCCCCACTCGCCGCCCGAAGGAAGGCGACCGCCATCTCCGAGTCGACCACCGCGTCGTACCATGTGACCCGACGGTCCGAGCCCATGAGCGCCTCGTCGTGACCGCGCAGGCGCTCGGCGGCCTCGGCCGAAGGCCGTTCGGCGACCAGGACCTGGTAGCGCGAAGCGCCCGCCTCGACAACCGCCCACAGGAGCCGCCCCTGCGCCGGCACCCCCGATGCGACCCGGGCTGATCCCGCCACCGCGACCTGGGCGGGCTGGCCCTGCCCGGCGTACCAGCGCTGGCGCGCCAGGTACGCTCCGAGGACGTCCACCAGGGCACGGGGCAGTTCCTCGGGGACCAGCCATTCTTCCCCCATGTCAACCTCCAGTCGCTGTCGTGCTCCGGCCCACCAAGCCGAACCAGTAGAAGCCGTACGGCGGCAGCGTGATGAAATAGGGTTGCTCGCCGACTGGCGGGAAGGGGACCCTGCCCACCAGCTCTATCGGTGTCATACCCTCCCAACGCTGGAGCGGCAACTGGGCCGGTTGCGCGAAGCGGGACAGGTTGCTCACGCAGAGGACGTGGTCAGGGGTCGCCTCGGTGCCGTCCTCATCGGCCGCCCCGGTCTGCGCCGGCCCCTCCTGCCCGGGCAGGGAGGAGCGGACATAGGCCAGGACGGACGGGTTGTCGGTGGAGACGACGTCCATGGCGCCGGTGCCGAAGACGGGATGCTGGCGGCGGACCTCGAGCATCCGGCGCATCCAGTGCAGCAGCGAGCTGGGGTTGCGCATCTGCGCCTCCACGTTGACCGACTCGAAGCCGTAAACCGGGTCCATCAGTGCCGGGAGGTAGAGCTGGGCGAAGTCCGCCCGCGAGAAGCCCCCGTTGCGGTCCGGCGACCACTGCATGGGCGTCCGTACGCCGTCGCGGTCGCCGAGGTAGATGTTGTCACCCATCCCTATCTCGTCGCCGTAGTAGAGCACGGGCGAGCCGGGCAGGCTGAAAAGCAACGAATGCAGGAGCTCGGCCACCCGGCGGTCGTTGTCCACCAGGGGCGCCAGCCGCCGCCCGATACCTATGTTGCGCTTCATCCGCGGGTCCTTGGCGTACTCGGACCACATGTAGTCGCGCTCTTCGTCTGTGACCATCTCCAGCGTCAACTCGTCGTGGTTGCGCAGGAATATGCCCCACGTGCAGCCGTCCGGTATCGGGGGTGTCCGGGCCAGTATCTCGGTTATGGGGTAACGCTGCTCGCGGCGGACGGACATGAACATGCGCGGCATCAGGGGGAAGTGGAAGCACATGTGGCACTCGTCGTCGTCGCCGAAGTACTGGACGACGTCCTCGGGCCACTGGTTGGCTTCGGCCAGGAGCACCTTGCCCGGGTAGAGCGAGTCGACCTCCTTGCGCAGGCGGCGCAGGTAGGAGTGCGTCTCCGGCAGGTTCTCGCACTCGGTGCCATCGCGCTCGAAAAGGTAGGGCACCGCGTCCAGGCGGAACCCGTCGAGGCCGATGTCCAACCAGTAGCGGACCACGTCGAGCATGGTGCCGGCCACTTCGGGGTTGTCGTAGTTGAGGTCGGGCTGGTGCGAGAAGAACCGGTGCCAGTAGTACTGCCCGCGCTGCGGATCCCATGCCCAGTTGGACTTCTCGGTGTCCACGAAGATTATGCGGGCGTCGCGGTAGCGCTGGTCGTCGTCGTTCCATACGTACCAGTCCGCCTTCGGGTTCGTCCGGTCCTGCCGGGACTCCACGAACCAGGGGTGCTGGTCGCTCGTGTGGTTCATGACCAGGTCGGCGACGACCCTCATCCCCCGCCGGTGGGACTCGTCCACCAGTTGAGCGACATCGGCAACCTGGCCGTACTCGGGCAGGACGGTCCAGTAGTCGGAGATGTCGTAGCCGCCGTCGCGCAGGGGTGACTGGTAGAAGGGCAGCAGCCAGATGCAGTCGATGCCGAGCCACTCGAGGTAGTCGAGCTTGCTGATTATCCCTGGTATGTCTCCCGACCCGTCGTTGTTGCAGTCGTAGAAGCCGCGTACCAGGACCTCGTAGAACACAGCCCTCTTGTACCAGCGGATATCCGAACTGGCGGTGCCGGAGACTCTCTCGCCGGGCACCACCCTAGCGGCCCTCCGGCCCGACGACGGCCAGGATGTGTGCGACCCTGCGATAGGGGTCGAGCCTCACGTACGGGTTGGCACCCCACGTGTACTCCTCCCCGGACAGCTCGTCACGTACGGCGAAGGCCCTGTCGGCCGGCACGTTGAGCGCCGAGAGGTCCAGGTGCAGGGTCGACTCCTGCGTCACGTACGGGTCGAGAGTGACAGCGCACACCACGACGTCGGCACCGTCGTCGGACGTCTTGGAGTACACGATGACAGCGGGGTTGTCCGAACCGTGGAAGTGCACGTTGCGCAACCGGCTGAAGGCCGGGTGGCGGCGGCGGATCCGGTTGACGGTGGCGAAAAGGGGCGCAAGAGAGCCGGGGCGGGAGTAGTCGCGCTGTTTCAGCTCGTACTTCTCCGAGTGCAGGTACTCCTCGTTGTCCGCAGAGGCCGGCTCGTTCTCGTACAACTCGTAGCCGCTGTAGACGCCGTAAAGAGGGCTGAGGGTGGCGGCCAACACGTAGCGCAGCGCGAACGCCGCGGGGGGGCCGTTGCGCAACGGGCCGGAGAGTATGTCCGGCGTGTTTGGCCAGAAGTTCGGGCGCATGTAGTCTGCCAGGGGCCCGTGCGCCAACTCTTCGACGTAGGTGCGCAGGCCCTCGGGCCCGTACTGCTCGGTACGCCACGTGAAGTAGGTGTAGCTCTGCGAGAACCCGACCTCGGCGAGACGTGCCATCAGCTTGGGACGCGTGAAGGCCTCCGCCAGGAACACCACATCGGGGTGCTCGGCCCTCACCGCGGCGATCAGCCACTCCCAGAAGGCGAACGGCTTGGTATGGGGGTTGTCGACCCTGAAGATCCGCACTCCCCTGGCCAACCAGAACTCGAGCACCTCCCTGCAGGCCGCCCACAGGGCACGCCTGTCGGTTTCGTCGTCGGGCCAGAAGTTGACCGGGTATATGTCCTGGTACTTCTTGGGCGGGTTCTCTGCGTAGGCGATCGAGCCGTCGGGCCGGTGGTGGAACCACTCGGGGTGCTCACTGACCCAGGGGTGATCGGGTGAGCAGTTGAGGGCGTAGTCCAGGGCCACTTCCATGCCGTGCTCGGCCGCCGTGCGCACCAGGTGGTCGAAGTCCTCGAAGGTGCCGAGGTCGGGGTGCAAGGCGAGGTGCCCTCCCTCGCGCGCCCCGATGGCCCACGGGCTCCCGGGGTCACCTTCGCCCGCCTCCAGGGTGTTGTCGCGGCCCTTGCGGAAACTGCGCCCGATCGGGTGCACCGGAGGTAGGTAGAGCACGTCGAAGCCGAGACCGGCCAGGCGCGCGACTGCGCCCGCCGCTCCCCTCAGGCCTCCCAAGCTGCGAGGAAAGAGCTCGTACCACGCGCCCACGCCGGCCCGTTCCCGGTCCACCCACAGAGCCACCGACTCCGAGGTTGCATCCCTGGCCAGCTGAGGGCCAGACAACGCACGTGCGACGGCAGGAGAGAGGGCCGGGTTGACCCTGGCGGCCTCGTCCGCAGCCTCGTCACCCAGTGCCTCCAGTGCACGGGCGACCGCCGGGTCGCCGGTGCCGCTGCTCGAGGCCCCCCACTCCGCCAGCAGGGCAAGCCCTTCTGCGATCTCGACCGACACGTCCTGGCGCGCCGCCAGCTTGACGGCCGCCTTGTGCGCCCATGTGGCGTACCGGTCCGTCCACGCCGTCACCACCAGGCGGTGCAGGCCGGGGCGAGACGCGCTCAACGTGGCCGACCACACGTCGTTGCCGAGGTGTTCGAGCCGGCCCGCCGACACCACCTCATCGTCCACGAACAGCTCGGCCCGGGCCGCCACCACGTCGTGGCCGTCACGGAAGATGCTGGCCGTGACCGGTACGGCCTCCCCGACGACCGCTTTTGCCGGGTAGCCGTGGGGCGTGGACGGGCGCAGATCCTGAACCACGAGCCTGTACAGCCGGCCGCCACCGGTTGGGGACGCAACGGGAGCCGCCGCCACGGTGCCGGTGCGCGCCCTGGCTCCATCGGTCTGCGGGCCGGTCCCCGGGCCGGGGCCCGAGGCCTGCGGCAAGGAGGACGGGCGGCGCTGCTTGGGCTTGGTGTCGGGACCCTCAGTCGTCATCGCTCCTCCAAGCTATAGGGGCACGTCCCGCTTGCCCACCCCCACGTAGGGCGGGCCGTTCGGCCGAAACAACCGCGGCTTGCTACGTTGGCCGCAGATGAAAGCGTTCAGGAGCTTCACCGTCAGGGCCCGGCTGCCGGAGCCGTTGGCCCCTCTGCAGGAACTGGCGTTCAACCTGCGCTGGTCGTGGGACGAGAGGACGCGTGACCTTTTCCGTTGGGTCGACCCCAACCTGTGGGAGCACACCCAGCACGACCCCGTCCAGGTGCTGTCCCTGGTGGAGCGCGAGCGCCTCGAGGATCTGTCCAAGGACACCGCCTTCATGTCCTTCCTGGGCGAGATCCACGCCGACCTGCGCCGCTACATGAGCGTCCCCCGCTGGTTCCAGAACCGGGGCCGCTCGGCCCTGGTCAAGGTGGCGTACTTCTCGCCCGAGTTCGGCATCGCCGAGGCGCTGCCCCAGTACTCGGGCGGCCTGGGCATACTGGCCGGCGACCACCTGAAGGCGGCAAGCAGTCTCGGCGTCCCCATGGTCGGGGTTGGCCTGCTCTACCGGGAGGGGTACTTCCGCCAGCGGCTCAACGCCGACGGCTGGCAGGAGGAGCGCTACCCGGTCATGGATCCCCATGCCATGGCCCTGACGCCCATCGAGGGCACGCGCGTCAGCGTCGACCTGGCCGGGGAGCCGCTGTCGGCGCGCATCTGGGTCGCAGCCGTCGGACGCGTCAGGCTTTACCTGCTGGACGCCAACGTCGAGGAGAACTCCGACGAGGTGCGCAGCGTCACCAACCGCCTGTACGGCGGTGGGACCGAGCACCGGTTGCGCCAGGAGATCCTCCTCGGTATCGGTGGTGTGCGAGCCCTCGAGGCCCTGGACGAGCAGCCGCAGATATTCCACTCGAACGAGGGCCACGCCGGCTTCCTCGGCCTGGAGCGCATCCGCCAGTTGGTCACCGAGCGGGGGCTGAGCTTCAGCGAGGCCGTCGAGTCGGCCCGGGCCGGCACCATCTTCACCACCCACACCCCCGTGCCTGCCGGTATCGACCGCTTCCCGGCGGAGCTGATGGAGAAGTACTTCTCCGGTTGGGCGGACGAGTGCGGCGTGGGGTTGAGCGAGCTGATGGGCCTGGGCCACCCTCCGGGCGAGCCCTCCAACGCTCCGTTCAACATGGCGGTGATGGGCCTGCGCCTCGCCAGCATGGCCAACGGAGTGGCCAAGCTCCACGGCGAGACCAGCCGGGCCATGTTCCAGCAGCTCTACCCGGCTGTGCCGCTGAAGGAGGTGCCGATCAGCTCGGTAACCAACGGTGTGCACGGTCGGACCTGGGTGTCGCCCGCCATGAACGACCTGTTCACCAAGTACATCAACCCGTCCTGGGAGGACGCAGGCCCGGCCGACTGGGCCCGCATAAACGAGGCTCGCGACGACGAGCTCTGGAGGGCGCGCGAGCAGGGCAAGGAGGCCCTGGTGACCTTCGTCCGCACCCGACTGCGGTCCTCCCTGCTCGAACAGGGGGCCTCTCCCATCGACGCCGCCTGGGCGGACGAGGTCCTGGACCCGACGCTGCTCACGATCGGGTTCGCCCGGCGCTTCGCCTCCTACAAGCGGGCGACCCTGCTGCTGTCCCAGCCCGAAAGGCTGAAGGCCCTGCTGCTCGACCCGAAGCGGCCGGTGCAGCTGATCTTCGCAGGTAAGGCACACCCCGCCGACGATCTGGGCAAGGAGATGATCCGCCAGATCCTCCAGTTCGCCCGCGACCCTTCCGTGCGGCACCGCTTCGCCCTCATCGAGGACTACGACATCGCCGTGGCCCGGACCCTGCTGCAGGGCTCGGACGTGTGGCTCAACAACCCGCGCCGGCCGATGGAGGCCAGCGGCACCAGCGGCCAGAAGGCCGCCCTCAACGGGGCGCTCAACTGCTCCGTCCTCGACGGCTGGTGGGACGAGATGTTCGACGGCAACAACGGCTGGCAGATCGCATCGGCGGAGTCTTACAGCGACCTGCAGCGGCGCGACGAAGTCGAGGCCAACAGCCTGTTCGAGATCCTCGAGCGCCAGGTCGTCCCCCTCTACTACGACCGGGGGGGCGACCGCTTCCCCCGCCAGTGGGTGGGCAGGGTCAAGGACTCCCTGAGCTCACTGGGCCCCCGCGTCCAGGCGTCGCGCATGGTCCGCGACTACGTGAGCCAGATGTACGAGCCCATGGCCCGGCGTGCGGAGGCTCTGGGTGCCGACAACTTCGCCCGGGCACGCGCCCTGGCAGAGTGGAAGACGGCCGTGTTCGAGCACTGGCCCAAGGTCAGCGTGGTCTCCGTCGACATCGACTCGACGGCGCTCGTCACCGACCTTGGTGCGACACGCCACGCGACCGCAGAGGTCGAACTGGGTGACCTCAGGCCCCAGGACGTGGTGGTGGAGCTCCTGCACGGCCCCGTGAGCGGCACGGACGACCTCGCCGACTGGGAGGCCCTGCCCATGCAGGTCAAGAGCGCCGCAGCCTCGCCGAGCGTATGGCAGGGCAGCTTCGTGTGCGACACGGCCGGCCGGCACGGCTTCACCGTGCGGGTCATGCCTGCGCACGCCGACCTGAGCGTGCCAGCCGAGATGGGCTGCGTCACCTGGGCCAAGTCGGCCTGAGGCCCGCTGTGGAGGGCTTCGTCGACGTCGAGCGCCTGCTGGCGCTGACGAGTGCCCTGGTGGCCGTGGAGACCGCCAACCCGCCAGGTGACGAGGCAGGGCTCGCAGACGTCCTACGCGAGGCCCTGGCCCCGTGGGCGCCGGACTGGCAGGAGGTGGAGCCGGCACCCGGCCGGCTGTCATTGCTGGCCCGGGTACCGGCCACCGGCGGGGGCGGCCGGCCTCCCACCCTGATCGTCAACGGCCACACCGACGTCGTACCCGTGGTCCCCGAGCGGTGGTCGCGACCACCCTTCTCGCCGACCCTCGTGGGCGACAGGCTCTACGGGCGGGGGGTGGCGGACATGAAAGGCGGTGTGGCGGCGGCAATCTGCGCACTGGCCACCCTGGAAGCGGCCGGAGCAGACCGGCCCTGCGACATCGTGTTCCAGTTCGTAGCCGACGAGGAGCGCGGCGGCGGCTTGGGCACCCGTGCCCTGATGGAGGCCGGGCTCCTGAGCGCCGACGCCGCCCTCGTGCCCGAACCGACCGGCCTGGCAGTATGCGTCGCCGAACGCGGCCTCCTGCAGGGCCAGCTGCTCGTCAAGGGGCGCCCCGCCCACGGCAGCAGGCCCCGGGACGGCGTCTCCGCCGTCGAACACGCCGCCCAGCTGGCACTGGCACTGCACGCGGCAGACTTCCCCGGCCCCGACCACCCCCTGCTCGGCAAACCGACCGCGAACATCGGCACCATCCGGGGTGGCAGTGCCGTGAACATCGTGGCCGAGCAAGCCGAGGTCGGCTTCGACCGCCGGCTCCTCCCGGGCACGACGAGCCAGGAGGCGGTTGCCGGGCTCCGCGAACGCATCGAGTCCGCCGGGCTCGGTGACATCGACTACGAAGTAGTGGTCGAGGACTATGGAGAGGGCTCAGAGATGAGCCCTGACCACCCCTTCGCCTCGCTCGTCGGCCGCTGCGTCGCCTCGGTCACGGGCGAGCAGCCTGCGACGATCGGCATGACGTTCACGACCGACGCCAGGTTCATCCGCAACCAGGGCGGCACCCCGGCCGTGGTGTGCGGCCCAGGCAATGTGGCACAGGCGCACAGCATCGACGAGTGGGTCGCCGTGCGCCAGCTCGTCCAGGCCGCTGCCGCCTACGCAACCCTCTACAGGTCCTTCGGGCCCGGGTGGGACCAGGCCGGCTGACCGGCCGGGTTCTGTGACCGGGCACCCCGGCTGATGTCCCGCTACCTGCGGACCGGGGTGGTCGACGAGGAGGCGGCACGGGCACTGCTCGAACCGCGCCGGGGCCTCGTGCTGGAGGCGGTGCTCACCGGGCAGCCGGCCAGCACGCCGGGCAAGGGGACCGGGCTGACGGGCACGACGGCCTTCACGCAGCTCGAGGGCCCGCTCCTTCACTACGCCCGGTCCGTCGAGGTCCAGGCGCTCCCCGACGGCAGGTTCAGTGCCAACCAGACGGTCGAGCTGAAGCTCGGCCTGCCCTGGTGGTCCTGGCTCCTTCGGCTGCCGCTGGGCCTGGCCCTCGCGCACCTCGGTCCCCAGGGTGGACGGCTGCCCTGGTGGGCCCCCCCGGCCCGCCTCGACCGGAGGTCAGCCTGCACGGTCGCGACCCTGGCCGCGCTCACTGCCGTGCAAGGTTTCGTCGGCGGCCTCCTGCCCGAGACGCTGACATACGCTGCGAGCGAGTTCCACAGCGGGGACCTGGTGCAGGGCTCGGTGTTCGCAGCCGTGCAGATGGCCTCCGTGCCGGCCCTGCTCGCCCTGGTCCGCGCCGACCGCCGTGGCCGGCGTTCGGTCGTGCTCTGGGCCACGACCGCATCGGTCCTCTCGAGCGAGGCCAGCGCCGCTTCGCTCTCGATCGCTTGGCTGGCCGCGGCCCAGATCCTGGCGGGCGCCACGCTGACCGCCGCCGGGACCTGCGCCATCGTCATCGCCGTGGAAGAGGTTCCCACCGGTTGCCGGGCGTGGGCCGTCGGGGTGCTGGGCATGGCAGCGGGCCTCGGCGCCGGCATCCCCCTGGCTCTGCTGCCCCTGGCCGGCACTGGCCCCAGCGGCTGGCGCTGGCTGTTCGCCACCAGCGTCGCCTGCCTGCCGGTAGCACTGCTGAGCGCACGCCGGCTGCCGGAGAGCCGGCGCTGGAGCGCTGGGCACAGCCGGGACCGCTGGGAGACGCCAACCGGACGTGGGCCAGCCGCCGCGCCGGGCTCGGGGTGGGCGACGCTGCCCGGTCGTGAGGAAGCGGGGCCGGCCGGAGCGAATGCCGGGCGGCGCTCCGGCCCGGGCAGGAAGTCGGCCCGGCGCCTGATCGTCGTCTGTGCCGGGGCGGCGCTGTTCGCGCTCTTCGCCACCCCGGCGGGCCAGTTCCAGACCCAGTTCCTGCGCCAGCAGCGCCACTACAGCGCCGCGGCCATTTCGGGCCTGCAGCAACTGGCCGGGACCCTCGGAGGTCTCGGCGTGCTGGTGGGGGGGCGCCTGGCCGACACGCGAGGGCGCCGGCCGGTCGGCATCGCCTGCGTCGCCGGGGCCACGGCCGCCACCCTGGCCGCCTACATGCTGCGTTCGTGGCCGATGTGGGTGGCGGCCACGGGTGCACAGTTCTTCTTCTACGCGAGCACGCCGGTGCTCGGGGTCTACGGCGCCGAGTTGTTCGCCACGGCGAGCCGGGCCCGTTCGGCGGGGATGGTCGCCGCCGCTTCGGCTGTGGGCGGGGTGGCCGGCCTGTTGGCCGCCGGGGCCATGGCAGGAGGCGGGCCGGGCCTGTTGTCCGGAGCGGGGCATGCGGTCGGCGCCGCCGGCCTTGGCCGGGCGCTCGCCGTGCTGGCCCTCGGCCCGGTCCTACTCGTGGCGCTCCTCGTCCGCGCCTACCCCGAGACAGCCGGGCGCAGCCTCGAGGACATCAACGGAGGCCAGCCAGTCGACGACGGCGGCAGCGACAGCGGCCTCACGCCCTCGCAGGCCATGGTCACCGCCTTCGAGCCAGCGCAGGGTGACGGGGCCGGGTACCCCGGCCACGGCGGCGAGCATCTCGTCCTGGGTGGCGAAGGCGTCCCGGGTGCCCGAGACGAAGAGACAGGGCACGGACAGGGCCGGGAAGTGGGCGGTCCGTAGCCGGTCCGGCTTGCCCGGGGGATGGAGCGGGTAGCTCACCAGCACCAGGCCGGCCGACGCCAGACCCGCGGCAACCGCCATCGAGCAGATGCGGCCGCCCATGGAGCGGCCCCCCAGGTAGATGCGCTGCGGCGGCAGGCCCGACTCGCTGGCCAACTGCTCCGCCTGGCGCTGGACGGCAGCCACCAGCGCCTCGGGGCGGTCCGGGCTCCGCCGGCCTGCCAGGCGATAGGGGAAGTCCATGCGCCTCGTGACCACGCCGAGCGCACTGGCGGCGCGGTCCAAGGCGACCAGACCGGCGTGGTCGGCACCGGCTCCGGCGCCGGGGGCCAGCAGGAGCCCGGAGCCGGGCATCGCGTTCAGACCATCTCGTGCAGCATCTCGGCCAGAAGGGCGGCGCTGCGGGTCACCTCGTCCGGGCGGCCGCCGACCTCGATGGCCCGAGCCAGTGTCCGGCCCTGCGAGCGGATCCGCCACCAGAACGCGTCGTCCACCCCCACCGGGGTGGGCTGCTCGACGGCTCCCACCGTCGTCATGAAGGCCTGCTGGCGCTCCTCGCTGGCCGGGTCGTTGGCCAGGCGGTCGACGGCGCGGAAGAGCTCCTCGATCATCCGGTACCGCACCTCGTCGTCCTCGTCTGCCAGGCCGTGCACCTGCTCGAAGAGGCTCTCCACCTCGCCCTCGTGCTCCTCGGCCACGGTCAGGTCGGAGCCGTCCCAGTTGTAGGCGATACCGGCGGACTCGAGCAGGAGCGAGAGCTCCACCCTCTGCTCGGGCAACCACTCCACCAGCTCGAAGACCAGCTCACCGGTCTCTTCGAGCTCTTCGTCCTCCATCTCCCCGACGAGCTCGTCTGCTACCTCGTCCTCAGCCTCGGCCGGAGGACCGGCGGAGGCGAGGGGCACCGGGGTAGCCACGAACCCGCCTTCTGGCTCTGCGGTCGGCGAGGACGCTGCGCCGGCGACCTCGGACGCCGCTGGGGCCTCCTGGGCGCCTGCCGGCAGGGCAGAGACGTTTTCGCCTGCGGGCGTGACGTCGGACTGCGGCAGCTCGACGAGCCGGCCCTTCTTCTTGGCGCCCTCCTCGAGACGCAGGCGCGCCCGCGCTTCCTCGCGCTGCGCCTCGTCCTCCCCGGCAGCCGGCGCCACCAGCCGGCACAGGAGCTCGGACTGATGACCGATCTCGTCCTCCATGGCCTCGTCGGCCCCGAGGGCGCCGAGCAGGCGCCGGGTGACACGGCCGATCGCCGCCATGTGGTCCTCGTCCATACCCGGGAGGCGCTCGGCAGCGAACAGGAGGGCCGAGGCTTCGCTCAGCGCGGCGTCCGCATGCATGTCGGTGGGGTCCTCGCGCAGCCGGCGCGCCGCGTCGTAGACCTCGCGGGCTGCGTCCCGGTCACCCTCGAGGGGGGCCACCGGCTCCTCCTCGTCGTCATCCGCGTCCTTGCCCACCCCGCTCACGCGCGCGACGAGGCGGTCCACTTCCGCCTCGTCCACCGCCAGGACCACCAGCTCCTCGTCCTCGAAGCGGTGCAGGACGCCGGCGCCGACCAGCTCCGCTATGAGGCGGCCCCGGGTCGGGTCGTCCCACTGGTCAAGCCGGTAACCTACCTCGTCGTCGTCGGGGCCGGAGTCCAGCTCAGGCAGCGGCGAGGCGGTCAGGCGCTCGCCACAGCTGTGACAACGGCCACGGTTGGTGACCTCGTAACCGCAATTGGCGCAATACCAGACCTTGGTGCTCACGATGAAACGGCCTTCGCCCGCTTGGGCAGAATGGGCGCGGCCCGGCCGGAGCCGTCCCCGCCTGCTTCATGAGCACCCTTGTCGGCACCGGGCGAGATTTCTTCGTGATATTCCTCTTCCACGTTCACAGACCATACGTCATGGGAGGCCCCGAGCAGGTTTTCGACCGTGAGCATCGCTGTGTACATCGAGTGGTCCTGGTTGTTGTAGCGGTGCATTCCGTTACGCCCGATGGGGTGGACGTTGGGCACGTTGTCGGCCAGCCACGACCGAACTGTCTCGACATTGCGCTTGTAGTCGGCGTCGTAATAGGGGTACGCCTTGGGCATGCGCACCACGTAGCCGGTCTCCACGGTGGCAGGGTCGACCAAGCCGAGTTGGCCGATCTCGCGCTTGCCCATCTCGACCAGGTCGTCGTCGGCCATCGACCAGACCTCGTCGCCCTCGAAGACGAAGTACTCGAGGCCCAGGCAGGCCCGACCGTCCTTCACCATGTAGGGGGACCAGCGCCCGAAGTTCTGGATGCGGCCCATCTTGACTGCCGGGTCGTGCACGTAGACCCAGTTGTCCGGGAAGCTGGCCGACTCGGGCACCACCAGGGCGACGGTGAGGTGGTCCCGGTAGTGCAGGTCGTCGGCAGCCGCCCTGACCTGGGGCGGCGCCGGCGGGTCGATGGCCCTGACGAGGGCCGAGAGGGGCATGGAGGAGACGACGGCGCTGGCCTGGTGCTCCGTCTCGGCTCCATCGGTCATCGATGTGACCGAGACCGCCCTGCCACCTTCCCTGCGGACCCGGGTCACCGCCGTGTTCGTGAACACCTTGGACCCCGACGCCTCCACCTTGTCCCTGGCACGCTCCCACATCATGCCGGGGCCGAGCTTGGGGTACTCGAACTGGTCGATGAGGGTGGTGATCCGTCGCTGGCCCTTTTCGGGGAAGAGGGCGCTCTTGACAGCGTTGAAGAGGTTGAGGTTCTTGATGCGTTGAGCCGCCCAGTCCGCCTGCAGTTCCGAGCCCGGGTAGCCCCAGACCTTCTCGGTGTAGGTCTTGAAGAAGTGCCGGTACAGGCGCCATCCGAACCTGGCGGCGACCCATCCCTCGAAGTTGTCCTGGTTGGGCGGCGGGCTGACCCGAGCCCAGGCGTACGAGGCGGCGCAGCGGGCCGACTCGACCAGCCCCAGGTTGCGCAGCGCGTTGAACGGCTTCAGGGGGTAGTCGTAGTACTTGCCCTGGTAGTAGATCCGCGAGAGCCGGGGCCGCACCATCAACTCCTCACCCGGCAGGATCTCGTGCCAGAAGTCCTCGACCGCCTTGACCTTGGTGAAGAAGCGGTGCCCGCCGATGTCGAACCGCCAGCCGTCGCGCTCAACGGTACGCGAGATGCCGCCCACGACGTCGTCCGCCTCCAGCACGGTGCACGACCGGCCCGTCCTTGCCAACTCGAAGGCCGCCGTCAGGCCGGCCGGGCCGGCGCCTATGACGACTACGTTGTCCGCAGGGCTCTGCGCCGCGCCGGCACCGGGTGCCGTATGGTTGGGGCCGGCCTCGGTCGAGGCGTCCGGACCGGGTTCGTTTGGGACGGGCACAGGTTCTGCTCCTGGGAGACGAGGGGGTACTTGGCCGGGGGGAATGCCGCTCAGCCGTCTTTCCATTGTGGCCTGTGGCCGGCGACCATGGCCAGGCGGGAGAAACGCCTCAGAATCTTCTCAACCAGGGAAGGCGACAAGGTTCTCGTACTCGTAGTACCCGGCGGCGTCGGCCTTGACGACAGTCTGCATCCCTGGCAGGGCCTGGGCGAACCAGCTCCGCAGCTGGCCACAGTCCGAGCCGAAACCCTGGTAGCCGTCCCTGTACACGAGCCACAGGGTGCTGCCCGGAGCCAGCTTGTTCTCGATGTCCCTGGCGAAGGTCCCCACGTGGGTCTGGCGGATGTAGGCGAGGTAGTCGACCCAGTCGATGCGCTGGGGGCCGTACATCCTCGGGAAGGTGAGCTCGGTCACGTCCGGGACCTTGAGCAGGCGGTCCACGGCCGGGCCGAGCTGGTCCGGGCAGTAGACAACCATGTCTCCCGGCTTGGCCTCGGCGTTGAGCACGGCCGCCACCTGGACAGCCTGCGTACGCGGCTGCGAGGACCACTGGCGCCCTGCCAGCAGACCGGCGACGCAGGCGACGGCCAGTACCCCGGCCGCCATCCGGCGCGAGCTGAAGGCACTCAGCCCGAGTGCGCACACCAGCACGAAGAAGGGGAAGACAACCGCTATGTAGCGCTGGTCGAAGGCGGCACCGGTCACCGCTCCTGCGACGACGGCGACGGCGAGGGTGCCAACCGCCAGGGCGCCGAGGAACCGCGACCTCGGTTGCGGGTGCACGTCCAGCACCACGCTCGTCGACCTGGTGCCCGGGCGCCCGAAGAAGGCCAATGCAACCAGGGCGAAGAAGAGGAAGGCGAGCAGCACGGACCAGGGGCCGACGCCGGCGAAGTCGCCGAAGACCTGGAGCAGGTCCTGCGGGCCGGGGGGCGACGTCCAGGGAGTCCCGGTGTGCAGGGCCTGGAACACGAACACCGGTGACCATGGGATGAAGAAGGCTCCGCCGGCGATCAACGACCACAGGACCCTGACCGCGGCTCCCGGGGCCGCCCCCGGCTGCAACCTCCCCCACCGCCCTTCGGCCCAGGTACGCCAGAGTGCCCACAGACCCGCCACCCCTACCAGGTAGAGGTCCCAGTAGTGGGTGTACATGAGCACGGCGGTGAGCAGCCCCGTCAGGACCAGCCGGCCCTTGGTCGGAGCCTCCATGGCCCTGCGCAGGGCGAGGAAGAACAGCAGCGCCTCCAGCGCCATCATCGAGTACATGCGGGTATAGGACCCGAAGTAGATGGCCCAGGGCGACGTTGCCGCCAGGAGCAGGGCCGACCAGGCACCCCTCCTGCCCGCCACGCGCTTGCCTGCGACCCACATGAGCGGCAGCAGTGCAACCGAACAGACACCCGACAGGGCACGCACAGCCACGTCGCCCTGGCCGAAGACGAGCATCCAGAAGTGCAGGACGACGTAGTACAGGGGCGGTGAGCCGTCCCACACCAGGGCGCCGAACAACTGCGAGAGGGGAAGCTTGGCAATGTTGACCGACAGGGCCTCGTCCAGCCAGAGGCCGCCGGGGGCGACGAAGCGGTACGCCGCTCCGGCCAGGGTCGCGGCCAGCGCCACGGCCACAGCGACGCGCGAGAGCCCACGCTCGGGCAGGGCCCGGGGCACGTGTTCCCAGACAGGCGCTCTCCGTGGCCGGACCGGCGCGACGGGAGGCGGCGTCACAGCAGTCGCCACGGAGCCAATCCTAGTAGCGCGCCAACCGGCCGGCTCCGGGGCCAGGGAGTGAAATGAGTAGCTCCAGCTGGAATCTCAGCGGACTGTCAGGTGGCCGTCCCGCCCCGGCGCGCCGGGCCGACCTCGCACGGGCAAGCAGACGTACCGACCATGCCCTCACTGGCCCGGGGTGGGCCAGGCAACCGGGACGGCCTCGTCGCCTGCCGGCACGGCCCATCTCCCCACGGAGCGATAGAAGGCCGCCGGCCCGTGGCCCCTCACCTGCCCCTGCGCCCATCCGGCTTCCCGGGTAGCCGCTTCGAGCGCCATCATGAGCTGCCGCCCCACCCCCTGGCGCTGCACCCGTCCCGCTACGCATACGGTCACTTCGACCGGGGACCCCGGGGCGGGCCCGGCGACGGCGACTGCACCCGCAACTGTCTCGTCCTCCCGGCGGCCCGTGAGCACTATGCACCCAGCGGACGCCGGCTCCCGGGAGCCTGAGTGCTCGCCGGCGCTACCCCGACAACCCCCCGGAGCGTTCCCCGCACCACGCCCGGCCTCCGCCCAGACCTCCGCCGAGGCCTCCGCCCCGGCCCCCGCCCCGGCCCCCGCCGAGGCCCCCGCCGAGGCCTCCGCCCAGACCTCCGCCCAGACCTCCGCCCAGACCTCCGCGAGGTCGGGGCCGATGACCGACCCCTGCCAGATCCAGGTTTCCAGGCCTCCCCGGCCCACCACTCGCGGGGGGCCGAGGCCGGCATCGGCCAGTGGCTGCCACCTGTGGTCCGCCTGCTCGAGCATGACGACCCGGTCGAGGTGCAGGCTCCGGCGGTACCCGGCGAGGCAGGACACCGCCGCCCTGATGGCATCGGGCTGAGCGTCCTCGCACAGCGTCACGTGCGCCACGAAGGGCCAGCCTTCGGGCCTCGCCAGCGGTGGCCGGTGCAGGGCAGCGCGCAAGTCGGCCAAACGGCCGGCACCCGGGCCGCCGACTTGAAGGTAGAGGACCGGGCTCAGGGGGTGGAACGTGGCCACCGGCCCGAGCTCGAGCGTCAAACCGCCGGGAAAGGCGGAGGCGGCCTCCCGCAAGACCGACACGGCCGAGAGCACCGAAGCCCGGGGCACGTTGACCGGCGGCACCAGGGTCACGTGCGGAGCGACGGTGCCGAGGGCCCCATCTCCGAGGGCGCGGCGCAGACCGTCGACCTCGGTCCCCACACCGCCTTCGACCAGCAGCGCCACCCCGAGGCGACGCCGCGTGCTCACGACCCCGGGCGCCCTGCTACGGCTGGCGTTGGCGCTGGGCGGAGCTGGCCAACACCACGACGCGGTTTTCGCTGACTTCCACGAAGCCGCCTTCCACGTCGAAAGCGAGCTCGTCGGGCCCTCCCACCGGGTGAACGACCCTCAGGGGATGGGGCGCCAGCGCGCCGACATAGGGCATGTGGTTGGCCAGGAAGGCGATGTCGCCACCGGCCGTCCGGCAGACGACCATCTCCGCCTGCCCGGAGAAGAGCATGCCGGACGGTGTGACCAGGTCCACCTGGGTCGTTGCCACGTCGCCCTACGCGCCCTTCTCGAGCTCGCGGGCCTTGGCCATGGCGCTCTCGGCCCCGCCAACATTGAGGAAGGCCTGCTCGGGCAGGTGGTCCAGGTCACCGTTCACGAGGGCCTCGAAGGAGTCCACCGTCTCGGACACGGGTGTATAGACGCCCTTCATGCCCGTGAAGACCTCGGCCACGAAGAACGGCTGGGACAGGAAGCGCTGGATCTTGCGGGCCCGCAACACGGTGGTGCGGTCTTCTTCGGAGAGCTCGTCCATGCCGAGGATGGCGATGATGTCCTGCAGCTCGCGGTTGCGCTGGAGCACCTGCTGCACCCGCCTGGCCACCTGGTAGTGGCGGTCCCCGACGATCTCGGGAGCGAGGATGTTGGAACTGGACGCCAGGGGGTCGACAGCGGGGTAGATGCCGATGGCCGCGATCTCGCGCGACAGTTCGGTCGTGGCGTCGAGGTGGGTGAAGGTCGTGAACGGCGCCGGGTCGGTGTAGTCGTCGGCCGGGACGTAGACAGCCTGCACCGATGTGATCGAATGCCCGCGGGTCGAGGTGATGCGCTCCTGCAGCTCGCCCATCTCGTCAGCCAGCGTGGGCTGGTAACCCACGGCGGAAGGCATGCGACCGAGCAGGGTCGACACCTCGGAGCCGGCCTGCACGAAGCGGAAGATGTTGTCGATGAAGAGGAGCACGTCCTGGTTGCGCACGTCCCGGAAGTACTCGGCCATCGTGAGAGCCGAAAGGCCGACCCGCAGGCGCACGCCCGGCGGCTCGTCCATCTGGCCGTACACCAGGGCGGCCCGCTTGAGGACGCCGGACTCCTTCATCTCCAACCAGAGGTCGTTGCCCTCACGGGTCCGCTCACCGACGCCGCCGAAGACAGACACACCTCCGTGCTGCTCGGCGACCCGGTGGATCAGCTCGAGGATGAGCACCGTCTTGCCGACGCCGGCGCCCCCGAAGAGGCCGATCTTGCCGCCCTGGACATACGGCTCGAGCAGGTCGATGACCTTGATCCCGGTCTCGAACATCTGCGACTTGGGCTCGAGGGTGTCGAAGGCGGGGGCCGGGCGGTGGATCTCCCAGCGGTCGTCGATGGCACCGAGCTCGTCAGAGTCGAGCACGTCGCCGACGACGTTGAACACATGGCCGAGGACGGCGTCACCGACGGGGACCGTGATGCCCTGTCCCAGGTTTCGTACCGGCGCTCCGCGACGGAGCCCGTCGGTGGGCTTGAGGCAGATGCAGCGCACCCGGCCCTCCCCGATCTGGAGGGCGACCTCGGCCATGACCTTCGTGCGCTCGCCCTGGAGGTCGATATCCATCTCGACGGCGCTGTTGATGTCGGGAAGGCTGTCGGGCGGGAACTCGACATCGACGACGGGACCGGCGATGGCCACGACCCGCCCCTCACGGCGCGTCACGCCGTCGGGCGAGGTGGATGTGCTGGGGCTGGCGATGCTCACTTTGGCTCCGTTCAACTGGCCTCGGGGAAGACGTACATTTCTTGCCGGCTCGACGCCTCGTCGTCGGCGTCGTCCTGGCGCAGCGCCTCCGCACCGCCGACGATCTCCATGATCTCGGTGGTGATGGCGTCCTGGCGGGCACGGTTCATGGCCCGCCGCAGGGTCTTGATCAGCTTGTCTGCATTGTCCGTTGCGGCTTTCATGGCCCGTTGCTGGGCCACGTGGAAGGACGCCGCCGACTCCAGCATCGCCGCGTACACCTCGGCCTCGAGCCAGCGCGGCAGCAGCCGGTCGAGGATCTCTGCTGGATCCGGCTCGAACTCGAACGCGGTATTGCGGTCCTCGTCCGTCCTTTCGATGGGCACCAGTCGGCGGGCCTGTGGGCGCTGGGTGCCGACGCTCAGGAAGCGGGTGGAGACAACGTGCACCTCGCCGACGGAGCCGCTCTCCAAGTGGCGCTGAACCGCGGCGACTATCGCCTGGGCGTCCTCGAACCTCGGCCTGTCGGCCATGCCCTCGAAGCGGTCGGCGGGCGGCTGGCCCTTGAAGTTGAAGTGAGCGACGGCCTTGCGGCCGACGGCCACCACGGTGGGCCTCGAGCCCCTGGCGACCAATTGGCGCACGAGGTCGTCCGCGACCCTCAGCACCGAACTGTTGAAGGCACCGGACAGGCCCCGGTCGGCGCCGATCACGACCACCACTTTGCCGTCGCCACCGCCAGCGAACACCCAGTGCTCCCTGGCCTCAGGTGTGGCGGAGAGCTCCGCCACGACAGCCTGCATCCGCTCGGCATAGGGCTTGGCCGCGGTTATGGCCTGCTGGGCGCGCAGAATGCGCGACGAGGCGATGAGCTCCATAGCGCGGGTGATCTTCTGTGTCGACTGGACGCTGCGGATGCGGCGCCGCAGGACACGCTCCTGACCGGCGGGCACCGAGCTAGGCCCCCGCGCTCGGGCCGGCCGGCGCAGCCGTAAGTTCGGGGCCCTCGCCGGTCTCCTCGGGATCCCCGTCGGCGCCCCGTGCCGGCCGGGTCGTAGCGAAGCCGCGCTTGACCTCACGGATCACGGCCTCGAGCTGCTCCACTGGCGGGAGCTCCCGGGTGGTGCGGATATGCTCGAGCAGCTCGGGGCGGTTGGCTCGCAGGTGCTGGAGCAGGGCAGTCTCGAACGGCCGGACGTCCCCGACCGCCAGGTCGTCGACGAAGCCATTGGTGCCGGCGAATATCGACACCACCTGCTCCTCCACGGGCATGGGCGAGCTCTGCGGCTGCTTGAGCAGCTCGGTCAAGCGTGCGCCCCGCTCGAGCTGAGCCCGCGACACCCGGTCGAGCTCCGACCCGAACGTGGCGAACGCCTGGAGCTCGCGGTACTGGGCCAGGTTGATCTTCAAGGCGCCCGACACGGCCTTCATGGCCTTGATCTGCGCATTGCCCCCGACCCTGGACACCGACTGGCCGACGTTGATGGCCGGACGGATGCCGGCGTAGAAGAGGTCGGTCTCCAGGAAGATCTGCCCGTCGGTGATGGAGATGACGTTGGTGGGGATGTAAGCGGAGATGTCACCGGCCTTGGTCTCGACGATCGGCAGGGCGGTGAGCGACCCGGCACCCAGCTCGTTGGAGAGCTTGGCCGCCCTCTCCAACAACCGGCTGTGCAGGTAGAACACGTCCCCGGGATAGGCCTCCCGGCCGGGCGGCCGCCGCAGCAGCAGCGACAGCGTACGGTACGCCTCGGCCTGCTTGGACAGGTCGTCGTAGACGACAAGGGCATGCTCGCCCCGCTCCATCCAGTGCTGGCCCATGGCACAGCCGGCGTAGGGAGCCAGGTACTTGTAGGGCACCGGGTCCGACGCCGGTGACTGCACGACGACCGTGTACTCCATCGCCCCGTGGGCGCGCAGCGTGTCGACGGTCTGCGCCACCGTTGAGCCCTTCTGGCCGATGGCGACGTAGATGCACTTAACGCCCTGGCCTTTCTGGTTGATGATCGTGTCGATGGCGATCGACGTCTTGCCCGTCTTGCGGTCACCGATGATCAGCTCGCGCTGGCCACGGCCGATCGGCGTCATCGAGTCGATGGCCTTGATGCCGGTCTGCAGCGGCTCCTTGACGGGCTGGCGTGAGACGATGCCGGGCGCCTGGATCTCCAGGCGACGGGTCTCGGTGGTCGGCACTGGCCCCAACCCGTCGATGGGCCGCCCGAGCGGGTCGACGACCCGGCCGAGCAGGCCGTCGCCGACCGGCACGGACAGGATGCGGCCCGTCGCCCGCACGAGCTGGCCCTCCTGCAGGCCGCCGGTCTCACCGAGCACGACAGCACCGATGGAGTCCTCGTCGAGGTTGAGGGCCAGAGCGGTCAGGCCCTCCTCGAGCTCGAGCAGTTCGTTGACGGCGACGTTGGGCAGCCCCGTGACCCGGGCGATGCCGTCGCCGATCTCGCGGATGCGCCCGACTTCCTCGGCCATCGTCCCAGGGGAGAAGTCAGCGATATTGCGCTTGAGTACCTCGGCGATGTCCGCCGCATTGATGCTCAGTTCAGCCATTGAGACAAGTCCTTTCAATGCTCGTCCGGACGGCGCGCCTGCGCTCCGGGCAGCGGGGACGGCGCAAACAGAAGCCCTTGGGCCTCCTCCAGCCGCCGACGCAGACTGGCGTCGACCACCGTGTCGCCAACGGAAGCTACAAAACCCCCGAGGAGGTCGGGCTGGGGCGTAACGCGCACCGCAACCTGGTAACCGGTGAACCGGCTCAAAGCAGCTGCCAAGCGCGCCCGCTCGTCGTCGGACAGCTCCACCGCCGCACGCACGTCGGCCACCCGCCGGTTTGCCTCGCCCGCGACACGCTCTATCAGGCCCCGCAGGTGGACCGAGTAGTCACGGGGACGGCCCCACCTGGCAGCGTAGGCCGCCATCCTGGTCACCTCGCCTGTCGTACGGCCGCTGAGCAGCTCGAGCACGATTGTCCGGCGCGTCGCACCGTTCAGCTCGTTGGTGCTGAGCACGGCCTGCAGCCCCGCCTCGTCGCCTTCGACGATCTGCACGAAACGGAAGAGGTCGTCCTCCACCTGACCGAGCTGGCGCTCGTCGAGCGCTCCCAACAGTGCCGTGGCGTAGCCGTCGAGGCGTTCGGAGGCAGCTCTGCGGCCGAGCTGCCAGTCCTCCAGTACCACCTTGCCGTCACGCTTCGCCGCTGCGGACGCGGCGATGCCGGCCACATCGGCCTGGTAGTCGGCGCCCGCCCCGTCCTGGACAGCAAACCGCAGCAGCGCGACGACGACCGGGCTGGCTTTCCCGCTCAGGAGCTCCTCGACGATGGCACGGCGCGCTGGCGCCGGAACGTTTGGGCTCACCAGGACGCCACGCAGGTCCTCCGAGCTCGCGAGGAGCGCCGAGAAGGCCTGGAGTTGCCCGGCCACCTCGCCTATGTCGGTGCCGACACCCTCCAGGACGGCGTCGGTGTAACCACGAACACGCTCGTGCATCTAGAGCCCGGGTCTACCGGCGCCGGGCGTCGCCAGCACGTCGGCACCCGCGGCCTGCGCCTCGACCTCGGCGATGGCGTTGTCGATTATCCGCCGCTGGTCGGCAAGTGTCACACCCTCGCCGAGCACCCGCTCGACGACGGTGACCACGAGGCCTGCCACCTGGCCCTTGAGCTCTTCGGCAGCCCGACGGGCGGAGGCATCGATGTCCGCACTGGCGCGGGCCACGAGACGCTGGTACTCCTCTTCGCCCTTCTTCTGCAGTTCCTGGCGGAGCTGCTCGCCTACGCGCGCCGCCTCGTCCTTCAGCAGCCGGGCCTCTTCCCGGCTCTGCTCGAGGGCTTGGCGCTGCTGTTGCTCGAGGTCGCTGGCGCGTCGGCGCGCCTCGTCGGCTTCCCCTATGCTGCGCTCGATCGCCTGCTGGCGGCCTTCGATCGCCTTGTTGAGGTAGGGAAGGACCCACTTGGCCAGGAAGCCGAGGACGAGCAGGAATATGATCAGCTCAACGACGAAGGTGGCGTTGGGCACCAGGAAGTTTGAAGCGCCGATTACCACTTTGGAACCCCTGACCCGCCGCTAGCCCGTCGCGAGGACGAAGACGAAAAGGGCCGTGAAGGCGAGGTTGATGAAGTACATGGCTTCGACCAGGCCCACGATGAGGAACATGGTCGAGTAGAGGCGGCCCTGGACCTCGGGTTGGCGGGCGATACCGGCGATCGTCTGGCTACCGGCCAGACCGTCACCGACGGCCGCGCCCACGGCGCCGCCACCGAGGGCGAGACCACCGCCCACGAAGGCGCCGGCGAGCTCCACCGCCTTCGTCATGCTTGCAGCCATTTGTTTGTTCTCCTCTTCGGTTTCTGTTGGTTTTGGAAGGTCAGTGCGCTTCCTCTGCTACCGCGAACTGGTAGTAGAGGATCGTCAGCAGGGCGAAGATGAATGCCTGGATCACGCCGATGGCCATGTCGAAGACCTTCCAGGCGACGCTGAAAATGATGCTGGCCGGCGCAAAGTAAAGGGGGGACGCTAGAGCGAGCAGGAGGGCGATCATGATGCCGCCGGAGAAGATGTTGCCGAAGAGCCGCAGGGCGAGCGTGATCGGCTTCATCAGCTCTTCGAGGATCCTGATCGGGGCCAACCAGCGCGGGCGGGCGAAGAAGGCCTTGACGTAACCCCCCACCCCGCGTGCGCGGATGCTGGCGATATTGGTGAGGACGAACACCAGCACGGCGAGCGCGTACGTGAGGTTGACGTCTGCGCTCGGCGACGGCAGGTAGTCGGTGTTGTGCCAGAGGCCGGGAAGGATCTCGACCCAGTTGCACAGCAGCACCAGGACGAAGATGGTCACGGCCAGCGGGACGACGTGACGGTAACGCGGCCCGAGGCCGGAGTCGACCTGGTCCGAGACCCAGTTGACGACGAGCTCCCAGAGGACCTGCACCTTGTTGGGCTTCTCCGAGCTCACCTTGGCGCGCAGGTACAGGCCGAGCGCCATGACAGCCAGGCCCGCCAGGGCGGTGGTGTAGATCGTGTCCATGTCGAGCCCGGCCACCTTGATGTGGTCGCCCACCGGGATGTTTATGCCGCCCACGAGGGCCGGCAGGTGGAGGCTAGCCATCGGCCTGCCCGGTGCCGTCGGCAGGCCCGGGGGCACCTGCGCCCCGGGCGGCCGGCACGTTGCCGGAAAGCTGCATCCTCTGGTACCTCCACAGCGTGCCCAGTGCGTTCATCATCAAAAGGACCTGGAATGCCACCAGGCCGCCCACCATGCCGAAACCCATGGGCCGCACGAGGAACAGGAGGGCGAAGGCCACGACCGTCAGGCCCCCGAGACGGGCGGCGACGCTGCCGGCGTACGGCTTGCGGTCCAAGTGGCCCTCCGTATCGCTGTAACGGGCGGTGGACAGCTGGAACAAGCGGTGGTTGCCAACTGCCCCTGCCAGTCCGATGACCACCCCGATGCCGGCCAGGGGCTGGCCGAGCAGCACCGTGGCGGCGAGGGCCACCACGGCCAAGCCGATACAGGACGCGATCGTGCGCCGCACGATCAAGTCGACATAGAGGACCGGGAAGTCTGCGAGCATCAAGACCACATCGTTCTGGGCGTGGGACGGGCGGTGGGCCCCACCGGGCACCTGGCACCAGGGCCATCCCATGTTACACGTGCGGCAGTGGCCGCCCAAGCGTCGGTGGGGGCGGGCAAGTAGTAGGAGAAGATCCTGCTCAGCGACGGTAGCGGCGCAACTCTGCCCGGGTCGTGAGCACTCCGAGAGCGGCACCGGCCACCAAGCCGGCCAGCAGCAGGAGCGGCAGGGTGCCCAGAGACCGGTCCCCAAGCCACCCGAGCGCACCCCCGGCCAGGAGCAGGAACGCGTTGACCATGCCCAGGCCGGCGTACGCCATGGGCCCCGGGTAGGGCCGCCTGTCGCCGTCCCGGTCGGGGCTCGGCAGCTGGCTCACGGCCGGTTACGGGGCGCGCCCGAGCCGGCTTCGGTGCCTGGGCCACCGGGCGGCGGGAAAACACGCTGACCAGGGTACGAAACACGCACGTAACGCTGCAACTCCACCCCCGCCCGCCCGTGGGTGCCCTCATGTCCCCCGGGTGGCGCCGGCACGGGGTGCGAACCGTTTGGCGGGGTACTACCGGGTGTCGGCCGGGGTGACGCAGCGTTGCCGCGGGAGCCGGGCGGACGTACTGGGGGGCGCGGCCCGGGGGCGGGCGCCCGGCGCTCCTGGCGTTGAGTGCCGCCGGGCGCTTCGACGCCGCCACCGGCCCGGCCCCTCGGAGCAAAGAGGGTGTAGAGCAGGATCGCGAGCGCGCCGACGGCGATCGGGGGTATCTCGTTGTGCGAGTTGGTGACGCCCGGCCACAGGACCAGGCCTGAGAGCAGGGCGGTCCACGCCCAGAGGATCACCACCGTCGGGCGGTGGCCGTGGCCGAGGCGCATCAGACGGTGGTGCATGTGGTTGAGGTCCCGCACAGCAGGGCTCGTGCGCTTGCCCGCACGGCGCACGATGGCGAAAGCGGTGTCGAGTATGGGGATGCCCAGGATGAAGAACGGGATGATTATGGGAGCGAAGAAGAAGTACGTGCGCCCGCTGAACTGGTAGGGGTCCTGGCCGACGACGGCGAGCGTGGACGCGGCCAACAGCAGCCCGAGCAACAGGGCACCCGTGTCCCCCATGAAGATCCGGGCCGGATGGAAGTTGTGCGGTAGGAAGCCGACGCAGACGCCCAGAGTGACGACTGCGATGAGCGGGCCGGCATTGGAGGTCGTGATGTTGCCCACGGCGCCGAGCTGGTGCGAGTAGACGAAGAAGGCGGCAGCCGCTATGGCGACGATCCCTGCGGCGAGGCCGTCCAGGCCGTCGATGAAGTTGACCGAATTGGCCATGATCGCCACCCAGAGGACCGTCGCCAGGACGGCCCAGTCGGGGCTGAGCACGAGGGTCGTCGACGCCAGCGGCACGTGGAAGAAGAGCATGCTCACGCCGAAGAAGTAAAGGACCATGGCCGCCAGCACCTGGCCGGCGAGCTTGGCTGGCGGCGACATCTCCCTCAGGTCGTCCATGAACCCGACAGCGAACATCACCGTCGCCGCCAGCACGACCCCCATCGGTGCCGAATTGCCCTGGAAAATCGACGAGAAGGCCGGCATCTGCGAGGCGACGGCTATCGCCACCAGCATCCCCACGTACATGGCGGTCCCGCCGACGGTGGCCGTGGGCCGCTCGTGGACCCGCTGCTCGTCCGGTAGCACGACCAGCGCGTGGCGCCGGGCGAAGGTCCTGACCAGGAAGGTGGCGGCGAAGGTGACCCCGGCCGCGACGGCGAAGACGATGATGTACTCGCGGAAGTGGATGTACCCGATCACGCCTCTGCCCTCGGTCCGAGCCGCTAGCCGCGCCCGAGGCGGCCCTCCGCCCCCGCGAGTGAGGTACGAGGCCCCAGCCTGGCGCCGGCCCGTCCCGCCCGCACCGCCGTCGCCTCCCCGAGGGTCGAGAGGAGGGCCCGGTCGCACGTCACCCCAGCGAGCCTACCCGGGTCCCGCCTGGCGGGCACGGGCCGGGGCACCCACCCGGGCACAGCCAGACGCGCAGGGGCCGGGCTGTGGCCACCTGTCGCAGCCGTGACGGCACCGCACTGGCGCACCGGCCCGCAGGGCTCGGCTGCCCGCTCCAGGGCTCAGGTGCCCCCCGAGGCGACCGTGACCACTTCGGGACCGGGCACCCTGCCCTCGCGCAGGATGCGGGGGGCGTCACCTGTGCAGTCCACGACGGTCGAGGGCAGGCCGGCACAACGGCCGGCGTCCAGCACGATGGCCACCTCCCCACCCATGTGGGCGACCAGGTCCCCCGCTGTGGTGAGGGGCGGCTCGCCGTGGCGGTTGGCGCTGGTGGTGGCGATGGGCCCGACCGCCCGGCAGACGGCGAGGGGGACGGGGTGGGCAGGGCACCTGATACCTATGGTCGCGTCCTCCTCGCCCAGGTCGGCGGCGAGGCCGGGCCGCCTCGGCAGGACCAGGGTGAGCGGGCCCGGCCAGTACCGCTCCATGAGCCGCACAGCGGACGGCGGTACCGAAGCACAGAGATCCATGGCCTGATCGGCGTCGGCCACCAGCACGGGGAGCTCCACTGCGCGAGGCCGGCCCTTGACCCGGAACAGCCTGTCGGAAGCACCGGTATGGAAGGGGTCGGCAGCCAGCCCGTAGATGGTGTCGGTGGGCATGCCCACGATGTCACCGCCGGCGAGGGCGTCGGCGGCAGCCTGGATGGCAACCGGCGGCGGGGGGTCTCCGTAGGCGGGGACGACTGGCACGGCGCCAACCTACTGCGTACGCCGGCGACCTCAGGGGGCCCGTAGCCGGGCGACGAGGGCGCGGTCCCTGCCTGCCAGGTCCTGGCGCACCTCGGCGACGCCGAACCCGCTTGCCAGGGCCAGCGCTGCCGTGTCGCGGGCCTGGTGGGGGGCGAGCTCGCAGACCAGGACACCTTCGGGGCACAGCCAGGAGGGCGCTCCCTGGACGATCTCGGTGATCGCCTCCAGGCCGCTGGGCCCGGGCACGAGCGCCGCCCACGGCTCCCAGTCGCGCACCTCGGAAGCCAGCTGCACCAGCTCGGCTTCGCTCACGTATGGCGGGTTGGTCACCACGAGGTCCACCTGTCCCCGGAGGTCGCCGGGCAGAGCGGACCACCAGTGGCCGTGCACGAACCTGACCCGCCCGGCCGTCCGCGCCCCGGTGCCGGCCAGGTTGGCCGATGCCACAGCGAGCGCGGCCGTCGACCCGTCCGTGCCCCATACGAGGCTGGAAGGAGCCTCGGTGGCCACCGACAGGGCTATGGCACCCGAACCCGTGCCCAGGTCGACGACGATCGGCGCTCGGGCAACGGACCGGCGCAGCTCGGCCAGGGCGACCTCCACGACGACCTCGGTCTCGGGCCGGGGTATGAGCACCCGGCGGTCCACCATCAGGTCCAGGTGCCGGAACGCCCAGTGACCGAGGACGTACTGGACCGGTTCGCCGGCCAGGCGGCGCTCCAGCATCGAGAGGAAGAGCTCCCCCGCACGGGTGGTGACCGCGTCTTCGAGCACGGAGGGCCACTCGCCTCCCGAGGCGTCCTCCACCAACCAGCGGGCCACCCGGCGGTCGCCGCCCAAGTGCTCGGTCGCCACCTTGTACAGGTCTGACCAGGTCGCGGGGAGCCGGCCGGCTCCAGGAACCATCAGGGCGTCGGCGAGCTGGCTGCCTGGCCCGGCGTGCTCAGGCAGCACCTGCCCCGGCCAACTGCCTGGCCCGCTCGTCCGCCATCAGGGCGTCCACCAGGTCGTCGAGCTCGCCCATGAGGACCCTGTCGAGTTTGTGCACCGTCAGGCCGATGCGGTGGTCGGTGACGCGGTTGTCCTTGTAGTTGTAGGTGCGCACCTTCTCGGCGCGGCCACCTCCACCGACCTGGCTACGTCGGGCCAGGGACATCTCGGCGGTCTGGCGGTCCTGCTCAGCCTTCAGCAGGCGGGCCCGAAGGACCTGCATGGCCTTGGCCCGGTTCTGGATCTGGCTCTTCTCGTCCTGCATCGCCACCACCATGCCTGTGGGCAGGTGGGTGACCCGCACCGCCGAGTCGGTCGTGTTGACCGACTGGCCACCCGGGCCCGTGCTGCGGTAGACGTCGACCCTGATGTCCTTGTCCTCGATCTGCACCTCGAGGTCCTCGGCTTCGGGGAGCACGGTGACCGTCGCCGCCGAGGTGTGCACGCGACCCTGGGACTCGGTGACCGGGACCCTCTGAACCCGGTGCGGCCCTCCCTCGTGCTTGAAACGCGCCCACGCCTCCTGGCCCTTGACCATGAGGGTCGCCTCGTTGAAGCCACCCATCGGTGAGGGGTCGGTGGCCAGGACCTCGATCTGGAGGCCCACTCGCTCGGCGTAGCGCTGGTACATCTCGAACAGGTCGCGGGCGAATAGGTTTGCCTCCTCGCCACCCTCGGCGCCCCGGATCTCGACGATCACGTTGCGCCCGTCGTTGGGGTCGCGAGGCAGCAGCAGGACCTTGAGCTGCTCCTCCAGGTCCGCCAGGTGCTTCTGGATCCCCTCGAGCTCCGAACCGACCAGCTCACGGTCCGCCCCCTCGGCCTCGGCGTACATCTCGCGCGCCACCTCGAGGTCTGCCTGAGCCGCGCTGTAGGCGTTGTACGCCGCTATGACCGGCTCGAGCTCGTGGTGGCGGCGCGAAACCTCGCGCAGCCTCCGCTGGTCGGAGATGACCGCAGGGTCGGACAGCTGCGCGAGGATGTCGTCGTACTCGGTTACGAGCTCCCCTAGGCGCTCGAACACCTACTGGGAGGCGCCGGCCTTCGCAGGACGCCGCCCGTAGCGGCGCTCGAAACGCTCGACGCGACCTCCGGTGTCGACCAGCTTCTGCTTGCCGGTGAAGAACGGATGGCATTCGTTGCAGAGCTCGGTGTGCAGCTCAGGCTTGGTGGAGCGGGTAGTGAACGTGTTGCCACACGAGCACACCACCTTGGCTGAGAGGTACTCGGGATGGGTATCGGCTTTCATGGCCCCTCCAGGTTAGATCGCGGGAGCAGGTGTCTTGGCAATGTCGGCGAGGAACTGGTCGTTGCTGCGGGTGGAGCGGATCTTGTCGACCAGCAGTTCCAGACCGGCGGCGGCGTTGCCGTCGGTTGCCAGGGCGTTGAGGACCCGTCGCAGCTTCCAGACCTGCTGGAGCTGGGCCCGGTCGAAGAGCAGCTCCTCGTGCCTGGTGGACGAACCGTTGACGTCGATGGCCGGGTAGATGCGCCGCTCGGCCAGCTTGCGGTCGAGCCGCAGCTCCATGTTGCCGGTGCCCTTGAACTCTTCGAATATGACCTCGTCCATGCGGCTGCCCGTCTCGACCAGGGCGGTGGCGAGGATTGTCAGCGAACCACCCTCCTCTATGTTGCGGGCGCTCCCGAAGAACTTCTTGGGCGGGTAGAGGGCCCCGGTGTCGATACCGCCGGACATGATGCGCCCTGTAGCAGGCTGAGCCAGGTTGTAGGCCCTCGCCAGGCGGGTGATGCCGTCGAGGACGATGACGACGTCACGACCGGCCTCCACCATCCGCTTGGCCCGCTCTATCGCCAGCTCGGCGACCTGGGTGTGCTCGTCGGCCGGACGGTCGAAGGTCGAGGCGACGACCTCGCCCTTCACCGAGCGCCGCATGTCCGTGACCTCCTCCGGCCTCTCGTCCACGAGCAGGACGATCAGGTGGACCTGGGGGTTGTTGGCCTCGATGGAGTGGGCGATCTGCTTGAGCACCGTCGTCTTGCCCGCCTTCGGCGGCGAGACGATGAGGCCGCGCTGCCCCTTGCCGATGGGCGACACCAGGTCGACGATCCGGGCGGTCACGTTGCCGGGTTCACCCGGGATCTCCAGGCTGAGCTTCTCGTCCGGGAACAACGGGGTGAGCGCCTCGAACTTGGGCCGGTTGCGCGCGTCGTCCGGTGACAGCCCCGCCACGGTGTCCGCCCTCACCAGGGCCGGGTACTTCTCGTTGTTCGCTGCGGGCCTGAAAGCGCCCTCCACCAGGTCCCCCTTGCGCAGGCCGTACCGGCGCACCTGGGTGATCGAGACGTACACGTCGGACCCGCTCGACAGGTAGCCGTTGGTGCGCAGGAACCCGTAGCCCTCGTCGCGCAGGTCCAGCAAGCCCGAGCAGGACACCAGCTCGCCCGAGTAGGGGGCCTCGGCGGGCGCCTGTGAGAACTCGCGCTCCTGGCCGCGGGCTGGCTTGTCCCGGTTGCGGCGCCTGCGGCGGCGGCCGTTGCCGAGGCCGGGGTCCTCCATACGCTGGTCGTTGCGCTGGTCGTTGCGCTGGTCGTTGCGCTGGTCGTTGCGCTGCTGCTCCCTCTGCCGGCCGTGGTCGGAACGGCCGGTGGGCGCAGCGGCCTCGGGTGCCGGCGGCGCCGGGGCGGGGTCGGGACCGGCCGGCGCGCGGGTGCCATCCGCTTGCTCCGTCCGGTCGGTGGCGACGGCCGGTGCTCCGTCGGAAGCAGGCGGCTCGTGCCCTGTCGCGTCGCCCGGCTCCTGGCTCGTCTCGGCGGCACCGGGGGCGCCGTTGCGCCTCGAACCGTTGACTGCCTTGCCGTTGGTCGCCCTGGCTGCAGGGGCGTCGGGTACGGCGGCCTCCCGGCCCTCGGCTCCGTCGAGCGCCAGCTGCTCACCGACCTCGGCCGTGGCCGCCTCCGGCTGTGCCGCACTACGGCGGCTGCGGGTACGGCGCGGCTTCTCGGGCGCCGGTGTGCCTTCCTCTACGCCGGTGACCTGCAGTATGCGACTGACAAGGTCTGCCTTCTTGGTGCGGGCGGCGGGGGCCGAACCCAGAGCCAGGGCGATAGCGAAGAGCTCGTCCCGCTCCTTTGCCTCCAGCACGGAGCGCTCGAGCTGCAGGTCGCTCATTGACTACCTCTGTGGTGATATAGGGGGGTTTTGGAGTATTTGCAATACGACCGGACAGCGGGCTGACGTCCGGAGCTCCTGGGAACCGGGGGCCCTGCCGATCGGGCAGGGCGGGACGGGCAAAGGGGCAACCGGGAAGTCCCGCTCCGGATAGGTCCCCTCCTCCGCCTGCCGGCGAGAGGGGGCAGAGCCCATCATAGCGGGCCCCCGGCCCTTACGCCAGGAACCCCCTGCGGCACCCCGCCCGGGGCGCAAGGGGCACGGTCCGCGCCTGGCCCCTCAGAGGCCCAGCTCGGCGCGCACCGCGGCGAGGTCGGCGTCCACAGCGGTCGGCACCGCGATCTGCCCGATTGCGATGTCGGGGTCTTTCAACCCGTGGCCCGTGAGCACGCAGACGACGCGGCTGCCCTCGGGGACTCCCACCTTCAGCAACCCGGCCACCGACGCCGCCGACGCCGGCTCGCAGAAAACGGACTCTTCGCGGGCCAGGAACCGGTAGGCAGCGAGGATTTCCTCGTCGGTCACGGCATCGATGAGCCCACCGGATTCCGAAGCGGCCGCGCTCGCCCCGTACCAGGAGGCGGGCTTGCCGATCCGGATGGCCGTTGCGACCGTCTCGGGCTTGTCGACGGGGTGGCCGAGGACGATCGGCGCCGCCCCGGCGGCCTGGAAGCCGAACATCCGTGGAAGCCGACGGCACCGGCCGGCGTCCTGGTACTCCCGGTACCCCTTCCAATAGGCCGTGATATTGCCGGCATTGCCGACGGGCATGCAGTTGACGTCGGGAGCGTCGCCGAGAACGTCGACAACCTCGAAGGCACCTGTCTTCTGGCCCTCGATACGGTACGGGTTGATCGAGTTGACCACCGTCACCGGCTCGACTTCGGCCAACTGGCGGACCAAGGCCAGCGCCCTGTCGAAGTTGCCGCGGACCTGCACCACGCGCGCTCCGTGCACGAGCGCCTGGGCCAGCTTGCCCAGGGCGATGTAACCGTCGGGTATGAGGACGACGCAGGTCATCCCGGCACGGGCCGCATAGGCTGCCGCCGACGCCGAGGTATTTCCGGTGGACCCGCACACGACAGCCTTGGCGCCTTCCTCGAGCGCCTTGGATATGGCGACCGTCATACCCCTGTCCTTGAACGACCCGGTGGGGTTGGCACCCTCGACTTTCAGCCAGATTTCAGCTCCGGCCCGCTCGGAGAGCCGGGGGGCCGGCACCAACGGCGTGTTGCCTTCGTGAAGCGTCACCACCGGGGTCGTAGCGCTTACGGGGAGGTGTTCGCGGTATGCCTCTATGAGCCCGTGCCACCTGGGGGCGGTGTTCACGGCCCGACCACCCGCACCAGGCCGCCGATGCGGCGCACGGCGTCCAACTGGTGGATCTCGTGCAGGCAGGCCTGCATGTCCCTCTCGAACGCCGGGTGCGTCACGAAAACGAGGTGGGCCTCGCCGTCCTCGTCGCGCGCGACCGCGGCGCCGGAGGAGTGGCCCGCCTGGCCCGGGGGCAGCGAGCCGGCACCGTGCGAGGTGTCCTGCTCCATCGAACGCACCGAGACGCTGTGGCGGCCGAGCACCCCGGCTATGGCTGCCAGGACCCCCGAACGGTCGGCCACGTACAGGCTCAGGTAGTAGGCGCAGCGGAGGTCGTCGATCGGCGTGAGCGGGACCTCGTACAGCTCCATCTTGCGGGCCGCGCCCCTCACGGTCAGGTTGTGGGCGGCATCGACGAGGTCGCCCAGGACGGCGCTCGCCGTCGGCGGCCCGCCTGCTCCCCGCCCGAGCAGCATCAGCTGACCGACGGAGTCGCCCTCTATGAAAACGGCATTGAAAGAGTCCCGGACCGCTGCCAGGGGGTGCTCCTGGGGCACCATCGCCGGGTGGACCCGCACGGCCAGGGACCGGCCCGGGCCGGCCTCGACGACCGCCAGCAGCTTTATGACGAAGCCGAGCCGGCGTGCCGCTGCCATGTCCTGCCCGCCGATGCCCGATATGCCCTCGCGGTAGACATCCCCGGCCACGACCTTGGCACCGAATGCCACGTTGGCCAGGATCGCCGCCTTTGCCGCTGCGTCGAAACCCTCGACGTCGGCCGTTGGGTCGCGCTCGGCGTAGCCCAGGCCCTGGGCCTCGGCCAGGGCCTCCTGGTAGCTGGCTCCGGAGCTGTCCATGCGGCTCAGGATGTAGTTGGTGGTGCCGTTGACGATGCCGGTGACCCGGTGGATGCGCTCGCCGGCCAGCGACTCCCGCAGGGCCCTGATGAGGGGTATGCCACCGGCCACGGCCGCTTCGAAGAGCAGGTCCACCCCGGCGGCGCTCGCCGCGTCCCAGAGCTCCCCGCCGTGGTTGGCCAGGAGCTCCTTGTTGGCGCTCACGACAGGCTTGCCGCTGCGCAGCGCCCGCAGGACCAGGTCCCGGGCCGGCGAGATGCCACCCATGACCTCGACGACCACGTCGATCGTCGGGTCCGAGACCACCTGGGCCGCGTCCGTGGTCAGCAGGTCGGCGAGGCCGGGCACGTCGCGCTCCTTGGCCAGGGAGCGCACCGCCACCCTGGCCAGCTCGAGGCGTATGCCGGTCCGCTCGGTGATGCGCTTGACGTCGGTGACGAGCAGCCGCGCCAGGGCTGCGCCGACGTTGCCGCAACCGAGCAGGCCGACGCGCACGGTCGGGCGGCCGGCGGGCCCTTCGTCGCGCTCTGTGAGGGACGCCTCTTGGGATGGGTCTTGGGTCATGGCTATGACTGGGCAGGCTAGCCAGCCCGGAAGGGGCCCGGCCACCAAGGCCGGCCGGCACCCGCCCGGCCGGGCCGGCTACTGGTCGAGGGCCATCAGGTCGGCGTAGGTCTCGCGGCGCACCACGACGCGCCAGGCACCGTCGGCCACGAACACGACCGGGGGGCGCGGCACCTTGTTGTAGTTGGACGCCATGGAGTGACCGTAGGCACCGGTGACGGGGGTGGCCAGGATGTCGCCCACGGCCAGGTCCGACGGTACCGCGGCGTCGCGCACGAGCAGGTCACCGGACTCGCAGTGCTTGCCGACGACGGTCACCGTCCGCGGACGCTGGGCAAGCACCTCTCGGGGCAGGAAGGCTTCGTACCCGGACCCGTAGAGGACGGGCCGGGGGTTGTCGCTCATCCCGCCGTCGACGCTCACGTAGGTGCGCAGGCCGGGCAGCTCCTTCACCGTCCCCACCCTGTAGCACGTCAAAGCCGCCGCGGCCGCCACGGCGCGTCCGGGCTCGGCCGAGAGCACGATATGGTCACCGATGCCCGCCGCCCTTGCGGCCTGCCTCACCGCACCTGCCCACTGCGAGATCGTGGGCGCCTCCTCCCCGCCGACGTAGGCAACGCCGAGGCCGCCCCCGACGCACAGCTCCTCGAGGCCAAGGCCGGCGAAGAAGGGCCCGAGCACGGAGAGCTCCCTGTCGAAGCTCTCCAGGGAGAAGATCTGCGACCCGATGTGGGCGTGGATGCCCACGAGACGGGCGCCGCTGCCGGGGCGCGTCAGGCGCTCGACCGCTTCCGCTGCGGCGCCGGACGCCAACCCGAAGCCGAACTTCGAGTCGTCCTGGCCGGTCATCACGTACTCATGGGTGTGCGCCTCGATACCGGGCGTTACGCGTACCAGGACGCTGGGGAGGGCGGCGCCGGCCGCCCCACCGGCGTGCAACGACGCCAGCCTGTCGATCTCGCCGAAAGAGTCGACGACGATCCGGCCGACGCCGGCGCTCACCGCCGCCTCGATCTCCTCCACGGACTTGTTGTTGCCGTGCAGCACGAGCCTCTCGGCCGGCACCCCGGCGGCCAGGGCCACAGCCATCTCGCCCCCGGTGGCGACGTCGATGCAGCAGCCCTCCTCGTAGGCAAGGCGTGCCATCGCCTTGCAGAGGAAGGCCTTGGACGCGTAGGCCACCCGGCTGCCGAACGCCTCCCTCGCCTCGCGGCAACGCGCCCGCAGGTGCTCCTCGTCGTAGACGAACACAGGGGTACCCACCTCGTCGGCGAGCTCGACGACATCAACCCCGGCCAGGGTCAGGCGACCCTCGGCACTCACACCGGCACTGTCCGGCAGCAGGCGCGTGGGCAGTGGCCCCGAGGGGTGCGGGACGGCAGGGGCCGGAGTCTCCCCGGGCAGCATGCCGGTGGCGGGGTCGGGCATCATGGGCCACCCATGCTGCCAGGGCCCGCGGCCCCGCGCCACACGCTGGCACACCGCCCGGCTCGGCATGCGGCCCGGCGCGGCCGCCTGCCGCCCGGCGCGGCCGCCGTCCGAGCCCTCCCGGGCACAGCACTATGCTGGGGTGGGCTGCCCTCGTAGCTCAGGGGATAGAGCACCGGCCTCCGGAGCCGGGGGCGCAGGTTCGAATCCTGCCGGGGGCACGCAACGCAACGCGACCAACCAGTCCTCCCCACTTCTCGGTGCGGCGGACTGGGTAGTCTCGCTGCCGAGATCGTAGAGGGTGGCTGCGACATCGATGGCGCTGTCGGCCGGCTGGTAGACGACGTCGAGCTGTAGCGAGTCGAACAGCGCCCGCAGTTCGCCCTGTGGCGCTGCGTCGAGCGAGCTGGCGAAGATCGGCAAGCGGTCCAGTAACGGGGCGACGTCGGCCGACGTGGGCGCCTCTCTCGCCGAGACGCCGTGCGCTGCGGCCGGGCTTGGCACAGGAGAGCCCGTAGCGGACGGCGACCTCGAAGGCGGGGAGGTCGCTCGCCTTGTGGACCGCGTGACGCATGTCGGCCGTCCCCATCTGGTCAGGGACCGGAGGCCGCGCGGGGGTACTCCGCCAGGCGGCGAGCACCCGGGGGATGAGTGCGGTAGGCCGGCCGGTCTGAAGTAACCGGGCGGCTCGGATGAGCATGCGGGTGGAGCGGGAACCGGCGGGGCGGACGAGGACCTGGACCAGTCCCTGCTCGTCGCCTCCCCAGGAGCCGAGTGCGCCGATCACGGTGCGAAGCGGATCGACGACATGGTCGGTGCCGAGTGGGAGCCAGGCCGGTGCCGCGAGCCGCAGCTCACCGCAGGAGGTGAGCCGACCGGCGAGGTTCGGGCGGTGGGCGTCGCGGACCTGGCACTGTGCGCCCGGCCAAGCCGAGGAGACGGCCTGGGCGACGGCGTGCGCCGAGATGCCCGCGGACACCCAGAGCCGCAGACCGATGCCTTCACCGGACCCCTCCATCTCGAAGACGACGTGGCCGGTGGGACGAAGCAGGTGGCGCTTGGCGGCCAGCACCGGGTGGAGGTTCCGCCAGAAGGCGAGCGCACCCTTCGCCTCGACGACAGCCGGCATCGCCACCTCGACGAGCTGGCCAACGGTCGGTGGCCGGAGACGGCCAAGCACTCGAATGACCACCCAGGCGGCCATCAGCCCCAGAACGGCGATCACCACCGGCACGGCGATGGGCAGGACCTGGTTGGCGAAGTGGGCGAGATGGTGGCCGGGTCTTTCCACCAGGCGTCGGGGTGGGCGAGGAAGTGGGCGAGCGGGCCGTGGGGCAGGCTCGGGGACGGTGCGGGGGCAGTCGGTGGCAATGGGATCCTCCTGTGATCGATGGCTGTCTGCGGGAGGACCCGACCGAAACCGAAAACCTCCACACATAAGAACAGGGGGGTCCTCGCGCGAACACCGGGAAGGCGTCCGGAGTCGAGACAGAACAAGCTGCTACGCTGGGAGAACGAAAAGCGCCTATTTGTCGAGGTCTGGGGCTGCGGACGAGTTCGAGCAGGAGGGTCGCGCCATCGAGGCGACCCTCGCTCGGGGCCAGGCCGCCCGACTCGCACCGCATAGGGCCGCGCTCATCGAGTCGCTCACCGCCATGCGCAGCGACGCCGAACTGGCGCTCCACCAGGCGATCTACGAGGCGAACCCGGACGGCTGCTCATGGCGGCTGCTCGCCAAGTTCACCGACATGTCCTGGCAGACCCTGCACCGCCGCTACCGGGGGCGACCGACCAGGATGCGACCGCCGCCCGACAAGGACACCTGGCTTCGCAGCCGACGGCAGGGCGGAAGGGTCGTCACATCGTCGTTCGACGAGAACTGGTGGTCGTGACGCGCGCTGCCGGCGGGGACTCGATGGCCAGAGGCCGCCTCTTGTCGGCTCCTGGGCCCCAGCCGGATCGGTAGGTCCCGCGCCGGTCCCGTCCGGCGAGGTAGAACCTATCCGTGCCCCAGCAAGCTCCGCCGAGACTGTCACACCGCCTCACTACCCTGCCCTCGTGTCCCTTTCGGACGGTCCAGCGCACCTTGGTCACCATCTCGGACCTCCCGCTCCGCACTAACGCGAGATAGGAAGACCGTGCAATGGTCGCGACTCAAGCTGCCCTATTCGAAATGCAGAAGCTCATCGAGCCGTCCACGGCCCGCCTTGGGGTATTCGACGACAACCGGTCCAAGGCAATCCACCGCTGGTACCCCTTTATCGAGGGATACAGCGCCGACCTTGTCGAAGCGGCCCTAATCGACGTCGGCGGCAAAGACGTCCACGTGCTCGACCCATTCGGTGGGTCGGGTACGACTGCCCTGACGGCGTCCGCCCTGGGCTTCGACTGCTCATTCTGTGAGGTCAACCCGTACCTAGCGTGGGTAGCGGAGGTCAAAGTCAACGTCGCCCGGGCTGCCGCCGAAAGCCCCGATCTCGGGCTGCTGGGTGATCTCGCCGCTGTCTTGGACGCGGGCGGCAAATTCGGGGCACCGCCCGGAGACCATCCCTTGCTCGATGTTGATGCTCACCGACACTTCTTCCCGCGCGGCGTGGCCAGTCGCATCCTTGGACTTCTGGCGTGGATCGACGCCAACCTGACGGCCCCACTGGACGACTTAGCGCGATTGGCCGTGACCACGTCTCTCATTCCCGCGAGCAACATGGTGCGCCGTACCGATTTGCGCAAGCGGCACACAGGCGATGCCCCACCAGCTCATCTGGAATCGACCGTTGCATCGCAGCTGCGGATGATCCAAGCAGACGTCATTGAAGCCGCCCCGAAGTTGGGAGGCTGTGCCGTGCGGGTTGCCGCTGACGCCCGCACGCTGACGCCACAGCCCCATCCCTTTACGACCATCGTTACCTCGCCCCCGTACCTAAACGGAACCAACTATTGCCGCAACACCAAACTGGAGCTTTTTTCGCTTGGCCTGCTTGAGGAGGCCGAGTTGGCGGAGCTGCGAGTGAGATCCATCACAGCTGGCATCAACAACGTGTCCAAGCGGCGCGCTGCACCAACGCTGACCGACGACGTCGAACAGGTCGCACAGCAGCTGGATTCAGTGGCTTATGATAGGCGTATTCCAGCCCTGGTGCGCCTGTACTTCTCCGATATGCAGGTAGTGTTCGAGCGCGTGCGATCGGCGTCGGCTCTCGGCGCTGCGTGGCTGCTGGACATCGGCGACAGCCGCTTTGCTGGTGTCAGCGTTCCGACGCCCGAACTTCTTGTATCGGTCGCATCGTCCGTTGGCTGGCGACTCGAAACCACTCGGACGTTACGAGAGCGGAAGTCGTATGATGGCACGCCGCTCACGCAGGTGCTGCTCTCGCTGAGGGCGGCCTAGGATGCAATTGCACTTGCTCGCCGATGGCATCGGCCCTCGACCGACCGGTGATCTAGTCAGCCGCGCCGAAGCATTCTGCGTGGAGGCTCCATACCGGCAGCCTCCCTTCAATATGCGCAATTGGGGTGGTCCCCTGCATTCACTCTGTTCTTACCAGGGGAAGCTGAAGCCCAGCATCGCCGCGTTCCTCGTCTCCTGGTTTAGCGAGCCGGGCGACCGTGTGCTCGACCCGATGTCGGGTGTCGGAAGCGTACCACTCGAAGCCCGACGGCAGGGCCGGGTCGGTATCGGCAACGACCTGAGTCCACTTGCTGCGACCGTCTCGGCGGCGAAGCTTGTACCATTCGATACGGATGATGTTGATGACGTGCTCGGGCGACTGACGAAGCGGCTCGACGAAGATACCCCGCTAAGCGTCTTAGAACGGAGCGTCGATGTCGACTTCGGGCTGAATGGGCCGATACACTCGTACTTTCACCCTGAGACGCTGCGAGAAGTCCTGGTAGCCCGCCACTTCTTTCTTACCGAGCCATCTAACGGTGCAGCGCATGACGTTGTGCGCTCAAACGTGTTGCACATCCTGCACGGTAACCGTCCTTACGCGCTGTCGCGACGGTCGCATCCGGTTACTCCGCTCGCTCCAACGGGGGAGTTCGAGTACCGATCGCTGACACGACAACTCAAAGCTCGCATTCATCGCATCTTGCCGGAACTGCTGGCACTCATAAGCCAACCTGACGGCCAGGCCTATCAGCAGGACTTCCGTACACTGGAGCTGGAATCACCGGTCGACGCGATCTTGACGTCGCCGCCATTCGCCAAGTCGCTCCGCTTCTGGTCCATGAACTGGATGCGGCTTTGGTTCGCCGGTTGGGACCCAATCGACTTTCAGACTGAGCCGAAGCGCTACCTCGAAACCGAGCAGATGACCAGCTTCGACGCTTACTCCGACTTCGCGCGCTCATCCGCCCGACTGTTGAAAGACGGTGGCATCCTCGTGATGCACCTCGGCGAAACTGCCACACTGAACATGGTTGACCACATCCGTCCGCATCTCGCTCCCTTGTTTGACATTGCGTTTACTGGTCGAGAGTGCGTCTTGGATACTGAGTCCCACGGGCTTAGTGACAAGGGTGCAACCACCGCTCACTGGTACCTGTTCGCCCAGAAGTGCTAAGTCAGCCGCTGCTGCCGCTCCTTTCCTAGGTCTATCGAAACGCCGTCCGGTAGCGCGCTCAGGGTCTTTTGCAGTGCCTTGACCAGCAAGTCGGCAGCTTGTTTGCCGTCTCGGACTCGCTGCAACTCGGGCTGCTGCAAGAACTCGTCGAAGAACCAACCAAGGCGGGCCCGTAACAAATTGATGGCTTCGATGTTTGGGCTGGGATCCCTGAGCTCGTCCAGCGTCAGCTTGGTGATAGCGGCCAACCGCCTCAGCTCGTCCTCCGTGTAGAACGCGACCGGTGGCCTATCCCGCTTTTCGGAGTTGTGCGTACAGCACAGACAGGTTGCAGTTCCATCGAGAGGCCATAAGAGGGCCAGAGGTCGGGTGTGGTCCAGATGCATGTCGTTTGGGCTGGCGAGGGCCGTCCCGCATTTGAAGCATCGTCCACCGAAACGCGTCCAGACATCATCGGCCAGCTCGCGTCCCGTCTGCAGTCTATATATTAACTGGGGCGATCCTTTGTATAGGTGGTCCAGCAGGAATTCAATCGCCCGACGACGGGCAGCATCTTCTTTCATCTGGGCTGCCGTTCGTTGCGGGTTCAACGCAGCATTCACCGCGAACTTCTTGCAGAAACGGCATTCGAGCTGGAATCCATAGGTCAATTCCACCACTTCGCCGGTGCGCGCATCGCGGATGCGGCCGAAGCCGGTGTGGGAACACGGCAGTCTGTGCTGAGCCTTGCAGTGGTTGGAGAAGCTGAGGTGTGCTCGCTCGTCGTCAATGTTCACGGGCAGGTAGCGTCCACAGCGATTACAGGACTTCAAAGAGATCATCGCTGCACGATGTACCACTGCCAACCCTTCATCGCCGACCCGGACGATGCCCTGTCCGTCGGGAGGATAGAAGTTGGCTTCGGGTGCAAAACGCCACATATTGGGCAGCAGAGCGGGGCGAGCATCGTCGAGATACTCATGCTCGACTCGCCCGCAAAGCATGTCGAAGGTGGCCACATGGGTCGGACCTTCTGCTCGGAAGATGAGGCGGATGGTGCCTTGACCGGCATCCGGTGCCAGCCACTGGCTGCCAACCTTGCCCCAGTTCGGCATTACCGCGTTCTGCAGCAGGACGCTCCGAGGAAGATCCCCCTCGAGGCTGATCGCGACATCGCCACCAGTCGTGAACCACCCTCCGAAGCCCAGTCGGTCACCAGGCTCGGACCCAGGGAAGCTGAACTCGTAGCGCAGCTCTTGGCCGTCCTTTAGGTAGTACCCATTGACCTCATCGAACTGCATCTCGACCGCACTGCTGGCCGAGAATCCCGACCGACGGGTCATGGGCCTACGGCGGCCTGCCCACGTTGCCTTGCCTGGCAGCTTGTCGTCGCGTGGCATGCGGACCTTCGGCGGCTGGGCCAGGGGGACGCGACCGTCTGCCGCAAGCGATGCATCGCGCCGCTCGCTGCGACAGCGAGCACCACTACCGTAGGCGCGTCGGCGGCCGGCGTGCGTGACATGGCGCCTTCCAGACCCCGCTGCAGGCCGATGTGGCGCTTGCCAGGTCATTGGATCGTGGGTCCACAACCTGACGGGGGACCATGGCCTCACGAGGTCCTCGCGTAGAACGTCGGCCGCCGCCGGTGGGTCTCCCGCAACGCCGTCAGGTGCGCGGCGAGCTCGCCCTGGCGGTCCGCCGCCTGCGCCGCCTGTGCCGCCTTCTTCAGGATCGCCACCGCTCGCACGTACGCCGCCTTTCCGGTCGTCTCGAGCTGGAGGTCGGCCAGGCGCAGGTAGACGTCGAGCGCGTCGCCGGGCGCAGACGCTTCTCGGGCCTCGGCCAAGCGCACCCACCGCTGCGGACCCGGATCCCAGCCGGGACGGGCTCCGGGGACCTGCCAGGCAGCCTCGGGCTCGCCGTCGGCAAGCAGCACATCGACCAGGCCACCAGGGTCGTGCTCCGCCAGCACCTCTCGGGCCGCCGGGCGCTCGGCCGGCCACACCCCACCGGCCTCGGCTGCGGAGCGCAGGAGGCCGTACGTCGACGACGAGGGCATCCGCTGGTGCTGATCGCGACGCAGCCGGAGCACCTCCTGGTCCTCTCCCCGGCGGGTGTGGGCCCCGGCGGCGAGGTCGTAGAGCTGGGCGACCTGCCAGCCGGCCGACTCGGCGATGCCGCGAGTGGCCCAGGACAGGACATCGTCGTCGCGGCCCAGCTCCGCCATGGCCTCGGTAACCCTGATGAACTGGTGCGGCCGGCTCAGGTCACCGCCCAGCAGCCCGACGAGGGCCTCCGCGTCGCCGTCGAGGACGGCCAGACGCTCCTGGGCGTAGGTGGCGGCAAACGAGTCACCACCGCCTGCTTCGACGCGCTTGGTCACCTCGCGGCGGTACGCCGCGAGGCCGAGCTCGCCCAAGGCGCCGGCGTAGCGGACCGGGTCCACCTCGAAGAAGTCCTGGTCGTCGAAGCGGAACCGGACCATCCAGCGGGCCAGCTTGATCGGATCTGCGCTCCCAGCGTCGCACGCCCGGGCATGCAGGTCGAGCAGCTCACGCGCCAGGTCGCCGATCAGCCCGTCGGAGTCGTCCGCCTCGAGGATCACCTTCACGACGTGGCCGATCGCCCGCTCGACCAGCAGCACCAGCTCGGCCGTTGGCGACGAGTCGACCGCCTCGCCGATCGCCTCCACGACGGGCCTCGCCTGCATCGCCCAGCCGCCGCTCTCCCGGTAGCCGAGGTACCGGTTCGTCCGCAGCCCGCGGTCGATCTCCGCCTTCAGCTGGGAGAGATCCCCCGGACCCCCGGGTTGCCGCCAGGCGGACCGCCCGAGCGACGTCCTCGTGGCGCTCGGCGGCCTTGCCGACGATCCCACGGAGGTCCTCGGCGTCGAACCTCGCGATAAGCACGTCTAGGTCGTCAGGGTCTGGTCGTGGCGCACGTGGACTCATGGCGAATGCTCGCTGGTCATCGCCTCGCGACGGTAGCCGCCACCGCATGGCCGCCCCGCCGCGGTGATCAGGCCAGCTCCAGCCGCCGGCTCAGCAGTACCACCCGCCGGAGGACTGGTACGGCTCCCCCCGGGGCACGCAAGGATTGGCTGGTCAGAGGGGGTGAACGACTCCCTCTGCGCGTTTCCGGCGACCGGGGAGCCAGCCACAGGCCACAAACAGGCCACAGTCCCATCGGTCTCGCGCGGGCTGCAACGGCCGTCACGGGCGACCGGGTACGACCAGGTGTACGCCAAACCGGAGCGGCAGGCGGACCTGACCATCCTTCGCGACGACATCGCCGGGTCGGTGCTCGCCTGCAAGCGGGTGCTGGAGGTGGCCGCCGGGACCGGCTGGTGGACAGACGTCCTCGCAGCTCGAGCAGTCACACGCGCGCTGACCTCGCCGCAGTAGCGGATCCGCTATCGGGGCATCGCCAGGGAGGGGGAGGCCAGTAGCCACGAACACGGGCGCTGGCCTGCGGCGTGCTGGACGGCGTGCTGGACGGCCCACTCGCAGTCCAGCACGGCGAGGTCGACCTCGTCGCTCCAGGCGCCCTTGAACCACTCGTTGCTGACCAGACGCGCCTCACGGCGCATCCCCAGACGCTCCCCGAGCCGCAGAGAGGCCTCGTTGCGTGCGTCCACCCTGGCGATCATATCCAGGGACCGGTAGGCCACCAGATCCTCGGTGTCAGTGGCCGACAGCGGCCGCAAGCGCAGGCGGGGCGTCATCAATGGGTAGTCGGGACGCAGCTCCACCTGGCCCGGTATGTCAGGCTGTACGCGACAACCCGGCCAGCGACCGCCACCGAGCCCACTCGTGCACCTCTTCGATGGTCGAAGCGACCTGGCCGTCGGTCCGCCACGGAGCACAGCGGCGTGGTCGATGCAGCGCGGTACCGGCTGCACACGGGAGCGCCTTTTCCTGGACGAGGACCATGGCATGAGTAACCGCAATTCTTCCAGCAATGGGGGGCATTTACAGCGGATGCCTGGACCTCGGTTCATGCCGCTACCGGTGCTCCGAGGCTAAGGTCCGTCCGTGGGACATCTGGCCCTCTCGAACGGCCAAACGCTACAACTGGTCGGTTCGCTGGCGCTCCTTTTCATCGGTGCCCACCTGCTCGCCTGGAGCGCCCGGCGCCTCCGGCAACCCTCGGTTGTAGGTTACCTCCTCGCCGGCTTGGTGCTCGGGCAATCTGGTCTGGGGGCGGCGTGGCCCGAGCTTGCGTCGTTCCTCCTCCCGGGCCACGGCAAGTCCCAGCTTCTCGGGGCGGTCGTCGAGTTCTCGTTGTTGATGGTGCTCGTTTCGCTTGGAACCGAGACCGACGTGGCGCTGATCCGCCGGCTCGGCCGTCGCGCCGTCGGCGTCACCGCTAGCAGCATCGTGCTCCCGCTCATCGCCGGCTCGGCCGCCGTGTACGCCTTCGGCCCCTCGCCCGTGGCCGGCCACCGTTTGGCCGGCGCCATCCTGACCGGTGGAGCACTGGGCGTCTCCTCGCTCCCGATCATTGCGCGGCTCGTCGACGAGTTGAGGATCTCACGCCGAGATGTGGGTCAGTTGGCACTGGCTGCGGCTGCGGCGAACGACGTGTACGGCCTGCTCCTCCTCGCCGTCGTCGGCGCTGCGGCGACAAGCGGCGCAACGGCAGTCGTCGGCCGCGCGATCGCAGGGCTGGTGGGGCTGGTCGCCTTGATCTTCGTGTTCGGCCAGCGGTGCGTCGACTTCTTGTTGGCAAGGATCCGCCACGCAGGGCCGAATGTCACGGGTTCGCTTGCCGTGGCTTTCGGTGTGGCCTTTGGCGCAGCGGCAGCAATGCAAGCGGTTGGCGTGGAAGCCGCTCTGGGCGCGTTCTCTGCCGGCGTCCTCCTCGGCCGTTCGCGGTTCCAACACGGTGATGTGCTTGCCCGCCTTCGCTCTTCGTCGGACGCCGTGTTCGCTCCCTTGTACTTCGCAAGCGCCGGGCTGCTCATCGACCTGAAGGCCATTTCCTCGTGGCACCGGGTCGCGGTTGTCATGGGCCTCTTCGTCGTCGCCGTGGTGAGCAAGGCCATCGGTACCGGCATCGCCGGAGGCTGGGCGAGGCTGCGCTGGGGAGAGAGCAGGGCGCTCATGATCCTCTTGAACGGACGCGGCGCGTTGCAGGTGATCATCGCGACTGCCGGCCTGCGACTGGGGCTCCTATCGGAGTTCGCGTACACGGCGGTACTGCTCGTGTCGATCGCCTCCTCCGTCCTCGTTGCGCCGACGCTTCGGCGACTGGTGGGCGAGTGGGAAGGCAGCGAAGACGAGCGACATCGCCTGGCCCACGAGGAGCGGGTGGAAAGCCATGTGCTCGTGCGCGAGCAGCGGCTGCTCGTTCCGGACCTACCAGGTACCAATCCTGGCTTTGCCGCGGCGCTGTTCGACCAGGCCTGGCCTGATGGGGCTGAGCTCACCATCCTCTCGTCCGCTCCCGGACGCGACGGAGAACTGCTCGCCGAGGTGGCGCGCCCCGTCCGTTGGCGCGCAGCGCCGTCCACCCCGCCTGTCGAGGCGGCGCTCCAAGAGGCTTGCCTCGGGTACGGCGTGCTGGGGATCGGCATCCCGCCTACAGCGCACGGCCTTCCACCTGCAGCCGCCGAGTTGTTGAATGCCAGCCCGCTGCCGAGCGTCGTCATCCGTCCCCGTCTCGGAGGTGGTGAGCACATGGCGGCCCCCCGCCACATTGCGGTCGCGACCACCGGGACGACTGCTGGGATCGCCGGCGAGGAGCTGGCATCGAGCCTCGCCCATCGCCACGGAGCGCGCCTGCACATCGTCCACGTCGTGCCGGACGAAGCGATGGCTCTGTCCCAAGAGCGGGTGACGAGCCCGGCGCAAGCACCCGGCGGTGTTCTCGACAAAGCCTTCGACCGCGCCCGCAAGGCAGGTGTGCGTCCCCGTGTCGCTCGACAGCATGCCTTGTCCGTCAGCCGCGGGCTGCTCGAGTACGTCCAGGAACACGGCATCGACCTGCTGGTGGTCGGCGCTCGCGTACGGCGCGCCGGCGGCGCGCCTTTCCTGGGCTACACCGTGGAAGAGCTTCTGGGCTCTCCGCTTCCAGTGGCCTTGGCGTCGATCGTCGTTCCCGACGCACCTGCAGGTGATCTCGACCAGCCGTACATCGGGCGCCAGGTAACCTGAAGCGCGCCTGCCCGCCCCCGGGACGCCGAGCACTCGCCGGCCGCTTGGTTGGTCCCACTCTGTCGCCCCGGCACCGTTCGCGGTAGGCCCGGAGGTCCCGGTGGGCCTACCGCTGCCGGCGGGGCCACCGGTATCGTGAGCGCATGTCTCGCCCGCCTACCGCCCTTGTGAGCGCTGTCGGTCTGGTCGGCGGTTTCGCCGCCGCCCGCTACACCAACAATCGCCGGCTCGGTGGGTCGATATGGGCGGCGGCGGGCCTGCTGTGCCTGCCCCGCTGGGTACGCCGGGGAGCGGCACGGGCGCTTCTGCTGTCCGGCGCGTACGCCGGTGCCATGGGGGTGTCCCACCCCCTGGCCAGAAGGATCGGGGCATGGCCCTCCGTTGCCGTCGTGACCGTAGGCATGGGGGCTCTCTGCTCGCTGGCCGCCGACAGGGACGCCGGCGAGGGGGCATAGCCGGTTCGGGGCCGGCCGGGGCACCGGCCCGGGGTGCACTGTTACGATTGAGCGAGTGGCACGTGACCTGCATCGGGGAACGTCAGCTGCAAGCCTCGTGGTCGTCCTCGGTCTCGGCTTGGCGGCGGCCCCTCCGGTCGCTGCCGGTGCCCTCCCGGGCGGGCGGGCTGCGCCGACCACTTCGGTCGCGATGCCGGCCGGCTCCGCACCGGCTCTGGCCAACCCGGCTGCCAACCAGGCACCGCCGCTGCTCGGCTACAGCACAGGGCAATGCGCCATCGGTGCAAAGGGGACGACCTGCCCCTCGCCGTGCCATCCCACCGGCGCGTTCGGCTACGACGCCTCGGCCGCGTGCACCGCCCTGTACCTGAAAAGCATCGATGCCGCCCAGCTTTCGGAGAAGCGGCGGCCCTTGACGCTGCCCAGCGACTACGGCCGGTTGAGCGCCACCCGGCAGCTGTTCGTGCTCGTCGACCTCGAGCGCGTGTCACGGGGCGTCCCACCCCTCGCCGGGCTGTCGCCGTACCTGAGCGCCGAGGCCACGGACGCCGCCAGGCAGGGTGGTGACCCCGCCTTCCAGCAGAGCTACGGAGCGGTCCGGGTCTGGGCCCCACCCAACGGGGGCCCGTACGCCTTCGGTGGCGCCTGGGCCGGTGACTCGGTCAATGCGGCGGCGGCGGTGTTCGGCTGGTTCTACGACGACGGGTGGGGCGGCGCCGGCAGGACTTGGAACGGCGCCTGCACCAGCCCCACTGCACAGGGCTGCTGGGGGCACCGCGACGAGCTGCTGGGTGAATGGGCGGGGACCGGCTGCACGGACTGCGTCGCCGGTGCCGGCTATGCGGGTCCGGCCCAGGGCAACTGGCTGGAGTCCTTCACCTTCTTACTGGTGAGGCCCGTCCACTACCCCACGCCGCTGGCGTTCAGCTGGGACAGGGACGTGGTCCCCTACCTGCCGGCGGGCTGGGAACGCGCCGTTGCGCCCACGGCCTGACCGCAGCGGCGCTCCTGACGCCCAGGACCACGGTCCCGGCCGGGGGACAGTCGTTGCCCAGCACTGACGGCCGGGTCGAGGCGGCCCTTGCCGTCCTGGGGGGGGCCTCCGTCGCCCAGGTCGCTCAGGGCCTGGGGGTGAGCCCGCAGGTCGTACTCGAATGGGTCGAGCTCTTCTGCGAGGGGGGCGAGGCCCGCCTGGCCGGGGGTGCGCCGCTCGACCCGGGCAACCGGGACCGCTTCCTCACTCTCATCGCCCACGAGTTCCGGACCCCACTGGCCGTGATCCGGGGCTGGGCGGACCTGCTCGCCGGTGACGAGGCCCCTGCCGAGGTGAGAGCCGAGGCATTGGCGGCGATCCGCCGCCAGGTGGCCCACCTCGAGCGGGTGGCCAGGGACGCCCTCGACGCAGGCGCGGTCGCCAGGGGGCAGTTGAGGCTCATGGTCGCCGTCGTCGAGTTGCGCCGGCTGGTCCGTGAGGTCATGGCTTCCGTCCGGGCCACCAACATCGAACTGGCGCCGGGTGAGGACGTCGAAGTCGTCGCCGACGGGTCGCGACTGGAGCAGGCGGTGGGCGGGGTACTCGAGCACGCCTGTCGGTTGGCAGGTGACCGCCCGGTCGTGGTGGACATCTCCCGCACGGAGGGCAACGCACTGGTGCGGGCGTCGGTACGGGGCCGTGAGCTCGACATCGGGGAGGCGGCGGCCCTGCTCGAGCCCTACGCCCGGGCCGACACCTCCTTCGGTACCGGGCTCGGTCTGTACCTGTGCCGCGCGCTGCTCGTCGCCCATGGTGGCGAGATCGGTTTGCGGGCAGAGGCCGGCACGACCGTCTTCTGGTTCAGCCTGCCATTGAGCGGGCCCGAGGTCGGCAGGCTCGTGCAGCGCAGCTGAGGCCGCTTCACGCCTCGTTGGCGAGCGCCACCGCGGCGCCGACCGCGTCGTCGAGCATCTCCCGGGTCAAGCGGCCCGTGAAGGTGTTCTGCTGGCTCGGGTGATAGGAGCAGACCACCCACCGGCCGTCGGCCAGGCGCACCTGTGCCCCGTGGGAGAAGGACGGCCGGGGGCGGGTACGGGTCAGGCGGCACAGGGCCTCGTACGCGAAGCCCCCCAGCGCCAGGAAGGCACGGGCATCCTCCAGTACCTCGAGCTCACGGGCGAGGTAGCGGACGCAGGTGTCGCGCTCCTCGGTGGTCGGGCGGTTCCCCGGTGGTGCGCAGCGCACCACGGCGGTCACCCAGACGCCGCTCACCTCCAGACCGTCCCCTCTGTCCCGGCTCACCGGCTGGTTGGCCAGGCCCGCCTTCCACAGCGCCGCCCAGAGCCAGTCGCCCGAGCGGTCGCCCGTGAACATCCGGCCCGTCCGGTTGCCACCGTGGGCCGCCGGCGCCAACCCGACCACTACCAGCCCGGCCCGGCTGTCACCGAAGGCAGGCACCGGGCGGCCCCAGTACTCCTCGTCGGCGAACGCGGCCCGTTTGACCGCCGCCACCTCCTCGCGCCATTGCACCAAGCGGGGGCACAGGCGACAGCCGGTTATCTCTCGCTCGAGGCGCATCAAGGCCCCTTCGGACATGCCGAGGACCCTACCGCCGGCCCCGGTACCAGCACACGGGAGCTAACTTTGGCGGGAAATGCCGATCAGACAGAAGACCCCGCCCCCCACGGTCCTGGTGCTCGTCCGCCACGGCGTCACACCGACCACGGGCAAGGAGCTGCCCGAGGCCGGCCCAGGCCCGTCGCTGACGGGTACGGGCCACGAACAGGCCGAGCGGGCAGGCGAGCACGTAAGTGCCTGGCGCCCGTCGCTACCTCCGCTGCAGGCGGTGTACGCGTCCCCTATGCGGCGGGCGCAGGAGACCGCTGCCGTCGTCGCCGCCGCTCTGCATCTCGAAGTGACCGAGGCGGCCGGGCTGGCCGACTGCGACACCGGCGAATGGGCGGGAGCCAAGCTGGCAGACCTCTCCCGCAAAGCGGAGTGGCCGTCCGTCCTCCACCACCCGAGCGGGTTCCGCTTCCCCGGGGGCGAGGCACTGGCCGGCATGCAGGCCCGGGTCGTGGCCACAGTGCGGGCCCTGCTTGAGCGCCATGTCGGACAGACCGTCGTGGCCGTCTCGCACGCCGACCCGATCAAGTCCGTGCTGGCAGACGCCATGGGCATGCACCTGGACCTCTTCCAGCGCCTGGTGGTGGGGCCGGCGTCGGTGAGCGCCATAAGTTACAGTCCGACCGGGCCGACGGTGATGTTCGCCAACTGGCTGCCACCGCCACCGCCCCCACCACCCACCCCCTCCGCACGGACCGGGCGCGCTGCTAGGAGAACCCACTGAGCCGCTCTTTCGACCTCCAGGACCCGGCGCGGGCAACCGTCGGGGCGGTCGGGCCACCCGGGCAACGGGTGTTCTACCTCCAGGCGGGCGACCCAGGACAGCTCGTCTCGCTGAAGCTGGAGAAGGCACAGGTGCTGTTCCTCGCCGGCGGCCTCAGCGAGGTCCTCGCCGACCTCGCCGCCCCCGGCGAAGGGCCGGGCGACGCCGAGCTCGAGCTCGAGCCACCGGCGGAGGCCGATTGGGCGGTCGGCAGCATCCAGCTCGCGTACGACCCCGGCAGGGACCGGGTGGTGATGGTGGCGCGGGAGCTGCCGGGGGACGAGGAGGCAGAGGGGACCGGTGGCGAGGAGGCCGCCCCAGGCATCGGGCCGCGCCTCGAGGAGCTCTTCTCGGGGCCCCAGCCGGACGGACCGGGTGTCGCCCGCCTGGTGATCACCCGGGCCCAGGCCGCCGGACTGGTGCGCAGAGGTCGCGAACTGCTCAACGCCGGACGCCCACCCTGCCCGCTCTGCGGTTACCCCCTGGGCGAGGACCACTCCTGCCCGAAGACGAACGGGCACCGCGCACCGGCCCTGTGAGGCCGCCCCCGGCGCTCCGACCGGCGCCGTGAACGTCCCTCCCGAGGGCCCCGGAACCGAGCCCGATGGTGCGACAGCCGTCCTGGGCGAACGATTGCGTACCGCACCGCTGCACCTGCGCGGTCGCCTGCCATGGAGCTCGAACGGGACTTACCTGGTCGAGGTGGGCGCAGGCCGGCCCCGCTCTGGCGGGGACCGCCGGGCCTCCGATCTGCTTGCCGTGTACAAGCCCGAGGCGGGGGAGCGCCCGCTGTGGGACTTCCCAACCGGGCTCTGGCGGCGGGAGGTGGCTGCCTACGAGCTGTCCGAGCACCTCGGATGGCGCCTCGTACCGCCGACCGTGAGCCGCCTTGGCGGCCCCCTCGGAGCGGGCTCGGTGCAGCTCTGGGTCGAGGCGGATTTCGAGCAGCACTACTTCACGATCCTCGAGGACCCGGACCGGCACGCCGCATTGCGCCGGATGGCGCTGTTCGACGTGGTCGCCAACAACGCCGACCGCAAAGCGGGCCACTGCCTGCTCGGGCCGGACGGCCGCATCTGGGGCATCGACCACGGCGTCTGCTTCCATCGCGCTCCCAAGCTGCGCACAGTCATATGGGACTTCGCCGGCGAGGCCATCGAGCCTGAGCTCATCGAGGACCTGACCCCCTTGAGCAGGGGCGAGATCCCGCCCGGCCTCGAGGCGCTGCTGGCCGAGGAGGAGGTGGGGGCCGTCGTCCACCGGGCGCTGGGCCTCTGCCGGCGGCGGCGTTACCCGGCCCCGACGGGTGACTTCCCGTACCCCTGGCCGCTGATCTGAACAGAGCGCACGGCGCCGGCCCGGGCCGCTCCCCCGGGCCGCGCTGCCGCGCAAACGCCTTACCCCGGCTAACGTGGCGCTACGCCTGCGGGCCGGCACGGCTTGCGACGCAGCGCCCAGGGGCCGAAGTGAGCAGGCGATCCGGGAGAGGAGCCACGTCGGGTGAGCAATGAAGACGAGGTGCGCTTGGCTGTCCCCGCCAAGCCCGAGTTCCTGGGGCTGGCAAGGGTCACGGCGGCCGGCCTGGCCAGCCGCCTCGGCTTCACCTTCGACCAGGTGGAGGACCTGCGGCTGGCCATCGACGAGATCTGCTTCGGCATGACGGGCAGCACGGGGCGCGACGGGGTGCTGGAGGTGCGTTTCCTGCTGGGGCAGAGCGCTCTCACCGTGCGCGGGGAAGGCCACTTCCCGGCGCCCGCCCCGGTACACCTGTCCGAGCTCTCGGAGGTCATCCTGGATGCGCTCGTCGACGAGCACTTCCTGAAGGACGGGGCCGAAGGACCGCATTTCGAGCTGGTCAAGCGGCTGCACCAGCCAGGTGGCGAAACCGGAGCCGGCGATGGCGATGGCGATGGCGATGGCGATGGCGATGGCGATGGCGATGGCGATGGCGATGAGCACTACGGCGAGGCGCAGGGGGACGCCCAGTGAGCCTGGAACCGACCAGGCGCCAGGAGTTGCGCGAGCAGTTCGTGGCCTATGCAGCCAGCCGCGAGCCGTCGCTGCGAGAGCAACTGGTGGCCGCCCACCTGGGCCTGGCCGAGTACCTGGCGAGGAGGTTCGCCAACAGGGGCGAGGCGCTGGACGACCTCGTCCAGGTGGCGTCGCTCGGCCTCATCAAGGCCGTGGACCGTTTCGACCCCGAGAGGGGCGTCGAGTTCTCCACGTACGCGACCCATACGATCGTCGGGGAGCTGAAGCGGCACTTCCGGGACAAGGGCTGGGCCATCCGGGCCCCCCGGCGTATGCAGGAGCTCTACCTGAGGCTGGGCAAGGTGGTGGCCACCCTCGGCCAGGAGCTGGGGCGGTCCCCCACGATCTCCGAACTGGCCGCCGAGGTCCAGGTCTCCGAAGAGGAGGTGCTCGAGGCGCTCGAGGCAGGGCAGGCGTACCGCTCGACCTCTCTGGACGCCCCGACGGGCAACGACGAGGGCGAGACGCTGGCGACCCGGCTGGGCGAGGAGGACCCCTCCCTGGAGGATGCCGAGAGCAGGGCGACGCTGTCGCCGCTGCTCGCCCAGCTGCCGCCGAGGGAGCGCTTGATCCTGCACATGCGCTTCTTCGAGGGCCTGACCCAGTCGGAGATCGCCACCAGGCTGGGCATATCCCAGATGCACGTCTCACGCCTGCTGGCGCGCAGCGTCGCCCAGCTGCGTTCCGCCGCGGAGGCGCCTGCCCGCTGATGCGGCTGGTGCTGCTGGTCAACACTTCCGCCTCCTCGGTGACCCCCCGGGTCCGGGTCGTCATACAAAAGGCGCTGTCCGCCCAGCACGAAGTTGTCCTGCGCGAGACAAACCGCCGAGGTCACGCGGCTCGCATAGCTCAGGGCGCGGCGGCGGCGGCGGTAGACGCCGTAGTGGTCCTGGGGGGTGACGGCACCCTCAACGAGGCGGCCAACGGCCTCGCAGGCTCACCCACCGCCCTCGCCGTGCTCCCAGGGGGCTCGACCAACGTGTTCGCCCGGAGCATCGGCATGGCCAACGACCCGCTCGAGGCGACCACCCAGCTGCTCGAATGCCTGGGGGCCCCTGCAGGGCGGGTGGGGCTGGGCCAAGCGAATTCCCGGTACTTCCTTTTGCACGCCGGTGTCGGCTTCGACGCCGCCGTGGTGGCCCGGGTGGAAAAGATGGCGCGGCTCAAACGCTACGCCGGACCGGCTGTATTCGTAGCAGCCGCCCTCGTGACACTGCTGGGTGACTACGGGGCTCACGCCGGTGAGCTCGACGTCGAACTGCCGGACGGCCAAAACCACCGCGCCCGGTTCGCTATTTGCCTGAACACGGCGCCATATACGTTCTTCGGGCGCCGGCCGGTACAAGTCCTCGCAGGGACCTCCCTCGAGGGGGCCCTCGGCCTCATGGCCATGGACGACCTCGGCGCGCCAACCCTGGCCAGAGTGGTACGCCACGCCCTCGGTCACGGACTGGAGGACCGGAGCAGCCCGCACGTACGCGCTTGGCGCGAACTTCCGGGGCTCTGCATCAGATCGGGCCGGCCGGTGCCCTACCAGCTCGACGGCGATTACGTGGGCGAGTCGTGCCAAATCGTGTTCAGCTGGCACGACCGGGCACTCGCGCTCGTGCGCCCAGCGCCAGTGCCGTCTCGCCCCGGCGTCGACCGCTAATCGTCTGCCAGGACGTCGAGCGCGTCGTCGGCAGGTTATTGTGTGAATTGCGCCACATCGCATTCGCTGCCAGGTGCATCAGCCGGACGGAACGCGCAAGATGCCCCTTGCGCACCGACAGGTGGGGGCTATACTGCCTCTACGCACGACTTCCACCCTGTTGTGGTTCGTACCGCTGACACGTGAAGACTTTCACAAGCAGCAGCCCTGTTGCTGGACCGAGGCCCCGGTCGAATGCTTGTGGTTCGCCAGGAGGATGACTTAGTGGCCCTGACTTGGACCCGGACCATCGAGTGGGACGTAGAGGACTGGCGAGAGCGAGCGGCGTGCCGGGACACGGACCCGGACCTGTTCTTCCCCGTGGGCAGCACCGGGCCGGCCGTCGAGCAGATCGTCGACGCCAAGGCGGTATGCGACACCTGTGACGCCCGTAGCAGCTGCCTGGAGTTCGCCCTGGCGACCAACCAGGAGTCCGGTATATGGGGCGGGACCACCGAGGAGGAGCGTCGCAAGCTGCGCAAGGTCTGGCTCGCCCGCCAACGCCGCGCCGGCTGAGGGCCGCCCGGCTCCTGGCCGAGGCCCCGGGACCGCTACCCGGGCACAGGGCCGTTGCTGCGGCCCGCCGCACCGCCTGGTGGGCCCTTGTCCCGCCACCCCGACTTCGGTGCGCAGCTGCGCAGCTCAGATGCGAGCCAGGTCGTCGCGGTCGGAGTGGCTGGCGCGCACCACCAGGTTGACGACTGTCCCGTTGTCCTCGTGCATACGGATGTGGCCACCGAGCTGGCTGTTGACCAGGCCCCTCACGATCGACAGACCGAGGCTCGGGGTCTCGTCCACACAGAAGCCCTCCGGTAGGCCGATCCCGTTGTCCCTCACCTCGACGTGGAGGTCGTCGCCCCGGCGGTCGAACGCCAGATGGACCTCGGCACGCCGGCCACCGCCCAGGTAGTCGGGTGCGACGAAGGCATGCTCGACGGCGTTCTGCAGGAGCTCGTTGAGCGCCACGGCGAGCGGCGTCGCCACTTGGGCGCCCATCTCCCCCGGCTCACCCGACCAGGTCACGTGCACAGGTGCCGCCGTGCTGGACAGGTCTTCCGCCATGCGCGCAAGCGACGGCAGGATCTCGTTGAAATCCACCTCGTCGGTCGTGTCCCGCGACAGGATCTCGTGGACAACGGCAATGCTGCGCACCCGGCGTTCGGCCTCCTCCAAGGCGTGACGTGCGTCGCCGCGCGGGAGGCGGCGTGCCTGAAGGCGCAGGAGCGAGGAGATCGTCTGCAGGTTGTTCTTCACACGGTGATGGACTTCGCGGATGGCGACGTCCTTGCCGAGCAGCAGCCGGTCCCGCCGCCTGATATCGGTGACGTCGCGGACCAGGACCAGAGCGCCGACGACGCGTGACTGGTCGATCAGCGGGATGCAACGGATGAAGACCGCCACTTCACCGAGCTCGAGCTCCTCCGAGTGCGGCACCCGCTCGGCAAATGCTGCCGGCACGGGGGAGTCCTCCAAGCCCAGCTCGTCGAGGCTGGCGCCCAGCACCCCCCGGTAGATGCCGAGCCGGTGCATGGCGTTCACGGCGTTGGGAGAGGCGAACTCGACCCGAGCCGACCCGTCGAGGGTCATCACCCCGTCCCCCACCCGTGGGGCTTCGCTGGAGAGGGGCTCGTCGACCGGGAAAGGGAACTCGCCGGCTGTCACCATGCGGGCCATGCGGTCGAACACGCTCACGTAGACCCGTTCGAGCTCCCCCGGGCGCCGCCCGACCACGAGGGGCGCTTCCCTGGTCATCACCGCCACCACCTCGCCGTCGAGGCGTACAGGGATGCACACCACCCTGGCGGTCTCACCCCTCGCCGCCACGGGCATCTCACCCTCGACGACACTGCCCAGGCTCCAAGCCCGCGAGAGCAGGGGCCGGACCTCTTCTCCGACCTCCAGGCCCAGGAGATCCTCCAGGTGCAGGGTCTGGCTCGTCGTGGGCCTCACCTGGCCCACGACGAGGAAACGGCGGCCGTCACCGTGCGCCGGCACGAAAAGCAGCAGGTCCGAGAACGAGAGGTCCGACAGTATGCTCCACGAGCCGATCAGGCGCTGGAGATGGTCGACGACCTTGTCGGGAACAGGAGAGCGGTCCCGCAGCAACTCCGAGAGGGTGGCCACCGGCTACTGCGCTCCCCCGGACCAGACGTGGCGGCCGAGGCGGAGGACGCCGGCGAGGTCGTGGACGTCGTCGTCGAGCTCGGGCACGCTCGCCATTATCGCGGCGTGCCTCGCCAGCTCGGTACGTTGTCCTGCTTCTCGCCTGGCCACGACGGCGATGTTATTGAAGTTTGCCCCGAGCTCGGCGAGCACCCTCTCGACGATCACGGGGTCGTGGTCCGCCATGGGGCCGCCATCGGCGCACATGCGGGCCGCCAGCACGGCGGCCTCGTCGCACAGCCGTTCCGCCCGCTCGCCCAGATGGGGCTGCATCAGGTAGGAGGGGAGGACCTTGTTGAGGACGACACCTCCGAGCTGGAGCCTCTTGGCGGGAAGCATGGCCATGAAGGCCTCGGCCTCGCGCACGGGTACCGTCTCGAGGGTGCTGACGACGAGGAAGCTGGTGCGGCGGTCGGACAGCAGGCGCTCGACCTCACGGGCACGGGCAACGAAACCGTCCGAGAGGGTCTGGAAGAGGATGAAGAACTCTGCGATGTCCTCCAGGAACTGCGACCCCAGCACCCGGTCGGCCACGTAGTAGAAGGGCTTGGCCGCCACGTCCACGAACCGGCTGCGGTAGGGCACCGTGAGCAGTCGCAGCAGGCGCGAGCTGAAGAACTCCGCCATGCGCTGGGGAGCAAGCAGGAAGTCGACGGCGTTGCGGGTCGGCGGGGTGTCCACCACGATGAGGTCGTAGTTGCCCTCCGAGTGGAGCTCGTGGAGCCTCTCCACCGCGATGTAGTCGTGGCTCTGGACGAAGCGTCCCGAGATGTTCTGGTAGAGGGGGTTGTCGAGGATGCGTCGGGCAGTGTGCGGATCCGGCGCATGCCTTCGCACCAGGCGGTCCCAGCTCTGCTTGGTGTCGAGCATCTCCGCCCACAGCTCTCCGTGCGGTGCGGCGCCCGCCTCGGCGAAGGCCTCGGGGGGCACCCTCTGCGCCCGGCCAGAGGCCGAAGCCAGGCCCAGCGCCTGGGCCAGTCTGCGCGCCGGGTCCACCGTGAGCACCAGCACCCTGCCCCCCTCGTGGCAGGCGGCCATGGCGGCTATCGAGGCGGCGACGCTGGTCTTGCCCACACCGCCCGGGCCGCAGACGACGAGGATCTCCCTGGAGGCCACCAACGCCTCGAGTGCTCGCCCGTCGGCAACCGTGGCGGTCAACTTTCGAGCTCCGCCGCCAGGGCGGCCGCCACCTGGCGCGTCGAACGCATCCCGTGGGAGCGCAGGAACAGGTAGGGGACGTAGAGCAACGGGACGACGGCGCCGGCGGGCCCGCCGAGAGCGTCTCGCAGCCGCTCCAGGTGCTCGGCGCGCGAGCGCCTCGTGCGCACCATCAGCCTGGCCGCGTCGAGCAGGGGCACTGCGTCGCCGCCCATGGCCCGGCTGAGGAACGCCGTGGCCTCGCCGCCGCTCAGCGCCTCGAAGGCCTGCTCCTCCCGGGTACCGAACAACTCGGGCAGGACCCTGTTGACCACCACACCCGCCAGGTCGACCGTGGTCTCTGACCGCAACCGGCCCACCAGCTCTATCGTCTCGGTCACGGGCATCTCCTCCGGCGTCGACACGATCAGCGCGCCGGTCCGGGCAGGGTCCGACAGGATGTCCAGCATCCAGCCCGTCTGCTGGCGTACCAGGCCCACCTGGACCAGGCTGTTGATGGCCTGCGGCGCGGCCAGTTGGCCAACGATGTGCCCGCTGGCGACCGCGTCCACCACCACGAGGTCGTAGTGGCGCTCGCGGACCTCCCAGCAGAGCTTGCCGACCGTGACGATCTCGCGGACCCCCGGGGCGGCCGAGGCCACGAAGTCGAACATCCGGGCCACCAGGCCGATGCCTGCGGCCCTTGGCAGCCTCAGCTGCAACGACAGGTACTGGCGCAGCGACGCCTCGGAGTCCATCGACATAGCCCACAGGTTGGGGGCGACCTGGCTCTCGTCGAAGCGCGTCGGGGGGGCCTCGAAGCTCGATGCCAGGTCACCCTTGGCATCGACCTCGCAGACCAGCGTGCGCTTGCCGCGCGCTGCTGCGAGCATGGCCAGGCCGGCGCTGATGGTGGTCTTGCCTACGCCACCCTTCCCGGTGACGAAGAGCAGCCGGCGGTCCAGCAGGTCGCCCACGGCGTCAGCCCGGCCCTGCCGGTCAGACGGCCGCGCCGAAACCGACCCGGCGGGTCTCCGCCCCGGTGTCGAGCTCGATGTAGGCAAGCTTGGCAGCGGGCACGCCGACGCGGCGCCCCCGCTTGTCCGTCAACCAGAGCATGCCCGTGCCCTTGGTCACCGCAGCCTCCACCTGCTCTGAGAGCTTGTCAGCGCCGATACCGTCGGCCAGCTCGACTTCGATCTCCCGGGGGGCCTGCGAAATCCCGATGCGGACGTCCACTCGCTCTTCTCCCTGATCGTGGCCTGGTGCGGCCATGTTACGGTCACTGCCGTTCACTACCGTAGACGGCGTGCAGGTTGGGCTCGGCGGACAACTCCCGGAGGGTACGGAGGGGACGCGGGGAGCGGGCGGCGGCGGCGCCCCCGGCGGCTCACCCCCGTGCTTGACGGCTCGCGCCAACCGCTGGGCAGGGACCATGGACGGCCACGAGGCGGAAGTGGACGGAGTTCGCCAAGCTCACCCGGGGCCGGGCCTCTGGATCGGGGCGGTGGAGGTCTACGGCCGTACGGCCCGTGAGGAGGTGGAGGCCGCCTGGATGGCACCCGGGGCCACCAGGGCCCATGGTGCCGGCCGTCGCCGGCGGCCCGAGGAGCCCGACGCATGGCGAACCTGTTTCGAGCGTGACCGGGACCGCATCCTCCACAAGTCCACGGCCTTCCGGCGCCTGGCGGGCAAGACGCAGGTCTTCATCTTCCCCGACGACCACCAGCGCACCAGGCTGACCCATGCTTTGGAGGTCGCCCAGGTCGCCAGGGCCATCGCCCAGGCCCTCCGGCTCAACGCCGCCCTGGCGGAGGCCATCGCGCTCGGACATGACTGCGGCCACGGCCCGTTCGGCCACGCCAGCGAGGACGCCCTCGACCCTCTCGTGCCCGGAGGCTTCGACCATGCCCCCTGGGGCGCCGACATCACCCTGGCGGAGCTCAACCTGACAGCCGAGGTCAGCGACGGGATACGCAACCACAGCTGGTCCCGGCCGGCCCCCGCCACGCCCGAGGGCGAGGTGACGGCCATCTCCGACCGGCTGGCCTACGCTACCCACGACGCCGAGGACGCTGCCCGTGCCGGCATCGTCGACCTGGCGGATCTGCCCGCCGTCGTAACCGAGCGCCTTGGACAGGCCCGGTCCCGCCAGCTCGGCACTCTCATCGGGGACGTCATCGCCACCAGCCAGCGGACCGGGGGCATCGGGATGAGCACCGACGCCGCCGAGGCGCTCTCCGCCCTGCGCAACTGGAACTACGAGCGCATCTACCTGCGCCCGGAGTCGGTCGCGCAGTCAAGGACGGTGCACCGAATGTTGCGCGCGTTGGTCGAGCACTATCTGGCCCGGCCGGACCATCTCCCCGAGCGGGTCAGGACCGAGGCGGGCACCGAGACGGGCACCGGCACGGTCAGGGCGGTCGTCGCCTATGTCGCAGGCATGACGGACCGCTTCGCCTGCACCCAGGCCGAGAGGCTGATGGACTGGCAACGCAGCGAAATGCCCGAGGGCTTCGACCTCCCACCGGCCCGCCGTTAGCAAGTGGCAGGCCGGCCACCGTGCCCGCACAAAACCGTCAGCCCGACCCTGTGGGGCCGGCCTGCGCCGCCCCCACAGCCGTAACCCCAACCCTCGGCCTGCGCTGGGTGGCGACGGCCTACACCAGCTGCACCTCGACGCCCGCCCGTTTGAAGTCCTCGACCTGCCCGGGGTCCGCCCCCGTGTCAGTGATGAGGACGTCGATACTGTCCAGACCACATATCCGGGCGAAGGCGACACGGCCCAGCTTGGAGCTGTCGACAAGCAGGAGGCGCCGCTGAGACCTCTCCGCCAGGACGAAATTGCAGCGGGCTTCGATGTCGTCGTGAGTGCTGGCTCCCGCCCTCACGTCGACGCCGTCCGCCCCGAGCAACGCGACATCGATGTTGTAGTGCTCCAGCATCTGCTCCGCTATCGGCCCGACGAGCTCGAAGGACGCAGCGCGGGCCACACCACCGGTGACCACCAGGCGCAGGTCCGGCCTCACCGCCAGCTCGGCGGCGATGTTGAGGGCGTTGGTCACGATGGTGAGGTCGGGGCCCGTGAGCGAGCGGGCCGCCTCGGTTGTCGTCGTGCCCCCAGTGACCCCGACGACGGAACCGGGCGGCACCAGCTTCGCCGCTGCGGCGCCAATCCGTCGCTTCTCCTCGGAGCGCGTCGTCCTGTAGCGGATGGGCAACTCGTAGCTGAGGCCGTGAGCCACCGCCCCGCCGTGCGTCCTGGCAAGGAGACGGTGGTCTTCGAGCTCCTGCAGGTCCCGGCGCACGGTGGCCGGCGAAACCTCCAGCAGGTGCGCCAAGCCCTCGACGGTGGTGGAGCCGTCGCGACCCAGTTCCTCCAGGATGCGGTTGAACCGGTCCACTTTGTTCACTGGGCCACTCACGTTACAACCCGTCGCGGAGCAGCCAGCGGTTCTCGGCTCTGAGGGCACGCGCTTACCCGGCCACCCGGGTCATCCCAGGCACGCCGCCAGGTCGGCGGCAGTCTCGTCCCGGTAGACGACCCGACCGGCAACCAGGGTGGCTACGACGACCGGTGCAGCGCCCTCGGATGGCCAACTGACCACGGCCACGTCGGCACTGGCCCCGGGTTCGAGAAACCCACGCGCTCCGTGCCCGTCCAGCCCTGTCAGGCGCGCCGGGTTGGCGGTCGCCAGCCTCAGCGCGGTAGCGAGGTCCAGTCCCGCCATGCGTACGGCGTTGCCCACGCCTGCCAGCAGGTCCGACGTCGAGCCGGCGAGGTAACCCGTGCCGAGCACCTCGAGCCTGCCGTCCCTGTGCAACTGGACCGTCCCGCCCACCGCAGAGCTGTAGGTACCGGGAGCGGCACCGGCCAGGGAGACGGCGTCACTGACCAGCACCGACCGTTCCACGCCTTTGGCGCGGACCATGCTCCTCATGACCGGGGGCGGGAGGTGGTGCCCGTCGAAGATGAAACTGGCCCACAGGCGGTCCTCGCCCAGTTGCTCCCACACGTAGTTGTCGAGGCGCGCCAGCATCGCATGCGAGCCGTTGCCCAGGTGGGTGGACAAGGTGGCCCCTGCTTCGACAGCTGCCCTTATCTCGTCAGGGCGGGCGGCGGTGTGCCCGATCGCGACGACCACCCCGAGCCGGGCCAGTTGGCCGATGTAGGAGAGGGCACCCCGGAGCTCGGGGGCGAGGGTCACCACGCCGACGATGTGCTCGCACGCCTCCTGCCAGTCACCGAACTCCTCGGGCGATGGTGGCCGGATGTGCTCGGGCGCATGGGCACCGCGAGGGCCGTCCTCCGCCGATATGCACGGGCCTTCGACATGCACCCTGGGGATGGAGTGAGCCACGAGGGGCGAGACGGCGCGCGCTCGGGCCACGGCACGGAGGGAGCGTTGCATGGCCTGCTGCGAGCCCGTCACCACCGTCGGGAACACGGTGGTGGTGCCCCTGGCCCACAGGGCTTCGACCATCGACACGATGGTCGAAGCCTGCACGTCGGCTCCGTTGACATCAGCACCGGCGTAACCGTTGACCTGGATGTCCACCAACCCCGGCAGCAACCACAGGGGCGGGCCGTCGTCGACCTCGTCCAGGGCCGTAATGTGCCCGGCGTCTACCTGCAACCGGACGGGCCGGCCGGTGACGCCCGACCGCCCGCGCAGGCTCAGCACAGCACGCGCCCGGGGCACGACGCCGGCGTGGCTACTTCACGCTCCCGGCCGTCAGGCCACCTACGAGATAGCGCTCTATGGCCGCGAACAGCACGACCACGGGCACGATGCCGATGAGGGAGGCGAC
>JAJZIY010000117.1 GCA_021828475.1 Actinomycetes bacterium
CGATGAGGGGCGAGATCAGCCAGTCGATGCCGCTCACGAGCGTCCCGAGCACCAGGACCATGAGGCCGAAGGTGAAGAGCAGGCGCGTGGTCGCCTCGCGGTCGTCGGCCCCGGCATAGACGGGGAAATAGCGGCCGGCAGCCCCGAGCAGGCCCCCGTTGAAGCTGCCGATGTAGGAGGTGATGGTACCGGCCAGGATGTACAGGCCGTAGCGCTCCACCCCCAGGCCGTGGATGACGAAAGGGGTCAGGACCAGGTTCCCGGCTGCTGTTATGAACTGCGAAGCTGTTATCCAGCTGAAATTCTTCGCGACGACACGCCACCCTCGGTGGTGCGCCACAACCTTGTCTGCGCCTGTGCCCGGTCCCGGCGCGGGGCCGGCGGCCTGCTCCGGACCGGGTAGGGACGCCGCCTGCCCGGCCGCGGCAACCTCGTCGGCTACGGCCGTGCGGACTGCCGCGGCCGCGTCGTCGGCACCGGGCAGTGCCTCCGCTCCGGCGGGCCCGGCACCTCTGCCGACGGGTGGAGGCGGCGGGAGCACCCTCATCTCGCCGGTGTCCGGCTCGGGAAGGTCGGTCGGCACGACGACCGATGGTACAGCCGCTGCCGCCCCTCACCGCCATGCAGAACGCGGGGCGCGCTACTGCGAACACGTTTGGCGCGCCACGGGCAATAGGCGAAGCGAAGTCCCACGCAGCGCGCGTTTGTCGTACACGGTCAGGGGTAGAGTCGGGCTAGACCCGCGGGAGGAGAGGCAACGCTCGCCGTTGCAGCCACAACTCCGTCCGCGCCCGGCAAACTGTCAGCAGCGGTCCATTTTTCACCGGTCGCCCTAGCTAGGAGTCGCATTGAGGTCCTACGTCAACGTCGAACCCGCCAGCAAGGACGCCCCCACCCGGCCAACGGTCGCGGCGGGCCAGGTCCAACAAACAGAGCGCGGGGACACCTTGTACGCCCCTGCCGACGAGGGTTACCAATCGATCGGCCGTTCGGCCCTGGCACACCCGGTCATCGTCGTCCTGCTGGCCGTGCTCGGCCTGGTACTGGGCGCCGGCATCGGTTACGAGCACCCGCCGACCTACAACGCCGACGCCCAGCTGGTGGTCGGGCGCACTTCTGGCCTGGCCGAGCAGCAGGTGCCCGGCCTTGCCGCTGCCGTGCAGGGCCTGGCGAGCGACTATGCCCGCCTGGTGACGAACTCGAGCGTGATCGACCAGACCGAGTCATTGATGCACAGCAACTCCCTCGGAGGCACGCTCAACGCCTCGCCGGTGCCCAACTCGTCGGTGATAGATGTCACGGGGAGCGCCTCGAGCCAGGCTCAGGCCCTGCGGCTCGCCAACGCCGGTGCCACTGCCCTCACCAACGTGGTCATCCAGGCGACCAACGACACCCAGGCCGAGCTCAACCCGATCATCAGCAACTACAAGACCGCCGACGCCGCCTACGAGGCCGCCCAGTCCGAGGTCAACCTCTACCAGGCGCAGCTCAACAGCTTGGTCGGTGCGCTCGGCAGCAAGGCTCCCGGGCCCAGTGCGGCGGGCAGGGAGCAAGCGCTCAACCAGAGGATTTCCACCTGGCAGACAAGGGCGGACATAGCCAAGGCCAAGGCCAACGTGTACCTCAACCAGTACAACGCGGCCGTGCCGCCCCTGGCCATCCAGCAGGAGATGGTGCAGAAGGTGGGCAGCGCCACCAGTTCCGGCAGCAACCGCAAGTCCTACACCGAGGCCGGTGGCCTGGCCGGTGCAGTGGGCGGCCTCGTCCTCGGCCTGGCCCTGGCCTCGCTGATCGATACCCGCCGGGGCCGCAAGGCCGCCCGCTACAGCGCCGCTTGAGCCGGGCGCCCGGGCGGACCGAGGGCGAGGCGCCGTGAGCAGGATCCACTTCCTCACCCACCTCCTCAACCATCCCGACGCTTTCAGCATCGCGGTGCTGGCGTCGTTGGCCGTCATCGGCCTGGCGGCCCTCTACCTGATGAGCAAGCTGGAGCCCACGGTCTTGATGGTGGTCGCCATCGTGCTCGAGATGTTCTCGGGCAACTGGAAACTGGCCAACATCCCCCTCCCTCTCGACCGGGTGGCGCTCATACTCGCCCTCGGCGCGCTCGTGATCAAGGGGCCCCGTTACGCCAGCGAAAGGAAGCTGGTGGTGCGGCCGCTGCACCTGGCGCTGCTCAGCGCTGCCGCCTGGTGCGCCGCCTCCGGCCTCGTCGCAGGCACCATCACCGGGCACCTCGGTTTCTACGCCTTCCTCGACCGCTTCGGCCTGGTCCCCTTCGTCATGTTCACGACGGCACCGCTCTTCTTCGGCACGCCACGCCAGCGCCGCATCCTGCTCGTCGGCCTGTCGGCGATGGCTTTCTACCTCGGCTTCACAGGTGTGATGGAGGGCCTTCACGTCTACCGCCTGGTGGTGCCCAGCTACATCGCCGACCCCAACAACGGCATCCAGTTCGGCCGAGCCCGCGGTCCCATCCTGGAGTCGACCGGCGACGGCTTCTGCGTGATAGTGGGTGCCGTCGCTTGTGCCATCGGTCTCACAACGTGGCGTTCCAGCCGGGTACGGGCCTTCCTGGTCCTCACTATCGGCCTCGACATAGCCACGCTCTTCTTCACCCTCACCCGCAGCGTGTGGATCGCCGGGTTCCTCGGCGCCGTCGTCGGCATGTTGCTGCACCCGCGCACCCGGCGCGTCCTGCTGCCCACCCTCGCTGCGGGGATCGTGGCCGTCGGCGCCCTGCTGGCTGTCTCGCCGTCCATCCGCAACCACGTCATCGGCCGCACCGAGGCCCAGTCACCGGTCTGGGACCGCCAAAACACCGACCTGGCCGCCTTGAAGATCGTCTCCGAGCACCCGATCTTCGGGGTCGGGTGGGAAAACTTCGTCAACGTGTCACCCCAGTACATGGTGCAGCAGAAGGGCTACCCCATCTCCGGCCTCGGCATCGAGGTCCACAACGTCTTCCTGTCCCACGCCGCCGAGCTCGGCATCCCGGGCCTGATCCTGTGGCTCCTCGCCATCGCCGGCGCTGCCCGCCGGGGCCTGTTGCCATGGCGGGTACGGGACCTGTGGAGGCTACGGCTGCAGCCCGGTAGGGCCCCTCCCCGGCTCCACCCGGACGCCGACGCGGACCTGGACATCTGGAGGCTCGGCCTGCTGACCGTCGGCTTGGCCTTCGGGGTCATCGCCGACTTGGCGCCCTTCAGCCAGGCGCTGCCCAATACCCTGCTCTGGCTGTTCCTCGGCATCGTGTCATCGCCCTACACGAGCCGCCTGCGGCCAGGCCACGCCCGAGCGGCGCTGAGGCTCGCCGGGGCCGGCGGCGGCTCGGCCCTGCTGCCCGTACCGTCCCGCCCGGCCGCAGCTGGCCCCGGCGGGTACAACCCCGTCTACCTGTAAGGGGCCCGTGCGGCCCGAGTAGGACCGGAGACGGAAATCCACGAAAAGAGCGAAGCCGGTGGCCGCCTGCTTGCCTGCCTGGCGACCCCGTTGTAGCTTGACTTAACACGCCTAGCGACGAAAGTCCCTTCGCGTAGGCAAAGTCCGGGATCAGAGCACCCAGGAGCTCCCGGGCCATAGCGGTTTGCGCCACCCCTGACGGGGTGGCGCACAGCCGTGGCGCAATAGGGGAAGTGCAAGAAGGGGCCGAAGGTCACTTCAAGCGGTAGCCGGGGCGCGGCCGAGGGCATTGGCATGCCCAAGCTTTTCCAGGCGGCGCGACCGGCATTTGCAAGGCGTGAGAGCCGCACCCGTACCAATCGTGCCCGGCTGGCACGGGCGGTAGCCGTGACACTGGCCGCCGGCATGGCGACCACGACCTACGCAGTCAGCACCATGGCAGCCAACGCCGCCGGCCCCAGCTTCAGACCACCCACCTACCTGCACGCCGGGCTGGCCAGCGCCACCGTCCGGCCGAGCGGCAGCGCCGTCGGCTTCGCCGCCCGGCCAGGCCTGGTCAGCGGCTGGGTCGCCTACCAGGACGGTGCCGTAGTGGCGCTGGGCGGGGCCCCCGCGCTGGGCTCGGCGCCCACCCGCCAGGCGGACGTGGTGGGCATCGCCGCTACGGCCGACGGCAACGGCTACTGGCTGGCGACAGCCTCGGGGCGGGTCCTGCACTTCGGCGATGCCGGCACCTTCGCAGGACCCCAGGCGATGACCACGGTCGTGGGCATAGCGGCCGGTCCGGCCGGCAGGGGGTACTGGCTGCTCGACTCCGCCGGCAACGTGTACCCGTACGGGGCGCCCTTCCACGGCGAGGCCTCCGGCGACAGCCGCAGCTTCAGCTCCATATCGGCCACCCCGGACCACCGCGGCTACTGGCTGCTGGCGACCGACGGGACCGTGATGGGCTTCGGCGACGCCCGCTCCTACAAGGCACCCGGCGGCACCCGGCGCTCGTTCGTGGCCATGGCCGCCCAA
>JAJZIY010000009.1 GCA_021828475.1 Actinomycetes bacterium
CGGGCTGCGGGCCGGGCTGGGGGCCGACGGCCGGCGCTGCGGCTGAGGGCTGCGGGCCGGCGCTGCGGGCTGAGGGCTGCGGGCAGACGGCCGCGGCGGGGGGCCGAGGGGCGACAGCTCCCTGCTACGACGCCCGAGCCTCGCGCCCTGCTCCGCCACCCTTTTGCGGAGGCTGGCAAGCCTGGCATGAGGGGAACCGCGCGGAAGAGGTCGGCGGTGCGGTAGCGTTGCCTTCGACATACCCCAGGGGGTATATGGTCCCAGCCGGGACCAGAAAGTTAGGAGGTACGCAGTGGTCCAGGAAGTCGATGTCCGCACCTTTGCCGCCGCCCACGCCGACGGGGCGCTGGTGATCGACGTACGAGAGCCGTCCGAGTACACGTCCGGGCACGTGCCCGGCGCCCGCCTGGTGCCACTGGGCACCGTCCAGCGCGCAGCTGGGGACCTGCCTGGCGGCCAGCCGGTGTACGTCATCTGCGCCAGCGGCAACCGCAGCCGGACAGCGGCGTCCTGGTTGTCCCAGATGGGCTTCGACGCCCGCTCGGTGGCGGGCGGGACGGCGGGCTGGTCCGGGGAGGGCCTCCCTGTGGTGCAGGGCAATCGCGAGAACGCCGCCTGAGAGGACACCACGTGTACGAGGTCATCAGCATCGATACGCCGACCCTGGGGGACCGCAGCTACCTGGTCCACGACGGCAGCACGGCCCTCGTGGTAGACCCCCAGCGCGACATCGACCGGGTGCTCGGGGTCGCTGAGCAGCGTGGCGTGCGCATCACACACGTCTTCGAGACCCATGTCCACAACGACTATGTGACGGGCGGCCTCGCCTTGGCGCAGGCGACGGGCGCCGCCTACCACGTCAACCGCGACGACCCCGTTGCCTTCGCACGCGTCGGGGTCGCCGATGGGGACCTCGTAGAGGTGAGCCCCTTCATGCGGATAAGGGTCATCGCCACACCGGGCCACACGTTCACCCATCTCTCCTACGTCCTCGAAACGGGGCACGAGGCGGTGGCAGTGTTCACCGGCGGCTCGCTCCTGTTCGGCTCGACCGGACGGCCCGACCTCCTCGGCCCGGGCAACACCGCCTCCCTCGCCCGCCACCAGCATGCATCCGCTCGCCGCCTGGCGACCGAGCTGCCCGACGCAGCCGGCGTGTTCCCGACCCACGGGTTCGGCAGCTTCTGCTCCGCTACCCAGACGGAAGGGACGGAGTCGACGATCGGAGCAGAGAAGGACCGCAACCCCGCCCTGCTCGTGAGCGAGGACGACTACGTCGGGACGCTCTTCTCGGGCCTCGACAGCTGGCCCGCCTATTACGCCCACATGGGGCCCGCCAACAGCGCCGGGCCGGCCATGCCCGACCTGTCGCCGCCGTCGCCGGCAGACGCGGCCGAGTTGCGCCGGCGCATCGACGCCGGAGAATGGGTGGTGGACCTGCGCAGCCGGACGGCCTTCGCGGCCGGCCATCTCGCCGGGAGCCTGAACTTCGGGCTCGAAGGCAGCTTCGCCACCTACCTGGGCTGGATGATCCCGTGGGGGACATCGCTCACCCTGCTCGGTGAAACTGCAGAGCATGTAGCGCAGGCCCAGAGGGAGTTGGTGCGCATCGGCATCGACCGGCCGGCGGCCGCCGCCACCGGCGGGCCCCTCGACTGGTCGGGAGGCGAGCGGCCCGGCACCTACCGCCGCGCCACCTTCGCGGACCTCGCCGAGGCGATCGGACGGGACGGCGTCATCGTCCTCGACGTCCGGCGGCGCCTCGAATGGGAGGAGGACCACCTGGCCGGAGCCGTCCATATACCCCTGCACGACCTGGTAGCCAGGCTCGACGAGGTGCCCGATGGAGAGGTATGGGCCCACTGCCGTTCGGGCTACCGGGCCTCCATCGCCGCCTCCGTCCTCGCCAGGGCCGGGCGCAGGGCGGTGACTGTCGACGACGACTTCGCCAACGTAGCCGACGCCGGCCTGGAGCTGTCACGCAGCGAGCGCATGGCAGCGTGAGCCCGCCCCGGAGCTCATGGTGGCAGGCCGGCTAACGGGCCCCGGGTGGCCCGCCTCGCCAGCCGGCGAGCCACCCGCGTCTCATTGACTTCCTGAGCGAGCGTCCAGCACCCGTCAGCTCAGCCTGAAGCTGACGGTGACGTTCAGGCTCTGCGTTCCAGAGCTGTTCACCACGAGGCCGAACAGCTCCCCGCCCGACAGGGGCACCGAGTCGCTGAGGTCGCTGCAGCTGGTGCCACTAGTGGCGACCTCGCAGCTGAGCGTCGTCAGCAACCCGTTCGCTTCGAAGCTGACAGTCAGAGCCGCCGAGGGCGAGGCCGGGTCGCCAAGACTCTGGCTGTAGACGGAGACGTACAGGTCGCTCGCAGTGGCGCCAGCCGGAGCCGCCACTTCACAATCGGTGCTCGCCTGTTGGGGAGGAGGAGTTTCACTTGGCGAGATCGTGCATGAACCCCCGGGACTGGCGTAAATGGGGAAGGTGGCATTGCTCGTGCCTATGTACGAGTCACTGAAAGAGCCGGCACTGCCCGGCCCGGTGGGCCCCGTCGCTCCGGTGGGGCCTGTCGGCCCAGTGGCGCCAGCAGCCCCAGTTGGCCCGGTCGGGCCAGTGGCGCCGGTCCCGGTGGCACCCGCGGGGCCGGTGGCACCAGTCGGGCCAGCGGCACCGGTCGGGCCAGTCGGGCCGGTAGCGCCTGCCCCGGTGGCTCCGGTCGGGCCAGTCGGGCCGGTCGCACCTGTCGGCCCGGTAGCGCCGGCCCCGGTGGGCCCGGTCGGACCTGTCGGACCGGTGGCGCCTGTCGCGCCCAGGGCACCAGTGGGGCCGGTCGCGCCAATAGCGCCCGCCCGGCCGGTCGGGCCTGTGGCACCAATCGGGCCAGTCGGCCCGGTAGCACCGGCACCAGTGGGGCCGGTGGGGCCGGTGGGTCCCGTCGCTCCCGTGCCACCCATCGGCCCAGGCGCCCCAGCGCCGGCCGGACCGGTCGGGCCTGTGGCACCTACTGGGCCGGCAAGGCCTGCGCCTCCCTGGGGGCCGGTCGGTCCGACAGCGCCCCTCGAGCCGCGAGGGCCGACCAGAGGCACCGCAACGCCCCACCCGTGCCTCGTCTTTGGTCCGTAGAGTGCCAGCGTGTGCAGGTCGATGTAGAAGTCGTCAATGAGACCCGTACGGTCCGTGGGGGGTCGCCCACCGTGCAGGACCACTCCCCCATGACCGGTCGCCGGGCTGTGCTCGGTAACCTTGGCCGCCAGCGTGGCCAGCACCACGCTGCTGGTTGTGCCTTGAACGGGCAGCGCGGCGCGCACGGCGTCGCCAAAAGCGAAGGCCGTGCCGTCGCTCTCCACCAGCCAGTAACCATGGCCGGAAGCGGTGGGGACGATGGCGACCACAGGCGACCCCGGGTGCAGTCCCGCCAACGACCCGTACGTGGTGGCACCGTCCAGCCCGTAGACCCGTCCGGCAGCCGTCACCAACCATTCTCCCCCGCCCGGGGCGGCAGCCAGCCGGCTCGGAGCCGACAGTGCCAGGCGGGTGGCCAGGGGCCGGGGACTTTGCGCACCGTAGACCAGTAGCGGGACGCTCACGGCCGCGCCCAGCGCGGCCACCGAAGCGGCCGCCCTGGTCAGGGAACGACTGGTACCCCTTCGCGTTCTATGCGTTGCAGATGCTCTGTAGCGGGACAATTGAAGCCTCTTGACCTTCCTGTGAAGTGGTTGTGGTATTTCCCCAACCGGGGCATGTCAGTGCCAACTGAAGGGGATCAGCCGGCACCCGTCTCGTAGTAGCGGCTGTTGGACTCCACGGATTCGCGGATATCAGGTGGCAGGCCCGGCAGAGCCAGCAAATAGCGGACGAGCGAGCGCCCTTGCTCCGTCTCGCCGACATACCAGGCGCAGATCGACGCTTCGTAGGCAATGCGCCAGCGCACTGCGGCACTGTCGACAAACAGGGCGTCATTGCCGGCGCCGACGGCGCGCCCGCGCGGTTGGGCGCCGCAGTGGGCGAACGCCGCCTGGCACGCAAGCCAGGCCGGCTTCCAGGCCTCCGTGCGCCGGTAGTGAGCGGCAAGCTCCGCCAGCGGCTCCGGCCGCCACGGACGCTCACCCCAGGCTCGCCACAGCACCCCGCAACCCTCGTCCACGGCACCTGCCCGCAGGAGGCACGCACCCAACCTGTAACTGGAATAGAAGCGTTCCTCGTCCCAACCGCCCAGTCCGCAGCGCCGTCTGTACCAATCCACAGCCATGGCGTCCTCACCGAGGTCGTCGTAAGTGCGAGCCATGTAGAAAGCAGTCCGAGGGTCGTCGGGGCTTTCATGCCAGTCCTGCGCCAGGAGCTCGATGTCCCTGCGGAACTTCGAAGCCCGGCTCCCGCCATCGGCATGGTGCTCGACCCAGCAGGACGACGTCCTGTGGCGCGAGGCGCCCCCACCCGGGGTCGCAACGTACTCATGGGTGCGGCCCACCCACACCCACCCCCGGCCCGAGCGCAACAGCCTTGGCAACCAGTACCGCAGGTCGGAATAGCGCTCCTCGACATCCAGCGCATCCACAGCCAGCCCGAGCGAAGTCGGGTCAAGTGCCCCGTGGAAGGTGTGATCGGCGTCCAGGGCCAGCAACCAGTCGGTGTGGGGTTCGGCCGCCCGCAGGGCGACGTTGCGCGACGGCCCGAAGCCCCTCCACTGGTCCTTCAGGACCCCGCCGGGCGTCCCAGCGAATGCCTCGCGGGCCACCTCGACCGTGCCGTCCGTACTGCCGGTGTCCACGATGGTCCAGTGGTCCACGTGGTCGCGAACCGAAGCAGCGAGGCGGGGCAGCACCGAGGCTTCGTTGCGCACGATCATCATGAGCCCGACACTCGGCGTGCGTCGGGCACCACAGACGGCCTGCCTGCCGCTCAACGCCACCGGCGCCGACCTGGGCCGCGAGGGCCCGCACCGACCTGCCCGACGCGGCCGCACACCGAAACCAGTAGCGGTGCACCGGCACCAGTGCTCTGCCACAACACGCCGTCGACGCTACCAGCGCTCGACGGCACTCGCGTTAGGCACACCAAACCTAGGTCGGGCCCGCCAGCGCCGGCCTCAGCTGCCCGTACCCGATGCCGGCTTGCACCACTTGCGGTGCCACGTTCTGCTTGCGCAGACGACCTGATGCTCGAGGAGCTCTAGCGCCCGAACGACATGACCGCGCCAGCGCAAGCTTCAGCTATGGCGCAACGGGCCAACTTGGCACAACAGTCGCCGGGACCCGCCCTTGGCACTACGAGCAGCCGCTCGTGGTGCCGCACGACGGGCAGGCGTGGCAGCTGCCGGCCCGCTGCATCTGCACCCCGCACTGGTAGCAGTACGGAGCATCGCTGGCTGCAGCCCGGGGCGTTGTCGACGCCGGCTCAGCCGGGCCCGCTGCAGGAGCGGGCGCTGCTGCCCTGGCCGACGCCGGCCGTCCGTCACGCAGCTCGACCTCGGAAACGGGCTCCCGGTTGAGGGGCTCGTCGACGATGCTGGCCTCCTCGACGCCCGGCAGCGTGGGTTGCATCCGCTCGCTGACCGTCATGACACCGAGGTCGTTGCGATCTACAGGGCTCATGTACTCCACCGCCAACCGGCGGAATATGTAGTCCACGAGCGAAGAGGCGAAGCGCAGGTCGGGGTCGTCTGTCATGCCGGCCGGCTCGAAGCGCATGTTCGTGAAGTGCCGGACGTAGGTGCTGAGAGGCACTCCATGCTGCAGGCCCATGCTGACCGAGATGGCGAAGGCGTCCATGATGCCGGCCAGAGTCGAACCCTGCTTGGAGACGCTGATGAAGACCTCCCCAGGCCGGCCGTCGGGGAACTCGCCTACGGTCACGTAGCCCTCGCAGTCTGCCACCCGGAACGAGAAGGTGGACGACTTGCGCCGGCGGGGCATGTGCTCGTGGACCGGCCTCTTCACGACCACGGTCTGCATCTGGAGCGCCTTCTCCAGATCTGCCACCTTCTTGGCCAGTTCGGCGTCGTGCGCCTCGGCCTCGGACGTCGCCTTCTCCTCGGTGGCAGCCTTCTTGGTGGTCGCCAGCGGCTGGGCCACCTTGCAGTTGTCGCGGTAGATGGCGACCGCCTTTACGCCGAGCTGCCAGGCCTCGATGTGCAGCTGCTCGACGTCCTCGACGGTGACGTCCTCGGGCATGTTGACCGTCTTGGAGATGGCGCCGCTGATGAACGGCTGCGCCGCCGCCATCATGCGCACGTGGCCCCGGTAGTGGATCGTGTTGTCGCCCATCGAGCAGGCAAAGACCGCCAGGTGCTCGGGCGCCAGGTGCGGGGCGCCGAGTATCGACTTGTGCTCGTCGATGTAGGCGACGATCTCGCTCACCTGGTCCTGGCTGTAGCGAAGGCGCCGCAGGGCGCGGGGCACGGTCTGGTTGACGATCGACATCGTGCCTCCGCCCACCAGCTTCTTGGTCTTCACCAGGCCCAGGTCCGGCTCGATGCCAGTCGTGTCGCAGTCCATGAGAAGCCCGATGGTCCCCGTCGGGGCCAGGACGCTGGCCTGGGAGTTCCTGACGCCGAAGGGCTCGGCCGTCTCGACCGCATCGTCCCAGGCCTCCTGGGCTGCCGACAGCAGCTCGGGCGGGACCAGCTCCTCGTTGATCTTGGCCACCTCTGCACGGTGCATCCGCAGCACGCTCAGCATCGGGTCACGGTTGTCGTGGAAGCCTGCGAAGGGGCCCATGCGGGCGGCCGTCCTGGCCGAGACGGCGTACGCGTGCCCGGTCATGAGCGCCGTGATGGCACCGGCCCATGCCCGCCCACCATCGGAGTCGTAGGGCAGCCCCTGGGCCATGAGCAGCGCGCCCAGGTTGGCGTAACCAAGGCCCAGCTGGCGGAAACGGCGGGAGTTGTCCCCGATCGGCTTGGTGGGGTAATCGGCGTTGCCGACCAGGATGTCCTGGGCGGTGAACACGACCTCGACCGCCGCCTTGAAGCCCTCGACGTCGAAGTTGCCTTCCTCGTCCAGGAAAGTGAGCAGGTTGAGGCTGGCCAGGTTGCACGCCGAATTGTCTATGTGCATGTACTCGGAGCACGGGTTGCTTGCATTGATCCGGCTGGTGTTGGGTGCCGTATGCCAGCGGTTGATGGTGGTGTCGAACTGCATGCCCGGGTCGGCGCACTCCCAGGCCGCCTTGGCGATCTGGCGGAACAGGTCACGGGCCTCGAGGGTCCGCAGCGCCTCACCCGTGCTGACCGCGTTCAGGTCCCAGTCCCTGTCTTCGAGAACAGCCCACATGAACTCGTCGGTGACCCGCACCGAGTTGTTGGCGTTCTGGTACTGGATGGAGTGACTGTCCTTGCCGTCCAGGTCCATGTCGAAGCCGGCGTCGCGCAGGGCCCGGGCCTTGCGCTCCTCTATGGCCTTGCACCAGATGAAATCCTCGATATCGGGGTGGGCGGCGTCGAGGATCACCATCTTGGCCGCCCGGCGCGTCTTGCCGCCGGACTTGATGGTGCCGGCGGAGGCGTCGGCGCCGCGCATGAAGCTGACAGGGCCGGATGCCGTGCCGCCCCCGCGCAGGCCCTCGCGGGAGGAGCGGATGCGCGACAGATTGATGCCGGCACCCGAGCCGCCTTTGAAGATCTTGCCCTCCTCCACGTACCAGTTGAGGATGGAGTCCATCGAATCCTCGACGGCCAGGATGAAGCACGCTGACGCCTGCTGCGGCACCCCCTGGACGCCGATATTGAACCACACCGGCGAGTTGAAGGCGGCCCGCTGGTGGATGATCAGCCACTTGAGCTCGGCCTCGAAGGCATCGGCCTCCGCCTTGTCTGCGAAGTACCCGTCCTTTTGTCCCCAGGCCGCGATCGTGCCCGCCACCCGGTCGGCCACCTGCTTCAGCGACCACTCCCGCTCAGGCGTCCCGAGCGTCCCCCGGAAGTACTTCTGGGCAAGGATGTTGGTGGCGTTGACGCTCCAGGTGCTCGGCACCTCCACGCCCAGCTGCTCGAAGGCGACCGCTCCTGTGGCCCAGTTGGTGATGCGGGCGTCCCGCCGCTCCCACGTCACGGTGCTGTAGGGATCCGCGCCCGGGGTGGTGAAGTAGCGCCGGATACCGATACCGGTCCGCTCAGGGGCGATGGCCATGGGTTGGTCCCTCCTGTTCCCGACTTCGACTGAGACGCGGAGACCGCTGCCCGGGCCCCGCCTGCGACCTGCCCGGATACGCTCGCTCCGGCCCCCGGACCACAACAGGTTGTGGTCTGCGAGCTGGACCGTGCGCCCCAGGCACAAGATCTTGGATGACAGCATAGTAACTACAAGCATGTTGTCAATAGCCTCCGGCGGCTTCCCGCCGACGCTCAAAGGTACGGGCGACCAGCTGTGAGCGACCAGTGGGAAAGCCTGTGGATCTCCTGAGGGCAGTGCCGCCTCCACACCCGGGCGGCGGGCTCCGACCCAGGCTTCCCGCCGGCCCCAACTTTGGTGCCACCCCGCGCCGGGGCTGTCGGTGGCACCGGCCGTACCCGCCGAGGCCATGGCGGGAGAGCTCCCCAGCGGCACATCCCACTTGTAGCAGCAACCGGTAACGGTCAAGGCGTCCTTGTCCTTATGATCCAGCCATGCCCCGAGACAACGCGCCGCTCAGCCAGCGAGAACGCTGGGCCCTATGCGACCTGCTCATGGAGCTCGGCCCCGACGTGCCCACCCTCTGCCAGGGTTGGCGCAGCGCCGACCTCGCCGCCCACCTCGTGGCCCGGGACCAACGCCCCGACGCCGGGCCGGGCATGGCCGCCCACCTGCCGCTGCTCACGGACTGGTCCGAACGTGTCCAGCGCGGCTACCGGGACACCCTCACATGGGACGTCCTCGTCTCCAAGGCCCGGTCGGGCCCGCCGGCCTGGCTGCGCCCGCTCGACCGGGTGGTCAACACCGTGGAGTACTTCGTCCACCACGAGGACCTGCGACGCGCCCAGCCCGCTTGGGAGCCACGGGAGCTCTCCGCGCCCGACCAGGCCGAGCTGTGGAGGCAGGCCGGCCGCATGAAGCTGCTGGCCCGCAAGAAGGCCTCCCGCATCGAGGCACCGGGCCAGCCGCCGGTCCGGCTCGGCCCGACCGGCCCGGTGGTCAGGGGACCGGCCGGCGAGGTCGTGCTCTGGCTCCTCGGCCGCAGGGAGACAGCCCGGGTCGAGGTACAGGGCTGAGCCTCGCCCAGCGCCGGGCCCCCACCTTTTGCGGCCGGTCACTGCGGGGGGCCCGTCGGCCCGTGGGCTACCATCGGTCGGCCATGCGAGCACAACCAGGCAACGTCCGTCCGAAGCGAGGGGTCGCCCTACCGGCTCGGCTTCGCCTTGCCTTTCGCACGGTCTCGGCGGCGGGCACCGCGTTGGTGGCGATGGCGGGGGCGGTCGGGGGCGCCGGCGCCCAGGCGGCTCCTACCGGCCAGCGACGAGCCGGGGCCGCGGTCGGCGGCGCCGCCCAACTGACGCTCACCCGCCTGGCCAGCCTGAGCAACTACAGCTTCCAGATAGTGACCGTGTCCGGGCGCTACAGCTTCGAGGTCACCGGCGAGGTCCACGGCCCGACCGATTGGCGGATCTCCTCCAAGGCGCCGGCCACCACCACCTACGACGTGGAGGGGCAGGGCTGGTCGGTCGCCCTGGGCCATGTGTCCCGGGTCCGCCTGCGGTCCCCGCAGGGCTGGTCCCACCTGGCAGGCGAGCGCACCTTCGCCCAGGGACTCATGGACCTCACCCACGTGACGGGCATGAAGGTGGTCGCCGGGGCCGCCTGCACCGGAGCCGGGCGCGCCGGCACCACGTACCGCCTCGAGCTCCCCGCTGCCGACAAGGCGATCTTCGACCTGCTCGGCTCGGCATGCGTCGCCCGCCAGGGTGGGGCCCTGCTCTACTACCACCAGGGGGTTGCCGGGGGTACCGCTGCCGGCTCCGTGCACCTGACCGGTGACGCGTACACCTTCAGCGTGACCTCGATCGGCCACGTGGGCGCCATCGCCGCCCCCAGGCCGCAGGTCACGACCACCACGTCGCCGGTAGCCGTCCCCAGGCCTACGGGCTCACTGCCCCCGGGTTACCCCAAGGCGGTCCCGGTCCCACCCGGCAAGGTGACGACGGCGGCCCGCATGTCCGCGAACAAGTGGTACCTGCTGCTCTCGGAGGGCCACGACAGCCACGCCCTCTCCGAGTACGCCACCGAGCTGCGCAAGCGGGGTTTCTCGGTGAAGAGCAGGGTGTCGGCCGCCGGCATTGCCGTCGAGGTGCTGGCCTCCCGCTCCTATCAGGTCCAACTCGAGCTCCTCGCCCTGCCCGGCGACGGCGAGCAGCTGACGGTGACCATCAAGGCCAGCTGACCGGTCCCGGGCGTCAGGCGGCTCCCGGCCTCACGACGGCTCCGGGCGGGCTCCGGACCGGCTGGTGGAGTGGTTGTCGCCGGTCCCCGGGACGCCGGCGTCAGACGACCTTGACAGTCCCCGAGGAGTGCGGCCGCGAGCCGTTGCCTGCGACGCTCGTACGCGTGACAAGCTCGACCCACCGGTTGTCGGCGATCCTTGCCAGCGCCGAGAGCTGGCGGCGCTCACGGGTGCGGAACGGCCTCCCGTCGCGGCCCAGCACGACCACGAGCGACGCCACCGCCATGTCGGCCCACGCCACGTCCGAGGGGCTGGCCGGCCCCCCGTCCGCCGCCAGAGCAGTATGGGCGCCCTGCACGAAGGCGAACACCCACGCGTCAGGCGGCGTGGCACCCACCGCAGCGAGCGGCTGAGGAGCGCTCGGGTCGACCACCGCAGCCCAGTCGGCTTCGAAGTCCCGGCCGGCGTGAGCCACCAGAGCTTCGAGCAGCTCGGCCGGGCCCTGGCGCTCGACCAGGTATGCGGCCGTCTCGAGGGCGTCGAGACGGGGATCCACGGGCGTACCCGGGATCTGGCGCACGTCCTCGACGTCCACGCCGTCCACCTCGTTGACCTCGCTGACCATCAGGTCGAGGAGATTGGCCTGAGGAAGCTCGACCACAAGCTCGTCGATCGCCCGGCCTGCGCCCCTTTCCAGGATGTCGACGCCGACCAGGTCACCTCGGACCGCCCCGATACGGCTCGCCACGGCGCCCAGCGCCCCGGGCCTGTCGGGGACCCAAACCCGCACTACGTAGGTCGCCACGGGCTCAGGTTAGGGCTGCAACATGAACGGGACATTTCGACCGACGCGCCCTGTCGTTAATTCGCCCACCGCGTGGTTGCGCTGACAGCTTCGCTCAGCCCAGCTTCGGCAGCGCACGCCGCAGGTTGCGTACGGCCTGGCCTATGCGTTGCTCGTTTTCCACCAGGGCGAAGCGCACGTAGCCTTCCCCGCCGGGACCGAAACCGACGCCCGGCGACGTGGCCACGTGTGCCTCGTTGACCAGGTACTTGGCGAAGTCGAGCGATCCGAGCTCCTGGTAGGGCTCGGGCACGGTGCACCAGACGAACATGGTGCCCTTGGGCTTGGCTACCGGCCAGCCGATGCGGTTGAGCCCGTCGACGAGAGCGTCGCGGCGCGACTCGTAGATCGCGTTGACGGCGTGGGGGTAATCGGGCGCCTCGTTGAGCGCAACGATCGACGCGATCTGGATCGGCTGGAAGGTGCCGTAGTCGAGATAGCTCTTGAGCTTGGTCAGGGCGCCGACCACCTCCCGGTTGCCCACGGCGAACGCGACCCGCCAGCCGGCCATGGAGAAGCTCTTGGTCAGCGTGTAAAGCTCCACGGCGACGTCCTTGCCCCCAGGCACCTGCAGGACCGACGGGGGCTCGTAGCCGTCGAAATAGGTGTCGGAATAGGCGAAGTCGTGCACCAGGACCAGGTCGCGCTCACGGGCGAAGTCGACGATCCGCTGCATCCAGGCCAGGTCGACACATTGCGTTGTCGGGTTGTGCGGGAAGGAGAAGACAGCCACTTTGGGCTTGGGCCAGGCCTCCTGCCAGGACGCCTCGAGGTTGGCGAAGAAGTCCTCCTCCGGGCCCACCCGCACGTAGCGGACGTCGGCGCCTGCGAAGAGCGGCGCATAGATGTGGATCGGGTACGACGGCGAGGGCACCAGGGCGGTGTCCCCTGGGCCGACGAGCACCCACATCAGGTGCGACAACCCCTCCTTGGCTCCGATGGTGAACACGACCTCACCATCGGGGTCGACATCCACGTCGAAGCGGCGCTTGTACAGGTTGGAAACGGCCAAGCGGAGGTTCGGTATGCCCCGCGACGAGGAGTACCGGTGGTTGCGGGGGTTGCGGGCCGCCTCGGCCAGCTTGTCCACCGCCACCTGCGGGCTCGGGATGTCGGGGTTGCCGAACCCCAGGTCGATCACATCCTCACCTGCTCGGCGCGCTTCGTCCCGCAGTTGGTTGATTGCTGCGAACACATAGGGCGGTAGCCCTGTGATACGGCGGAACTCCACGGGTGCCTCCTCGGCCCCACCTCCTGTGCGGGGCGCCTAGGGTTGTAGGCCCAGGCTAGCGGCCGCGCCGGGGGCGGGGGTGACCAATTGGCCCGCAGGTGCTGGTCGAAATACCCCTGCAAGCACCAGCAGAGCCGCTCCCACCCCGCCGGCCCTCTCCCCCAGCTCGGCTGGCACGATGCTCACCGACCGGGCACCGGGGGCTTCGACCAGTTCGGCGAAAGCGTCCCTCAGCGGGCCCATCAGCACCGAGTGGGATTCGACCAGTCCCCCTCCGACGACGATCAGGCCCGGGTCCAGGGCGTTGGCCAGGTTGGCCAGCCCCAGGGCCACCCACCAGGCAAAACGGCCCATGACGGCCAGGCAGGCGGCGTCGCCCTGCAGGGCCAGCGCAGTCACGTGCTCGCTGCGCACCGACTCGGGGTCCCCGCCCGCCAGATCCACGGCCCCGTCGAGCTCGCCGGCCAGGGCGGCTTCCCGGGCCAGGCGCCCGAGGCCGCTGCCGGAGGCGAAGCGTTCCCAGCAACCCCTCTTGCCGCAAGGACAGGGCGGCCCGTTCGCGTCCACGACCATGTGCCCGATCTCACCGGCAAACCCGTGGCCCCCCTCGACCAGCCGCCCGCCCAGGACCGCCCCGCCCCCGATACCAGTACCGAGGGTCGCCATCACCATGTCCTGCGCCCCGCGTCCCGCTCCGAGCAGGTGCTCGGCCCAGCATGCCGCCGTGGCGTCGTTTACAACCATGGTCGGGGCACCTGGCCTACGTTGCGCCAGCAGGTCCCTGAAGGGCACACCGTCGAGGCAGTGCAGGTGGGGGCAGTAGTGCGGTACCCCCTTGCGGTCGATCATGCCCGGGCAACCCACTCCGAGCGGGATGCGGGACGCGTCCTGCCCCTCGGGTGCCACCAGATCGGCAGCAGCCAGCACCGTGGCTACGACCCCCTCCGCTTCGCCCGGGGTGGGGAGCTTGACGGAGGCCTCCACCACACCACCAGGCCCGTAGCGCACAGCCAGTACCTTCGAGCCGCCGATGTCGACACCGATGGCCTGCCCCGCCGCACTGACCCCGGTCACGGCCCCAATGCTACGGGCTGCCCCTCGGCACTACGGCCTCCTGCCGCTCAGGCGACTGCTGCCACGGCTCGGGTGCCCGAGGTCCCCCCGGCCGGGCCGATGCCCCGTACGCAACCGGCGAAGCGGACGGGTTGCCTGCCGCCGCGGCCGGGCGAGCGCTCCCCTGGCCGAGGCCGCCAGGCAGCCGCCGGCCCGTGGCAAGGTCTTCAGGGCGGTGACGAGAAGCAATGCAGGGCGACGGCCGCGGCCGCGGCAACGTTGAGCGAGTCGACACCCGCTGCCATCGCGATCCTGGCCTGCTCGCCCAGGTCCAGCACCTCGCGGCTCAGTCCCGGCCCTTCCGCCCCGACCACCACCGCCACCCTCTGTCCGGCCAGGCGCCTGGCCACGACGCGCACGTCCGGTGCCTCCGCCGAAGGCGTGAGCGCCACCAGGCGGAAGCCGCCGCTGTCCAGCACCTCGAGGCCTGTGGGCCAAGGCTCGACCCGGCACGAGGGCACCCGAGCGGCGTGGCCGAGCGAAACTCTCACCGTGCGCCGGTAGAAGGGGTCGGCGCAGCTCGGGTCCATGAGGACGGCCCCGGCCCCGAAGGCGGCCGCGTTGCGGAACAGCGAACCCAGGTTCTCCTGGTCGTTGACTCCCTCGACCACGAGCACGAGGTGTTGGCAGACGTTGGCCAGCACCTCCTCCGGCGCACGGGGGGCGGGGCGGCTGGCCACCGCCAGCAGCCCCCGGTGCACGGGGTAACCGGCAACTGCCTTCATGACCGCGCCGTCCACGGCGTACACGGCCACCCCCGCTGGGGGCGGGCCACCGGCGAGCTTCGCCAGCAGGTGAAGCTTCTCTCGCAGCACCAGCACCGAGAGCACCGGGACGTCCAGCGGCGAGCTCAGCACGGCTTCCAGGGCCAGGCGGCCCTCAACCACGAACAGGCCCTCGGCGGCTTCACGTTGGCGCCGCAGCGCGGGGTCGTTGAGGTGGAGGTAGGGCCGCAGCCGGGGGTCGTCGGCATCGGTCAGCACCTGGTACGCCAGCGCCTGCGCCGGGCCCGACAGCCCGGCCGCCGCGGCGGCACTGCGACGCGGGTGCCAGGGCCCAGGCGGCGGGCCCCAGTCCGGTGTCAGCTCTCGGCTCTGGCCCTGAGCTCCTTCAGGGCCGTGTAGGTGATCCGACCCTCCGCCCGGCGCTTCACGAACACAGGCAGGGGGACCTTCAGATCCACCACCAGGTGGTACGTGATGTCCGCTGACCCGTCGTCGTCGGCCTCGATCTCGTAGCTGCCGTCCAGGCGGCGGGTCACGTCCCCCCGCACCTGGTGCCACGAAAGCCTCTCCGGTGCCTGCGAGTAGTCGTAGCGCAGCGTGTAGGACGTGCTGCGCCCGAACGCCGCGGCCCGGAACGTGACCTCGACCGGGCGACCCTCGCCGTCGCGCTCGTCGACGGTGACCGCTTTGATGTCCGCCGCCCACTCCGGGTAGCGCTCGAAATCGGTCAGGACCTGGAAGCAATAAGCAGGGCTGGCGCGGATGACCATCCGCTCGGTTACCTGCTCCTCCACTCCGACCACCTCCTCCCGGCCAAGACCTTACGCGCGCCGGCCCCCGGCGCGGCGGACTGCTCCGGCGCTCCAGTCGCCGGGCGGGCCAGAAGGCCACCGAGGGAGGCCTCCAGGCGCCGGGCCAGCACGTCGTACGACAACTCCTCCTCGGCCCGCCTGCGCCCGGCTGCACCCATGCGCTCCGCCTCCTCGGGGGCTTGCAGCAACGTGGCCAGAGCCGCTGCAACCGGGGCCGCCAGGCCCGAGCGGTCAGAGGGGCGCAGGGCACCGGTCCGCCGCGGCGTGGGAGCCACCAGGCCCGTCTCTCCGTCCACCACGGCCTCACCCGCTCCCCCGCTGTCCACGGTGACGCACGGCACGCCGCACGCGGCCGCCTCCACCAGGACGATGCCGAAGCCCTCCTGCTCCAGCCCCCACCAGCGGGACCGGCAGCAGAGCGCGAACACATCGGCGCACCCGTAGAACCTGGGCAGGTCGCCATCGGGCACCTTGCCCAGGAACTTGACCGGCACCCTGGCCGAGGCAGCCAGCCGTTCGAGACGGTGGCGGTCCCTGCCTGCGCCGGCGATGGCGACGCAGAGACCTGGGACGCGTTCGGCGAGGATCGAAGCGGCTTCGATCAGGGTGTCCATCCCTTTGCGCGGCACCAGGCGGCTGACGCTGACGACCAGGGGCCCGCTGCGAGGCAGGCCGAAGTGAGCGCGCGCCGCCACCCGGTCGATGTGGGCGAGTGGCCTGAACCTCTCGGTGTCGACCCCAGGAGGGATGCGTACGGCGGGTGGCCACAGCTCCGGCCCGTCACCGGCCGGCTCGCCGCCGGCGCCCACCGCCGCCGGCGCCGTCCCCACCTGGCCCATGACCCGGCGCGCCTCGAGCTCTGGGTAACCGCCAGCGGCGATCAGCAGCGACGACTGGGACAGTGCCCGGGCCATGAGCTGGCGGCTGGCCGGGAGCCGTCCCGGAACCGTCACCTCGGCTCCGTGGAGCACCACCCCGTAGGGCAGGCCGAGATGGGGCCCCACGAGAGCGAGGGGCAGGGCAGGGTCGATGACCACTGCGTCCGCTCCCCACTCAACGGCCAGAGCCCTGACCCGGCGGGCGAGCTGGGGCTCGGGCAGCAGGACCGGCTGTCGCGAACGCACGACCCGGAAGGCCTGCTCGGCATCCCACCACTGTGATCCCGAATAGGCGGCGGTGTACACGACGAAGTCGTCGGGCGGGAGCCGGCGCCACAGCTCCCACAGGTACGACTGGATGCCCCCCACCTTGGGCGGGAAGTCGTTGGTCAACAGGATGTGGCGCACCTCGGTCCTTTATAGCGCTGCCTCCGGGCGGGCCGCCCCTATTGCCGGGCCGGTGGCGCCCGGGCGTGCCCGCCCGAGCTCGTTCAGCACCAGACGGCCGGGCGGCGCCAGGTCGAGGGAACGCTCGACCAGGTCGGGCCGGCCGATGCGCAGGGCGGCCCAGACAGCCTGCGAGCACAACAGGTCGTCGACCGAGCCCAGATGGCGCTCGAGCACAGCGGCGACCAGGGGCGAGCCGGCGTCGGCCGTGTTACCCAGGCCGAGGACGTCAACCGAAGCGGCGTCCTCGCTGCTGGGGACCTCCCGGGCCTCGGGCAGGCGTCCCGGCAGCGTCTGCAGGGCCCGCAGCCGTCCTCGACGGGGTGTGGACGCCGGCAACGGCGCGTCCGTGACCACCGACCCCGGCACGAACCACGAGCCGAGGCCCGGTAGGCCCGCCGACAGGCCGGCCGCACGGGCCCGCGCCACGAGCTGGTCACCGGCTTCGGAGGGAGGTCATTGCACCGAGGGCCCGGCCTGCGCTGCCGAGGTGGCGGCCGAAGCAGCGCCGCCCGTCGTCTCCCCGGTAACACCTGCCGGCGGCCCGGGGCCTGGCTCACGGCTCGCCTGCACAGCCCCAGCTTGCCCGGGCGAGCCTGGTTCACGTCAGGCACGTCAGGCACGTCAGGCACGTCAGGCACGTCAGGCACGTCAGGAAGCGGGCGAGGCCGTGACCGGGTAAGCGCCGGGGGACCACGCGGCCGGTCGACGCAGCCCGGTCAGGCGGACCTGTGCGCGAACAGCCGCAGCTCCGCCGGTGCAGCTCCCGGGCCCCGACGGGACTGGCTGCCTCCGTCCTGGGCCGCCTCCACCGCCGACCGGCAGGTGGCCCGGTGACGCAGAGGAGGCACGAGGCCCTCCCGTCCCAGGAGGTGGAGCACCCTCTGCTCGCCCGCGTCGAGCACGACTGCCTCCTGCTCGTCACGCTCGCACAGGAAGGTCACGATGCAGTCGGCACAGGCGTCCGTGGCCCGCATCTCGCAGGTCTCGCAGTCGATGGTCAGCGTTGCCATAGGGGCATGGTCGCGCCCGCCACCGACGATTACCCCATGTCCCGGCTGGGCACTGGCCTGTCGTACCGCTGTGCCCGGCGGGTCAGGGCATCTGGCCGGGGTTCCGCCCCGCCGGAGGAGTGCCGGGCAGCAAGGGCAGCCGGAGGACGGCGTCGAGGCCACCTCCGGGGGCTTCGCGCAACTCGACCGCCGCACCGTTGCGGCCCGCCAGCTCGCGCACTATGGCCAGGCCCAGGCCGCCTGCCGCGCCGGCGCTCGCCGCCGGACCTGCGGAGACCTTGCCTGTCCCCTGCCAGAACCTTTCGAACGCCCGCTCCCGGTCCTCGGCGCTGAGCCCGGGCCCGCTGTCTGTGACGTGTATCTCCGCCGGCGCCAGGCCGTCACCGATCAGCCCCACGGAGATGCGGGCACCCTCCGGGCAGGCGTCAACGGCGTTGGCCAGGAGGTTGTCGAGGATCTGGTCCAGGTCGCCCGGCACCAGACGTGCCGCCAACCCCGCCGACGGCGGCGGCCCTTCGTTCACCAGCGCCACACCCCGCTCCTCTGCCAGGGCGGCCCATGCTTCGCAGCGCTCGGCGATGACCCGCCCCAGCTCCACGCGCTCGCGGCGCGGCTTCTCCACCCCGGCACGGGTGAGGGCAAGCAGGCCGTCAACCAATCTGGAAAGGCGCTGGAGCTCACGTCCGGCGGCGGCCAGGCCCTGCGAGGCGTGCCCGTGGACGTCCGCCTCGAGGTTCTCCAGTCGCAGGCGCAGCGCCGTCAGGGGGGAGCGCAACTGGTGGGACGCGTCCGCCACGAAGCGGTTCTGCGCCTCCAGGAGGTCGCTGAGCCGGCTCGCCATGTCGTTGAACTCCCCCGCCAACGAACGCACCTCCGGTGGGCCCCCGGCGGGAGCAGCGCGCGCTGCCAGGTCTCCACCGGCGAAGCGCGCCACAGCTTCCTCCAGCTCTGCCAGGGGGCGGGCGATGCTGCGGGCCATGTAGACGGCAGCCAGCGCCGCCAGGACGAGCACTCCGGCACCGAACGCCCCCAGCGCCAACCACGTGGCCCTGGCCCGGCTGACGACCGACATGGCCGGCACGTCAAGGAGCACCGCCGCCCGGATGACCCGCCCTGGCCGTTCGAGAGCGCCTCCTACGAAGACGGGTGCCGCTCCCACCGCCACGGTGGTGCCCTCGTCCACGGTGAAGGAGCTGGTGGCGTGACCGGCCAGCGCGGCCAGGACGAGGGGCCGCTGCTCACGGGCGTCGTTGTCCTTGTCCTTCTCCGACGACGCCAGCACCTTCCCGTCAGGCCCTACCACGATCACCTCGCCTCCGGTGCGGGCACGGTACTGGTCTGTCAGGTACTGGACCTGCCCGGGGACGGTCTGCTCCGCCGCTTCTCCCACCAGCACCGACAGGCCCGTGGCCTCACGGAGCACCTGGGAGGCCAGGATCGACCTGTCGTGGCGGGTCATGACCACCCCCAGCGGGATCTCCAGGGCAGCCAGGACCACCAGGATGAGCAAGAGGAACGAGCTTGCGAGCCGGCGCCTCACGCCGTCTGGCCTGGGCCTGCTGCGCCGGAGCGTCCCTCGGTGCCGGCCGTGTCGCCGAGGCGCAACCCGACTCGGCGGACCGTCTCGACCCACTCGGGGTGCCCGAGCTTGCGCCGGAGCGTCGCCACGTGCACGTCGACGGTCTTCGTAGGCCCGTACCAATGCGGGCCCCACACCTGCTCGAGCAACGACTCGCGGGTGACGACCGCCCCGGGATCCTCGGCGAGAAGCGCCAGCAGGTCGAACTCCTTCGGCGACAGCTCGACCTCGGCACCCTCTACGTAGACGCGCCGCGTCCGGCGGTCGACCACCAGGCCGCCGAGGTCCTGGGCAGCCTGGCCGGCCCCCGGGGGCACCCCGCCCGAAGGGCGCACCCGGGGTGCGCCGCCCGTCATGCCGGCCGCGTCGTCGAAGGCTTCCGCATGGCCCGTCTGCGGCTCGGCGGGCGTAGGCTCGCCGGCTGCAGGTGAGCCCGCCGTCCCCGGCCCGGCTCCGGGCATGAGGGAGGCGGTTTGTGGCGCATGGGCCGCTCCCTCCAGCGCCGGCGACGGGACGGGTACCTGGGCGCGGCGCGTGACCGCCCTGATGCGGGCGACCAGCTCACGGAAGCCGAAAGGCTTGACGAGGTAGTCGTCGGCGCCGAGCTCGAGGCCGACCACCCTGTCCACCTCCGTGCCCCTGGCGCTGACGATGAGGATCGGCACCGGCGAGCGCGACCGCAACTGCCGGCAGACGTCGTAGCCGTCCATGTCCGGGAGGCGCAGGTCGAGCAGGACCAGGTCCGCCGGCGCAGCCGCAAGAGCGGCGGCACCGTCGGCAACGCGGTCGACCTCGAAGCCCTCCCGCTCCAGCCCTTCCACGAGGGGGTCCGCTATGCCGTCGTCGTCCTCGACCACGAGTAGTCGCACGACAAGATAGTGCCACCACTGCCGGGTGCACCTCGCCGCCCGGCTGACAGCCACCGAAGATGTGCCGAACCTTAACCGGTTCTTTGGGGGGCGCCATCCGTCGCGCTCTTGGCTTCGTACTACCGGCAACGCCACGACGGGGCGGGTGCCGACGGCCCGCTACGTGGCAGGCGCCACACAGCAGGTGCCGAGCAGGCGCGACCCTCGCCCGGGCAACGCCCAGCGGTCGCGCCGGGTACCGTTGGGGCGATGGTTACAGCGTTCGTACTGATCGACGCCGAGCCGGCACGGGTGGCGACGCTGGCCGGCGAAGTCGCCGCGGTCGAAGGGGTGGCCGAGGCCTACTCGGTGGCCGGCCACGCTGACGTGGTGGCCGTGGTGCGCGTCAGGCGCATCGAGGATCTGGCTGAGGTCGTCACCGGCCGGCTCCACCTGCTCGACGGGGTGACCGACACCCGCACCCTCGTCGCCTTCCAGTCCTATAGCCGCAAGGACCTCGACGCCATGTGGGAGCTCGGCGCGCCCTGAACGGGCCGTGAACCACGGGCCGGGGCCCGGCGGTCCGGCAGGCCTCGGGTGGCGCCCGCGCAAGCCGCCCGGTTGGGCCAACCAGGCGGGACGGCCCAGCGGCCAGGGTGACACCTGCGGGCGGTACCGGTTGCGCCAACCAGGCGGGACGTGGCGCGCTCGGCCCGACTGCCACCCGGTGCACAGCCGTGGGCCCGGGCCGCCTCCTGCCGCCCTAGCATTGGATCCGTGGGCGAATGGCTCGTCTTGCTCGTCGTCGTACTGACCGTGCCGGTGCTGCTCATGGGCGGGGCCGTAGCGTTGGCCGCGTCCTCGCTGCGGCGCGCCAACCGGCTCATGCCCGGTAGAGCCGCCGGCAGCATCCCTGTCACCTGGCTGTGGAGCCCGGGTACCGCCGCCGCCCTGCACCGCCGTCTGCGGTATGTCTGCCAGCTCTCCGCCCCCCTGGCCGGCCCGCCCGCCGGGGGTCGCCGCCTGAGGCGCAGGCGAGGCGGCGGCTTGGACGGCATATCCCGGCTGGCCGGCGAGGTGCTGGCAGAGGCGGTGGCGCTCGACCGCGAGCTGGTGGCCACCAACTACCTCCCGCGGGGCCTGCCCCGGGCGCAGGCGCTGGCAGAGATGGAGGCCCAGGTCCGCAGCCTCGAGAGCTCGGCACGCAGGGTGCAGCAGCTCTCTGCGCGTCGCACGCAGCTGGCCCGCCCCGGCGGGCCCGCAGACCTGACCCTCGACCAGCGCATAGCGGCCATGGAGGACGCTCTGAACGAGCTGGGCCCTGAGCCTGGCAGCCTGACCCGGCCCCCGCTGCAATAGGGACCGGCTCCGTCCTCCCCGGTGCCCTGCGCGCCGTCGGCTATGGCCGTGGTGTGGGGCCGGTCGAGAGCCGGCTCAGGACGCCGGCGGCGACCAGGGTGACGACCAGACCGACCACCTCGGCACCCAGCGGTAGCAGGCCGTGGCGTAGCTGCTCGTCGTAGACCACGACGCCGAGCACAACGCTCAGGATCGGGTCGATGGTCTGGATGGCGGGCAAGCTGGCCGACAGCGGCCCGGCCTGGAACGCCAGCTGGTTGAGCACCACGCCCGTCCCACCGACGACCAGGACGCCCCAGAACGGCCAGCTCGTGACCATGCCGTCGAAGCCGTGGGACACCAGGATGTCCCCCGAGGTCTTTATGAGGGCCGCGACATCGGCGAAGGTCACTCCGGCCCCTGCCCCCAGCAGCATGGCCCGTCGTGAACCGGAGGTGAAACGGCTGCCGACAGCCGCCGCAACCACGGCGAGGACGCTGAAAGCCGACACCGCCACGGCTGGTACCAGGTCCGCCCTGTGAGCGGTGTCGTGCGGCGGCGTTGCCGTAACCAGGAACACCGCCAGGCCCACCGTGAGCACCACTGCCCAACCCATCTCCGGTCCGGCCAGCTTGTCCCGGTCGAGACGGCGCCGCACGGCCAGTGCGAAGACCACGGTGGAGACCAGGACGGGCTGCACCAGCACGAGTGTCCCGACATGCAGGGCGATGGCGTGCAGGCCCAGTCCCACGGCCTCGACCAACAGTGCCAGTGCCCAGGCCGGATGGTGCAGCACCGAACGCACGAAGGCGCTCAGGTCGGCCAGGCGCGCTCCGGTCAGCCTGGCTGACTCGCTGCTGCGGTGCTGTAGGGCGCTCCCGAGGGCAAACAGCAGGGCGGCGGCCAGGGCGGCCAGGGCCGCCTCCACGATGTGCGCCCGGCTCACCCCTCAAATGTAACGGCGGCCGCCCCGCCAGCCGGACCGATGTCGCGAGGGGCCGGTGCCGAGCCCGGCGTGCGGAAGGGCCGGCGTGCGGAAGGGCCGGCGTGCGGACGATATCCCTGAAGCCTGCGCCTACCGACGCTGTCAGGCTTCGGCCGCCCCTGCCGCCCCTGCCGCCTCGGCGCGCGACGTGGCCACCAGGCGCTCCAGGCAGGCGGCGGCCCGGCCGCTGTCGACCGACTGCGCTGCCCGGTCCAACCCGTCCTCGAGAGTGCCGGCTGTCCCGTTGACCACCAGCGCCGCCGCCGCGTTGAGCAGGACCACGTCGCGCTGCGCCCCCGGCGCCCCCCCGAGGACGTCCCTCACGACCTGGGCATTGTGGGAGGCGTCGCCGCCCTTCAGCTCTTCGGGGCGCGCGCTGCGCAACCCGAGATCCCGGGGGTCGACTCTGAAGGCCCGCAGATCCCCTGCTGCGCTCGACCACTCGACCACGCGCGATGGAGCCGTCGTCGACAGCTCGTCCAGGCCGTCCTCTCCGTGGACCACCCAGGCCCGGTCTGCCCCTGCATGGCCGAGCACCCGCGCCAGCCTGTCGGCCACCCGCCCGTCGCCCACGCCGACGAGCTGGAACGGCGTGCGCCCCGGGTTGGCCAGGGGACCGAGGAGATTGAAGGCCGTAGGCACACCGAGCTCGCGCCGCGTGGCTATCACATGGCGCATGGCCGGGTGGTAGCGCGGGGCGAAGCAGAAGCCGATGCCAGCCGTCTCGATGCAACGGGCTACACCGGCCGGGGCAAGGGCGATCTCCACGCCGAGCGCTTCGAGGACGTCCGCCGAGCCTGTGCGCGACGAGGCTGCCCTACCGCCGTGCTTGCACACCGGTGCACCTGCGCCGGCGACCACCAGTGCGGCGATCGTCGAGATGTTGATCGTGCCGGCCCGGTCGCCACCCGTACCGCAGGTGTCGACCAGGCGGGCCGCGAGCAGGGGCGGCACCGGCACCCGCTCGGCCACCTCCAGCATCGCTTCGAGCATGCCGGTGAGCTCGTCGACCGTTTCCCCTTTGCAGCGGAGGCCGAACACGAAGGCGGAAACCTGCGAGGCGGTGGCGGCACCCTCGAGGACCTCCCGTAGGGCTGCTGCAGCCTCCTCCCGGCTCAGGTCCGAACCGGCGGCCAAGCGCCCGAGGAGCCCCGGCCATCCCTCGAGGTCGGCGAGCGATGGGTGCACTTTCGCGGGCGGGGCACTCTCGGCGCTTTCGTCTGCTGGTACGGCCACGGTCCTCCACCGTACAAGAGCAGCTGCAGGCCTTGAGGCGGGCGGGAAGAGTCGCTATCGTCCTGGCCTGGCCACCGAGAGGCCGACGGGCTACGCCCGTGCGCAAAAGGAGCCACCGATCAGCATCCTGGTTGTAGACGTCGGCAGCAGCGCCGTCAGGGCCAGCGTGGTGAGGGAGGACGGCACCACCGCCTGCAGGCGGCTGGAGAGCTTCGTCACCAGCCGGCCCTTCCCGGGCCTGGTAGAGCTCGACGCGGGTGAAGTTGCAGCCGCTGTCCTGGGGGCGGCTCAGGCCTGCCTGGCCGTGGAAGGCCCGGTGACTGCCGTCGGGGTCACAAACCAGCGGGGCACGACGGTCGTCTGGGACGCCACGACGGGGGAGCCCGTGGGGCCAGCACTCAGCTGGCAGGACCTGCGCACCGCCGGCGCCTGCCTCGAGCTCCAACGTGAGGGGCTCCGCCTCGCCCCCAACGAGTCGGCGACCAAGCTTGCATGGTTGCTCGACGACGCCGACCCCGGGCGCCACCGCGACCTTCGCTTCGGCACCTTGGACAGTTGGGTCACCTGGGTGCTCACCGAGGGTCGCTCGCACGTGACGGACGTCAGCAACGCCGCCGTGAGCGGGCTACTGCCGACCGAGGACATCCTGGCCGGCAGAGCGGACATCGCCTGGTCGGACAGCCGGCTCGAGCGCTTCCGGATCCCCAGCACGTGCATGCCCGCCCTGGTCGGCTCGTCCGAGGTGGTCGGGGAGGCGACCGCGCTCCCCGGCGCCCCACCTGTAGCGGGCCTGGTGGGCGACCAGCAGGGCTCGCTGCTCGGCCAGGGCTGCGTCAACGAGGGTGACGCCAAGGCCACTTTCGGCACGGGCGCCTTCCTCGACCTCAACGTCGGCGGCCGGCCCCCCGCCTTCGGTGCCACGGAGAAACGGGGCGAGCAGGGATGCCTGCCCATCGTCGCGTGGCAGCGCTCCGGCACCTGCACATGGGGCGCCGAAGCCCTGGTGCTCTCGGCGGGGACAGCGGTCCAATGGCTCGTCGACGACCTGGGGCTGATATCGAGCCCAGACGAGTCTGCCGAAGTCGCGGCTCGCTGCACCGACACCGGCGACGTCTACTTCGTGCCCGCCCTGATGGGGCTCGGCACGCCGCAATGGGATTTCGGCGCCCGCTCGTTGTTCATCGGGATGTCGACCGGCACCGGTCGGCCAGAGTTGGTCCGGGCCGTGCTCAGGGGTGTGGCCCAGCGCGGGGCCGACATGCTGGCAGCGGTCGAGGCCGATTCGGGCCACAAGGTGCCGGTGCTGCGTGTTGACGGCGGCATGAGCGCGAACGAGGTGTTCCTTCGGGAGCTTGCCGATGCTTGTCAAGTCCCCTTGCATGTGTCGGCCGAGTTGGAGGCGACTTCTCTCGGCGCTGCATACCTGGCAGGACTTGCGACGGGGATCTGGTCGAGCGAGCAGGAGGTGGCAGGGCTCGTCGCTCCTCGCCTGGTGGTCGAACCGGGACCGGACAGCCGCAGGGACCGTTGGAAAGAGGCCGTTTCCCGTTCGGTCAGGTGGATCCCGGAACTTTCTGCTCTGCAGTTCTGACCGCTTGCGGAGGATGAGCGGCTCATCCTGTTGCCACCCATGAGCTTTTGTCCGGTTTGCGACGCTGTGACCATGACTGCAACCACCCGTCCGGACCATGGGCAACCCGGTGCTCGCTCAATTAGGGTCGGTCGGCGATGAACGCGAACGCGCTCAAGACGGCCGCCGAATTGGACGAGGTTCCGATGGTGGGTACGGCACGGCGGATGTCCACCACCAGATGGCGCCGCACGGCCCGGGGCCGGGAGCAAGACCGCTCCAGCTGAGCCACAACCCGCCTTCGGGCGGCCGGTACGACCGAAAGACCAGACTCCCTCGCCGAGCAGACCACGCGGAGGCTTGCCCATGCGCGCCCATGCCCGTTCCCGGACCGACCTGACCCGGCGCGCTGTAACCAATACCGCCACCGTCCTGGCCATGACGGTGGGCCGCCGCCGCGGCCTGACCCCCCTCTTGGCGGTGAGCTCGCTGGCGTGCATCCCGTTGGTAGCGACCGCCGCTCCCGCTTCTGCAACCGGCCCGCTGGTGGGAACGGCCACCACCACGTCCTCGACGCCGGAGCCGGCGTACCCTGTGCCGGCCACGGCGCCCGGGGCCACGACCACGACCACGACGGCGGCTGGGGCCACCACAACAACGCCCGGAGCCACCACCACAACGCCCGGGGCCACGACCACGACGGCACCTGGCTCCACCACGACGGCGCCAGGAGCCACGACGACGACCACCACTGCCGGGGCCACGACGACGACCACCACTGCCGGGGCCACGACGACGACCACCACTGCCGGGGCCACGACGACGACCACCACTGCCGGGGCCACGACGACCACGACGGCACCTGGCTCCACCACGACGGCGCCAGGAGCCACGACCACAACGCAGCGCCAGTCCGGAGCACCGCTCTGGCCTGCCTCCCGTCCTGCCGGCTACTGGATGGTCACGGACGCCGGGGAGGTCGCCTCCTTCGGCGGCGTGGCCCACCCCAGAGCGCTGCAGCGGCACGGCGAACAGCACGTGGTGGGGATCGCCGCGGCAGCGGGAGGCAGGGGGTACTGGCTGGCCGGGGCGGCCGGGACGGTCTACCCGGTCGGCCTGGCGACACGCTACGGCGGGGTACCCGCCGGCTCCCCGCCACAGCGGGTCGTGGCCATCAGCGCGACCCCGGACGGCCGGGGGTACTGGCTGGCAGCCGCCGGAGGAGGCGTCTTCACCCGGGGGGACGCCGTGTACCGCGGCTCGATGGGGGCCCACCGCCTCAACTCTCCGATCGTCGGCATGGCTCCGACCCCTGACGGCCGGGGGTACTGGCTGGCGGCTGCGGACGGCGGGGTGTTCGCTTTCGGCGACGCTGCCTTCTTCGGATCGCCCGGAGGTGCCCACCTGGCCTCGCCCGTTGTCGGCATCGCCGCCACGCCGGACGGAGGAGGGTACCGCCTGGCCCTGGCCGACGGTGCCGTGCTCGACTACGGAGACGCAACCGACCTCGGGTCGGCGGCGAACATGGACCTCGGGGGTCGGGTCGTCGCCATCCGGAGCGCGCCGGGCGGCCAGGGCTTCTGGCTCCTTGGCGCGGATGGCGGCGTCATCACCTTCGGCGACGCCCGCTATGCCGGCTCGGCCTACCGTACGGTCCCGCTCGGCCAGAGCGTCGTCGCTATGGCCGTTGCACCAGGCTCACGGGGGCCGGCTGCCGGTGCCTTCGCTCCCGGTGAAGCCACGACGACGACGACCACCACCACCACGACGACGACCGTCCCCCCGAGGACGACGACCACCGTCCGCCGCGCCCCGGCCCCTGCTCCCGCTCCGGCCCCTGTGACAGGAGCGCACCGCAGCTACCGCGCCGGCGCCACCGGCTACGACGTGTCGTGGCCCCAGTGCGGCCGCGCATTGCCCCCTTCGGCGGCCGTCGCCATAGTCGGCGTCAACGGTGGCTATGCCTTCTCTGGCAACCCCTGCTTCGAGCGCGAGGCCCGCTGGGCCGGCCACAACCTGACCACCTACATCAACCTCAACTCCCCGCAGGGAGCCAATTCGTCGCAGTGGTCCGACGGGCCGGCCGGGCATTGCCGTCCCGGCCAGCTCTTCTGCGAGTCCTACAACTACGGCTACAAGACGGCGCAGTACTCGGTGCGCTCGGCGGCCTTCAAAGGGGCCCGCAGCCGCACCTGGTGGCTCGACGTGGAAACCGCTTCGTACTGGTCGTCGTCGCAGGCAGCCAACGCGCGGGTCGTAGCAGGAGCCGTAGGCGCCCTGAGGGCGGACCACCTCAACCCGGCCGTCTATTCGACCAACTACCAGTGGGGCGTGATCACGGGGGGTTACGTACCGGGTACGGTCGCCTGGTACCCCACCGGCATCGCCACCCGGACCCCCGCCCGCTGGTGCAGAGTACGCAGCTTCGCCGGTGGCCCGGTGACGATGGTGCAGCGGGCGGCCGGTCGTTTCGACGGCGACTATTCCTGCTGAAGCTGACGGCAGGTGACCAGCCCGCGGCCAACTGGCGGCCCGGTCGGCCCCACAACCGGGCCCATCGCCTCGGCCCGGCCATGGCCCAGCCCCCCCGGCGCCACCGCTCGGCTGCAGGCAGAGTGCACAGCACCCCGCGGGCGTGTCTAATGGGGCGATGGGAAAGCGGCGGGACACAGCAGTGCTGTGCCTGGCATCAGGTGCCGTCGGAGTGCTGGCGAGCGCCTGCGGGACCACCGTCCACAAGGCCACCCCGCCCGCCCCGACGACGTCTTCGGCTCCCGCGGCCACCTCCACCATCGCAGTGACCACGACGAGCGCCGGCCCCACCACCACCACCCCCGCCACCTCGACATCGCCCGCCAAGTCGACGACCACCACGACGGCGGGTACGACGACGGCGGGTACGACGACGAGCACCGTCCCTCACCCACCGTTCGCCCCCGTGGTCGACCAGGCGATGCAGACCATACGGCCCCGGCCGCCCGGCCTCGAAGCCCCCGACGCCCTGCCGGGCGCTCCGGCGTACGTCTCAGCCGAGGCGACGGGGCTGGGAGGTACCTACTCGGTCACGCTCGTGGCCACAGACAAGCCCGTCCCGGTCAACAGCCCCCAACTGGCTGCGGTGGCTGCCAAGCAGTCCTCCGACCTCGGGAGCTTCTCGACGATACCGGCCTCCTCGCCGGCAGTAGCCGCCGAGCACGTTCAAAGTTCGCAGTCCAACGGCCTCGCACCCTGCACCGGGGCCTCCACCGTCGCCACGGTACCGGGGGCCCGCGGCGCCAGCTCCTGCCCCACTCCTCAGGGGGTGGCATTGAACTGGCATTCGGCCCAGTGGCTGGTCCAGGTGGGAGGGGTCGGCGGGGCGAAGGCACCCCTGACCACGGCCGCCGCCGTGGCCGGTTGGCTCGCCTCTCATTCCCTGCCGGCAGCGACCGGCGGGGTGGTCTCGGTCTCGGTCCCCGAGAGCTCCCAGGCCGGCTCCACCAGCTCCACCGAGGTCATGTGGTACCTGGGCAGCGACGTCTACGAGGTGACGGCCCTTCGTGACGAACTGGCGGCACTCGACATGGCTGCTTCGATGCGCCCCTGGCCCGCAGGCTGAGAGGGAGGCCCGCAGCACGCGGCACGCGGCTGCTGTCGACCAAGGGGAGGCCGCCGCCGGACCGGGTGGCGGCGTCCGGAGGAAGGCTCAGTCCCCTCCGGCCCGGTCCACGCCCTCCAACCCTGGCGCCGGCACCCGCATCAGGGCTTCGCCGTCGATGGCCGGGCTGCCTCCCTCGCCCGAAGGCCCTGGCGCGGCGAGGTTCCTCGCCGCCAGGAGGGCCGCTTCGAGCTGTCGGTCCGAGCGCAGCGCGCGGCGCTCCTCCTCCCGGGCCCACTCGACGAAGAGGTACGCCAGGCCGGCCACGACCGCTATCTCACTGAGAGCCCACAGGACGTCGCCCCCCGAGCGCGTGTCGTGAAGGGTGTTCGCGGCTGCGTAGAGGGGCCGGGCTACGCCGCCCAGGTAGATCCCGAGGAAGGCGAAGAAGGGGATGCCGAGCAGCACGAGGGCAAAGCGTGCCCCGTAGCCGACCTGCCTGGGCAGGCTGTCCCGGCCGGCGACAACCGACCACAGGACGACGCCTGTCACGAGCATCTGCAGTTGGAGGTACTCCAACAGGACCGGGTGGCGAGCGGCCGCCGCGAACAGCGGGCTCAGGAAGTACACGTACAGAGTGCCTATGTACGCCAGGAACGCCACGGGTGGGCGGGTCAGAAGGCCGAGCCAGCGGCTCCGGGCTGCGGCCAGGGCCACCCCTCGGCCCCGACCACCGGCCTGGATTGCGAGCCGGAGCGGCGCCCCGAAAGCCAGCAGCGGAGCGGCCACGTCGAACAGGAGCAGGGACTGCACGACGTGCAGGGTGAAGTTGTCCACCTGGTAACGGGCGATACCCCCCTCGGTGGCGTAGGCGGTGACGACCAGGCCCACGGCGAAAGCCGCCGTCTGCGTGGCCGGCCAGCGCCGGCCACGGGCCGACAGCCGGCGCGTGCCCACCAAGTAAAGAGCCATGGCCAGCACTTGGGCGACCAGGGCCAGGGCCGTCAACCAGTCGAGGTGAAGGCCTGTCACGAGTGCTGCGGTCTGAGGGGCCGGCGACTTCGGCATGCCGTAGGCGATCCTACCGGTAGCCGGACGGAGCCCCGGGCGCAGCCCATCTCACCGTGCCGAGTTTTTCAGCCTCGTCGAGGTCGGCGGAGCCCACCGCCCCCTCGGCCGCCTCCCCGACCCCGAGCACACGCCGGAAGAAAGCCAGCTCGGCCTCCTGGGAACGCACCATCGCCCACGCCTGGCGAAAGCCGTGGCCCTCACCCTCGATCAGGACGAGCACGGCCCGCCCCCCGGCCGCCCGTAGTGCCTCGGCCATGGCCACGGCCTGGGACGCCGGGACCACGGGGTCGTCGAGCCCCTGCAACATGAGCACAGGGCAGCGCACTGCCGGCGCGAAGTTGACAGGAGACCGCTCGGGCGCCGACGCCGCCGGCAGCAGCCTGCCCGTGTAGCGGCTCTCGAACTTGGGGCTGTCTGCCGACAAGGTGGCCACGTCGCACACGGCGTAGCGGACGGCGCCACCGAGGAAACCGCCGCGGGCGAGCAGGGCCAGAGCCGTCAGACCGCCGGCGCTCGAGCCCCGGACGACGGCCAGGCCGGCGTCGACCCAGCCCCGCCGGCCTGCCTCACGGCGCGCCGCGTCGCAGTCGTCCACGTCGAGCACGCCCCAACCTCCCTCCAGGGCCTGCCTGTAGACGCGCCCGTAACCGGTACTGCCGCGGTAGTCGACGTCCAGCACGGCCAAGCCACGGGTGGTCCAGTACTGGGTACGCAGCTCCAGCACCCCCGATGAACTGCCCGTCGGCCCCCCGTGGCTGGTGAGGACCACGGGAGGCGCCTCCCCCGCAGGGCCTTGCACGGTCGGGTTGACAGGTGGGTAGAAGGTCGCGTGGGCACTGGCGCCGTGTGAGGTGGCAAAGCTGAAGTGCCGGCCAACCGAGATCCATTCGTCCGCGAGCAACCGGGACGACGACCATCTGATGTCGGTGCTCCGGCCGCCCGGGCCCACGTGGACGAGGCGGCGCGGCGAGCGCGGCCCTCCGGCAACGGCCAGCACGCCCGGGCCCAGGGTGAACCCCTCCCCGACGGCACTCAGGTGGCAGAACGAAGTGTCGTCCAGCTCGAAGGCCTCGGCACGGCCACCGGCAACCCGTCCCAGGTAGGCACGGCCCCCGGACGACCAGGTGGCCATGAGCTCCCCGCCCGGGAGGAACGCATAGTCGCTCTCGCCCAGGGCCCAGGCCGGCCCGGCGAACTCGGCCTCGACCGGTGCCAGGGGACGGCCGTCCAGGTAGAGGTTCCACCAACCCGTCTCGTCCGAGAGCCAGGCCAACCGGCCCCCGGGTGACCACCGGGGCTGCAACACCGACACCGCCCCGCCCGCTCCGCCTGCCATCGTCCTCGCCTCCCCTACGAGGCGGCCCTCCCCGAAGCCGCCCACGACCAGGGCGGTACCGTCCCAGGGCATGTTCGGATGGTCCCAGCAGACGAAGGCCAGCTCGCGCCCGCCGGGGGAGAAGCATGGCGACGAATAGAAGTCGTGGCCCTGTGCCAGCACCGAGGGCTCGGCCTGCAGCCCGTCGCCACCGGCCAGGGGCAAGGACACGAGGTCGTTGACCACCCCCGTCGGCAGGTGCCGCTCGCGCACCGCCACCAACCAGGCGCCGTCCGGCGACACGACCGGGCAGCCGTAACGAACCGAGCGCTCCAGGGGTGGCTCCGGCGTCATGGCACGGGCTTCGCCGCCGCTCACCCACCACAGGCGCTGGTCGGCAAGGGCGGACGTGACGACCGCGCCATCTCCCGCCGGCACCCAGGCTCGACCGCCGTACTCGTGCACCGCGGTACGGGCGGACATGCCTTCGGGGAGCACGTCACGCTGTCGCCAGGCGCCATCCGGTATGGGACGCCCCGCTACGACGGCGACACGCCCACGCTCAGCCGGCCTGGCCTCCTGCCAGAACAGTTCGCCCCCGACGGCCACCGGGAAGGCCAGGCCGAGAGAGCCGGCCACGAGCTGGTCGGCACCGAGGGGCGACGGCCACGAGCCGAACGGCAACCGGGCGGGCTCTGACGGCACCGCGCTCAGGGACGGGGAGCCCTGGGCTTACGGTTGACCGCAGCCCAGACCACCGATGCCGGAGCGGGTGGGGCGTCGGCCCCCATCGCCTGCTGCGCCCTGACCCGGGCCACGACGCGCCGTTCCATGTAGAACGCCAGGAGCGGCAGCAGCCCGGAGCACACCATGCCGAGCAGCTGCACGGCACGGAACCTGGCTCGGCCGGCCAGGTCCAGGCAGGTGATGAGGTAGGCGATGTAGAAGAAGCCGTGGGCCGTGCCGACGATCTCCACCACCGAGGTCCAGGGCCACTTGTTGTGGCCCGCCAGTTGCAGTGGTATCCCGATGAAGCAGACGATTGCCAGGCCGGTGCCCACGACTATGGCCATCACGCGGTAGCGGGTCAGGGCGGCTCCCAGGCCCCCGAGGGGGGCCGACCGCCCGAAGGGGAGAGCCACTAGCCCGCCTCGCCATCGGCGCTCAACGGAAGCCCCCGCGGGTTGCGCCAGGTCTTGCGGCTGCGGCCGGCAGCCAGCCCGCGCAGGTAGTCGTTGTAGGCAGCCAGCTCGGGCGTCTCGAGTGACTTGTCCCACTCCAGTGGCCTGGACGGGATCTCGTCGTCGCGGTGCAGGAAGGAGCGGCGCACCCGCTCGGGCGCCTCCTCCTCGCGCCGCCCGGGCTGGTCGTGGACGAGCTGCCACCAGGCGACGACCGCCAGTAGGGCGAAGATCGGCCACTCGATCGAGTAGAAGTAGCTGAGCAGGTTGCCACCGAGGGCCCGGTGGACCTGCCACCATCCGGCCAGCAGGCACGCCGGCACCACCGTCACCAAGAGGAAGTGCAGCACGAAGGCCCTACGAGTGAACCAGGCGCTGTGCACTCAGCCGAGTCTACAGAGCACCCCGCCCTCCTCCGTCCCGCCCTCCTCCGTCCCGCCCTGCTGGCGCCGGCGTGCCCGAAGAGGCCCGATCGGGGCGGGGTGCTGTCGCGGCCCGCCCGTCGGGGCCGACCCTCCCGACGGCCTCGACGGCACGGACCGACAACCAGGCGTTGCCGGGAGCCCGGGCACTCCCCGGCCTACGAGCCAAGCGGGTACGCCGCGCACCCGGCGCCTGCTTTCAGCTTGCCTTGACCGCCGCCAGAAGTTTGGTCAGGGAATCCTTCGCGTCCCCGAACAGCAGGACGGTCTTGGGGTCGTAGAGCAGGGCGTTGTCGATACCCGAGAAACCGGGCCGCATGCTGCGCTTCAGGAAGACGACGTTGGCGGCACCGTCGACGTTGAGGATCGGCATGCCGTAGATCGGACTGCCGGGGTTGTCGCGCGCCGCCGGGTTGACGACGTCGTTGGCTCCCACCACCAGGGCCACGTCGGTGCTGGAGAACTGGTCGTTCGCCTGCTCCATCTCGATCAGATCCTCGTAGGGTGCATCGGCCTCGGCCAGCAGTACGTTCATGTGGCCCGGCATACGCCCGGCCACCGGGTGGATGGCGTAGGCGACCTCGACGCCCTTGCTCTCCAGAGCCCGTGCCAGTTCGACCGCTACATGCTGGGCCTGGGCTACGGCCAGGCCGTAGCCGGGCACGATCATCACCTTGCGGGAATAGGCCAGCAGTGTGCCGATGTCCGTGGCCTCACCGCTGCGTACCGATCGGCCCTCCGTGCCGGCTACGGCGTCTGGGCCGGCCGCGGGGGCGGCACCGAAACCACCGAGGATGATGTTGGGCAACGAACGGCCCATGGCATCGCTCATCATCTTGGTGAGCAGACCACCGGACGCCCCGACCAAGGTGCCGGCCACGACCAGGACCATGTTGCCGAGCACGAAGCCGTCAGCGGCCACGGCCAGGCCGGTGAAGCTGTTGAGCAGCGAGATCAGCACCGGCGTGTCCGCCCCGCCGACCGGCAGGACAACGCCAGCGCCCAGAGCCAGTGCCACCGCTGCCAGGGCCAACATCGGTGCCAGGTGCGGGCTGACGACGACGACGATGCCCAACCCCACCACCGCCAGGCCCAGCAGGGCATTGACGACCTGCTGGCCCGGGTACATCACGGGGCGCCCGGTCATGAGCTCCTGCAGCTTCGCGAAGGCGAGCATGCTGCCGGAGAAGGAAAGGCAACCCACCACCAGGGCGAAGAGCACCTCGACGCCCTTTTGCGCCGGTACCCCGGCCGACAGGCCCTGCACGTAGTCGGTGAGGGAGATGACCGCCGCCGCCCCGCCGCCCACGCCGTTGAAGATCGCCACCATCTGAGGCATGCCCGTCATCGGCACCCGGCGGGCGGCCGGCACGGCGACAAGGGCGCCCAGGCCCATTCCGGCTCCGATCACCCAGTCGTGGCCCGGGTCCTGGACCAGGAAGGTCACCACTATGGCCACCACCATCCCGGCCACCCCCACGAGGTTGCCGTAGCGGGCATTGCGGGGCGAGCTGAGCGCCTTGAGCGCCAGCACGAAACAGATGGCCGAGAACAGGTACACGCCGGTGCGCCCGTCGAAACTGATCTGGATAGCCGCCGTCATTTGCCCGTGCCGTCCTGTCCGGCCCGGCCCTGTGCCTTCGGCTGCTGGCGGGTCTTGAACATGTCGAGCATGCGGTCGGTGACGACCACACCTCCGACGATGTTGAGCGTGGAGAGGAACACCGCCACGAAGGCGAGGGACATCTGGAGCGAACCGTGTGCCTGGCTGGCTATGGTCATGGCGCCGACCAGGATTATCCCGTGGATGGCGTTGCTGCCGGACATGAGCGGTGTGTGCAGGATGCTCGGGACTTTGGATATCACCTCGAAGCCGACGAACACCGCCAGCACGAAAATGACGAGGAGGTCTACGGCGTCGGTGATCATGCCTGCGCTCCCTCCAGGGCGCTGCGGGTGGGTTCGTGGTGGACAGCGCCGCCAACCGTGACGGCGCTCTTGTCGACTATCTCGTCGCTCGAGTCGGGTGCCAGCTCGCCGTCCTTGACCAGCAGCTTGACGAAGGCGCTGACGTTGCGTGCGTACAGCATGCTGGCGTGGGTCGGCATGGTTGCGGCGAGCTCGGACGCAGCGACCACGCGCACCCCGTTGACGAGCACCTCTTCGCCGTCGCGGGTCAGCTCGCAGTTGCCACCGCTGGACGCGGCCAGGTCGACGATGACCGCACCCGGCTTCATCGCCCTTACCATCGCCTCGGTCACCAGGACCGGGGCACGCCTGCCTGGGATGGCCGCCGTCGTGACCACCACGTCCGACGCCGCGACGTGGGTGCCGATCATCTCCTGCTGGCGGGCGAGGAACTCCTCGGACTGCGCTGCGGCGTAGCCACCGGTGCCCTCCTGGGCCTCCAGGGCCAGCTCGAGGAAGCTGGCGCCCAGGCTCTTGACCTCGTCCCTGGCCGCCGTGCGCACGTCGTATGCACTGACTACGGCGCCCAGGCGCCTGGCAGTGGCAATGGCCTGGAGCCCGGCGACCCCAGCGCCCATCACCAGGACCCGGGCCGGGGGCACCGTCCCGGCGGCTGTCATGAAGAGAGGGAAGAACTTGCTGAGCCGGCTGGCAGCAAGCAGCACGGCCCGGTACCCCGCAACGGTTGCCTGAGAGGACAGGGCGTCCATGACCTGCGCACGGCTGATCCGGGGCACCAGCTCGAAGCTGTAGGCGGTGACCTCTCGGTCAGCCAGACGCCGCACCAGGTCCAAGTGGGCGCCGGGTGCCAGGAAGCTGAGGACGGACGAACCCTGGCGCAGCATGTCCGCCTCCTCCAGCGAGGGCGGCTGGACCTTCACCACGAGGTCGGCCACCTGGTAGAGCTCGCCGGCGCTGGCCGCCAGCGTGGCCCCGGCTGCGGTGTACTCCTCGTCCGGGAACAGGGCGGCCTCGCCGGCCCCCCGCTGGACGACGACGTCCACGCCAGGTATGCGGGCCAGCTCCCCCGGCACGAGGGCGACCCTCTGCTCACCGGCTTTTGTCTCTTTGGGCACTCCAAGTTTCACGTTGGCCTCCGTCCAAACAGGAGACCATACACCAGAGCGAAGGTGGCGTATCCGGGGACTTTGGGCCAACGGCGCGTAGGCCTTCCGCCCCCGCCTAGGCGGTCCTACGGACTTTGTGTACTAACGAGGAACGCCGGCCGGGGCGGCCCCACTTTTGCCGCCCTGGGACAGCGGGCTACCGCCTAGGATGAGCGGCGACGGCCTCCCTTTGACTGGGAGGCCTCATAGGCGGTCCTGACTTCCGCTGGTATGCGGCCACGGTCGCCGACGGCATAGCCCTGGGCGCGGGCCCATTCGCGGATCTCGGCCTGGGACTCACCGCGTGGGGTTGCGGCCGGGCGATTGGCCCGGGACGAACGACCTACAGGTGCAGCGCCCCGGCCGCGCCGGCCGCGGGCAGCACGGCCCGTAGCGTGCCCGGCGTTGGCAAAGCCCTCGAGGACGCCCTTTACCTCCTCGAGGTGGTCCTTGCAGAGGTCGAGCGTGTACGACTTGCCGTTGTAGCTGAACGTCAGGGAGTCGTCGGCGCTGACGTCCCCTTCCTCCAGGTCGCACGTTACGACCACCTGCGTGATACGAGCCACTACATAACCCCTTTCGGCGCTGGCCGTGCCTGAGGCGCGGCGTCATTTGCCCACAGTACTTGGTTGAGGCTCCAAATGACAATTTTCCCACGACTTGTACGGCCGGTTCGCTGTTGTCTTCGCGGTGGACGGTCACGTCACCACTCGAAGCTTAGAAACAGCTTAACCCGTGGATCCCCAACAATGCTCCGCCGCACTTCATGGGGATCCGGGCTACGTGGGCGCTGCGGGCCTCGATCCCGCGACCTTCGCCTTGTAAGGGCGGCGCTCTTCCAACTGAGCTAAGCGCCCGACTGAGCCATGTTAGTAGGCACGGGCGCCCCCGGGGCTAATGCACGAGACAACCGCCACATCTCACCCATTGCCCTGGGACGCCCTCGGCCTTGGCGCGGCGGGCATCGCGTTCAGGCGATCTGGCGCGAGCCCAGCATGTTGGCACTTCCGACGGCGCTGAGGTGCCGCTCCGGTTCGCTAGGTATTGTGACGGCCACTTTGGGAGGGCGTCCGCGTTTTCGCTTGCGCGGTATCACCCGCCCATCGGCAAAGAGCTGGCCGCCCCAGACACCGGCGGGTTCGCGGCGCTCGAGGGCACCTTCGAGACATCTGGCCACCATGGGGCACGAGCTGCAGATCGCCTTGGCCAGGTTGATTTCGGCTTCTTCATCCGAGAAGAAAAGCGCGGTGAGCGTGCCCGAGCCGTCCTGACAGGCCGCGTCCTGCCAGGTCGTGGGCTCCGAACGGTCGATCTCGCAGCCGGGGCTGGACCAGCTGTAGGCGAACATCTCGCATTCCTTCCTGTGGGTGTAGGGGCCCTGTGGGTGTAGGGGGGGGTGAACGATGGACCGCTGCCGGACAAACAAAGAGGCCGCCGGGGGTACCCCGGCGGCCTCTGGGCCTTTCCTGCGAGCGGACCGATCAAGTCGGTGGAGGCTCGCTGGGGCTCGTCAGCCGCTCGGGGTGGCGGTACCACTTGGAGGACGTGGAGGCGGTTGCCGGCATGGGCTCAATGCCAGAACCGAGGCCTGCCCCGGCCCGGGCCGCTGCGAGGTCGGCACGCTTCTGCGCGCGCGCGAAGGCCAGGTCGGCCACTTGCTTGGTGCTCATGTCCATCCGACCTCCTCTCGAACGCGCTGAACCTGTCGATGCGGGTACGCCGTCCATCGCAGCATGCCCGGCGCCGGAAGTCAACTCAATTTCGGGACCGGGCTCGCGACAGGCGCGCCCTGGGGGCGCTCAGGCCGGGCGCGGTCCTCTGCGGGCAGCCAGGAGCTGCTCCAGCAGCTGCTCGTTCGCAGCCGCCACGAGCGAACGCCTCTCCCCTGGGCGGCGCAGGACGAGCGGCCGGCCGTCGAGCTCGCCGACCCTGGCCCCAGCCTCGGAGCACACGAGCAGGGCCCCCATGTAGTCCCAGGGTGCCAGCCCGGCCCGGCTGCAGTCAACGAACCCGTCCACCATGCCACAGGCCACGGCACACAGATCGAGTGACGCGGCCCCCAGCGCCCGGTACTGCGCCCAGCCGTAATGTGACGACGGCCACCCATTGAAAGCCACGACCGCTTCGGACAGCCTGCCGGCGGTACCGGGCGTGGCGGGCGAGCCGTTGCATGTGGCGCCCCCACCTCGCACCGCCTCGAAGCAGAGGCCGCCGGCAGGGCAGGCGACGACCGCCGCCAGCGGCCCGGACCGGTCGAGGGCGCACAGGCTCACCGCCCACCAGGGCAGCCCACGAGAGGCGTTGGTGCTGCCGTCGACCGGGTCGACGACGACGAGGATCTCGCGGCCGGCGCCGCTCACGCCGGACTCCTCCGAAAAGACCCCGAAGCCTGCGTCCCCCAGCACGCTGAGGGCAGCGGCGTCGGCCACGACATCGTGGCGGTACTGGCCGTGGAGCGTGCCTGTCAGCCCCCAGTCCCGCTGGCCGGCGAGAGCGTCGCGCACCGCCACCACGGTGCGCCGCAGCACCTGGAGCACCTCGTCGGCCACGGTTGTCCACCGTCGCGCCGGCGGGGCACTTGTGCCAAGTCGGCTGCCCCTGCCGCCCGGCAGGCCGCCGGAGGCGGTCGGTGGCCGGAAGCTAGCTTGGTGGCGATGGCCGTCATCGACGTTGCGGGTTATGTGGCAGAGCTGAAGGACCACGCCGTGGACCACGGCTTCCACGTCCACGACGAGAGGCACTTCGTCGAGACCTACTCACTGCGCCAGGCATGGGAGGTCGACCTGCACCCCGAAGAGGCCTGCAACGGGCCGCTCGACCTCCATCTCGCCCTCGAGGTCGACCCCCGGGTGCTGCTGTCGTTCGAGGACGCAGTCGTGGACCTGCCCGAGGGTACGGACCCGGCGGACGACTTCCACTTCCCGCTCACCTTCACGTGGGCGCTGCCGCCCCTGCCCAATGGCCCGGACCTACTGCATCTCGCCATCGACCTCGCCGGCATAGGCGGTATGGACTTCCCGCTGGAGGCGTCGGCCATAGACAGCTACCCCTCAGCCACCGATCCTGCCGAGCGCCGCCTCACGGTGATCGCCCGCCAGAAGGTGTCCCTGGCCCGGGTCCTGGCGGGTGAGGAGCTGCTGTGCGAGGTGTTCGACAAGGCGCTGGCCGTGAGCCAGTTCCTGCTGGAGTCGGCACCGGCCTGGATGGCCCAGGACTGAGGCGGGCAGGGCCGGGGGCTCCCCCGCCTTCGAGCGGCGGAGCGAGCTCGGCCGCGCACCGCCCGGTGCGAGCGCTCAGGCGTAGCCCAGTTCGTGCAGCCTGGCGTCCGAGATGCCGAAGTGGTGCGCCACCTCGTGCAGGACCGTTGTGCGGACCAGGTCGCGTAGCTCCCCCTCGCTACCAGCGAGGCGGCTGATCGGGCCCCGGAAGATGGTTATCCGGTCGGGCATCGCCCCCGCATAGGACAAGGGTGATCGCCGTGTGAGATCGACGCCCTGATAGAGGCCCAGCAGCGTGCCCTCCACCCCTGCCAGTTGCGCGCTGGTCGGCCAATCCTGGACCACGACCGCCACGTTGTCCATGAGACCTGCGAGGTCGTCGGGGATGCCGTCCAGAGCGTCGGCTACGAGGCTCTCGAACTCTGGCAGATCTACCAACACCGTGGCTCATTGTGCCGTACTCTGCGCCACTTGGGCATCTGGCCGTGCTCAGGCGGGCTGCGGGCGCTGTGGGCTCGGTGGGGATCGAACCCACGACCAAAGGATTATGAGTCCCTTGCTCTGACCGCTGAGCTACGAGCCCTTGCACCCTCCGGGTGTACCTCTGGGTCGACGTTAGCCTACCGGCTGGCCGGCCCGGCTACCCCGGTGGCCGGTTGCGACGCGACGGCACCCCGCCGTTGGTGCCGTCGTGAAGCTCCGGGGGAGAGACTCGAACTCTCAACCTAGTGGTTAACAGCCACCCGCTCTGCCGGTTGAGCTACCCCGGACCGACTCCGCAACACGCTACCATCTCCGGCGCGCGCCGACGGACGGCAGGCCCTCTGTTCTCCGGCAGGCCCCCGCTCCGGCTCCACCGTGCCTGCGTCTCCGGCGCAGGTGGTCAGTTGTCCAGGTAGTCGCGTAGTTGCCCGCTACGTACCGGCTGGCGAAGCTTGGCCAGGCTCTTGGACTCGATCTGGCGGACGCGCTCGCGCGTGACGCCGAAAGCCTTCCCCACCTCCTCGAGGGTACGCACCTGCCCGTCGTCCAGCCCGTAGCGCAGCCGCACGACCTTGCGCTCACGCTCGGACAGGTCGGCCAGCACGTTGTGCAGCGCCTCGGTCAGCATGGCCTGGGCGGCTGCCTCGCTCGGCGCCAGCACACCCTGGTCCTCGAGGGTGTCCGACAGGCTGAAGTCGTCCTCGCCGAGGGGCTGCTCGAGCGACACGGTGTCCTGGCTGATCCGCAGGATGTCGCGGACCCGCTCGGGTGACATCTCGGCACAGGCGGCCACCTCTTCGATGGTGGGTTCGCGCCCGGACTCCTGCAGGAGGCTCCTTTGGGCGCGGATCACGGCGTTGATGTTGTCCACCATGTGGACCGGTATCCGTATGGTCCTGGCCTGGTCGGCGATAGCCCGGCTGATGGCCTGGCGGATCCACCAGGTGGCATAGGTGGAGAACTTGAAGCCCTTGGTGTAGTCGAACTTCTCGACGGCCCTCATGAGCCCGACGTTGCCCTCCTGGATGAGGTCGAGGAACGACAGGCCCCGGTTGCGGTACCACTTGGCCACCGACACGACCAGGCGCAGGTTCGCCTCAACCAGGACCTGGCGCGCCACCATGCCCTCGGCCCGGAGGCGCTCGTCCAGGTCGCGCTGGCGGTCGTTGGGCCTGGCGCGCACGGCTCGGGCAGGCTCGTCCTGGGTGGCAGGCACAGTGTCGAGGCGGGCTGCCGCCGCCATGCCCCGCTCGACGCAGCGTGCCAGGGCCACTTCCTGCTCGGCAGTCAGCAGGCGGACCTTGCCGATCTCCTTGAGGTAGGCCCGCACCGAATCGGAGCCGCCCGTTGCCGCCACACCGAGGTCCAGCTTGAGCCCGGCGACCGAGAAGCGCTTGGCGCTGCGGAAGGGGTCGCGCTGGCGCTTGCGCAGGAAGCCGTGCCTGGCCGCTTCGTCGTCGTCCGCCTCCGGGCCGCCCTGGGCCGCCTCCGCCGGCACCGCACCTGCCTGCTCTCCCACCGGCTGCGGGATGCTGGCCGCCCCGTCCGGCGGGTCGGTGGCGGTCGCAGGGGCTACAGCGGGGCACAGCGCGGCCCTCGGGTCGGCCACCACCTCCGCTACCAGCCGGTCGAGACCCTCGTCGGAGAGGATCTCCCCGGGCTCGCGCCATTCGATGCCCTCGGCCGTCACCCGGCCCACCACGGCCGAGATCAGCTCAGGGCGCAGCTCCACTCCTTCGAGCACCTCCATCACGTCGTCGGGGGTGAGGTAACCGCGGTCGCGGCCCAACAGGAGCAACGCAACGAACTCCGGAGTGGTTTCGCCCGAATGGTCGAACGGCGCTCTCACGAGTTCTCCGAAGCCTCCCTCTTCACGCAGCCGGACCGGGCGACACGCTAGGACTTCCCACCAACAAGGCTAGCAATTGCGCCTCTACTTCGGTCATCGGGGCTCCGGCGACCGCCCCAGGCTCAGTGGCGCGCAGGCGGCCGAGGGCGCGCTGCAGACCGGCGGCCCGTTCCGAGAGCGCCGCCAGGTCGCTCCCGCTCCCGCCTGTACCCACACCCACCGAGGCGCGAGCGTGGCGGCGCAGCTGCACGAGCTCGGCGGAGGCGGCCCGGTCGAGCAGCCGCCGCAGGACGTCGTCGGCGTCCTCCTCCGAATCGGCCACGGCCAGCTGAGCCAGCAGGTCCGCCACCTCCGGCGGGGCCTGGTCCATGGCGTCGTGGAGCGTCATCGAGGATGCCAGCTGCTCGAAGGCCTGGCGTGAGAGCACGGAGAGGAACAGTGCCGGGTGCACTCGCTCGGCCACCAGTTCGGGACGGTGCACGGCCAGGCGCAGAGCCTCGAGCTCAGGTAGGGGCACGGCGGGCTGCCGCCGGCGGGCACCGGCAGGGGCGCCACCTCCAGGCCCTGCTGCCGCGGGCGCGCCCGCCAGCGGGTGGTCCGTGTAGTCCCGCTGCGGCCCCGCTTGGCTGTAGCCCGCCGCCATGCCGGGCCCCGCATGGCCCCTGGCCGGAGCGCGGAGCCCGGGGCCCCGGCGGTCGCCCGGACGCCCACCGCGCAACGCATCGGGTGATGTCGCGTCGCTACCATGCCGCTGAGGGGACACGAGCGCCCGCAGCCGCTCGGGGCTCAGGTTGCACTGGTCCGAAACGTGCATCACGTACTGGTCCCTCACCAGAGCGTCGGGATGTTCGGCCACAAGCACCATGGCCGCCTCCGCCGCCCTGGCACGGCCCTCGGGGTTGCGCAGGTCGGCAGATGCGAACAGGCGCTGCAGACGGAAGCCCAGGTAGGGCGACGCCTCCTCGACGGCGCGGCGCAGCGCCTCCGGGTCGCGCGCGGCCAGCTCGGCCGGATCCATGCCTGCCGGCAGCGACACCACGGAAATCTGGGCGTCGAAACGCTTCTCCCAGTCGTAGAACTTGTCCGCCGCTCCCTGGCCGGCGGCGTCGGCGTCATAGGCGAGCACGATGCGCCTGGAGAAGCCGACCAGCAGCTTCACGTGCCCGTCGGCGAGGGCCGTCCCGCAGGTGGCAACGGCCTGCGTGATCCCGGCACGGTGCAGGCCGATGACGTCGGTGTACCCCTCGCACACCACCACCTGGCCGCGCTCGACGATGGACGCCTTGGCCCAGTTGAGCCCGTAGAGCACCCGGCTCTTGTCGTACAGGGCGGTGCCCTGGGTGTTCTTGTACTTGGGCGGCGGCGCTCCGGGCAGGGCGCGCCCACCTAGGCCCACTGCCCTGCCGCCTGCATCGTAGATGGGGAACAGCACCCGGCCGCGGAACGAGTCGGTCAACCGACCGGCCCGGTTGCGGAACGCAAGACCCGCCTCGACCAGCAGCTCCGGCCGCACACCTGACTGGCGGACCAGGGCGTCCCAGCCATCCGGGGCCCACCCGAGACGGAAACGGCGCACCGTCTCGCCGTCGTAACCCCTGTCGCGCCGGAGGTAGCGCCGGGCGGTGGCAGCGTCGTCGGCGCCGAGCAACCGCTCGTGGTACCAGGTGACGGCGGCCTTCATCGCCTCGGCCAGCTCCGCCTGTCGCTTGCGCGAGGGGCCGGCCATCTGGTCGTCGTCGTAGCGAAGGACGACGTTGACCCGCGCCGCCAGCGCCTCGACAGCGCCCGTGAAGTCGAGGTGGTCGAGCTCGCGCAGCCAGGTGATGGCATCGCCCCGGGCCTGGCAGCCAAAGCAGTAGTACACCCCGAGCTCGGCGTTGACCGAGAACGACCCCGTCTTTTCGGAGTGGAAAGGGCACAGCCCGACCCACCGGGTGCCGACACGGCGCAGGGCGACGCGCTCGGAAACCAGAGCCACCATGTCGGTTGCCGCCCTGACCCGCTCGATGTCTTCGGCGACGATCCCCACGAGCGAAGCCTAAGCCGGTGCGGCGACGGCCGCGCCAGGCGGGCCGAGCCCGGCCTGGAGGTGGACCTCCAGCTCAGTACCGCACACCCACAGCTGCCCAGCTTCCTGGGCGGCCCGGCCTACCAGGCGAGGCGACCGGTGACCACCTCGACCAGCCGGTCGAGGTGGACCCTCTCCTGGGTGGTCGTGTCGCGGTCGCGCACCGTTACAGCCTTGTCCTCGAGCGATTCGAAGTCGACGGTGACGCACAGGGGGGTGCCTATCTCGTCCTGGCGCCGGTAACGCCGCCCGATGGCCCGGGTCACGTCGTAGTCGCACATCGCCACCGGCTGGAGCATCCCGAGGACCTCCTCGGCCATCGGCAAGAGGGTGTCCTTCTTGGACAGCGGCAGGACGGCGACCTGGTACGGGGCGATGCGGGGGTGCAACCTCAGCACCGTCCGGGCCTCACCCGCCACCTCGTCGGTGTCGTGGGCGGCGATGAGGAACGCCATCATCGTCCTGGCGACACCGGCAGCGGGCTCGATGACGTGGGGGACGTAGCGCTCGCCCGTCGCCTGGTCGAAGTACTCCAGCGGCTGGCCACTGGCCTTGGCATGGGCGTTCAGGTCGTAGTCGGTCCGGTTGGCTATGCCCTCCAGCTCGCCCCAGCCCCAGGGGAAGGCGAACTCGACGTCCGCGGTGCCCGCCGAGTAGTGGGACAGCTCCTCCTTGGTGTGGGGCCTCAGGCGCAGCATGTGGCGAGGTATGCCTAGGCGGACGTACCACTCGAAGCGCTCCTTGCACCAGTACTCGAACCACTCGGCGGACTCGGCCGGCGGCACGAAGTACTCGAGCTCCATCTGCTCGAACTCGCGGGTGCGGAAAACGAAGTTACCCGGCGTTATCTCGTTACGGAACGACTTGCCGATCTGCGCCGTGCCGAACGGCGGCCGCAGGTGCTCTGTCTGAACGACGTTGGCGAAGTTCACGAAATGGCCCTGCGCCGTCTCCGGCCGCAGGTACGCGACGGCTCCCTCGTCCTCGACCGGACCGGCAAAGGTCTTGAACATGAGGTTGAACGGCCGCGCCTCGGTGATGTCGGTGCTTGCGCAGTTGGGGCATACGAGGCGGCCGTCGTCTGTCGTCGGCATCTGGTCTGCGCGCCACCGCTGCTTGCACGAGCGGCAGTCCACGAGCGGGTCGGTGAAGTTGTTCAGGTGCCCCGACGCCTCCCAGATGCGGGGGCTCGACAGCACGGCGGCGTCGAGACCGACCACCTCACGGCGCATCTGGACCATCGAGCGCCACCAGGCGTCCTTCACGTTCCGGGCCATGAGCACCCCGAGCGGCCCATAGTCGTATGTCGAGCGGAACCCGCCGTATATCTCAGCCGAAGGGAAGACAAAGCCGCGGGCTTTGCACAGGCGGACCAGTTCTTCCATCGAAACGGGCATGTGGGAAGGCTAGTCGACCTCCAGCAGGTGCAACGCCTTGAGACGCCGCTCCAGGTGGGCCTCGAGGGTCACCGTGGCCAGGTGAGCCACTTCGGCGGCGATGGGCCCGGGAGGTACCTTCAGCGCGCGCCCGAGCTGGCCGGAGAGTGCCCACGTTGTCACCTCGAGGGCAGCCGGCGACACGGCCAGGCCGCGGCGGCAGTTGCGGCACAGCACCCCGCCCTGGCTTATGTCGAAGGCGACCAGCTCCGCCACCGGGGGGGCGGCACCACATGAGGCGCAGGACGCCAGCACGGGTTGGGCCCCGTCCAGGGCCAGCAGTTTCCAGTAGAAGCAGGCCGCGATCAGGGGACCGGGCCGCTCGACCAGCTCGCGCAGCGCGCCGACCAGCATCCGGTACAGGGGAGCGGAGGCGGCGGCGTCCCCGTCCTGGGCCACGTGCTCGGCCGCCTCCGTCATGGCCAGGCCCTGCGACAGGCGGTTGAGGTCCTCCCTGAAAGCCCGCCAGGGCTCCACCAGCTCGGCCTGGCTCACGATGTCGAGCTCGCTGCGCCCCTCGTACATCAGCAGGTCGACGTGGGAGAGCGGCTCGAGGCGCGCCCCGAGCCGGCTCCGGCCCCGGCGGGCACCCTTGGCCACGGCTCTGACCTTGCCGTGGGCGGCCGTGAGGACCACCACGATCCGGTCGGCCTCACCCAACTTGTAGGTCCGCAGGACGATGCCACGGTCCCGGTACAGGGACATCGCTCCCTATCCTCGCGCCTGGGCCCGCCTCATCCCGGCAGGCCGTCATGGTCGCGCTGGTCCCCGGTCAGGCCGAAGCGCCGCTCGCGGTTCTGGTACTCGAGGACAGCCTCCAGCAGGTGTCCCCGGCGGAAGTCGGGCCACAGGACGTCCATGAACACCAGCTCGCTGTACGCGATCTCCCAGAGCAGGAAGTTGGAGATCCGGAACTCTCCCGAGGTCCGTACGAACAGGTCGGGGTCGGGGACGTCGGGCTGGTAGAGGTGGCGCCGCAGCGCCCGCTCGTCCACCTGGCGGGCGCTCGTGCCCTCGGCCACGAGTGCCCGTACAGCGTCCACTATCTCGGCCCGGCCGCCGTAGTTGAAGGCGACGGTGAGCGTCGTGGCCTTGTTGCGGCGGGTGAGCTCGGCGGCCTCGTCCATGCGCCCCAGGATCCACTTGGGCACCCGCCAGTCCCTGCGCCCGGCGAAGCGTATGCGCACACCGATCTCGTGCAGCTCGTTGCGCCGCTTGGTGAGCAGGTCGTCGGCGATCACCCCGAGCAGGAAGCGGACCTCGTCCTGAGGCCGGCGCCAGTTCTCCGTCGAGAAGGCGTAGACGGTCAGGTACTCGATGCCCATCTCGACCGCACCTTTCACCGCGTCGAGCAGCGCTTCCTCGCCGGCGCGGTGCCCCTCGGTGCGGGGCAGGCCCTGGCGCGTGGCCCAGCGACCGTTGCCGTCCATCACACAGGCCACGTGCCTGGGCATGCGCTTGGGGTCGAGGCGGCTCAGGTCCATTGCTGCAAGCTACTGCGGAGCGAGCAGCCGCACAGGCAGGCGGGACCGGCCCCCCGCACCGCGCTGGCTGCTCAGATGCCCATACGGTCCAGGACGTCGGTGCGCCGCTGCCAGTCGCGGGCCACCTTGACCGACAGGTCGAGGTATGCGCCCTGCGGCATCTGGGCCCGAACGGCCGTACCCACCTGCTTGAGCACCGAGCCGGCGTGGCCAATCACGATCCCCTTCTGCGACGGCCGCTCGACGAGGATCTCGCACTTGACGTACGGCCACTCCCAGTCGGTCACCCGGCACGCGATGCTGTACGGCAGCTCGTCACGGGCAAGGGCCAGGAGCTGCTCGCGCACGAGCTCGGCCACCCACCGAGCGTCGTCCATGTCCCGCTCCGCCACCCGGCCCCCGGCGGCCGCCGCTGCGCTGAGCAGGGTCTCGGGCAGCGGGTACAGGGGCGGCCCTTCGGGCAGGCGGCCGAGCACGTGGGCCATGAGGTCCTCCACACCCTTGCCGGTCCGGGCAGAAACGGCGAAGTACTCCTCGAAGCCCCAGTCCGCCACCGCCGCCAGCTGGGCCAGGACAGACGGCCTGGCCATGCCGTCGACCTTGTTGACCACGCACACCTGCCGCCGAGGCAGCTGCTCCACGACGAACCGGTCGCCCCGGCCCGCACCGGAACGGCCGTCGACGACCATCACCAGCAGGTCGATGTCGTCCATCGCACCGACCGCTGTACGGTTGAGCCGCTGGCCCAGGGGGGTCCGGGGTTTGTGCAGGCCGGGTGTGTCGACGAAGACCGCCTGTGCCACCGGCGTCGTCAGGACGGCCCTGACGAGGCCCCGGGTTGTCTGTGGCTTGTCCGACACGATGGACACCTTTTCACCGGCCATGGTGTTGAGCAGCGTGGACTTGCCCACGTTGGCCCGGCCGGCCAGGGCCACCACGCCCGAGCGGAAGCCCCGGGGCCACATGGGCGACCGGTCCCGGCTTCCTGCGCCGTCGCCGGCACCGCCCAGGTCGCCGGCCTCCCCGCGCCTCGGAGGACCGGGGCTCACCCGGCCTCGGCCCGGGGGATGCCCGGTGCCGCCTCGTCGGCTGCAGGACCGGCTGCAGGACCGGCTGCAGGACCGGCTGCAGGACCGGCTGCAGGACCGGCTGCAGGACCGGCTGCAGGACCGGCTGCAGGACCGGCTGCAGGACCGGCTGCAGGACCGGCTGCGGGGCTGCCGATCAGGATCTGGGCGATGCGCCGGCCCTCGACCCTTTGTGCCACGAGCCGGTGGCCGTCGCATTCTGCAGCCTCGCCTTCCTCCGGGACGTGGCCCAGGAGGTTGTAGAGCAGGCCCCCAACGGTGTCCCAGTCCCCCTGGCGCAGCTCGAGACCCGTCAGTTCGTTGACCTCGTCGATGGACAGGCCGGCGTCGACCTGCAGTTGGCCGTCCTCCAGGCGCGCCACCCTGGGACGTTCGACGTCGTACTCGTCGGAGATCTCCCCCACCAGCTCCTCGAGGACGTCCTCCAGGGTGATGAGGCCGGCCGTACCGCCGTACTCGTCCACGACGATCGCCAGGTGCTGCTTGCCGGCCTGCATCTCGCGCATCACCTCGGCTATGCGCTTGCTTTCGGGCACGAACTGGGGCGTCCGCATGACCGAGGTGACCCTGTCCTCGGCGCAGCCCTCACGCTCGGCCCGCATCATGTCCTTCACGTAGGCGATCCCGACTATGTCGTCGATGTTCTGGCCGTAGACCGGTATGCGGCTGAAACCCTGGCCAGATGCCAGATCAGCGGTCTCGCCGATGCTCGCCGTCATGGCGACGGTCACCATGTCGGGCCGGGGGACCATGACCTCACGGGCAACCGTGTCGCCGAAATCGATTATGGAATGGATGAGCTTACGCTCCTCGCGCTCGATCACCGCCTCGTCGGCCGCCGTGTCGGCCATTGCCAGCAGTTCGCCTTCGGTTATGTACGGCCCCTTCTTCAACCCCTTGCCCGGGAGCAGCACGTTGGCCGCCTTGATCAGCGCGTGGGTACCCCAGCGCAGTGGCGGGAACCTGACCAGGCCGACGAGGAAGGGTGCCATCAGCAGAGCGGCGCGCTCTGGGTGCTGGACGGCCCAGATTTTCGGCGCCAGCTCGGCGAAAACAAACATGACAACGATCTCGAAGGCCGTCGCGACCACGACCCCCCAGGGGCCGAACACACGGTCCGAGACGACGCCGATCATCGTCGCGGCCACCAACGTGCATATCTGTGCGGCGAAGAGCACCACCGGCAGGTTGCGCTCAGGCTGGTCTACCAGCTTCAACAGGTAGGCCGAACCCCGCCGGTGCTCCTCCGCCATGGCGATGGCCTTGACCCTGGACACGCGCGTCAGCGCCGTCTCCGACAGGGCGAACAGTGCCGACAGGGCTATGAGCGCAACGGCCAAAACGAGCAGCGCCGTGTCGGCACTGTCGAAGGAGTGGGTGCCGACGGCCCGGGCTGCAGCCAACATCGTCCTCAACCGTCCCCGGCGGGCCATCGGCCCGCCTTGTCCTCCCCGTCAACCTCGGTGGCGCCGGTTACGTCCGGGCCGGCCCCTTCCGGCACAACGCCACTACCTCCCGGCACCGCTTCACCGGCGGCGGCGCCGACGCCAACCGCGGTGGCGTTGCGCGCCGGCCACGTCTCTGGACGAACCGCCTTGTAGTGGCGTTCGAGCAGCTCGCGCTCCTTGGCCTCCATCTCCTCGGCCTCTTCGTCGTCCTCGTGGTCCATCCCCATCAGGTGCAGCAACCCGTGCACGACGAGCAGGGCCAGCTCGTCGTCATAGTCTCCTGCATGCTCGGGCGCGTTGGCGTGTGCCACGGCGGGACAGATCACGATGTCGCCGAGCAGCACCGGCATGTCCTCGGGCTCCGAGGTCATCCCCGGCCCCGTACCGCCCGAGTCGGGAGAGCGCCCGCTCTCGGCCGGCTCCTCGTCTATGGGGAACGCCAGCACGTCCGTCGGCCCCTGCTTGCCGAGGAACCGATGGTTGAGCTCGGCGATGGCCCCCTCGTCCACGAACAGGAGCGAGAGCTCGGCGTCACCAGGCAGCTCCTGCTCGGCCAGCACCGCCTCCGCCAGGCGCGCCCAGCGCAGGGCGTCCACGGGTCTGTCGGCCTGCTCGTCCGCGGCGAAAACCTCCACTGCCATGGTCTCAACTGTCCCTTCCGGCACGGCGCAGCGCCGGTGGCGCTCCCTGCCCGCTCTCATAAGCGTCATAGGCCGAGACGATGTCGGCCACGATCCGGTGGCGCACCACGTCCCGGCTTGTCAGCCTGACGAAGGCGATGCCTTCGATACCCCCGAGCACGCGCTCCAGACCGGCCAGGCCCGAGCGGCCCCCCGGAAGGTCGACCTGGGTCACGTCCCCGTTGACGACGACCTTCGAGCCGAACCCGATCCGAGTGAGGAACATCTTGATCTGCTCCGGGGTGGCGTTCTGTGCCTCGTCCAGGATGATGAAGCTCCTGTTGAGTGTCCGCCCCCGCATGTAGGCCAGCGGGGCCACCTCCACCGTCCCGTTCTCCAGGAGGCGCCGGGCCCCATCTGTGCCCATCATGTCGTACAGGGCGTCGTAGAGGGGTCTCAGGTAGGGGTCGATCTTGGCCATGAGGTCCCCGGGCAGGAAGCCGAGCCGCTCGCCCGCCTCGACAGCCGGGCGGGTCATGATCATGCGCTCGACGGTCTTGGCCTGCAGCGCCTGCACGGCGAGCGCCACCGCCAGGTAGCTCTTGCCCGTACCGGCAGGGCCGATGCCGAAAGTCACGATGTTTTCGGCGATGGCGTCCACGTAGGCCTTCTGACCGCTCGATTTCGGCCGCACGGAACGCCCCCGCCCCGGACGCAGCACTTCGGCCGTCAGCACCTCGGACGGCCGGCCGTCGGCGCGCAGGATGTCGATCGTGCGGGCCACTACCTGGGGGTCCACCACCTGGCCCCGCTCGAGCAACAGGCTCAGCTCCTCCACCAGGCGCGCCACGACCGCCGCCTCGTCGCCTTCGATGTTGAACTCGTTGCCCCGGGCAATAATGCGGGCACCCCCGAAAGCCTCCTGGACAGAGCGCAGGTTTTCGTTGAGGGGGCCCACGAGGCCGGCCATCAGATGATTGGGGACGGTGACGGTTACGGGCACGTTTGCCTCGTAAGCGTAGCCGCAGTGGAGCGGCTCTCCGGTCGATATCGCCCCGGCCGAGCCGCCTGCAGGTGGCTTCTCAACCGGGCGGCCACCCGAGCTCACGACCAGCGAGGACGTGCATGTGCATATGGGGCACCTGCGCCCCTGCGTCCGTACCCACGTTGAAGACCAACCGGTAGCCCCGCTGTGACAGGCCCGCCTCGCCCGCCACCTGGCGCGCCGCTGCCATCATCTCCGCCATCACCGGGCCGTGCTCAGGTGCCACCTCCGAGGCGTCGGCGATATGGTGGCGCGGGACGAGCAGGACATGGAGCGGGGCGGCCGGGTGCATGTCGTGGAAGCCGTAGACACCGGGGCCTGCGTAGGCCTCCCTCGAGGGGACCTCGCGGCCGACGATCCGGCAGAAGATGCAGTCCTGAGCGACGGTCACTGTCCGAGATCCCCCTCCCCGCGGGCCTGGACGGCCCCCGACGCCTCTTTGGCAGCGGCAACCAGCGACGCAGTGGTCACCTCGTCCTCGTCCCCTACCGGCTCGGAGCGCCCCCTGGGGTCCGGGTAGAGGTGCTCCAATGTGCCCGGCACGATCCTGGCCTTTTCGATGAAGGCGTCGACCTCGTGGGCTTGCAGCCTTATCACGCGGCCCATCTTGTACGCCGGGAGCTGGCCCTCGTCGATGAAACGGTAGAGAGTGCGCAGGGTCACCCCGAGCCTCGCGCACGCCTCCGGGGTCCCGATCCATTTGATGGGTTCGCTCACTGTGGCTGTATTGTACCCGCAGAGGGCATCATTAGATCGTCTCGGTGAGTTTCAGTGGATTTGGCTCACAGCTGCGCGGCGTCGAACGACGGCAGGTGCCAGCGCAGCGCCACCTGCGCCCAGCGGCGGGCGAAGTCCTGCGCGAGCGGCGCCGTCGCCTCTTCGACGGCCTTCGCCCGCTGGTAGAAGACGTCGTTGCCGGGGGCGCTGTAGCACCCGGCTACCTGGCGGTCCGAGGCCCACTGGGCCAGGTCCGAGGACACCCCGGCCGAAGCCGATGCCAGGCGGCGCAACTCGCCGGCCACCACCGACAGGCCGGCTCCGGCCATGGTCGACCCCGGTCCCGTCGCCAGCGAGGCTGTAACGGAGAGGTCCAGGCTGCGGGCTGTGGACAGAGCCGCGACCGCGCCACGCCGGCTGGCCGCCCCCGGTGCCGCTTCACGGCACACGCCGGCCTCCGCCTGGCGGACGAGTGCCTGGGCCTTGACCGTCCTGCTCACCATGTCCCCTATCTGCTGGCCGGCGTTGCCTGGGGAAGGGCCGCCGACCACGACTGCGACCGTCACGGACGCGCCGACCAGGAGTGCCAGCGCACCGGCCAGGACCGTCCCGCGGCGGCGACGGACCGGGCGCGCCGGCGGACCGGGGGTGACCGGTCCCGCTGCCGCTGTCCCGCCCACGGGAGCCGCCGGCAACGTCGGCCCCTGGGGCGCAGGGCCGTGAAGAGGAGGCGGTGGGGCCACCGTCGGCATGACGGCGGTCATGGCCGGCACCGTCGGCAGCCCACCGGGCGGCTCGGCCTGAGGCTGGGGTCGGCCGGCCTTCGCCTGGGGTTCCCGCCGGCGGCCCGTTGCCGGCGCCGCTCCGCCTGCCAGCGACCCCGGGCGCAGGCCCTGACGACCGGGGGCCTCCCCCTGCGGAGCGGGTGCCGGTGCGTCCGCACCACCGCGCGCCGCCGGGCGGACCGTCCTCGAGACCCTGGCCTGCGCGCCGCCCTGGCGCATCGGCGATCCGCGGCCCGGCACCGAGCCCGTGGCAATGGCCCAGCGCAGGGTGGTCCGCGGCCCGACAGGCGGGGGCATGGTAGGCATCTCGTCCACCGATCCGGCACCGCCGGCGTCGCCACCTGCGGGTGCCACCTCGTCCGCCTCCATGCCCGGTGGGGCGCCTGGCGCACGGGGCACGCCAACCAGGTCCGCCGGAGGCTGACCACCAACCGCGGCCGTTGCCCCGCCCACCCCGGATGGGCGGCCACCACGGCCCTGCTGTCGTCCCACCCGCGAGTTGTCTGCCACCTGACCTTCCTCGCCGAAAGACTACAGCTGGTCCCGCAGCCTGACCGCCACCTCGTTTGCGAGCAGGCGGCCCCGCACGGTCAGCACCGCCCGGGCACGTCCCGGCACCGCCAGGGCACCTGCGGAGCCTCCGTCGTGCCCCGGCGCTCCCGCGAGGACCGTTTCCACCAGGCCGTCCTCGAACAACTCCTCAGGCACCACGCCAGCAGGCACCCCTCCACGGGTCCGTAGGGCGAGCATGAGCGCTTCCCGCCGCCTGTCGCCGGTCGCCAGGTCCTCGCCTGCCGCCTCCGGCGAGGCGCCGGACTCCACGAGGGCGCAGTAGCGCTCGGGGGTGCGGACGTTCCACCAGCGCCGGGCCGAACCGCCGGGACCGGAGCGGTGCGAGTGGGCGGAACAGCCGACCCCGGCGTAATCGCCCTGGTCCCAGTACAGCCGGTTGTGGCGGCACTCGTGGCCGGGAAGGGACCAGTTGGAGATCTCGTACCAGTCGTAGCCTGCGGCCGACAGCGCCGCGTCGGCCATGAGGTACTTGTCGGCCTGGTCGTCGTCACCTGGGTAGCGCTCCGGCTGGCGCGAGAGGGGCGTACCCGGCTCCACCGTCAGCGCATAGGCGCTGAGGTGGGCCGGCGCCGGGTCGAGGCCGAGCACCTCCTCCAACGTGCGCTCCCACTCGCCGAGGGTCTCCCCGGCCGCCCCGTATATGAGGTCGAGGTTGTAGGAGGCACCGAAGCCGGCTTCTGCGGCCAGGCCAACCGCCCTGGCCACGGCGCCGGTTGTGTGCCGGCGGCCCAGGAGCTCGAGCACGCGGGGGACCATCGACTGGGCACCGAAGGACAGACGGGTGACGCCACCACGGCTGTACTCGGCCAGCTTGGCGGCGGTGACCGTCTCCGGGTTGCACTCGACCGTGACCTCCGCCCCGGACGCCAGGCCCACGGCTGCCGATATGGAAGCCAGGATGCCGGTCAGCAGCTCCGCTGGCACCAGCGAGGGGGTGCCTCCCCCGAAGAAGACCGAGGTCGCCGGGCCTGCCGACCAGTCAGCCAGCCCGGCTGCCTGGGTGCGGCACGCCTGCGCATAGCGCTCCCAGAGGTGGCCCCGGTCGGTCCATGTGGCGAAGGCGCAGTAGTCGCAGCGGTGCGAGCAGAACGGCACGTGCACGTACACGCCGAAACCCACCGGCCTGGCCGCTCGAGCCCGTGGGGGGGAGGCACCTTCGGCGCCTGCGCCCCGGGTGCTGGCATGGACTGGCGCCACCTGTGAACGCGTAGCATACAAGGCTCGTGTTCGTTCTCCTCTTCCCCGGCCAGGGCGCGCAGCGGCCCGGCATGGGCACTCCGTGGCAGGCCCACCCCTCATGGGTGCTGGTCGGCGAGCTGAGCCGCGCCACCGGACGCGACGTGGCCCACCTCCTGCTCGAAGCCGACGCCGAGGAGCTGCGCGCCACCCGCAACGCGCAGGTCGCCACCTTCAGCGTGAGCATGGTGGCTCTCGACGCCCTGCGCCGCCACCTGGGCGCCGGGCTGCCAACCGACCGCATGGCGGCCACCGCCGGCCACAGCCTCGGCGAGTACAGCGCCCTGACTGCCGCCGGCGCCCTGAGCCCTGCGGACGCGGCTCTGCTCGTATCCGAGAGGGGGGAAGCCATGCAGGCGGCAGCTCAGAGCGGCCCGGGCACGATGGCCGCCGTACTCGGCCTGCAGATCGAGCAGGTGGAGCGAGCCTGCGAGGGTCGGGAGCGAGCCTGGGTCGCCAACGACAACACCCCTGGGCAGGTCGTCATCGCCGGGACACAGGAAGGGGTCGCCGCCGCCGGTGCCGCCGCCATTGGCCTGGGCGCCAAGCGCGTCATCCCGCTCCAGGTCGGAGGTGCCTTCCATTCGCCACTGATGGCACCGGCTCAGCACCGCTTGGACGAGGCCCTGAGCCGGGCCGCCTTCGCCACCACGGTGCACCCTGTGGTGGCGAACGTGGACGCCGCCCCCCATACCGACGGCTTCGCCGGCCTGCTCTCGGCACAGCTCTGCTCGCGCGTCCGCTGGCGGGAGTCGCTGCTCGCCCTGGCCGGCCTGGGTGCCCGCACGTTCGTCGAGCTCGGCCCGGGTACCGAGCTCTCCGGGATGGTGCGCCGTTGCCTGCCGGACGCGGTACGGGCCAACGTTGCCGGACCGGCCGACCTCGAGGCGGCAGCGTCCGCCCTCAGCGCGAGCTGAGGCGCGCTGCCGCCCGTAGAGCCAGGACGGCTCAGGCGTCCTGGGACAGCCAGCGCCGCCAGTCGCGCAGCCCCGCCTCCACGTCACGCGGCGACATGCGCACCACCTGCTCGGGAATGCGGCCCACGACCGCTCTCCGGCGCGCGTAGTCGTGCGCGATGCCGGCGAAAAGGGGCTTGCGGAAAGCGACCAGATCGGCGGGGGCGCCCGGCAGGAAGCCCCACAGCCCGAAGGACCATTCCATGTCGTAGATGGTGGGCGCCCGGTGGAACAGTGAAGCCCTCCTGGTCCCACAGGCGAAGCAACCGGCCAGCATGTCCTGGTCGTGCTCGCCCTCGGCCAGTGCGGCCCTCTCGGCCAGGCGCTTGGCCAGCTTGAGCCCGTAGCCGAGATCGGGCCCCGTGGCACCGAAGCGCGGGCCCTGCGGCGCGCGGAGCGTGGCCAGTTCGGCCGGACGGTCCTGCTCCCAGTGCCCAGGGCTCGAAAGGCGGCTCGAGGGCCTCACCCTGTCCGTCGACACCAGGGGCACGTAGTCGGGTTGAGCCATGGCTAGAACTTACCCGAGCCGCTCGGGGCCCGGCCCCTGCGCGTCGGGGACGTGCTCGGGGACGGGGACGTGCTCGGGGACGGGGACGTGCTCGGTGGCACCGGCGTGGAGAAGGCCGTAGACGATGGAGTCCGACAACGCCTGCCACGAAGCCTCGATGATGTTCTCCGAGACCCCGATCGTGGTCCAGGTGCTTTCGCCGTCCGTGGAGTCGATGAGGACCCGGGTCACAGCCGCCGTGCCCGTCCCCGACTCCAGCACCCGGACCTTGAAGTCCGTGAGGTGGATGCGGGCGAGCTCGGGGTGCGAGCGGCCGAGCGCCTTGCGAAGAGCAGCGTCGAGGGCGTTGACGGGCCCGTTGCCCTCCGCCACCTCCATGATCCTCTCGTCCCCGACGAAGAGCTTTATGCGCGCCTCGGTGAGGAAACTGCCGTCCTCGCGCAGGTCGGTGACGACCCGGTGCGACTCCAGCCGGAAGAACGACTGCTTCCAACCCGTCGCCGCCCGCATGAGCAGCTCGAGGGACCCGTCCGCTACCTCGAAGTGGTAGCCGGCGTGCTCTAGCTCCTTGAGCCGGGTGACCACGAACGCTGTCTCGGAGTCGGTGAGATCCAAGCCAAGTTGCTGCGCCTTCAGGGCGACGGTGGACCGGCCGGACATCTCCGAGAGCACGAAGCGGTTGGTGTTGCCCACAGCCTCGGGGTCGACGTGCGAGTAGGCGCGCGGGGCGCGGGCGATGGCGCTGGTGTGGATGCCCGCCTTGTGGGCGAACGCGGACACTCCGACGAAGGGCTGGCGGGGGTCGGGCGCCAGGTTGACGATCTCGGCGATGTGGCGAGCGACGGGCGTGAGCAGGTGCAGCCGGCCGGGCTCGAGTGTCTCGATGCCGAGCTTGAGCGTGAGATTGGCGACAACCGCCGTCAGGTCGGCGTTGCCCGTGCGCTCACCGTAGCCGTTGATGCAGCCCTGGACGTGGTCAGCACCCTCGAGCACGGCCGCGACCGAATTGGCGACGGCGCAGCCGGTGTCGTTGTGGAAATGGGCACCGAGCCGGCCGGGCGACATGGCCCGGACCTCGGCGACCACTCTGCGCACCTGGTGCGGGAGCATGCCTCCGTTGGTGTCGCAGAGCACAGGCGCGGCACCGACCTCGCGCACCACCCGCAGGAAGTCCGCGCTGAAGCCCGGGTCCTCCAGGTAGCCGTCGAAGAAGTGCTCCGCGTCCACCAGCACGGTCTTGCCGTGGTTGCGCAGGTAAGACACCGAGTCGGCCACCATGTCGAGGGCCTCGGTCGTCGTGGTGCGCAGGGTCTCGGTTATGTGCCATGGCGAAGCCTTGGCCACCAGGCACACATGGCCGGTACCGGCTTCCACCAGGTCGGCCATGACCGGGTCCGTCTCGGCTCTGCCACCGGCTTTGCGGGTGGAGCCGAAAGCGACCAGCCTGGCCGAGCCGAGCGCCAGCCCGCCCTGCCGTGCGCGCTCGAAGAACTCCTTGTCCTTGGGGTGGGCACCCGGCCACCCACCCTCGATGTAGTGCAGCCCGAGACGGTCGAGCTGCTCGGCCACCCGCAGCTTGTCCGCCACCGTGAGCGACAGGCCCTCGGCCTGGCTCCCGTCGCGCAGGGTCGTGTCGAAGATCTCTACGCTCGCCGGAGCGTTTTCAGCGGACATGTTCCACCCAGCGCCGGTACCTGTCCACCTCGCCGCGCACTGCGGCGCGGTACGCGTCCTGGATCTTTCGCGTCAGCGGTCCGGGCGTGCCATCTCCGACGACGCGGTCGTCCACCGAGCTGATGGGGACCACTTCTGCAGCCGTGCCCGTCATGAAGGCCTCGTCGGCCGTATAGAGGTCCGAACGCAGGATGTTGCCGAACTCGACCTCGGCACCGAGGTCACGGGCTATGGCCGTGACGGAGTCCTGCGTTATGCCCTGCAGCGCGCCGGCCGACACCGGCGGGGTGACCAGCCGGTCGCCACGCAGCACGAAGATGTTCTCGCCGGTGCATTCACTGACATATCCTTGGGGCGAGAGCAGCACGGCCTCGTCGTAGCCGCTCTTCAGTGCCTCTGCTTTGGCCATCGAAGAGTTGATGTACATCCCGGTGCCCTTTGCGGCCGGTGGCATGGCATTGGGGTCGTGGCGTTGCCATGAGCTGATCTTGACCCGCACGCCGTTGCGGGTGCCCTCTTCGCCCAGGTACGCGCCCCACGGCCACACGGCGATCGCCACCTTGACATCGCAGTTGAGCGTCAACAGGCCCATCTCTCCGTAACCGAGGTAGACGAGCGGGCGTATGTAGCACTCGTCGAGGTTGTTGGCGGCCACCGTCTGCTTCACCGCGTCCACGATCTGGACCGCACTGAAGGGGATGTCCATCATGAAGATCTTGGCCGAGTCGAAAAGGCGCCGAATGTGGTCCGTAAGGCGGAATATCCCCGGGCCCTGCGAGGTCGCGTAGGCCCTGATGCCCTCGAACACCCCGCACCCGTAGTGCAGCGAATGGGTGAGCACATGGACGTTGGCCTCGTCCCATGTCACGAGCTCGCCGTCCATCCAGATGTAGTCGGTCTTGGTCAGAGGCATGTCTTACACCCTTTCGGAGATGGCGTCGCCGAACTGCTCGGTACTGAGCGGGCTCGCCGGTTGGTAGTCGTTGACAGCTTTGGTAATGCGCGCGGCTTCTTCGGCCAGCCCTAGGTGCTCGAGCATCATGGCCGCCGAGACGATGGCGGCCGTGGGGTTGGCCTTGCCCGTCCCGGCAATGTCGGGAGCGCTGCCGTGGACGGGTTCGAACATCGACGGGCCGGTGCGCGCCGGGTTGAGGTTGCCCGATGCGGCCCGACCGATACCGCCCGAGAGCGCACCTGCGAGGTCGGTCAGGATGTCGCCGAAGAGGTTGTCGGTTACCACGACGTCGTAGCGGCCCGGAGACTCCACCATGTAGATGCAGGCGGCGTCGACGTGGTTGTAGGCGGTGGCGACATCCGGGTGCTCGGCTGCGACCTCGTCGAAGGTGCGCTGCCACAGGTCGCCCGAGTAGTTGAGGACGTTGGTCTTGTGCACCAGGGTCAGGTGCCGGCGGCGGGACTGCGCCAGCCCGAACGCGTACCGCACACAGCGCTCGACGCCGAAACGGGTGTTCACGGAACCCTGTGTGGCCACTTCCTGGGGCGTACCCCTGCGCAGCAAGCCGCCCTCCCCGGCATACGTGCCCTCGGTGTTCTCCCGCACCACGGCGAAGTCCACCGGCACGCCCGCCCCCACGCTGGCGGCAGCCCGGAACGGCCTCAGGTTCACGAACAGGTCCAGCTCGAAACGCATGCGCAGGAGCAGGCCGCGCTCGAGCACGCCGGGCGGCACCTCGGGCGAACCGATCGCCCCGAGGAGGATGGCGTCGAAACCGCGCAGCTCGCCGAGGACGCTGTCGGGCAGGATCTCCCCGGTGGAGAGGTACCTCCTGGCCCCCAGGTCGTAGTCGACCGTCTCGAGCCGCGCGCCCGCGGCCCGGGCGACTTTGAGGGCCTCGGCTATGACCTCTGGGCCTATGCCGTCGCCGCCTATCACGGCTACACGGTGGGCGTTGTCAGTGGCGCTCAATTGCGGGCGCTCCTCCTCGTGCGGGATGGTCCTGGATGTCAGCTGCGCCCGGACATGAAAACGACCGCCCCTCTGGGACGGTCGTTCGACGCACACCCCGGGCGGGCGCGCGTCAACAGGTAATTACTACAGCCGGCTTGGCCGACCGCGTCTCGTTGACGCCGCTGGGTGCGGTGGTCGAGTTCATTGGCCTTCCTAGTATCGCAGCTGCGCCCGCCGTTCGCAACCACCCTCGGAGGCCTGGCCACGGCCGCGTATCGACGGCCCGCCCTGGTACCCTGCGCTGCATGGCCACTACCAAGTTGTCGTCGGCGACCTTCGCGCGGTTGCAGGCAGAGTTGGACGACCTGAGGACCCGGGGCCGGGTCGAGATCGCCCGCGACATCGAGGCGGCGCGGGCGCTGGGTGACCTGTCCGAAAACGGCGACTACCACGCCGCCAAGGACGCGCAGGGCAAGATGGAGGCCCGCATACGCCAGCTCGAGGCCATGTTGAAGGACGCCGAGGTCGTCGACGGGGCACCTACGGGCGAGGTCGCCGCCGGTGTGACCGTCCGCTTGCGCTACGTCGGCGACGACGAGGTCGAGAAGTACCTGGTCGGGTCAATCGAGGAACGGGACTCGGGCACTGCGGTGATCTCGCCGGGCTCGCCACTGGGCCAGGCGCTCATGGGGAAGCGCGCCGGTGCTGTCGTCGGCTACGAGGCACCGAGCGGCAAGCTCGAGGTGGAGATCGTCTCCGTAGGCGACTGAGCGCGGCCGGGCGCCACTGAGCGCGGCCGACGCGAGCCACACCTTCCAAACTCGTCGGTGCCGACCTGGTACTTGGGCTCAATCTCGCGTCCCGAGCCGCCGACAAGGCCTGTACGGTCATGACCACAGAAGCAATTGCCGGAGCGCCCGGCGTGACCCCACTGCGCGAGCGCGGGTGGGCAGCGGCCGGGGCTAGGGGACGGTCCTCCGTCCAGGTCATGGCGCGCCCCGGCATCTCCGTCGCCGCCAGCGCCCCCATCGCCATGGTCGTCTGGGCCACCGTACCCGGCTACCGGCCCCCCTCTCTGGTCCCGTTCCTGCTCGCCGTACTCTGCGCCGGAGTGTTGGTGCTGGCCGCCGAACTGGCCAGTTTCGACAACGAGGAGACCCGCAAACGGCGAGGCGTCGCCACCTCCGACCTCTCGGAAGCGTCCCAGCACCGCGACGGCACCCCCGAGCTGGCCGGGACGGCCCACGGTGGCTGGCAGCGGCGCGCAGCGCCGCCCGCCCGCCACCTCTGGTCGGATCCGGCCATGGTGGGTGTGGACCGCTGGCTGGGGCACTGGCCGGGCGTCGCCGGCGTCGGCGCCGTCTCGTGGTGGGCGGCTCGTCTCGGCACGGCCGGCCTTCTGGCCGCCGTGGCCTTCCGCTCCGTCGGTGTTGCCCACGCGTGGGCCTTCGCCGGCGCCGCAGTTGCGGTGCTGGTCGTAGTCTCGCTCCTACCAGCCGCCCGCCACCTGGTCCACGTGTCCCTCGCCCTGGTGGCCCTCTGCGGCGTCATGGTGACGGTGAGCGGCCTCGTCTCCCTGGCGACCGGGGACCTCGGCAACAACCTGCTTCCAGCGGGCGAATGGCTCACGAGCCACAGCTCGGCTGGGACCGTGGCTGTCGACGCGAGCACCACGGTGGTCATCCTGTGCCTGGCGGCAGCAAGCCTGCCTGCGCTCACGCCGGTCACGGCCGTCCAAGCTGGCCGCGCCGCCCGCTGGGCCATCTGGGCCATCTGGGCCACGATAGGCGCAACCTTCGCCTCCTGGGCTTGCGCCATCCCGGCTCTGCTGCGAGCCGCCGGGTTGTCCTCGCCCACCATCGTCCTCGAGGGAGGCAAGTCGGCCGAGCTCAGAGCGGCCGTGGCGTCCCTGCTCCAGCCCCTTGCCGGCCGGGGCGCCACCGTGTTCGCCGGAGCCATCCTGTGTGTCACGCTCCTGGCCGCAGCCCTGGGGGCCGCAGCAGCGGGCACGGGCCTCGCGGAAACCGCCATGGGTGCGGTCCGGGCCGCCCGTGCCGGGCTCCACGGGCCCTCGCTCGTCGTCCCGGGAGCCGGGCAGCGGCAACCGTCACGGACGCTCCCGCTGTTACCCCTGCTCGGGATGGGCTTGGTCAGCAGTGTGGTGGCGGGCACGGTCGCCGCCGTGGGGCCCCGCGGGACCCTGGTGGTGGCCCTCGGGAGCCTGGCGGCCGGTGCCCTGGCCCTGACGACGCTGTCACCCCCCGTGCTGCGCCGCTGCCAGCGGGTGCCAAGACCCGTACGCGCCTGGGTGGGGACGTCCTGGGTCGTCGTGGTCACGGTCGCCATCGGCTCGGCCGGGCCCGTCGCCTTGGCGGTTGTGGGCGTGACGGCGCTTTCGGGGGCCTTCGCCATGGGGTGGCGAGGCCGGGCCGGCGACGTACGGCCGCCGGGGGCCTGGCGCGACCGGCACCTTGCGCTGCCCTGGGGTACGGCCGCCGCCGCGCTCGTAGCCACCACGGCGGTCACAAGCCTCGAGGTGCTGCCGGTGGGCGGCGGCAACAACTCCCCGGTCTGGCGCGGCCTCGCCGTGGTCGTTATGGGGGCCAGCATCGTCCTGCTCGCGATCTTCCCGGCTACGTCCAGGCTGCGGGCCGAGCACCTGGTGCATGCCGCCGACACGCTTTCGTACAAGGCGCTCCCGGCCCTGGCCAAGGCTCTCGAGGGCGTCGCCCGCGGCGAGGTGAGGCGCGCCCCTACCGTCGAAATGTCGGAGCTCGAGGCCTCGACCCGCCGCCTCGAGACCGAGCTCGACGCTCACCAGGCTCCCGACGAGCTCGTCGAGCTCACCCGGGCGCTGGTCGAGGCCTCCCGCCAGGTCACGCGCGTGGCCATCGGGCTCGAGGCAGTGGCCCAACTGGACAGCCGGCGGTTGGAGGAGCTTGTCGAGGAGCGCACCGCCGCTCTCTCGAACGTCAACAGGCACCTGGCGGACTCCCAGCTGCGCCGCCGCCAGCTGCTCGACCGCACCGTACGGGTAGCCGAGGGCGAGCGGGCACGGATCGCCGCCAATCTCCACGACGGCCCCATACAGCGCCTCGCCGCCCTCGGCCTCGTACTGGACCGGTGCCGCCTGCGCCTCGACCGCGACGACGCCGACGGGGCGCGCGAGCTCGTGAAGCGGGCACGCACGGAGCTGAGCGCGGAGATACAGAACCTGCGCCAGATGATGAGCGAGCTGCGCCCCCCGATCCTCGACGAGGGCGGCCTCGACGCCGCCATCCGGGACCAGGTGTCAGCCTGGGGTTCGGCCACCGGTACCGACGCCCGCTTCGAGTCCTGGGCACACGCTCGCCTCAGCGCCAACAGCGAGACGGTCCTTTACCGCGTCGTGCAGGAGGCGCTCGCAAATGTGGCCAAACATGCCAAGGCGCGCCTCGTCACGGTCACCGTCAACCCCTCGGGCAGCGGTGTCAGCCTGACCGTCTGTGACGACGGAAAGGGCTTCGACGAGGCCGCCCAACCCGACCTGCTGCGTGGTGGCCACTTCGGCCTTGTGGTCATGCGCGAGAGGGTCGAGCTGGCGGCCGGCCGCTTCGAGGTCCGCAGCGCCCCCGATACGGGGACCCAGCTGACCGTCTGGTTACCAGCGGTCCCGACGCGCGAGCCCGTGGGGGCCGCGTGAGAACAGGAAGCAGCCCGACCCCCGCCCGGATGCCACGGCTCGTGGTCGTAGACGACGACACCCAACTGGCAGCGGAGCTTGCCGGCCTCTTCAGTGATGTCGGTTACGAGGTGACCGGAGTCGCGCACGCGGCCAGGCAAGGCATCGACCTGGTCGAGAGCACCCGGCCGGACATCGTGGTCATGGACGTGCGCATGGAGGGCATGAGCGGCACAGAGGCCGCCCATGTCATGCGCCGTGACCATCCCGACATCCCGGTCGTACTGCTGTCCGCGTACGACGACGAGGGCATAGTGAAAGCGGCCGAGGACGCCGAGGTGGCTGCCTACCTGGTCAAGGGCTGCTCGGCCGGGGAGCTGCTCTCCACGGTGGGCGCCGCCGTGAAGAAGAGCCGGGACAGCAGGAGGTCGCGGTGAGCTTCTCGAGCCGAAGGAACGCCACGCTCACGGCTCCGTCGGGACGCCAGGGGCCGCGGGGACCGGACATGGCCCCCGCAGGCGCCGCACCGGCCGGTTTGCGCGTCTACACCGTCCTGGTGGCCGACGACGCTCCCTCCACGCGCCAGGCCCTGGCCGAACTGCTCGAAGACACGCACGATCTGGTCTGCGTGGCGGCAGTGGCCGACGCCGGCTCCGCCGTCGCCAAGGCCGCCCACTACCAGCCCGATGTGGCCGTCCTCGACGTGCGGATGCCAGGAGGCGGGGGTCTGGCGGCCGCTGTCGGCATCCGGGAGGTGTCACCGCGCACAAGGATGCTGGCGTACTCTGCCGCATCGGACCGGGCATCGGTGGTGCAGATGCTGCGCAGCGGCGCCCGCGGCTATCTCGTGAAGGGATCGCTGGCCCAGGACCTGCTGGCAGGGCTCCGGCGATGTGCCCAGGGCGCCACCGTCCTTTCGGAGGGTCTGTCCGAGCACCTCATCGCCGAGATGGGCGAGCAGGGCAAGGCCGAGAGAGCCTTCAGTGCGGCAGCCAAAGCGCGCTACGAGCGCCTCAACGAGCTGTTGCAGCCCGGGGTTTCCTGCCCGACCTACCAGCCCGTGGTGCACCTGCGCACAGGGGCGGTCGCCGGGTACGAGGCCCTCACGGACTTCAGCTGGGAGCCGAGCCACAGCACCGAGGACATATTCAGGGAAGCCCACCACGTGGGCCTGGGAGTGGAGCTCGAGTTGCACACGGCCAGGCTGGCGGTGGACGGCTTCCAGGCCGAACTGGCCCGTTGCCCCGACACATACCTCGCCGTGAACGCCTCGCCCGGGCTCCTCTACCGTCCCTCCCTGGTGGAGGTCCTCTCCCAGCTGCCGCCGACGCGGGTCGTGGTCGAGATCACCGAGCAGCGCCAGTTCGACTCCTACGACCAGCTCCGTGAGACGGTGTGCCTGGTGCACGAGCGGGGGATGCGGGTCGCTGTCGACGACATGGGCAGCGGCTTCGCCGGGTTGCAGCGGCTCGTGGACGTCCGGCCCGAGATCGTCAAGCTGGACCGAGCCCTGACGAGCGAGATCGACACCGACCCGCCGCGACGGGCGCTCGTGACAGCCATGCGGCAGTTCGCTGACGACATGGGCATCGTCGTCGTGGCCGAGGGCATCGAACGCGACGAACAGCTCGCGGTGCTGCGCGACATCGGCATCGACTACGGCCAGGGCTACCTGCTCGGCCGGCCGGCACCGATGGAGGGCTGAGCCCTCCCGCGAAGGGGCGAGCGACCGGTCGGGGTGGCCAAGGGCGGCCCCCTGGCCGGACCGGGACAACCCGCTGCGACCCGCGGCGACGGCGCGGCAGCAAAAGGGCTGGCCGGGCGAGGCCTTTCCCGTACCATGGGTGGGTGGAACGAGGCGCCGCCAGCTATCTCGAAGCAGTGCACGACGGCATCGTCGTCTTCGACGGGGCCACCGGTACCAACATCCAGACACTGGGCCTGAGCGCCGACGACTTCGGCGGCCCGGCTCTCGAGGGTTGCAACGAGATGCTGTGCAGCACCAGGCCCGACATCGTCGCCGACCTGCACCGCAGTTTCTTCGACGTCGGCTGCCAGGTGGTCGAGACCGACAGCTTCGGCAACCTCCCGTGGGTCCTGGCCGAGTACGGCGTCGCCGAGCGCGCTCGCGAGCTGTCCCTCGCCGCCGCTTCCATCGCCCGCGACGTGGCCGACGGCTATGGGCCGACGAGGTTCGTGGCCGGGTCCCTCGGCCCCGGCACCAAGCTGGTGTCCCTCGGCCAGATCGGCTTCGCCGAGATGCGCGACGGCTACGCCGAGGCAGCCGCCGGGCTGCTGGCTGGAGGCGTGGACCTCCTGCTCGTCGAGACCGCCCAGGATCTCCTCCAGGTGAAGGCGGCCGTCATCGGCTGCCGTCGGGCCATGGCCGAGGCCGGGCGCCAGGTACCTCTTCAGCTGCAGGTGACCATCGAGACCACGGGCAGGATGTTGATGGGCAGTGAGATCGGCGCCGCGCTGACCACGATCGACGCCCTGCGCCCCGACGTCGTCGGCCTCAACTGCGCCACCGGTCCGGCTGAGATGGGCGAGCACCTGCGCTACCTGAGCGCCCACAGCCGCATCCCCCTTTCCTGCCTGCCCAACGCCGGCCTCCCCTCGGTCGTCGACGGAGCCATGCACTACGACCTGACCCCGGACCAGCTGGCCGAGCATCACCGCCGGTTCGTCACCGAGCTGGGAGTCAATGTCGTCGGGGGGTGCTGCGGCACGACCCCGGACCACCTGCGCGCCGTGGTCGAGGCGCTAGAGGGCGCGGTACCCGCCGCCCGCCAGGTCGACTTCGAGCCTGGCTGCGCCTCGTTGTACCACCACGTCGCCTACGACCAGGCACCGTCGGTGCTGAACGTGGGCGAGCGCACGAACGCCAACGGGTCGAGGAAGTTCCGTGACGCCATGCTGGCAGGCGACTGGGACACCTGCACCACGATGGCCAAGGAAGCCGTACGCGCCGGTAGCCACGTGCTCGACGTCTGCGTCGACTACACGGGTGCCGACGGGGTGGCTGACATGGCCGAGGTCGCGTCCCGCTTCGCCACCCAATCGACCCTGCCCCTGATGATCGACTCGACGGAGGCGCCGGTCGTCGAGTGCGGGCTGCAGCGGACCGCCGGCAAGCCGATCATCAACTCTGTCAACCTCGAGGACGGCGACGGCCCGGGCACACGGCTCGACGCCTTCCTGACCCTGGCCCGCCAGTACGGGGCGGCGGTGGTCTGCACCTGCATCGACACCGAGGGCCAGGCCCGTACGGCCGAGTGGAAGCTTCGCGCCGCCCGTGCCATATACGAACTGGCCGTCGACAGCTACGAGATGGCACCGGAGGACCTGTTCTTCGACGCCCTGGTCCTGCCCGTCAGCACTGGCATGGAAGAGAGCCGCCGCGATGCGCTCGAGACGATCGAGGGAATCCGGCGCATAAAGGCCGAGCTGCCGGGGGCCCATTGCCTCCTCGGCGTCTCCAATGTCTCGTTCGGGCTCAACCCCGCCGCCCGCCAGGCGCTCAATTCGGTATTCCTGCACGAGTGCCAACAGGCGGGACTCGACGCAGCCATCGTCAATTCCGCCCGGATCCTGCCACTGGACCGCATCGACCCCGACGTGGTCGAGGTCTGCCTCGACCTCATCTACGACCGCCGGGACAAGACCCGCGGTTACGACCCGCTCGCCGAACTGCTGCGCATGTTCGAAGGGGTGGCCTCTACTGCTGCAGTGCAGGAGGACCGCAGCGGGTGGCCCCTCGAGCGGCGCCTCGGCCAGCGCGTCGTAGACGGTTCGCGCGAGGGGCTGGAAGCCGAACTGGCCGAAGCCCTCTCCGAGGGTTGGGCGGCCCTCGACATCGTCAACGGGCCGCTCATGGGCGGCATGAAGACCGTCGGGGAGCTCTTCGGCTCCGGCCGCATGCAGTTGCCCTTCGTGCTGCAGTCCGCCGAGGTGATGAAGACCGCTGTCGCGTACCTCGAGCCGCACATGGCCCGCAGTGAGGACAGGGGCAAGGGCCGTGTCGTACTCGCCACGGTGAAAGGCGACGTCCACGACATCGGCAAGAACCTCGTCGACATCATCCTCACCAACAACGGTTACGAGGTACACAACCTCGGCACCAAGGTGGCCATCTCCGACATGGTCGCCAAGGCACAGGAGGTGGGGGCGGACGTGATCGGAATGTCCGGCCTGCTCGTCAAGTCGACCCTGATAATGCGCGACAACCTGGCCGAGCTCAACGGGCGCGGATTGCACCACTTCCCGGTCGTGCTCGGCGGGGCGGCGCTGACCCGCACGTATGTCGAGCGCGACCTGCGCTCGGAGTACAAGGGGCGCCTCTTCTACGGCAAGGACGCCTTCGAGGGCCTGCACACGATCGACCGCCTCATCGAGATGTCCCGCTCCGGCGCCGACGACCCGGACTTCGGCCGCTCACTCGGCGGACGCGCCGGCGTCCCCCGGCGCAACGAAGGCGCCGGGCCGGACAGCACGGGCCCCGCTGCCGGGAGACCGGCGAGGGCCCCGTCTGTGCAGGCCGACAACCCGGTGTTCGTACCGCCCTTCACCGGTACTCGGGTCCAGCGTGGGATCCCGCTCGACGAGATCGCCGCCTATGTCAACGAGACGTCGCTGTTCCGCAACCAGTGGGGCTACAGGCCCGACAAGGGCGAGGCCGACGCAGACTTCAAGGCCCGCGTCAGGGGGGTACTGCGTGAGCAGCTGGCAGCCGCACGCGAAGCGGACGTCCTGCGGCCCGCCGTTGTCTACGGCTATTTCCCGGTCAACGCCGACGGCGACGACCTTGTCGTCTGGGACAACTTCGAGCGCAGGGCCGAGCTGGCGCGCTTCGGCTTCCCGCGCCAGCCGGGCGACCCCTGGCTCTGCATCGCCGACTTCTTCCGGCCGCTGGCGTCGGGCGAGGTCGACTACGCCGCCTTCCAACTCGTCACCATGGGCCCGGCAGCGTCGCAGCGCACAGCCGAGCTGTTCGCCGCCGACCGTTACACCGAGTACCTGCACCTGCACGGGTTGTCCGTGGAGATGGCCGAGGCGCTGGCCGAGTACTGGCACTTCCGGGTCAGGCAGGAATGGGGCTTCGCCTCGCAGGACGGCCCGAGCCTGCACGGTCTGTTCCGCCAGCAGTACCGGGGCGGCCGGTATTCCTGGGGCTACCCGGCGTGCCCCGACCTCGAGGACAACGCCCTGTGCGCCGAGCTGTTGCAAGCCGAGCGGATCGGGGTCGAGTGCTCGGAGGGCACATCGTGGCAGTTCCACCCCGAGCAGACGACGGCCGCCATCGTCTGCCACCATCCGCAGGCCAAGTACTTCGTCGTGCGGGGCGCGGCGCGGGCCGGGTCGGGAGCGGCTGTCCCGGGCGACGGCTGAAGGCGGCTGCCGGCGAGGCGGCTCAGCCGAAGACGATGCCCTCGGTCCAGACCTCGTTGCCGTCACCCTCGACCAGGTACGCGGCGTAGCCGGCGATGTCGCGGACCATGGCGAGCACCTCCCTGCCCCCGACGCACAGGGCGGTGGCCAGCCCGTCGGCGACGGCCAACGACGGGCCCGTGACCGTGGCTGAGGCGGCTGCCGGCGCCGGCCGGCCCGACCGCGGGTCGACGAGGTGCGCTCCCCGCTCGTATGTCCCCGAGGTGGCCACCGCCCCACCGCTCACCTCCAGCACGCAGGCAAGGCCCTCCGGCCGCCACGGGTGGCGGATGCCGACTCGCCAAGGCCCGCCGTCCGGTGCGGCGCCGTGCAGTGCGATGTCACCGCCTCCGTTGACCATGGCCGACAAGGCACCGGCGCGCCGCAGGGGCTCGAGTGCGCCCTCAACGGCCCAGCCCTTCACCAGTCCGGTCGGGTCTACGCCTCCGGGCATCGCCCACGGGTCGAACCACCCGCCCGAGAGGGCCTTCACGTGCCCGCAGAGTGCGAGGACCTCGGGAACCTCGGCCGGCGCCTCCTCCAGGGGCATCTCCCCCCTGCGCAGACGGCTGAGAGGGCTGTGCGGCTTCCAGGTACTGAGCATGTCGTCGAGCTCGTGGAGCCGCCGGCAGGCCTCGCCCACGGCCTCCCCCGCTGCCTTCAGCGCCCCTGGGGCAGGAACGAGGTGGAACGACACCACCGTCCCCATGACCTCCTCGACGTGGACCATGGGGGCCTCCTGCACCGCCGCGGCCCCGGGGTTGCTCAAGCGTGCAGCTTGTCGAGCGCCGACTGCACGGACATGAGGTACGCCTCGCTCGTGTAGGTCGCACCCGACACCCCGTTCACGCGTGCGCTGCTGGCGGCGAGCACCTCTTGGCGCAACATCGGCACCACCTGTTGGGCCAACATCTGCGAGTACGACTCGGCCACTCTCAGGTTGGCCAGGGACACGTCGGTGATCTTGCCCCCGCTGACTGTGACCTTGACCGACAGGATGCCGTAGCCGTACTGCTCGGCGGCGCCCACAGCGCTGCCCGTCGCCCCTGACGCCGGACCGGCCGTGGTAGGTGTCGTAGCGCCCGCGGCCGGCCCGCTCGACGACCTCGAGCCTGAGCTCGCGCTGCGACCGGTACCGCCGGCCGCCCCGCCGGACGCAGCTGCCGTCTTCAGAAGCGTGTTGACCGACCCGGACGAGACCGTATGCAGACCGACGACGGCTGCGAAACCGGCGGCGGTTGCGCCCACGGCGGCGATGACGCGGTTCACTGCGCCGCCCCGGCCGGCTGGTTCGTGGTGTTCACCATGGCAGGCAGTCCTTCCTCGGTCGTTGTCACGGCAATCCGTACGCCTCGTAGTGCACACTGGAGCTCGGCGCCCCCATGCGTGTCACCAGGCGCGAGACGGTTGAGACGAAACTCTCGGAGCCCGACACGTAGATGTCGCGCTTGCGGAAGTCCGGGACCATCTGGGGCAGTTGCTCCAATTTGACAGACGAGCGCGACCCGACGAGCTCATGGACACGGCCCCTGCGCCTGGCCACAAGCTCGGCCACTTCGGCCGCCAGCACGAGGTCGTCTTCGCTGCTCGCCCTCAGTACCACGACAGGCTCGCAGCTCGCAGGCAGGTCCTCGAGCAAGGCGCGCACCGCCGTCACGCCGATGCCACCCGCGATCAGAAGGGCCTTCTTGCGAGTACGGGCGCGCGCTGTGAAGACGCCGTACGGCCCCTCGATGGCCACCTTGGTGCCGGGCCTCATCCTCGCCAGTGCGGCGGAGAAGTCCCCGAGGCCCTTCACGGTCAGCCTCAGGTGGGGAGGAGCCGGTTTGGCGGACAGCGTGAAGGGGTGGGCCTGCCACCACATGCCCTTGGTCAGGAACCGCCATTCGAAGAACTGCCCACCCGAGACCGCCAGGCGGTCGAGGTGACGGCCACGGCAGATCACCGACACCACGTCGGCACTCTCGCGGCGGACCTCCACGACCTCGAGGCGGTGGCGCAGCGAGCGCAGGATGGGCAACCCGAAACGGTAGGCCAGGACCAGCCCGGCGGTCAGCAGCCAGAACAGTCCCCACAGGAGCCGGGTCACCGGGTGCCCGACGAACGAAGGGCCGAGGGCGATGATGTGGGCGAAAGACAATGCCAGGGCCAGGTACATACCCAGATGGAAAGCCCACCAGCGCTCCCGGCGCACGCGGCTGCGGATAGCCCGGGCGGACACAGTGGCGATGGCCATCATCAGCAAGAACCCGGCCGTCGCCTCGATCATCCAGGGGAAGGTGCCCACGAGGACTCCGACCTCGTGCAGGAACCCCGCATGGGCAGCCTGGGCGTAGGCCACCACCAGCAGCACGACGTGGGCGACTATCAGCGATATCGGCCAGGGTGCCAGCCGACGGTGCCAACGCAGCAGCCCGTCCTGGCCGAGCACCCGCTCCACCAGGGGTACCCGGGACACGAGCAGCACCATGACCAGGGCCAGGTAGGTGCCGGCCAGCCCGGTGGCGCCCCCGAGGAACATGGCCACACCGCCGGAGGCGCGCAGCTCCGAAGCTGTCTCCGAGGTCACAGCCGAAGCGACGGTAGCGCCGAAGCCGATCCCGAGGCCGACGACGCTGGCTGTGACCGCCCAGGGCACCGGACCAGGTGCCATGCTCGTACGCCTGCCGTCGGCGCCTTTGCGGCCGGTGCCGGTGGTCGGCGCCATCAAGGTGGTGGTCACTGTCGGTCAGCCCTCCCGGCTCGGCGGCGGGGGGCGCGCATGCCTGCCCCGTCCTGCATACCCTCAACGCTATGAAACGGCGGCGCCCCACGACGCCAGCAACGGGTAAAGGTTTGGCACAGGTTGCTCATGACACCCCCGGGCGCACCCGCGCCTGTGAGGTTGTCCAGCCAGGTGACGCTGCTCATCAGCAGGACTTCGACCACGACCAGGTAGGTACCGACCAAGCCGGTGACGCGGCCGGCGCCGCTCAGCCAGGGGCCGGCCCCTTGCACGCTCCGCCACCACATGTACACGACCCCGAGGGCACCGAGGGCCACGGCGGCGGCCACCAACGACTCCCGGGTACCCTGGGCGGCGCGCATGTACGGGCGGCTCCCCACTTCGACTACGGCGGGCGTCGGGCTCGTCGGGCCGGTGCGCGGGACTGTCTCTGCCAGGGCCACCCAACGATGCTCGGTGACCCACCTGAGCCCAAGCTGAGGTTTTGGCTCGGGCCCGCTGAGATCGACCCGTACCCCGACCTGCGGGCGCCCTTGCGGTTGGTCGGACGGCTACGGGGGAACGGTCAGGCTTCGACCACGACCAGGGAATGGTCGGCGACATTGAGGGCACGAGGCCCGTCCTCGCACGCGACCACGATGTCCTCGATGCGCACACCGTGCTCACCCGGGACATAGATGCCCGGCTCCACCGAAAAGGCGTGCCCTGTCCTCAGTACCTCGGTGTTGCCCTCGACCATGTAGGGGCCCTCGTGCTCCTCTAGGCCTATACCGTGGCCGGTACGGTGCACGAAGTAGCGGCCGTAACCGGCCTCCTCTATCACCCGCCTGGCAGCGCGGTCGACCTCCTGGCACGCGGTGCCCACCGTGGCCGCTGCCACACCGGCACGCTGCGCCTCGGCGACCGTCTCGTACACCCTGCGCAATTCGGCCGAAGGCTCGCCTGTCACGACAGTGCGGGTCATGTCGGAGCAGTAACCGTCGAGCGTCCCGCCGAAGTCGCACACCACCGGCTCCCCTCGTCCGATCACTCGACCGGTGGGCTCGTGGTGCGGGCTGGCGGAGTTCGGGCCGGAAGCGACGATGGAGAAGTTGGCTCTTTCGTGGCCCTCGGCCAGCAGCCGGCGCCTCACCTCCGCCGAGACCTCGCGTTCGGTCCGTCCGATCAGCGCGATCTCACCGGAGAGCAGGGCCACCGCCACCCTGTCGGCAGCCGCAGCGGCGCGGGCCAGCGTAGCCACCTCCTCGTCGTCCTTGACAGCCCGCAGCGGCGCGCACACCTGCGACGAGACCTCCCAGTCGAAACCCGGTAACAGGCTTTGGAGGCGTAGGACGAAGGTCGCCCAGGTCCGGTCACTCACACCCAGCACCGGGCGCCGTCCGGCACGGGTGGTGACTGCTCCCCCCACCAGGGTCGCGACAAGACCCACAGGGTCCTCGGACTCGGCCCACGGCCGCACCGTGAAGACATCCGGGCGGGCCATGACCCGGGGAGCTTCCAGCTGGGGCACCACGAGCACGGGTGTCCCGGCCGCCGGTACCACGAGCATGGTCAGGCGCTCGAGCGGCATGGCCTCGTAACCCGAGAGCCAGGGCAGGTCCGCCCCCAGGGACAGGAGCAGGACATCGGTCCCCGCGACCGACATGGCTCGGCGCGCCTGCTCGAGGCGCGCACCGAAGGGGGGGCCGGTCTGGGGGCTCACCCGGCTGCTGCCGTGGAAGGGAGCTGGGCCGCCTGGCGGGCGTGGTAGCTCGAACGGGTCAACGGCGAGGCGACAACCTGGCGCAGTCCGAGGCGCCGCCCGGTGTCGGCGATCCGACGGAACTCGTCGGGCGAGTACCACCGGGTCACCGGTAGGTGCTTGGCACTGGGCCGCAGGTACTGGCCGACCGTTACGATGCTCACCCCGATGGCGGCCAGGTCGGCGAAGACGCCGTAGAGCTCGTCCTCGGTCTCCCCGAGGCCCACCATGAGGCCTGATTTGGCAACCAGACCGGCGCCTACTGCCCGCGAGAGGACGGCCAGACTGCGGGTGTACGAAGCAGACGGCCTCACAGCTCGCTGGAGGCGTGGGACGGTCTCCACGTTGTGGTTGAGCACGTCCGGCCGGCGCTCGAAGATCGTGGCCAGCGAAGTCGGGTCGCCCTTGCAGTCCGACACGAGCACCTCGACGGCGGTGGCCGGGCACCTCGACCGCACTGCCTCGATCGTGGCGGCGAAACCTGAGGCACCCCCGTCCGCCAGGTCGTCGCGCGCCACGCAGGTGATCACCGCGTGCGCCAGCCCGAGACGGGCGACCGCCTCGGCGACCCGTTGGGGCTCACCCGGGTCCAGGGGTAGGGGCTTGGCCGTGCTCACCTGGCAGAAGCCGCAGGCACGGGTGCAGTGCTCCCCGTTGATCATGAAGGTCGCCGTGCCGTCGGCCCAGCACTCGAAGATGTTGGGACAGCCCGCCTCTTCGCAGACCGTGGCCAGGCCGAGACCATGGACGGTCTTGTGCAGGGAGCGGTAGCCGGTGCCCATGTCAGCCCTGGCCCTCAGCCATTCCGGCTTGCGGGACCGCACCGCCAGCGCGGCCCCGGGGTCGACGCCGGCGGCGGCGAGCCGGCCCAGCAGACGTACCGGTTGCGCTTCGTCACGGCTCCGGGACAGCGGGTCGACGGCCCGTGGGGCCAAGGCACCGACCGAGCCCTCGGCGGGATCTGGGGTGCCGGCCACCCGGCCACTCCCGCTGGCCGCGGCGGCGCGAGCACCCGTGCCACCGGACAGCCAGCAGTCCTGGCGCTCGACTTTCCTCCCGCTACCCCACCGTCGCGCCGCCAGGTCGAAGAAAGTCCCGACCACCTCCGCCATGGGCGCCTCGGCTCCCTCGGCCGCCATCGAGGTGACCGCCTTGCCGACGATCCCGCAGGGGACGATGTGCTCGAACATCGACATGTCGGTGCCGACATTGAGAGCGAAACCGTGCATCGTGCGCTGGCGGCTGTGCCTGGCCCCGATCGCGCATATCTTGCGGGGCTGCGGCCCGTCCGCGTCCAGCCAGACGCCCGGGTAGCCGGGCAGCCGGCCTGCACCCGGCAGACCCAGCTCGGCCAGCGCGTCGATGACCAGTTGCTCGAGCTCGTGCACGTAGGCCGGGGTCGCACCCGGACCGCTGAGCACCGACAGCACCGGGTAGCCAACGAGCTGGCCCGGGCCGTGGTAGGTGATGTCCCCGCCCCTGTCGGCCTTGACGAGCTCGGCCCCCACGCTCCCGGGGTCGACGAGCATGTGCTCCGGTTTGGCCCTTGCGCCTGCCGTGTACACATGGGAGTGCTCCAGCAACAGCAACCAATCGTCGGCGCCCGGCCCAGCCGCCCACAGGGCCCGCTGCAGGGCGTGCGCGTCGCGGTAAGCGACGCGGTCACCCAGCCAACGTAGCCGCAGTGTGCGGCCGTGGTTGAGCCTGAAGCTCAAGCCGGGGCGCTCACAGCTCGGCGGCCCAGTCCCGGCTCTGGAGGATGTCGCGCACCTTGGCCATGAACGCGGCGGCGTAGGCGCCGTCCACAGCGCGGTGGTCCCAGGACATGACCAGGTTGCCCACCGGGTGAACAGCGATCCCGTCGGAACCGTCCGGCAATTGCACTGCCACCGGGCGCTTCTTGACACCGTCGGTCGACAGGATGGCGACCTGGGGCTGGTTGATGACCGGCACCGTGATGAGGGTGCCGAAGCCCCCGGCGTTCGTCAGCGTGAAAGTGCCGCCCGAGATGTCGTCCATCGTCAGGCGCTTGCCCCTCGCCCTCGACGCCAACCCGAATATGTCACGAGCAAGCCCGCGCAGGCGCTTTTCCTCGGCCCGGTGGACCACAGGTACCAGCAGCCCCTCGAAGTCCAGGTCCACTGCGACACCCAGGTTGACCTCGGAATGCACTATCAGCTCGTCCTCACCGACCGAGGAGTTGAGGTAGGGCCACTCGGCGAGGGCGTCCACGACCGCCCGGGCGATGAAAGGTAGGTAGGTCAGGCTGAAGCCCTCGGCCGCCTTGAACTTCTCCCGCTGGGACAGACGGACTTTCTCCACAGCGGAGTAGTCCACCTCGACCGCGACCATCGTGTGGGCCGATGTGTGCTTCGAGCGGACCATGTGCTCGGCCGTGCGCCGACGGATGTTGGTGAAGGGGACGATGGTGTCGCGCTCACCGGGCCGCGGCGCCGGGACCGTAGGGGCGACGCTCGCCGGCGGGGTGTAGGAGGGTGCCTGGGGCGCCGGTGCCCGGGCCACGACAGCCCCGCCATTGCTCGACACGGCCGCAGCGGCCGGGCCGGCGCCGGCACCACGGCGCTCGATGGCAGCCATCACGTCGTCCCGGGTGATGCGCCCGCCCGCTCCGGTGCCTGGGATTTCCGCCGGGTCGAGCCCGTTCTCGGCGATCAACCGGCGCACGACCGGGGATAGCAGCTTTGCCGACCCGAGCCCGCCCGCAGCGGGGCGGCCGGCGGCCTGGCCACCCGGCGCGCCTTGCGCAGCGGGGGCCGTCTCGGACGTGCCGGCCGTCTGCCCGGCCACCCCCAGAGGCTCCGCTTGCGCCTCCATCTGCCCTGGTGCCACCGCTAGCGCTTGCTCCGGCGGCGCCGGCTCGCTGACTTGGGGCGACGGGACGCTGTCGGCAGCACTTGCGTCGAGCCCGGCCGCGTCGCCGACAACCGCCAGTTTGGTACCGACGGAGACCGTCTCACCCTCGGGTACGAGGATCTCGGTGACCGTCCCGCTCACGGGCGAGGGGACCTCCGAGTCGACCTTGTCAGTCGAGACCTCGAACAGGACCTCGTCCTCGGCGACGGCGTCGCCAACCTGCTTGTGCCACTTGGTGATGGTGCCTTCGGTGACCGTCTCACCGAGCTGGGGCATCGTGATGTCAGCCAACGTGAAGACCTCTTCCAGCCAGGGCGAGCATGGTCTCGCCGAAAACCTCGGACAGTGATGGGTGCGGTTGCACGAACTGGGCGACCTCGTCTGCGGTGGCCTCCCAGTTGACGGCCAGGTAGCCCTGGCCGAGCTGCTCGGTGACCCACGGGCCGGCCATGTGCACCCCGAGGATGCGACCGGCACGACCGTCCGGCAGCTTCTCGGCGATGAGCTTGACCACACCTTCGGTCTCGCCGATTATCGCGGCACGGCCATTGCCGACGAACGGGTCTTTCTTGGTCACCACGTCGTAACCGGCCTCTCGGGCCGCGTCCTCGGACAACCCGGCGAAGGCCACCTCCGGGAAGGTGTAGACGCACCAGGGCACCTTGTCGTAGTCGACCGGGACGGGGTCCTTGCCGAGCAGTTGGTCGACGACGACCATGGCCTCGGCGAAGCCTACGTGGGCCAGGCCCGGCGTGGCGACAAGGTCGCCGATCGCCCACACGCCCTCGGCGCTCGTCTGGAGGAGGTCGTCCACCTTCACGAAACCACGCTCGTCCACCTCCACACCGCACCCCGGGGCGACCAGGTTGTCGCTGTAGGGCCGGCGGCCGACCGATACGACCACGGCCTCCACCACCACGGCCTCCTCCCCGCCCTGGGGGCTCGAGTAGCGGACCGCCGTGCTGGCGCCGTCCGCCGCCGGCTCGTGCCCCTGGACCCGGACGCCCGTCTTGATGTCGATGCCCCGTTTGGCGAAGGACTTGACCACAACGGCCGTCACATCCTTGTCGACCCCGGGAAGGATGCTCGGTAGCGCCTCGAGGACAGTCACCTTGACACCCATGTCGGACAGCATCGACGCGAACTCGCAGCCGATGGCGCCCCCACCTATCACGGCCGCCGTGGCCGGGAGCCGCTCCATGTCGAGCACCTCGTCGCTGGTGAGCACGAACCTGCCGTCCACCTCGAAGCCCGGTATCGTCCTCGGCACCGAACCGGCCGCGAGCAGCACGGCCGGCGCCGTGACCTCGGTGACCGACCCGTCAGCGGCCTCGACTCTCACGACGCGGCCGGGCTGGAGCGAACCCGTACCGGCGAACGTGGTCACCTTGCACTTCTTGAGCAGGCCCTGCAGGCCCTTGTGCTGCGTGTCGATCACCTTGCGCTTGCGGACCTGGGTCGCCGAGAAGTCGACGGTCACGCCCTCGACGCCGACCCCGAACTCCTTGGCGCCCTTGACGGTACGGTAGACGGCGGCCGTCTCGAGGAGCTCCTTGGCGGGGATACACCCTCGGTGCAGGCACGTCCCGCCGACCTTGTCCTTTTCGACCAGGGCCACCCGCAGGCCCTTGCGGCCGCCGTAGAGCGCGGCAGCGTAACCGCCGGGCCCGCCGCCGACGACGACCACGTCGAAAGACTGTTCCTGCGAAGACTGGGCCGTAGGGACCACCACCTTTCTTGCTGCGCCCACACTAGGCCCGACCACGCCTGCGTGGCCTGTGGCACCCAGTGAAGGGTGCCACAACGGTGCACCTGATGGCCAGCGTCATGCGCCCCTGGCAACGAGGGCGCTTGGCCTGTCGTCCCCCCCCCCACGACCCTCGGGTCACTCGGTAGGTTGTGTGGCCATGCCCTCTCTGGCCGCGACCCGGGCCGGCCGGGCAGGCCGGCGTGCCGCCACCTCAGCCTCGCTCGCCCTCCTGGCGGCAGCCCTGAGCGCTGCCACGACCGCTTGCGGAGGTCCCTCCGCCGCAACGGTGGGCTCCTCGGGCGCAGGCCATGCCGGCAAGGGCGGGCCGGCGACCGACGCAGCACCGCGCTCCAAACGGCTCGAGGTCGTCGCCTCCGCCTACCCGCTGGCCCAGCTGCTCTCCTACATCGGCGGACGCGACGTCAAGGTGGTCGACCTGGCCGGCCCGGGCGTTCAGCCCCAGGGCCTGCACCTGAGCCGGGCCCAAGCCCGGACGGTGGCGTCGGCGCCGCTTGTCGTGGACGTCGGCGACGGCTACCAGCCCGCCGTGGAGCACGCCGCTGCCAGTTCCGGGCACGAGCTGGCCCTGCTCAGTGTTGCGTCGCCCCACGTGGCCCGCCCCTACCAGTTCTGGCTTGACCCGTCGCTCATGGCCCGGGCGGCCACCGCCGCCGCTGCGGCCATGTCCCGGCTCGACCCCGCTGCGGCGCGCCGGTTCGACAACGGTGCCCTCGACTTCCAGTCCGTTGCCAGCTCGCTCAGTTCCGACCTGCAGAGCAACTTCTCGGCCTGCACCCGCCAGACCTTCGTCACCGAGGACGACGCCTTCGCCAGGATGGCTTCGGCTTTCGGGCTCACGGATGTGGCAGTCAGCCGCAGCGGCATCGCGGCAGCGACCAGCACCGTACGCAGCCTGTCGCTGCCCGCCGTCTTCGCCGAGGCCGGCAATCCCTCGGGACTGGTACGCAGCGTCGCCAGACGGACCGGGGCCCGGGTGGCCTCGCTCGATCCCCTCGAGGTTGCGCCCGAGCCCGGCGCAACCGCCCTCAGCTACTTCGCCGTGATGGAGCAGAACCTGACCAACCTCGAGGGCCCACTGGCGTGCGACACCTCGGGGAGCTTCTCATGACCTCGGGCTGCTTCTCATGAGCACGGCCGGGCCGGTGCCGGCACCGGGAGCGGTTCAGGCGGAGCCCGGGCAGTCGCGGTGAAGATCGTGGTGGACGAGCTCATCGCCGTGGCCACCGAGCAGGCCGAGGAGACCTTCCTGGACCCCGAGTTCTACGCCGGCCTCGGTGCTCTCGGCGCCATCGCCCCGCCCGAGTTGCGTTCGCTCGCCCGCTCCGAGCACCATGCCACCGCCGTCGTCGCCTACCGCTTCTCCGGCCAGCTCAACGGGCCAGCGCGCCGACTGCTCGACCCCGCCAAGCTGTCGTGGGCGCAGGTGACGGAGATGGACCTCGAGACACACCGTGCGCAAGTGACCATGGTCCCGGACAACTACGCCAACCTCCTGTCGTTCGCTGGATGGTACGAGTTGTCGGACGCGGGCCCGGGCCGCTGCCGCCAACACCTCGAAGCCGACCTGCGCGTGCACGTGCCGCTGCTCGGGCCGCTTGCGGAGCGGGCACTGGCCACCAGCGTGCGGGACAACCTCGCCGGTACCGCACGCCTGGTCGAGTCGTTCGCCGGGCAGCGATGAGCGCCGGGGCCAACGGGGCGGCCCTTGGCCGGCTGATGGCACAGCACCTCTCGGGCTGGCCGGCACCGGGGGCGATGGGTGCCATCGTGGGCGCGCAGGCCACGGGGACGACCGCGGCAACGGCCGGCGACGACGACCGCGTGTTCGAATGGGCCTCTGTCACAAAGCTGCTCGTCGGGCTGTCGTGCCTGGTGGCGCTGGAGGAGGGGACGGTCGGGCTGGAGGACGAGGCCGGGCCGCCGGGCTCCACCCTCGGCCACCTGCTGGCGCACGCATCGGGCCTGCCGTTCGAGGCCGAACGCCCGGTCGCCCCACCAGGTCGTAGGCGCATCTACTCCAATCGGGGCATCGAGGTCGCCGCGGCACACCTCGCCGGCAGGGCCGGCATGCCCTTCGAGGCGTACCTGCACGAGGCTGTCCTCGGGCCGCTCGGGATGGCGGGCACGACGCTGGCTGGCTCTCCCGCCCACGGTGCGCGGGGGCCCCTGGCAGACATCCTGGCGCTGGCTGCTGAGCTGCGCTCGCCGACTCTCGTCGCGCCTGAGACCCTGTCCAGGGCCACGGCCGTAGCGTGGCCCGGCCTGTCGGGCGTACTGCCGGGGTTCGGCCGCCACGACCCGTGCGACTGGGGCTTCGGGCCCGAGGTGAAAGGGGCCAAGTCACCTCATTGGACCGGCAAGGCGAACTCGCCGCGCACCTACGGCCACTTCGGCCAGTCGGGCTCTTTCCTCTGGGTGGACCCAGACGTCGGCGTAGCCATGGCCGGCCTGTCCGCCCACCCTTTCGGGCCCTGGGCGCGCGACGCCTGGCCGGCAGTGTCCGACGCCGTGCTCGGCTCGGTCGGTACCTGAGGCTCCGTCGGTACCTGAGGCTCGGGAGGCACCCCGGTCACCGGCTCAGGCGCTGGCGCGCTTGCGGTCCCGCCCGTGGCCCGAGGCCTGTTCCTCGTCTTCGGTCCCGTCGTCGTCCCGGGCGTGCTGGCCGCGCCCCGACGGGCCGCCCGCCCTGGCGAGGCTGGCCTCGAGGGCAGCCATGAGGTCCACCACCGGGGAGGGTCGCTCGACCGCCTCGGGGGCGGCGATCTCGTTGCCCTCAGCCTTGGCTTCGATCAGCCCCATCACCTTGTCGCGGAAATCGTCCCGGTACTTCTCCGGCTCCCAGTCAGCTGACAGTGAGGTGACCAGCTGGCGGGCCATGTTGAGCTCGCGCTCGTTGGGCCTGGTGTCCCGGATGGTCCGGACGTCGAGCTCGGAAGGGGCGACCACCTCGTCGGCGAACAACAGAGTCGACAGCACCAGCACACCGTCGCGCGGGCGCAGGGCGGCGAGGTACTGCTTGGTGCGCAGCACGAAACGGCCGATACCCACCTTGCCCGTGCCCTCCATGGCCTCGACGAGCAGTGCGTACGGCCTGGCCGCCGGCCCGTCGGGGACGAGGTAGTAGCTGTGCTCGAAGTAGAGGGGGTCGATCTCCGCCAAGTCGACGAACTCCTCGATGTCGATGCTGCGGCTCGCCTCAGGGGCCAGGGACTCCAGCTCCTCCGGGCCCAGCACCACGTACCGGTCCTTTTGGATCTCGTAGCCCTTCACGATCTCCGAGTAGTCGACCTCCTCACCGTCGAGCGAACAGACCCGCTTCTGGTTGACCCGGCCGCCGTCAGTGGCGTGGATCTGGTGGAAGCGCACATCCTTGGGAGAGGTGGCCGTGGTCAGCCTGACAGGCACGTTTACAAGCCCGAAACTTATGGACCCGCTCCAGATCGACCGAGGCATGACACCCATTGTGCCTGCTGGCTTGGCTAACAGCCGGGGTCGCTATCATTCCTCCCGTGCCCACGCTCGACGAGGCGGCACAGCGCCTGGCCCGGCTCCTCACTGGTGACGGGCACGAGTACTCCGACCCGTCCGGGGGTGACCTCGAGTTCGTGGAGGAGGTGTCACCCAGGCCGCTGGAGCCCTTGCCTGCCCCGCCGGACTGCTGGGCTGTCGACGGCGGCCAGGCCCTGGTAGCCGATGCCCGCTGCGTCCAGGTTGCCGTCACGCGCGCGGCGCGCACCCGTTGGAAGGCCGGCGCCTGCACCCTGGAGGAGCAGACGGGCCTCTCCGTGCACGTCCTCCTGGGAGCCGACGGTGGACCGCAGGCCCGACGCTCCCTGGCCGAAACGGCAGCCCCCGTCGCCCCCGGGGCGCCCGTCGACCTCAACCTGCTGCGGGACTGGTCGGAGTGGGCGCTCGTGGCCGACAGCGTCGATCTCGCCGCGCCTGGCGGCGTGGTGCTTGTGGACGGCGATCTGCAGCCGGACTGGCGAGTGGCTGCGCACTGGCTCGGGGCCCTCCTCGAGCGGGCCACGGCCCGGGACGTCACCCTGGTCGGGGTGACCAAGCACAGCTCGCTCGCCCGCGGCAATGCCCCGCTGGTGGGCCGGCTCGAGCTGGAGGCCGAGAAACTGCTCGGAGCCCGGGCGCGCTGGTGGGCACCGGTCGGTACCCGGCGCCGGGAGCTCGGGCCTGGATTGCTCGTTGTCGTGGCGAGGCTCGACCCCGATGCCCGTTTCGCGTTCAGGGTCGACCTGCCCATCGGGACCGCTCCGGAAGCGGTCCTGGGCGGCCTCTGCGCCCTGAGCGACGACGCCGCCTTCCCTGGCTACCCGTACCCCCTCTCGGCCGCCGACCGGCTGGCGGCCTGCAGCGGCTGGGCGCGGGCCCAGTTGCGCGCCGACCTGGGCGCGGCCCTCGAAGCGGCGGGCGTGCCGCCCGAGGTCAGCGAGCGCGCCTTCGCCGACAGGCACCGCCTGATGGAGCGCTGAGCCGGCCGGGGCCTCC
>JAJZIY010000118.1 GCA_021828475.1 Actinomycetes bacterium
AAGCCACGGCGACCGGCCGGCGCGGCGACGCGCCCCGCTCGCGCAGCAGGTCGACCGCCAGGAAGCCCGACACGACCCCGAGAGGGCCGTCGAAGGCACCGCCGTTGGGCACGCTGTCCAGGTGGCTGCCCGTGGCGACGGCACCCGGCCCCGGCTCACCCCACCACGCCCACAGGTTGCCGTTGCCGTCCTGCTCGGTCTGCATGGCCCTGGCCGCGGCAGCGGAGCGGAACCACCCGCGCAGCTGCGCGTCCACAGGCGTCCACGCCGCCCTGGTATAGCCGCCCGAGCTGTCTCGCCCGATCTCCGAGAGCTCGGCCCACAGCGCCAGGAACCGGCTTTCGAGGCCCGGGCCCGCTCCTGACGGTGTCAGGGCGCTCACGACAGCGGGGTGACCGTCTCGGCGGCCGCCAGGGCCCTGCCCGAGGCGATGAACCGCACTGCTGCCTCGAGCTCCGGCGACAACCAGCGGTCGGGACCGGCACCCGGCACCGTCAGGCGCAGCTCCGCTATGACCGCCGCCGTGGCCGGCCCGGGCAACAGCGGGGCGCGCAGCTCGACCCCTCGTGCCGCCGCCACCAGCTCGATGGCCAGGACCCGCCGGAGGTTGTGCACGGCAGCCCGCAACTTGAGCCCGGCGCCCCAGCCCATCGAGACGTGGTCCTCCTGCATGGCCGAGCTCGGGATGGAGTCCACGCTGGCCGGGGCGGCCAGGCGCTTGTTCTCGGCCACTATGGCCGCCTGAGCGTACTGGGCGATCATCAGGCCCGAGTCGACTCCCGGGTCGTCTGCCAGGAAGGCGGGCAGGCCGTGCGAACGCGCCGGGTCGAGCAGCCGGTCGGTACGGCGCTCGGAGATCGAGCCCAGGTCGGCGACGCAGATGGCCAGGAAATCGAGCACGTAGGCAAGGGGCGCGCCGTGGAAGTTGCCGTTGGAGGCAACTGTCCCGTCCTCGAGCACCACCGGGTTGTCGATCGCCGAGCGCAGCTCGCGCTCCGCCACCGTCATGGCATGCTCGAGGGTGTCCCGGCCCGCCCCTGCCACCTGCGGGGCGCAGCGCAGCGAGTAGGCGTCCTGCACCCGTGGGTCGTCCTCACGGTGCGATGCCACGATCGCCGAACCGGCCAGCAGGCCGAGCAGGTTGGCAGCGCTGGCCACCTGACCTGGGTGGGGCCGGAGGTCGTGCTGGAGCCCGGGCAGGAACGCCTGGTCGGTCCCCAGGAGAGCCTCGACGCTGAGCGCCGCCGTGATGTCGGCCACCTTGTAGAGCCCGGCCAGGTCGGCACAGGCCATCACCAGCATCGCCAGCATGCCGTCCGTACCGTTTATCAGGGCCAGGCCCTCCTTGGCCTCCAGCTGCAATGGGGTTATTCCCGACGCTTGGAGCGCGGGCAGCGCGGGCAGCGGCCGGCCGTCCTCGCCCTCGACCTCGCCCTCGCCTGTCAGGACCAGGGCACAGTGGGCCAGGGGGGCGAGGTCACCGCTGCAGCCGAGCGAGCCGTGCTCGCGCACCACCGGGGTGATGCCGGCGTTGAGCACTGCGGCGATGGTCCGGGCCACGGCCGGCCTGGCACCTGTGCGCCCCGTGGCCAGCGACCGCAGGCGCAGGAACATGAGGCCCCTCACCACCTCACGGTCCACCGGCGCGCCCATCCCGGCGGCATGGCTGCGCACCAGGCTCTGCTGGAGGCGGGCACGCAGTTGCGGCGATATGTGGCGCGTCGCCAGCGCGCCGAAGCCGGTCGAAACACCGTAGACGGGCACCGGCGATGCAGCCATGGCCTCGACGGCTCGGCGCGACCGTTCCATTGCCTCCACCGCCGCAGGTGACAGCGTGACGGTGGCGCCGTCGCGGGCCACGGCCAGCACGTCGGCCGCCGTCACCCCGCCCGGGCCGACCTCGACCGTGGCCCCGGCGGGCGCAACCGTCGCCGGGACGCTCACTGCGCCCCCATGGGCACCCGGACGGACCGGGCCCGGGCCACGTCGCACGCCTCGTCGTAACCGGCGTCCACGTGGCGCAGCACACCCATCAACGGGTCGTTCGTGAGCACCCTGGACAGCTTCTCCGCCGCCAGGGGAGTGCCGTCCGCCACGCACACCTGGCCGGCGTGCAGCGACCTGCCGATGCCCACGCCTCCGCCGTGGTGGAACGATACCCAGGACGCGCCGCTCGCCGTGTTGACGAGAGCGTTGAGCACGGGCCAATCGGCGATGGCGTCCGAGCCGTCCCTCATACCCTCTGTCTCCCTGTAGGGCGAGGCCACGGACCCGCAGTCCAGGTGGTCGCGCCCGATGACCACCGGTGCCTGCAGGGCGCCCGACGCCACCATCTGGTTGAAGCGCTCCCCCGCCCGGTCCCGTTCCCCGTAACCCAGCCAGCAGATCCGGGCCGGCAGGCCCTGGGGCCTGACCCGCTCGCGCGCCATCGTCACCCACTTGACAAGCCTGTCGTTGTCGGGGAACATCTCGATCACGGCGTCGTCGGTGGCGGCTATGTCCGCCGGGTCGCCCGACAGGGCGGCCCACCTGAAGGGTCCCTTGCCCTGGCAGAAGAGCGGCCTGATGTAGGCGGGTATGAAGCCCGGGTAGTCGAAGGCCCGGCTGAAGCCGCCGAGGCCGGCTTCGGCCCGCAGGCTGTTGCCGTAGTCGAAGACCTCGGCACCCCGGTCCATGAGGTCCACCATCGCAGCGCAGTGACGGGCCATCGACTCGCGCGCCCGCTCGACGTACTCGCCCGGTGCCCGCCGGCGCAGTTCCCCCGCCTCCTCGAGCGACAGGCCTGCCGGCACGTAGCTGAGAGGGTCGTGCGCAGAGGTCTGGTCCGTCACAACGTCGACCTGGACGCCGCGGCGCACCAGCTCCGGCAGCAGCTCGGCCCCGTTCGCTATGAGCCCGATGGACAGGGCGCGCCCGTCGTAGCGGGCCTGCTCTGCCAGTTGCACCGCCTCGTCCAGGCTGTGGGCCAGCGTCTCCAGGTACTGCGTCTGCAGGCGCCGCTCCACCCTGGTGGGGTCGACGTCGGCGCACAGGACTACGCCGTCGTTCATGGTGACTGCGAGCGGCTGCGCCCCTCCCATGCCACCCAGGCCGCAGGTGACCGTGAGCGTCCCGGCCAGCGAGCCGCCGAAGCGCTTGTCCGCCACCGCTGCGAAGGTCTCGAACGTCCCCTGCAGGATCCCCTGCGTGCCTATGTATATCCACGAACCGGCCGTCATCTGCCCGTACATGGTGAGGCCGAGGCCTTCGAGGCGCCGGAACTCCTCCCAGTTGGCCCATTGGGGCACCAGGTTGGAGTTGGCGATGAGGACCCGCGGCGCCCACTCGTGGGTGCGCACCACCCCGACGGGACGGCCCGACTGGACCAGGAGGGTCTCGTCGGCCTCCAGCGAGCGCAGGCATTCCTCGATGGCGTGGTAGGACTTCCAGTCCCGGGCAGCACGGCCCGTCCCGCCGTAGACCACCAGCTCCTCGGGGTGCTCAGCCACCTCGGGGTCGAGGTTGTTGTGCAGCATGCGCAGGGCCGCCTCCTGGGGCCAGCCCTTGCACGAGATCGCGCCGCCGTGCTCGGCCCGGACCGGCCGGTAACCGTCCTGTGTCATTGCCTGCTCTCTTCCTCGAGGTTGCCAGAGCTCACTTGTCTCCTTCCCAAGACCGCCGTCAGATGCCCGACCCGCCGTCGATGCTCACGACACCGCCCGTCATGAACGGCGCCGCCGGGCCGAGCAGGAAAGCCACCAGCGCCGAGATCTCCGCCAACTCGCCGAACCGGCCCGCAGGGATACGCCCGAGCAGCTCCCGGCGCACCTGCGGGTCCTCGAGGTAGGGCGAGGTCATGCGGGTCGGGAAGTAGCCCGGGCACAGAGCGGTCACGGCCGTGCCGGCGGCGCTGAACTCGAGCGCCAGGGACCTGGCCATGCTGACCACGGCGGCCTTGCTGGCGTTGTAGTCGAGGAAGTTGCGCTCCGGGCGTAGGGCGTTCACCGAGGCGTTGAGCACCAACGAGCGCGGCGGCGGCTGCAGGCGCAGCGCCGCCCGTGAGACCAGGAAGGCCCCCACGACGTTCACGTCCAGCACCCGGCGGAAGTGGGAGGCGTCGAGCTCCGTTGCCACCACGGCCTGACCGTCGATCCCGGCGTTGACGAACACGCCGTCGAGGCCGCCGAGCCCGGTGGCGGCGGCAGCCACCAGCACATCGACCTGCGCCTCGTCCGACACGTCGCACACGGACGCACCGGCCACGGCCAGGGACTGCCTGGTCCGCTCCACCCCCTCGGGGCGTGAACCCGCCACCCACACCTTTGCGCCCTGCGCCACCAGGTGCTCGGCGCAGGCGTAACCGATGCCGCTCGTCCCCCCGGTTATCAGCACCCT
>JAJZIY010000119.1 GCA_021828475.1 Actinomycetes bacterium
GTCCTCGCGTGCAAGCAGGTCGGCCAGCGTGGTGGGTCGAGGGCCGGCCGTAGCTGCTCTCACCGGCGTGGCACCGGCGACAGCGGCGAGGGCGGCCACCGGTGCCACGGGCCCGACGGCCTGCGGCCCCCTGGTGCCCGTAGCAGGGGCAACGGCCGGACCGGGCCCTGCCGTAGGCAGGGCTGGCCGGGAGCCGGCGGTGTCGACTTCGACCTCTACTTCGACGTGCTCACGGGCGAAGAAGCCGGCTACGCCGCCCCGCCTGACCTTTGTGGCGCCGACCACCCGGGGCTTGGGGCCGACTGCTTCGCTGGCCGCCTGGACCGCGTCGTCCAGGGTCTGGCCCTCAAACCGAAGCGTGCTCAAGGTTCACCACTCCTCGGGTTTCGAGGCGGAGCTGCGAACCCAGCTCCGCGTAGGAGAGTACGGGCAGGCGCGGCGCAGCGGTCCTGGACAGCTTGCGCAGGGCCTGGCGCAGCGGCGCTGCGCAGACGAGTACCGGCATGTCGCCCTCGCCCTCGGCCTCGCGGGCGCGGTGGGCGATGGCCAGGGTCAGGGCTTCGGCCTTGTCCGGTGCCAGGGCGAGGAACGAGCCGTTCTCACCGGCGCGCAGGGTCTCGCTCAGCTGCTGTTCGAGCAGGGGGTCGATCGTGATCACGGGCAGGTGCCCGTCGGTGGCCAGGGCGGCCGAGAGCACCGGGCCGAGAGCCTGGCGGCAACCCTCGACCAGGGCCTCGGGATCGCGGGTGGTGCGGACCTTTTCCGTGAGGACTTCGAAGATCTTGGAGAGGTTGCGGATAGAGACGCCCTCGTCGAGCAGGTCCCGGAGCACCCGCTGGACCTCGGCCAGGGTCACCTGGGCGGAGCCGAGCTCGTCCACCACGGTGGGGTCGCTGCGCTTGGCGATCTCCACCAGGTCCTTGGTGGACGAACGGGAAAGGAGCTTGCCGGCGTTCTGCTTCACGACCTCGGCCAGATGGGTGGTGATCACCGAGGCCGGGTCGACGACGGTCGCGCCCATGCGCTCGGCCTGCGCCCGGGCGGCCACCGGCGCCCACTTGGCGTCGAGCCCGAACACCGGCTCCTTGGTCGGCGTGCCCGGCAGGGAGCCGAGCATGTCGCCGATGGCCAGGACATGGCCGGGCAGCGCGCTGCCGCGGGCCACCTCTGCACCGTGGACCTTGACGGTATAGGTGTTGGGCGGCAGGTCGATGTTGTCGCGTGTCCTCACCAAGGGGAGCACGACCCCCATGTCGAGAGCCACCTTTCGCCGCAGGGCCTTGACCCGGTCCAGGAGGTCGCCGCCCCTGGCCGGGTCGACCAGGTCGACCATGTTGTAGGCGACCTCGAGCTCGAGTGGCTCCACTTTCATGTCCCGGGCCAGGCCCTCGGGGGAGTCGGGGGCGGGCGGGGCGGCAGGCTCCTCCGCCTTCGCCTGCTCGGGACCGTGGATGTCCTTGTCCGCTGGGAGGCGGGTGGACAGCGCCCACACGCTGCCGCCCACCAGGAGGAAGGGCACTTTGGGGAGACCCGGCACGAGGGCCAGGATGCAGACGCCCGTGGCCGCTATGCGCACCGAACGGCGCTGGCTGAGCATCTGGGTGAGCACGTCCGTACCGAGGTCCGACTCGGTCCCGGCCCGGGTGACGATGATGCCGGTGGAGAGCGATATCAGCAGGGCAGGCAGCTGCGCTGCGAGGCCGTCGCCGACCGAGAGGAGGCTGTAGGTGTTGATGGCTGTCCCGAAACTGTCGCCGTTTTGGAACACCCCGATGGCGAGGCCGCCAACCAGGTTGATGGCCATGATCACGATGGCCGCGATGGCGTCGCCACGGACGAACTTGGAGGCGCCGTCCATCGCCCCGTAGAAGTCCGCCTCGGCCGCCACTTCCCGGCGCCGGCGTCGGGCTTCGTCCCGGTTGATGAGACCACTGTTGAGGTCGGCGTCGATGGCCATCTGCTTGCCTGGCATGGCGTCGAGGGTGAAACGGGCCGCCACCTCGGCCACCCGGCCGGCACCGTTGGTGATGACGACGAACTGGATGACGATGATTATGAGGAAGACCACCAGGCCGACCACCACGGACCCGCCGATCACGAAGTGCCCGAAGGCGGCGACGACGTTGCCCGCCTTGGCGTGCAGCAGCACCTGCCTGGTGACGCTCACGTTGAGGGCCAGGCGGTACATGGTCGCCATCAGCAGCAGCGAAGGGAAGACGGAGAAGTCCAGGGCATTCTTCACGTACATGGCCGTGAGCAGTATGACGACGGAGCCCACCAGGTTGAGGGTGATGAGGATGTCGATCACCGTGGTCGGCAGGGGCACGACCAGCATGACCACCACGCACACCATGGCGGTGGGCACGCCCACCAGTGTCAGTCGGTTGCCTCGCAACTCGGAGCTCTCCCGTTCCCCGCCCTGGGCGGGGCCAATTGTCGGTCTTCAGGCCGGGCCCGGTTCCCTGGGCCGACGAGTCGCGTCCGTGCTGACTGGTTCGGTGACCTATCGGCAGGTGTGACGCCGGTGTTAGCCCGAGGGCGCGGGTGCCGCCATACCTGCGCGTTCGGCCAGTATGCGCTCAGCCGTGCTGGCCGGGATCAGTGACGTGGCCGGCCGGTGCGGCGCACCGTCGATACGCATGGAGCGCCCGGACGCCGCGAGGCCGTAGATGAAGGTCAGCAGGCGGGCTACTGCCTCGTAAAGCTCGGCCGGGATCTCCCGCTCGAGCTCGCAGGCCGCGTACAACGCCCGGGCAAGCGGCGGGTCCTCGACCACGGGCACCCGGTGCGCCTCGGCCTCCTCCCGGATGCGCAGCGCGAGCAGGTCCGTGCCCTTGGCGACGACGCGGGGAGCTCCGCGCCCCTTCACGTAGCGCAGTGCGACGGCGAAGTGGGTGGGGTTCATCACCACGGCGTCCGCTGCTGCGACAGCGCTCATCATGCGGGCGCGCGACATCTGGCGCTGCCGGCGGCGGATGGCCCCCTTGGTGTGAGGGTTGCCCTCGCTGGCCTTGCTCTCCTCCTTGACCTCTTCGCGCGACATCTTGAGCTGGCTGGCGACCTTGCGGAACTGCACCACGTAGTCGAGGGCGGCCAGGACAAGCCCGATCTCGGCGACCTCACGGGTCAGGCCGAGGGCGCGTTGGGCCACGTCGCCGGCGACGGAGAGGACAGAGACGGGCTCGCCCCGGCCGACGAACCGGAACAGGCCCGTCAGGGTTTGCCAGACGACCAGGGCGAGCAGTGCCATCCTCACGATCTGCTTGCCCACTTCCCACAGCGAGCGCGGCGACACGATCCGTTGCAGGCCGTTCTTGGGGTTGAGCCGCTTGAAGGAAGGTTTGAGCGGCGTGAGGGTGACCAGGCCACGTGTCTGAACCAGGTTGACCAACAGGGCGAGGCCCATGATGGCCAGGAGGACCGGGGCCATGGCCATGAGCGCGCCCCTGAGCCCCTCGCCCACGACCGACATGTCGGCCGGCAGGCTCGGCGACGCCATGGCGGCGGGCACCCGCGTCCACAACCGCTCCAGCAACGCGTAGGTGGAGCCGACGGCGTCGGGGATCACGTAGCTGCCCAGGAGCACGACGAGCCAGGTGACGACCTCGGGCGTGCGGGCGACGGTACCGTCCTTGCGGGCCTGCTTCTTGCGCTTGGCTGTGGGTTTCTCGGTCCGTGAGTGCTTGTCGGCCGCCATGGTCCCTCCCGGTGACCGCTACGGCCTGACGCCGAGGATGCCGAGCCCGTCGGTGACGACCCTGTACACCAGCGTGCTGACCGCACCAGGCAGCAGGGGTAGCCCGACGGCGATCACGGCCAGGGCAAGGGCGATGTTGACCCCGAAGCCGAGCGACATGACGTTGAGCTGGGGTGCGCTGCGGGTCAGCAACCCGAGCGCGACGTAGGCGAGGAACATGCAGCCGAGGACCGGGGCGGCGATCTCGAGAGCGGCGACGAAGAAGTAGCCCAGTTCCGATACGAGCGTGGCAGGCACCAGTTGGACGCTGTGGGCGCTCAGGCCCACGGCGCGGAACGAGGTGAGGAAGCCCTTCACCACCACGAGATCGCCTCCGGTGGCAAAGAGCAGGGTGGTGAGGACCAGGTTGTAGGTATTGCCCGTGATCGGGTTGGCCGTACCGCTGATGGGGTCGAAGACCTGTGCTGCAGACAGGCCGCTGCTCACGTCCGAGATACTGCCCGCCGCGCTGAAGACGCCGAAGAGCAGGTAGGTCATGAAGCCGAGAAGCGCCCCGACGACAGCTTGGACGACCAGGCCGGTTATGAAGCCCGCTGTGCTCAGCGAGCCCACCGCGTCCGCATAGACGGACAGCGCCGCATTGTGCCCCGAGGTCATTTGAGCGGTGGCC
>JAJZIY010000120.1:0-3925 GCA_021828475.1 Actinomycetes bacterium
TGTACGCCAAGCTTGGCGTGCGGTCCCGCCGGGACCTGATGCTGGGATGGCCGGATGCCGGACAGGCTGCAGCGTCACCGGCGGCACGGGCGGAGGTGCCGCAAGTGGGGGTGCGGGCAGGGCCGCCAGCGGGCCGTCCCTGAGGCCAAAGGGGGTTGCCGAAAATGCGCCGGCGCTGCGAGGCGCTCCGGCACGTTGTCATCCGCTGGCTGCGACCGGCGCTGTAGCTTGTCCTGGTGCCAGTCCGGGCGATCTTCCCGTCGCTTCGCCAGGGCACAGACGATCACCTAACGCTCCAGGAGACAAAATGTCGAACGTCGAGGCCGCCGGCAGCGCCGAAGAGATCCGCGCCCGGGTAGAGAAGCTACTGGTAGGGATGACCCTGGCCGAGAAGGCGGGGCAGCTCACCCAGTACTTCTACTTCGGGGGCAACGAGAGCGCCGGCGAGTGGGCCAACGAGCAGTCCCGCGAGGTCGAAGTGGCGCTCGGCCGAGGTGGTGCCGGTTCCTTGCTGTTCGTCCGTGACCCGGCCGAAGTCAACCGCCTCCAGCGCCTCACCATGGAGGGCAACCGCCACGGCATCCCCGCCCTTTTCGGCTTCGACGTCATACACGGCTTCCGCACCATCTTCCCCGTACCGCTCGCCATGGCCGCCTCCTGGGACCCGCCCATGGTCGAGCAGGCTCAGGGTGTCGCTGCCCGCGAGGCGAGGGCCGTGGGCATCCACTGGACCTTCGCCCCGATGGTCGACATCGCCCGGGACCCGCGCTGGGGACGGATCGTCGAGGGGGCCGGCGAGGACCCGTACCTCGGCGCCGCCATGGCCGCAGCCCAGGTCCGAGGGTTCCAGGGGGACCACCTGGGAGCGCCAGAGCGCGTCGTCGCCGGGCCAAAGCACTTCGCCGGGTACGGCGCCGCTCTCGGGGGCCGGGACTACGACGAGGTCAACCTGTCGGCTTCGGAGTTCTGGAACGTGTACCTGCCGCCGTTCAGGGCCGCCGTCGAAGCCGGTGCCGGCAATGTCATGACCGCCTACATGGACCTCGACGGAGTCCCGGCCACGGGCAACCGCTGGCTGCTGAGCGAGGTCCTGAGGGGTGCCCTCGGTTTCGACGGTTTCCTCGTGAGCGATGCCAACGCGGTGCGCAACCTGGCCACGCACGGCTTCGCCGCCGATCTCACCGACGCCGCCGTCCGGGCCGTAAAGGTCGGTCTGGACCTGGAGATGGCGATCAGCGACCCGGCTTACGCCCACCTCGAAGAGGCGGTCGCTGCTGGCTCGGTCGACGTCGAAGCGGTCGACGCGTGCGTGCGGCGCGTGCTGGAGGTCAAGTTGCGCCTCGGCCTGTTCGACCAGCCCTATGTCGACGAGGAGCGCGCCCGCTCCGTGCTCGCCGACCCCTCCCACCGTGAGGTCGCCCGGGTGGCAGCACGGCGTTCGGCCGTGCTCCTACGCAACGAGGGAGGCCTGCTGCCCCTGAGCCCGGCCCGGCTGGGTTCGGTGGCCGTGCTGGGCCACCTGGCCACCTCGAAGCGCGACATCCTCGGGCCTTGGTCGTTCGAGTTCGACCTGGAAGAGACGGTGAGCATCCTGGAGGCCGTACAGGCCAGGCTCGGCCCGGGCACAGAGGTCACCCATGCCCCCGGGGTTCGCCCAACCGAGCGGCTCTTCTCCTCGATCTTCGACAGCTTCCCCGGCAATGTGCCGGTCGTGGAGGAGGGCTTCGACGACGATGCGGAGCTGGCCAGGGCGGTAGAGCTCGCCAAGGGCTCGGACGTTGCCGTCGTCGTGCTCGGCGAGTGGCAGAACCTCGTCGGCGAGCAGGCGTCGCGCTCGTCCATCGACCTGCCCGGCCGCCAGCTCGAGCTGCTGCAGGCTGTTGTCGCCACCGGCACCCCGGTGGTGCTCCTCGTCATGAACGGGCGGCCGCTCGACCTGCGCTGGGCGGCCGAGCACGTCCCTGCCATCTTGGACGTCTGGTACCCGGGGACCCAGGGTGGCACCGCTGTCGCCGATCTCCTCTTCGGCGACGTGGCACCTGGGGGCAAGCTGCCGTTCTCCTGGCCCCGCAGTGTCGGCCAAGTCCCGGTCGTGTACTCGCATACGACCTCCCACGAGCCGGAGAGGCAGGCCGAGCGCTATTGGGACGAGCCGAGCACGCCGCTGTACCCCTTCGGTTTCGGCTTGAGCTACACGAGCTTCGCCTACTCGGAGCTGGTCCTCGACCGCAGCGAGGTACCGGCCGGCGAGAGCCTTGTCGTGTCCGTCAAGGTCACCAACACCGGCGAGCGCCCCGGCGACGAGGTCGTCCAGCTCTACGTGCACCAGCGTCACGGGAGCGCCTCGCGCCCGGTGCGCGAGCTCAAGGGCTTCCGGCGCCTCCACCTGGCGGCGGGGGAACCACGGACGGTGAGGTTCACCCTCGGCCCAGCAGAGCTGCGCTACTGGAGCTCGGCAGCCCGTGACTACGTACTGGACGCCAGCACCTTCGACGTCTGGGTGGGCGGCGACTCGACCGCCAGCCTGGGCACCAGCTTCTCGACGACCGGGCGGGGCGGAGCAGGCTCGCCTACCCCTGGCTGAGCCCGATCGCCGCTTCTGCACTGAGCCGGCAAGCCGGCCACGGCCCGGCCCCACACCGACACGGTCGGACCGGGGCCGAGCCGGAGCCAACCGGCCCCACTGCCGCTCCCGCCCCCTGGTGCAAGAAGTTGCGCCAGCCCTGGCGGCCGTGTCAACCCAGAAAGCGGACCGAGGAAACGATCCGGCCGAACACGGGCATGTAGTACTCGCTTCGCTCGGCGAGGCTGGCGGCGTCAGCCTGGAGCAGCAAGCCCGGCTGGACAACGACGAGCACGAGCAGCTGCTCCATCGTCCGTCCGAGAGCCTCGGGAGACCAGCGGTAGCGCTGGAGCAGTCCCGGGCGGTTGTCCACCACCAGTTCCTCGGCGCCGAGCTCAGTGAAGCCCTCGTAGTCCTCCAACTGCGCCCGCTTGCTGCGGCGAGCGAAGGTTTCGAGGCCCTCAGGCGTCGGCGGGTCAAACCGCTCGAGGGAGAAGTTGCAGCTGGCCCTGTAGCCGCCGTCCTCCGGCGCTCTCAGCACCAGCGGGAAGATCTCCGAGCTGCCCCGGTACCACCCTGCCGGCGCTTCCAGTGACAGGCCCAGGACCTCGTCGGTGAGACTGACGTACGTGACCGCGTCCACGGGTGCCCCGCCCTAGCCGCCGAGGAAACCGTAGTACTCGAGGTAATCGGCCGCCGTCCTCAGCCCTGACATCACTCCCGAGCCCAGGCCCGACATCCCCGACGCCATCCAGGACCACATGGACGTCGACACGGACGCGACGGGCAGCTCCAACTGGTACTCCCAGCTCGCTCCGACCCCGAGCGCACCCTTGCCCTTCGTCCCCCATTTCAGCATGCCGCCCTCGAAGTTCAGCCAGTACGACAGCTCGCCTCCGACACCGATGGTGAGACCGAGCGCGCCTTTCATCTTCGTCTCGTGGGCGCCGACCTGGATCAGGACCTCGGTCTCGCCCTTCATCTCCACCCCTGCGAAAGCAGCCAGCTTGCCCTTGCTGCCCAGAGCCAGACCGCCCTTGTCGTCCAAGCCGACCTTGCCCTCCACCTCCCCGCCGGTCTTCAGGCCGGCGAAGAAGGTGCCCTTGCCGGTGAGGTTGTCGCCGAGGAGCTTCAGCGGGCCGGAATCGCTCTGGTGCAAGGCGCCCATCCACTCGAGCTTGGCCTTGCCCGATGCGCCTTGGCGGCTCACGTCCCCGCTCCCGCTGACCTTGCCACCCCCGCCGAACTCCTTTTCGAGCTTTACTGCCACCCGGGGGATGTCCATCAGCCCGTTCAGCAAGTCCTTGGGCGCCTCCTCCGGCTCCTTTTCGCCACCGATGTCGGTCTCGCCCGTGTAGCCCA
>JAJZIY010000120.1:3935-4261 GCA_021828475.1 Actinomycetes bacterium
AACCCGCCAGGGTTGAGGTCGCCGCCGTCCACGTTGCCCTCACCCTCCGTGCCGCTGGTGGTCGACCCCCACAGCATGCTGCCGAGGGAGGATGCGTAGCCACCGAACGTGCCGAGCCAACCCTGCTGGGTCGGGGACGGCGTCGGTGGCGTCACCATCTGTGGGGACGACTCTCGTTGCTGCTGGCCACCTCCCTGCTGTTGCTGGCCGCCGCCGCGTCCCTTCTTCTTCCCAGCCCGACGTGGCTTCTTCTTCCCGCGGCGCTGCAGGGCCGAAGGCGCCTCGGAGGCGGCACCCCCCGCGCTGGCAGGTGAACGCCCTGCGGC
>JAJZIY010000040.1 GCA_021828475.1 Actinomycetes bacterium
CTGTCGCCCCGCCGGAACCCGCTCACCGCCCCGCACCCTTGGCCCCGCACGCCCAAAGGTCAGCCACACCAGCCTGGGGCTCGCGCATCGCCTGTCACGGTCACCGCCGACCGGCCAGACGGGCCCCCGGCCGTCCTACCTGTGGATTTAGGTCTGACGGGGGCTCCCGCTGGCAGGGCCCCGGTGGGCGCCGAGCGCGGCAGGCAGACCGGTCGAGGCGGGTTTCGGGCGGTCCTCAGCGGGCGTCGGTGGCCGCCAGTGCCCACGACCGCCGGCCTGCACGGCGTGGCACTTCGACGGCCAGGCGCAGGGACCACCCCGTCGCCGGCTCGCCAGCCCCCCAGTTGAACCAGCGGCACCGGTAGAGCACGTCCTGCAGGCGGGCGGGGGGCACGGGCCAGTCGTCGGACAGGCCGCCGAGGGCGGCCAGTGCCCACCAGGCGCCGAAGCGCGCCGGGGCGCCGCCGCGGCGGCGCCCGTAAGCACCTCCGCTGGCCGCCGCCCAGGCCATGAGGGCCAGCGCCGTCTGCCCGTCGAGCTCGGCCATGAGGGGCGAGCGCACCCCCAGGACGGCGATGGCATCGTGGGCGAAACCATCGGCGCTCACTGCCTCAGCCCGGCCGTTGGACTCCTCGGTCCAGGGGCTCACCAGCTCCTGCAGGGCCCGCGCCGCCTCGTCCAGGTCCAGGGGGGGCTCGGCCATGTCGTCCCACTCGTCTCCGGGCTCCTGGCCCCCGTTGCCGTCGTAGGCCGCCGGCTTCTGGAGCGGCGGCAGCTTGGGGGCGGGCGTCTCCAGCTTGTCCGGGTGGTAATCGGGGAGGCAGTAGGCGGGCTCCCAGGCCTCCAGGCGCAGGGGCAGTTCCAGCACCTCGGGCAGGTCCAGGGCGGCGCTGTCGGCGCTCAGATCCTCACCCCGCAGGACCCGCTCGTGGGCGAACATGGCGGCCTGGGGCGTGCGGTGCAGGTAGGGCGCAAGGTCTCCCCAGGCGTGAGAGGACGCGGCCACTTCGGCCAGAGGACCGAGGGCGAAGCGGCCTGTACCTGCCTCGACCATGGCCGCCGCCCATTCGCCCGGGCCCTGCAGGCAGAGGCGGTACTCGATGTGCGAGGCAACGGGCCACAGCTGCCGGCCCCTGTCCACGGCCAGCCGGCAGCGCTCGCGCAGTGTGGCCAGCTCGGACCAGCAGGCCTCGGCGACCAGGCCGTTCACCAGCATCGTGAGCTCGTCGAGGTCTGCGCGCTCGAGCACCTCGGTCGAACGGGGGGACAGCTCGCCGGGGGAGGGTTGTGAGGTCGTCAAGGCCAACAACCTACCCGCGGGGTCGCCGGCCCCGGACTGGGGCGTTGTACGCTGACACCCCATGAACGCCCCCCCGGAGCCTGGCGGCCACCGCGCCCGCTACCCGGCCGGGCGGTCCTCGTGACGGCGACGGGGGACGTCGGCCACGCGCAAACCTCGCCAACGCGCAACAACGGCGCCACGGGCCTGGCGTCCCTGGAGAGCGCCCGCCGGCGCACGTTCGCCATCATCAGCCACCCCGACGCAGGCAAGACGACGCTCACGGAGAAGTTCCTCCTCTACGCCGGCGCCGTAGCCGAGGCCGGCGCCGTCAAGGCCCGTGGCAGCCGCCGGCGCGCCACGTCCGACTGGATGGCGATGGAGCAGGAGCGGGGGATATCGATCACCTCGACGGTCCTGCAGTTCTCCTACCGCGACCACGTCGTCAACCTGCTGGACACGCCCGGCCACCGGGACTTCTCCGAGGACACCTACCGTGTCCTGGCGGCTGCCGACGCAGCGATCATGGTCCTGGACGTGGCCAAGGGCATCGAGGCTCAGACGCTCAAGCTCTTCGAGGTCTGCCGCGCCCGCTCCCTGCCCGTGCTCACCTTCCTCAACAAGTGCGACCGGCCGGGCCGGCACCCCCTCGAGCTGCTCGACGAGATCGAGGAGCAGATAGGGCTGCGCCCGACACCGGTGACATGGCCGGTAGGCGACCCGGGGGACTTCCGCGGCGTCATCGACAGGCGCAGCGGGGAGTTCGTGCGCTTCGCCAGGACAGCCCACGGTGCGACGGCGGCCGAGGAGGAGCGGGTGGCAGCGGCCGATGCGGAGCGGGCGGAGGGGCCGGCGTGGCGGCAGGCTGTCGAGGAGGTCGGCCTGCTCGACGCGGTCGGGGCCCGGCTCGACGAGGCGTCGTTCTTGGCCGGGGAGACGAGCCCGCTCTTCGTCGGCTCGGCGCTCACCAATTTCGGGGTGCGCCATCTCCTGGACGCAGTGATCGACGTGGCACCCCCGCCCGGGCCGAGGGCGGACGCGGCGGGGGAGGTGCGGCCGATCGATGCGCCGTTCTCGGGTTTCGTGTTCAAGATCCAGTCCAATATGGACCCTGCGCACCGCGACCACCTTGCTTTCGTCCGGGTTTGCTCGGGGCGTTTCGAGCGGGGGATGACGGTGACCCACGGCCCGAGCGGGAGACCCTTTTCGACCAAGTACGCGACGTCGGTGTTCGGTGCCGAGCGAGACACGATCGACGTCGCCTACCCAGGCGACGTGCTCGGGTTGGTGAATGCCAGTGACCTGCGTATCGGCGACACCCTCTACGTCGACCAGGCGGTGGCTTTCCCGCCCATCCCCACGTTCGCGCCTGAGCTCTTCGCCACCGCCCGGCCCACCGACACCGGGCGCCACAAGCAGTTCCGCCGTGGCCTCGACCAGCTCGAGCAGGAGGGCGTGGTCCAGGTGCTCTACGACCCCGACGGCGACAGGACGCCGGTGCTGGCCGCAGTGGGGCGGATGCAGTTCGAGGTCTTCTCCTACCGCCTGGCCAAGGAGTTCGGGGCCACAGTCGAGCTGTACCCGACCAACCACACCGTCGCACGCCGCACCGACGAGACGACGGCGGCCGAGCTGCGCAGGACGGGCAGCCGGGTGCGGATCCTGGCCCGCCGCGACGGGGCCTTGCTGGCGCTTTTCGAGAGCCCGTACTGGCTGGCCAGGCTGGAGAGCGACCACCCGGACTGGTGCCTCGAGCCGGTCCTGGAGGAGATGGCCTCGTCGGCTTCGTAGGCGCACGCCCGGCGCTTTGGCCCGAGCAGCCGGCGCGGCCACCCGTTGCCTGTGGCCACCCACCCGCCTGTCACTTCGACGGGTGGGTGGGTGTGCCAGGGCCGAGGAGGGCCTGCGTGCCGGGATGCCGCCCTGGGCTCAGGCGGCCGTGGCCGAGCTCGAGCCCTGCCCGGCCGAGCCGCTCTGGTCGCCCGCCGGGCCGTAGCCGTGAGCACCTACGGGCGCACCCGGGCGCATCGGCCCGCCTATGAGCACGGTGTTGGCGGTCACCGTGGTCGAGCTGAGCGTGCCCCTCACAGCCACCTGCTCGCCCTTGGTGACGTTGTCGAGCGAGGGCGACGTCTGGCCCGGGTCGCGGTAGGTCGTCGACGCTGTGACGTCGACGGTGTAGGTGGTGCCCGCCGGGCTCTGCAGGGTGAAGCTGCCCGATGCCGTGTCCACCGACAGGACCGTGCCGGTCACGGTGGGCCGGCCCAGGCCCGGGCCCATGCCGGGGCAGCCCGACGGCGTGCCGGCCGGTCGGGTGCCTGATGCGGAGCCGGTACCCGAGGTGGTGCTGGTGCCACCGGTGCTGGTGCCACCGGTGCTGGCGCTCAGCTGGGTGGCCGTCGTTGCCGCCGAGGCGATGCCGCCTCCGTCGAGAGCGATCGTGGCGGCCACTCCCCCGCCGAAGGCCGTTGCTGCCGCTGCCGCAGTGGCGATCCTCACTCCGTGGCGCCGGAACGTGTGCCGCCAGGTCTGGTGCGTGCGCATTGTTTGCTCCTTGCTGTGCATTGCCGGCGTCCGCCGGCCCGGCGCCTGGTGCGCCGGTCACAGGCATGCTCCGCCACGTTGTTGAACCCTGAGCGCCAACCGGCTGGGAGCCAGCCGTGAACCCGCCCGCTGCGTCGGGCGCCCTACGGCCGGGAGCAGGCGCTCACGGCGTGCCCCTCACAGCCGGCTCACAGCCGGGGCTCAGGTCGGAGCGGGGCGCCGGGGCGACCATGAGCGTACTGTGAGCGTCGCTAGGAGGCAGCAGATGGCAACGGGCAGGATCCTGGTCGTGGACGACGAGCCATCGATCGTGGACTCGGTGTCCACGGTCCTGCGCTACGAGGGTTTCGAGGTGGACGTGGCCGCCAGTGGCCGCGCCGCTCTGGCCAAGGCCCAGGAGGAGCGCTTCGACCTGGTGGTCATGGACGTGATGCTCCCCGATCTCGACGGGTTGGAGGTGACCCGGCGCATACGGGCGGACGGGGTCGGGGTGCCCGTGCTCTTCCTCACGGCCAAGTCCGATGTCCAGGACAGGGTCGCCGGTTTCACCATCGGCGGTGACGACTACGTCACCAAGCCGTTCTCGCTGCTCGAGGTCGTGGCCCGCACCAAGGCAATACTGCGCAGGGGTGCCCAGGCGATCGAGGAGGACCGCAGGCTGCGTTTCGCCGACCTGGTGATGGACGAGGAGAGCCACGAGGTGTGGCGGGCGGGGGTACCTGTGAGGCTGACGGCCACGGAGTTCAACCTGCTGCGCGTCTTCCTGCTCAATCCCCGCCACGTCCTGTCCAAGGACCAGATCATCGACCACGTGTGGCACTACGACTTCGGCGGCAACCAGAACATCGTCGAGACGTACGTCCGCTACCTGCGCAAGAAGCTGGAGACGCTCGGGCCCCCGCTCATCCACACGATCCGCCTCGTCGGTTACGTGCTTCGCGAACCGGAGTGACACGCCGCCTCTCGCTGCGGGCCCGCCTGCTGCTTGCGGTGGCCGCCATCACGGCGGCGGCGTTCGCCCTCGCCGACGTGGCGGTGTACAGCTCGTTGCGTAGCTACCTGGACAGCCACGTCGACAGCAGCCTGGAGGCATCGCACCAGGTGGAGCAGGCGATGGCCGTCAACCCGGCCCGCGCGCTCGGCCGGGGCCGGTTCTTCGTGCCCGGCTCCGGGCTGGGGCCGGGGGCTGGGGCCGGTGCAAGGACGGGCGCGCCGGCGGACCAGGCCGGTACCACAGGCGTTGCGAGCGCGCCCTTGCCGCTCGGGACGGGGCAGCTGGACAGCTCCCCTGGCAACGGGTCGGCCTTCTGCGCGATCGGCCGGGAGGGTGCCCCGGGCATGTTCATCGAGGTGCTGGCTGCGGACGGCGAAGTTGTGACCGGCGCCGCCGGCAGGGAGCAATGCTCGTCGTTCCAGCCGGGCAGTGCCTCGTACTCGCCCCGGCTGCCGGCCGTCATAACCGGGTTCGAGACGTCGGCCCTAGGCGCTGACGGTGAACCGACGACCTACTTCACGGTGGGGCCGCAAGGCGGTGAAGGGCCGTCGTTCCGGGTGCGGGCGTGCAGGTTGCCCAATGGCCAGGTGCTGGTGCTGGCCGCACCGATTTCCAGCGTCACCAACACGCTTTCCCAACTGGTCGTGGTCGAGCTCCTCGTCACCGCCGGAGCCGTGTTGGCCGCCGTGCTCCTCGGGCTGTGGTTGGTGCGGGTGGGGTTGCGCCCCCTGCGTGAGGTCCAGCGCACGGCCGAGGCCATCTCGGGTGGCGACCTCGTGCACCGGGTGCCCAATCCCAACCCCCGCACGGAGGTCGGCCACATGGCCACCGCTTTCAACGTGATGCTGGGCCGCATCGAGGAGCTCGTCGGCGACCTGCGGGCTTCGGAGGGGCGCCTGCGCCGTTTCGTGGGGGACGCCTCCCACGAGCTGCGGACTCCGATAGCGGCTGTTTCGGCTTACGCACAGCTCTTCGACCAGGGTGCGTCATCACGCCCGCAGGACCTGCAGCGGGCGATGGACGGCATCCGCAACGAATCGGCACGGATGTCGCGCCTGGTGGAGGATCTGTTGACGCTGGCCCGGCTCGACGAGCACCGCCGGCTCGAAACCGAGCCGGTGGAAATGGTGGGCCTGGCCCTCGAGGCGCGCGACACGGCGCTGCTCGTCGGCCCGCAGTGGCCGGTCGGTTTCGCGGCACGCGAAGCCGCCGAGGTGGTCGGCGACCGCGGGGCCCTCCGCCAGGTGGTGGACAACCTGCTCGCCAACGTGAGGGGGCACACTCCGCCGGGCACGCGTGCCACGCTGTCGGTGGCCCGTGCGGGCTCCGAGGTCGTCGTCGAGGTAGCGGACGATGGCCCGGGTATCACAGCGGAACAGGCACGAGCGGTCTTCGAGAGGTTCTTCAGGGTGGACCCGTCCCGCTCACGGCGGACCGGTGGGGCGGGCCTGGGCCTCGCCATAGTGGCGTCGATCGTCGAGGCCCACGGTGGCTGGGTCGAAGCCGCTCCGGGCCTTGCCGGCGGTGCCGTGTTCCGTGTACATCTGCCCGCCCTGGAGGGCGGGGGCGGCGACGGGCCCTGAACCGCTCGCCGGTGCCACGCCCGAAAGCCTGCGGCCGGCTCCCTGCCGCCTGGAACGGGCCGGCGCCGGCGGCCCTGCGACAGGCGCTGTGCCAGGCAGGGGCGCAGACGAGGGACGCCCGGCGCCCGTCCGGAACGGTGCTGGTGCTCCTGCAGTCGGAGCCCTTCGTGCCCGGCTTGGTCAGGGCCGGGACAGGCTCATCGCCGCATTGCCTCCGAGGCGGCTGCCAGCGCCACCACCGAGCGTCCCACGCCATCGCTAACCGTTCGGGAGGCCCAGGGGTTCCCGGGGTCGCGCGGACCGGCGGGAGCGCTCGCGGCGATCCCGGAGGTCCCCTACCCCGCCTCTCGGACCGCTATGGCACGGGCGAGCGCGCCACGCCGGCGCTCGGCGTAACGGGCGCTGGCGTACCAGTAGTCACCGTGACCTTCGGACCAGAGCCTGGCCCAGGGTTGCTCACCTGCCTCGTGGCCCCGCCTCAGCAGCTCGTACATGGAGCCGATGCGCGGGGCCACGAGCTCGACCAGGCTCGTGCGGTCGCCTCCGTCGAGCCCGTAGCCGTCCACCAGGGCAAGGAGGCGTGCGACCTCTTGTACTTCGTCCAGGGGCGAGACACCCGAAAGGGGCACGAAGCCGTGGACTGCGTAGGCGAGGTCCCACAACCGCGACCCTGGGGCGGCCCCGTCCCAGTCGATCAGCACGAGCCGGCCGGGTGCCCGCACCAGGTTCCACGGGGCTATGTCGTGGTGGCAGACGAGGTCCCGGCTGTCAGGCGGTATTGCCACCTGCCAGGCTGTGCCAGCGGGCGGCACGAAGGTCTCCATGGCGTCGTGGAAGTCGCGCACCAGCCTCCCCACCGCTGCCAGCCGGCTCGTGGCGAGGTCGGAGGGACTGGCGTCGACCGTGCCTTCGACGTAGGAGAGCACCTGCCGCCCGAGCTGGTCGTAGCCGAGGGCCCTCGGTGCCCCATCGAAGCCTGCTCGTTCGAGGTGGAGGAGCACTGCGTCCACCGCGCTCGACCACGGCCCGGCCTGCCGGCGGACCGTGTCGCCCACCCGCACGACGGTGCTGACGTTGCCGCCCCGCAGGACATGCTCGCCGGTGCCGCCGTCCACCGCTGTGATGGTACAGGCGGCCGGGGGGTGTGGCGCCCATATTGCGCTGGACAACGTCGACGGTGCCGTGTTACAGGCGGAACTGGCGACAAGCCGCCGAACCTGGTCGGTCAGGCGCCGAGCTCGCGTCCGGGTCGGGCCCCGCTCGGACCGCTCGCCACGGGCTCGGTGACGGTCCAACGGCGGCGCCGGAGCTCCCCGGCGAGCTGCTCGGAAGGCAAGTGGCGCAGCAGCTCTTCTTGCGCTGACAGCTTGGCCGCTGGGACGAAGGCGAGGGGAGCCCCATCGAGCTCATTGCCCTGCAGCCGGGCGATGAAGGCTGTTGCTTCGTCGCGGGTGAACCTGCCAGCGGCCTGACGTTGGCTGAAGCCCATCGGTCCGCGCGCATCGCGGAAGTCGGTATGGCCGGCGTCGTTGAGAAGGGCGAGCAGCTCTCTCACCTGCCTCGCCGACGCGGGCGGGCCTGACTGTTGGCCGAACGCCATCGCGGGCAGTCTCGCAGATATGGCGCCGGGCTGTTGGCGAGACGGCGCCCCCGACCGTGATGCCTGAGCGCACCGGGGGGAAGCTCTCACCGTCACCGTCACCGTCACCGTCACCCGGCAACAGGTGGCTCCGAATCCCGTCTCCTTCGGAAGCGACAGATGAGACAGGTTTCGGAACGGTACCGAGCGCTGTGGCAAAGAAGACCGGTTCGCACCGGTGCCAGATCAACAAGGGCACGACTGAGTACAAGGACCTCGCCGTAGAGAGGACTTCAGGCCCCGGTCCCTACGTCCGGCAGTGCTTGCAGGGCCGCTGCGGGCCAGGGCTACCATTGGCGCCGGGCCTGCGACGGGTTGCGCCGGAGGAGAAGTGGCCGGCTCGGCCGGAGGTCCCCACGAAGCCGCGGTTGCGGCGACTGGACAGGAGGACGGTATGACAGTTCGCAAGGTTGCCATGCTCACCGCCGGGGGTCTCGCCCCCTGCCTGTCGTCGGCCGTGGGAGCACTGACAACCGCGTGGACGGCGGCGGATCCGACCGTCGAGCTGGTGGCCTACCGCGACGGCTATGCCGGGCTGCTCAAGGGCGCTTCGGTGGTGATAGGCCCCGAGACCAGAGCCGCGGCGGAGCGCCTGCACACCCTCGGAGGCAGCCCGATCGGCAACAGCCGGGTGAAGTTCACCAACGTCGAGGACTGCCGGCGGCGGGGCCTGGTCGGCCCGCAGGACAACCCCTTGGAGGTCGCCGCCCGGCGCCTGGCGGACGACCACGTCGACGTGCTGCACACGATCGGCGGGGACGACACCAATACAGCAGCGGCCGACCTCGCCGCGTACCTGGCGGACCACGGCTACACGCTGACCGTCGTCGGCCTGCCCAAGACGATCGACAACGACATCGTGCCGGTGCGCCAGAGCCTGGGCGCGCTGACCGCCGCCGAGCAGTCGGCGGAGTTTGCAAAGCACGTGGTGGCCGAGCACTCGGCCAACCCCCGCATGCTGGTCGTGCACGAGGTGATGGGGCGTAACTGCGGATGGCTCACCGCCTCCGCGGCCGCCCGGTACCACGCGTGGGCCAAGTCCGAGACCGAGGTCCCCGGCCTTGTGGAGCCCGGACGCTGGGACGTCCACGGCGTCTACGTGCCGGAGAGGCCCATCGACTTCGCAGCGGAGGCCGCCAGGCTGGCACCGGTCATGGACGCGATGGGGTGCGTGAACCTCTTCGTCTCCGAGGGCGCCGGTGCGGCCGAGATCGTGGCGGAGATGGAAAAGGCCGGCAAGAGCGTGCCCCGCGACGCTTTCGGGCACGTCAAGCTGGACGCCGTCAACCCCGGGGCGTGGTTGTCCAAGCGCCTCGCCGGAGACCTGGGCGCTGAGAAGACCCTCGTGGCCAAGTCCGGCTACTTCGCCCGCTCGGCGCCGGCGAACGCCGAGGACCGGGCCCTGATCGCCAGCTGCGTCGACCTCGCCGTGAGGGCGGCGCAGGAGGGCCGCGCCGGCCTCGTCGGCCACGACGAGGAGCAGGGGGACGAGTTGCGGGTGATCGAGTTCCCCCGCGTGAAGGGCGGCAAGCGCTTCGACGCCGGCGTCGCCTGGTTCACCGGCCTGCTGGCGGAGATCGGACAGATCGCTCCCTGACGGCCGGCTCGCGGCGGCCAGAGGCGCCGGGTGAGCGCCAGGCCGGCCGCCACCGGGGCGGCCACCGCCGCGGCTCGGCTTGCACAGCCAGGTCCGGGCACCGTCGCCCTGTCCGAGCGCGCCTGCAGGCAGTGCCGGGGTGACGCCAGGTTACAATCCGGCCTGGACCCGCCGTCCACTCGCCCGAAAGGGGTCACGCCGATGCCAAGAGTCGTCCTAGTCACGGGCGCGTCCGCAGGTATAGGGCAGGCGACAGCGGCTGTCCTGGCCGCCAAGGGCTGGAGCGTCGTGTGCGCAAGCCGCCGTGGCCAGGCTGTAGAGGGCGCCGAGGCACTGGTGATGGACGTCGACAGCGACGCTTCGGTCGAGCAGGGCACAGCCGAGGTGCTCGGCCGCCACGGCCGCCTCGACGCCGTGGTGGCCTGTGCGGGCTGGGGTGTCGGAGGTCCTTTCGAGACAACCCCCCTGCCCGAGGCGAGGGCGCTCATGGAGACCAACTTCTGGGGCGTGGCACGCTGCGCCCGTGCCGCCCTGCCTGCGATGCGGGCGCAGCGCTCCGGGCGGCTCGTGCTGTTGAGCTCCATCGGGGGAGTGCTGGGACTGCCGTTCCAGGCCTACTACAGCGCCAGCAAGTTCGCCCTGGAGGGCCTGGCTGAGGCGATGGCCTACGAGGTGGCGCCGTTCGGCATCGGAGTGACACTGGTCGAGCCGGGCAACGTCAGGACCGAGTTCACCGAGCGCCGCCGCGTGCTGGGGCCCGAGGCCGCCGGTGACGCCTATTCGGCGGCGATGACCAAGGCCCTGTCGGTCATGGAGCGAGACGAGCGCAACGGCGTGGATCCGGCGGCGGTGGCCAAGGTGGTGCTCAAGGTGCTCGAAGGGCGCCGAGCGCCACGGAGGGTGTCCGTTGGCAGGCTCTCCGAGCGTATTGGCATCACGGGCAAGCGCCTCATGCCTCAGCGCGCCTTCGAGGCGGCGGCGCGCGGCAGCCTCGGCGTCTGACCGGTCCCAGGAGCCCAGGTCACTCCTCGACGCGGACCGGCTCGACGGCGGGCACGTCGACCTCGGTGAGCATGCCCCGGAGGCGGGTGGCGACGGGGACCGCCAGCAGGACCACGGCGGCCAGCACCGTGAACGCCCAGTCCGGCGAGCTCTGAAGCAAGCCGGCGACCACTGCGACAGCGATCCCGCCGGCGTTGCCGGCCAGCCACAACAGGCCCGCCCCTGCAGCGGCCTCGTGGCCGCAGCGACGCTCGGCCACTTCGAGCATCACCGGGAGGCCGGGTAGCAGGAGCAGGCCCACGAAGGACAGGCTCACTCCCGCGTCGACGACGCCGGGCACCAGGGCCAGGACCGTGCATGCGGCGACGGTCGTCACCCCCCCGACGACCAGGGCTGGCAGCTGCCAGCCCCGGCGGGCGACGATCGGGGGGAACACGGCAGAGCTCACGGCGCCGGCGAGCACCATGGAGATGAGGATGGTGTCAGCGACGGCGGCCGTCACCCCGGCCGGCTGCAAAAGGGGCTGCGCCCACGTCGTCAACGATACGAACACCCCGAAGCCCACGAAGACGAAGGCCACCAGGCCCCTCATCACCGGGTCGGCAAGCAGCCGGCGCACCTGGGCGCCGTCAGGGGCCCGCGCCACGTCGCCGGGGAAGGGCAGAGGGGAGCGCCACAGGGCGACCACCAGGACAGCAGAGCCGGCGACGGCGTATGCCGCCCCAACCAGCAGCACCAATCCGGCTCGGCCCGGGCCGAGCAGGGCAGCGGTGAGGAAGGCGAGGACGAAGCCGGCGAAGGTGCCGCCCGAGCACACGGCTATACCGGTGGGCCGGTCCTGCTCTCTCAGGTAGCGGCGCGCCAGCATCGTGATCGAGTTGAGCATCAGAGGCTGGGATGCCGCCACCAGGGCCTGCCCGGCCAGGATCCAGCCGAACCCGGCGCTCGACATGCCACCGAGGCGCACGAGGGTGCCGATGGCGCTCAGAGCGGCACCGGCACCGAGCCAGCCCTTGAGGGAGCGGTCGAGCGCCCGCCCTGCCGGCATGGCCAGCACGATGTACGCCAGGGGGAACATTTCCGACAAGAGCCCCACTGACGAGATCGGGACATGGAAATGCGCCGCTGCGCCGGTGGTGACAGGGGCGAAGACCAGCCAGGCCATCTGGTTGCCCGACGAGGCCAAGGCGAAGCCGGCGAGAGGGGCCCACGAGTTGCCGGAGGCGCGCATTCGGGCGCATTTTAGGCCCAGGGTGGGGCGCGCAGCGCGCCGGTGCTTCACGGGCGACGTAGCCCGGCCGACAGCCCTCCCCGGGGAGCCGTGCGGCGGGCCGCTCGCCGCCGTAGCGTTGCCGGGATGGGCGAGGGCATGGGGCCGGGGATACTCTCGGGCAGGATCGAGGACCACAGGCGCGCGACCGGGCCGCCCAGGCGGGTCAAGGCCGAGCCCGGCATGGTCGTGACCCACATGGCGACCCGCTTCACCGGGACCGTGGCAGGCTTCGGCCCGGCTGGGGTCACCCTGCGCTCTCGCGACGGGTCGGTCAAGCGCCAGTTCGCCGTGCGCACCGGGGATTTCATGGTGGCGGGGGCGGTGGTGACCCTGGTGCCACCGGCGGGGGCAACTTCGTCCGGGCAGGAGCCGGCCAGGCGCACCGCCTCGGGGTCCCTCGCCGTTCCCGGTGCCCGCGCCCGTGCCGCACGGGCGAGCCGCATCCTGGTGGAGGGGGTGCACGACGCCGAGCTGGTCGAGAAGGTCTGGGGTGACGACCTGCGGGTGGACGGCATAGTCGTGGAGCGCCTCGACGGCCTCGACAACCTGGCCGACCTGCTGGCGGTGCTGCGCCCGGGCCCCGACGCCCGCCTCGGTGTCCTGGTCGACCACCTGGTCCCGGGCAGCAAGGAGTCACGGGTGGCGGGGCAACTGGCCGGCCCGTACGTGCACATCCTGGGGACCCCGTTCGTCGACGTGTGGCAGGCCGTACGCCCGCGCGCGCTCGGGATCGACGCCTGGCCGGTCGTGCCGCCGGGCCGACCATGGAAGGAGGGCATCTGCGAAGCCCTCGGCGAGCCGTCCCCCCCGGTCTTCTGGAAGAAGCTGCTGTCCTGCGCCCGTACCTACGCCGACCTCGAGCCGGCCCTCGTGGGGGCGGTCGAGGCCCTGATCGACTTCGTCACGGCGGTCCCCGAGAGGCCTTAGGGTGGCGCCGGTCGGGGTGCGGGCCGGCTGTTCGTGGAGACTTTGAGGAGACGTCGGCTGCCAGTCCCGTGGGGCCCTCGGGCCTAGTGTCCCATGAACAGGCAATTGGCCTAGAGACTTAGGGACACTTGCCCCCGTTGCGATGGAAGGTGGAGCATGACGACCGCAGTCGGGAGGAGGTCCCAGCTCTGTGGGCGCCTACGCCTGTCGCGGGCAGCGTAAGGGCCCCACAGGGGCCCTTGGGCCGCTCGTGGGCCGTTGCCGGCGTGCGGCCCAACAGTGCGCAGGCCCGATGTCAGCCGGGCCCCGAAGGCCTCCCCGGGGGCCGCCCGGGCCGGCGCATCTCCCGGGTGGCCGAGGGTAACCGGCCCGCCTCGGACAGCGCCCTGCGCAGGAGGAACTCGATCTGGGCATTGGTGCTGCGCAACTCGTCGCCTGCCCACTTGGCGAGTGCGTCGTGCACTGCCGGGTCGAGGCGCACCAGGATGCTCTTGCGATGGCTCATGCAGCAACGACAGCTTCCCCGTCCCGCGGTTGTCATAGGGGTAGCTGGAGGCGGTGTGCCTCACGGCGGTCTCGGTCTGGGTGGCTACGAAGCGGGTGAAGTCGTCGACCGCATATATGGACCGGGCGGTGTCCCGGACCTGCCAGACGACGACGGCTGCGATCTCGATGGGGTTGCCCTCGGCATCGTTGACCTTGGCCACGGGCGTCTCGTGGTTGCGCACCCGTGTCGACACGCGATCACATTTTGCCGAACAGGGCCCTCGGTCCCGTCCGCTCGGGGTGGTAGAGCTCCGGTTCAGGGTTGCGGCGGGCCCCCGGTGCTCGCTGTCGAGGGCCTGGCCATGTGGGAGTGGTCACACCAAGCCGATGTGCAGACGCGCGGGCGCGTCACACCGGCGGCATCCACGAGAGGCGGCCGAGGCAGTGTGGCGCCTGTCCCGGTGTCGAGCGGCCGGCCGGTTGAGGGCCGAGGAGGGTCAGGCCCGAGGCCGGCCGACGACGGGAGGCTCGTCCCAGGGGAAGTGGATCCAGTCCCTGGTCGTCGCCCAGGCGTAGTCGGGCACGACGGTCGACCAGGGCTTGTGGTAGAGCACCACCGTGCGCAGGTCGGCGACGTGCGGGCGGAGCAACTCGACCACCATGGCCATGGTGTCACCGGAATCGGCGACGTCGTCGGCCACTATGACCTTGAGGCCGGCCAGGTCCACCAGAGGAGGTGTCGGGGGCAGCAGGACGGGGACGTCGAGGCGTGTCCCGATCCCGGTGTAGAACTTGACGTTGATGGCGGCGCAGTTCTTCATGCCAAGCGAGTAGGCGAGGGCCCCGCCCACGGGGAGGCCGCCACGGGCTATGGCCACCATCAGGTCCGCCTCGTAACCGTCGTCGGCGATCTTCTGGGCCAGCCGGCGGCTCGCCTGGCCGAACGTCTCCCAGCTGAGCGTCTCGACCTTGTGCTCTGCGGTTTCTGCCACCGTCGCCGTCTTCTCCTTGTCGTCAGCCGAGGGGGGCCGGTACGTGGCCAGTGAGGGCATGGGGCCAGCCGCCGTCGTGTGCCCTGTCCGGGTGAGCCCGCATGGGGCGGGGTTTCGGCAGCGGCCGGGGCGGGCACCCGCCAGCCGTCGTGGCGGTGAGCGCCGGCACAGGTAGGAGGGGCGCCCGGCTCGGCCCACCGACAGCCGTCCCGTTGCCCGGCCAGGCCGGAGGTCTGCGCTCGTTGCCCCGTGCCCGGGTGCCGGCCACCATGTTGAGACAGTACCGGATCGCCCGAGGGGGCGCCCGGGAGCCTTACGCCACAGTTGGGTGGCACAGGGCGCTGAGCAGCTGTCCGAGCATCTGCGCGTACTGCTCCTGCTCGGCCAGGCTCAACGCGCTGAACAGCGACGTCACCCGCTCCAAGGCGACGAGCCGGGCCTGCCTGACCTCGCTCCTGCCCAGCTCGGTCAGTTCGATGAGGGTCGCCCGCCTGTCGCTCGGGTGGGGCAGGCGCGTCACGAGGCCACCGTGCTCGAGTGCGTCGACCATGGCAGTCACGTTGCGCGGCGTGGTCCCGAGCGCGTCGGCAAGGTCCTTCATGATGGCCGGCCCGGTTGCGAGCACTTCGAGGGCGCGGACACGGGGGTAGGAGAGGATGTTGCCGCGGCTGCCCATGGCGCGCACGTACGAAGCCGCAAAGCGAGCTGTCAGTGCGGCCAGGGCCTGCGCCCGCTCGACCGGTCCGAGGGCGTCGAGGTCGGCCAGTAGCTCTTCGGGCCTGGCGCAAGGGCTCTGGGCGGGGCCGCACGGGCCCGCTCCGGGGCGGCAGGGCCCCTCACCGATCTCCCACGAAGCCTGCTGGGGGCGGCCACCGGCCGAAGCCCCTGTACCAGCCGGCCGTCGTTTGATCGGCACCTGGCGACTGTACCGCTACCGAGCTCCCGGCGTTATAGTTACATCTTACATCATCCAGAGACACGTAACTTCCCCGTCCAGACAGGCGCCCGCGCTGGCGCCCTGCCTGCGGGCCTCGTCGAGCGGTGCAGCGCCGGTGCGGGGACGCAGGGGGGCGAAGGCCGGCTGCCGGGGCCAGCCCCGGGACGGGGCCCAACCACGAGGAGTCACAGTCGTGAGCAAGCTTCAGGTCATAGTCGGCAGCACGCGGCCCACGCGGGCCGCCGACCGGGTCGTGCCGTGGGTGGAGGCCCGGGCACGCGCACACCAGGCGTTCGAGGAGGTGGAGGTGCTCGACCTGCGGGACTGGCCACTGCCGATGTTCGGCGAGCACGCCGGGAGCATCGGTGACTTCCAGGACCCGACCTACTCCGACCCCGTGGTCAAGGCCTGGAACCAAAAGGTCAAAGAGGGCGACGCCTACCTGGTGGTAACCCCCGAGTACAACCACAGCGTGCCCGGTGTGCTGAAGAACGCCATAGACAACGTCTTCGTCTCGTTTGCCCTGCGACACAAGCCGATGGCCGCAGTCGGTTACAGCGGCGGTCTCGTGGCGGCAGCGCGGGCCATCGAGCACCTGGCCCACATTGCCATCGAGGCGGAAATGGCACCGCTGCGCGCCAGCGTGCTCGTACCGTTCGTGGAGTCCGCCTTCGGTCCGGACGGCAACCCCAAGGACCCGACCACAGAGGCTGCCCTGCAGATCACCCTCGACGACCTGGCGTGGTGGTCGGCAGCGCTGGGGAGGGCCCGGGCCGAGGGACAGCTCCCGCCGGCGATCGTGCGCATGCGCGCCGCCAGGGAGGCGGCCGGGGACTGAGGGGTACCGGCGACGCGGGCCGGTCGGTGCGCCAGGACTACCGGCCCGGTGGGCCCGTTAGCCGCCCGACCGGTCGCTGTGCCCGGACTACCGGCCCGGTGGGCCCGTTAGCCGCCCGACCGGTCGCTGTGCCCACACCACCAGGTCGGTGCCGTGGTCTTCGACGTCGCTCACGCCGCCGCGCCTGTCCAGGCGCAGGAGCTCGAGACCGGTCAGTGCGTCGCGCACGTCGTCCTCCACGTACAGGCGGTCCGGGTCCGGCGGCCCGGCCTTGCCCAGCGAGGACAGGTGGTGGCCCACCACGAACAGGTGGCCGCCCGGGGCCACCGCCGACGCCGCCGCGCTGAGCAGGCCCGGGCGTTGCTCGGGGCCCGGGTGGACGTAGGCCATGACCACGAGCCCGAAGTGCTCGCCTCTCGACACGGCTGCCTCGAGGTAGGGCACGAGGTCTGCCACGAGGGTGCTGACGTGCAGGCCCTGCGCAAGAGCGTTGGCCTCCAGGCGTTGCAGGGCGACGCCTGAAGCGTCCACAGCGGTCGTGTTCCAACCGCGAGATGCCAGCCAGAGCGAGTTGCGGCCCTCGCCGGCGCCGAGGTCGACCGCCCGGCCGGCCGGCAACGCGCCGACCAGCTCGACCAGAGTGTGGTCCGGTTCGGCCCGGAAGACCTGGGGCGAGGCGGAGTAGCGCTGGTCCCACTGGTGGGCGAGCTCGTGCCAGCCGTGCCCAGGGGATGGCGGAGCGTGGTCGTGGTTGTCCCCCCGCTGGCTGGCTGTCATCCTGAGTACCTCCTTGGCCGGTATGACCTGCCTGTTCAGGGCGCCAGCATTGTACCCGGCGGGGTATGGGTGCCAGGTCCCGCCGCTCAGGTGCCCTGCGTCGACGTGCCGGCGTGGGGGCCGAGGGCGCTCAGCACTGCGTGGCGGGCATCGCCGCTGGCGCCCAAGCGGATGGTGACACCCATCCTCTCCAGCACCGCCCGCATGCCATGCCCCATGTGGAAGGCGACGACGACGGTGACGCCCTGCTGCTTCAGGTAGCGGGCGACCCGGGCATGGTGCGCCCGCTCGCTGTCGGTTTCGTGCAGGGTGTCCCAGCGGACGTCGCTCTCCTCCCACCGCGTCAGCACGCCGTCCCGGACCTCTGCCACCGCCAGGCGCTGGGCTCGGCCCCAGTGCGCGTCGACGTTGCCGTCTTCGTCGACGGCGACCGCCGCCACGGCCGGGCCGGCCGGGCCGTGCCCGCCGGCTGCAATGGACTGACTGGAAGTGCCAACAGCGCTGGTCACGGACGTACCTCCTGCTACCGGTGCAAGGTCTCGCCTCCCACCGCCTTGGCAGTGGGGCGGGTCATCGCGTTACCTCCCGATGGGGCCGCTTGCCCACCGTAGGTAGGGCGGGCGGGGCGCGATAGGGCCGAAAGGCTGGACTCGACCGTGCCGGGACTTGCGCGCAGCGTGCCGGTAGGGGTGTGCCGCCGTGGTTTAGGCTCAGCCGATGGCGCGTTGGGAACCGGCGCCGGCCCGGTGGGCACGCAAACCGGTCGACCGGCCCGGGGGGACCGGCAATACGGCCGTCGGGCGGCGTCACCGGGGGTACGCCTGGCCGGTCTTGGCCGTGGTCATCGCTCTGGCCGTCGCCCGCCCCGTGGCCCGGGTGCCGGCGGCGGCTGGCGCGGACCGGGGCCGTCCCGGATCGGACTGGACGGTCTACGGCGGCAACGCGCTCGGCACCGGGACGCAGAACGCCGCAACTGCCCTTTACCCCCTCACGCCCGCCTGGGAGTCGCCGGCACTGGCGGGCCAGCTCTTCGGCCAACCGCTCTCGTACGCCGGCAGGGTGTTCGTCGCCACGGAGCGCGACTACGTCTATGCCCTGGCAGCCAGGACGGGCCGCATCCTCTGGTCGAGGCGGGTGGGCACGCCGGTTCCTGCCTCGTCCCTGCCCTGCGGTGACATCAGCCCCGACGTCGGTGTCACCGGGACCCCGGTGATCGATGCCGCCCGCCACGAGATGTTCGTGCTCGCCGACGAGAGTTCCCCCGGAACTGGGGTGTCGCACCACCTGGTCGGCCTGGATCTCTACACCGGCCGGGTCGAGCTGGACCAGCGCGTCGACCCGCCGCGCTCGACGCCCGCCGCCCTGCTGCAACGCCCGGGACTGGCGCTGGACCACGGTGAAGTCGTCGTCGCCTTCGGCGGCAACTACGGCGACTGCGGCAACTACCACGGTTCTCTCGCCGCCGTGCCGGAGACGGGCGGAGTTGCCCGCTACTACCTGGTGGACAGCGGGCCGGGTGAGCGCCAGGGCGCGATCTGGATGGGTGGAGCCGCGCCGGTCGTGGACGGCGCCGGCAACATCTGGTTCGCTGCGGGCAACGGCTCGAGGTCCGGCCCGCCGTACGACTACTCCGACTCCGTCACGGAGCTCGGCCCCTCGCTGCGGCGCGAGCAGTACTTCGCTCCGGCCAGCTGGGCGCAGGACAACCGGACGGACGCTGACCTGGGTTCGACGGCTCCCGCCCTGGTGGACGGCTACGTCTTGCAGGTGGGAAAGGGCCATGTGGCCTACCTGCTCGACCCTGCTCGCCTCGGGGGCATCGCAGGGCAGGTCGCCTCCATGCACCTGTGCGACCAGGATCCCCACGGCGGTGTGGCGGTCGTGGGCGACGTGGCCTACGTCGCGTGCGGGAACGGTGTCTCCGCCGTGCGGGTACGCAGGTCGGCACCCCACTTGTCGCTGTTGTGGACGACCCCGGGGACGCCGAGCGGGGCCTCGGTCAACGGCCCGCCGGTCGTCGCCGGTGGCCTGGTGTGGTCGGTGGACGCCTACGGCACCCTGTGGGGACTGCGACCCTCAACGGGGGCGCATGTCGTCTCCCGACGCACGGGCGCCGGCGAGGCGGACCACTTCCCCAGCCCGGCGGTGGCGGACGGCCTGCTCCTCGTGCCGACGACGGACCATGTCTTCGCCTATCGCGGCCCTGGCGGCCTGCCACCGGCGCCCTCGGCCGGCTGAAAGAGCGGCACAACGGCTCGCCAACCGGTTGACTCGAGCATGGCCGGGCCATCGCAGACCACCGGCGAGGCGCCTCTCGGCACCTACCGCCGGAAGAGGGACTTCGCCCGCACCCCGGAGCCATCGGGTGCCTCCGGGGCGGCTGGGCCCGACCGGCGTCACGGCAAGGACGCCGGCGGGCCAGAAGCTCGACCGGGCGGCACGGGCGCCCAGGCGCGCTTCGTCGTCCAGCGGCACCGGGCCAGGCGGCTGCACTACGACTTCCGTCTCGAGATCGACGGTGTGCTGGTGAGCTGGGCCGTGCCGAAGGGGCCCACCCTCGACCCCGGAGTGCGCCGGGCCGCGTTCCACGTCGAGGACCACCCGCTCGAGTACTTCGATTTCGAGGGTGTGATCCCGGCCGGCGAGTACGGCGGCGGGGATGTGATCGTATGGGACAAGGGCACCTGGGAGCTCGACGAGGCCGGCGGCCCGGCGGCGCCCGGGCAGGCGCTTAGAGCGGGGGAGCTGCACCTCGACCTGTACGGCCAAAAGCTGCGGGGCCGCTTCCTGCTCGTGAGGACCGGGACCACCGGCGCACCCGCGGGGGCAAAGGAGCAGTGGCTCCTGCTTCACAAGCACGACGAGCACGCCGTGGACGGGTGGGACCCCGAGGAGCACCCGAGGTCGGTCGTGAGCGGGCGCACCAACGACGACGTCGAGCGGGAGCCGGAGCGGATGTGGCGCCCAGGCGAGGCCGCCGAGCGGGCCGAGGTGCGCCTGCGAGAGGGCGCTGCGGGCAAGCTCTCCGCAGCCCGTCCGGACTGGCCGGCCCCGAGCCAGGACGAGCTGGGCGAGCTCGACGCCATGGGCTCCGAGGGCCTGTGGAAGCTCTGGGGCCGCGAGCTCAGGGTCACCAACCTCGACAAGGTCCTGTTCCCGGCCCGGCAGGGCGAAGAGCCGCTCACCAAGAGGGACTTCCTGGCTTACGCCGCCCGGGTTGCGCCTGTCGTCCTGCCCTACCTGCAGGGACGTGCTCTCAACATGCACAGGTTCCCAAATGGGGCGGGCTCGAAGGGTTTCTGGCACAAATCCCTGCCCGAGCACGCTCCGGACTGGGCCCCGAGGTGGGAGAACCCTCGGGCGGCCAAGGACGAGACCCGCACCTACCTGGTGGTGGACGAACCAGCCGCTCTCGTGTGGGCCGCCAACTTCGGGGCCCTGGAGTGGCACGCCTGGACTTCGCGGACGGACCACCCCGATGAGCCGACGTACGCCATGATCGACCTCGACCCGGGTGAGCGCACGACCTGGGACCAACTGCTGGTGCTGGCCCGCCTGCACCGCACTGCGCTCGAGCACCTGCACGTTCGCGGCTACCCCAAGCTGACCGGGCAGCGGGGTGTACAGATCTGGGTGCCTGTGCGGGCCGGGCTCGGCTTCGACGCCACCCGGACCTGGACCGAGCGGCTCTCGCGTGCCGTCGGCGCCGTGGTGCCGGAGCTGGTCAGCTGGAAGTGGAACGTCGGCGACCGCAGCGGCCTCGCCCGCCTCGACTACACCCAGAACGCGAAGAACAAGACGCTCGTCGCTCCCTACAGCCCCAGGCCGGCCCCGGGGGCACCGGTGTCTGCGCCGATCGAGTGGGACGAGCTCGACGACCCCCAGTTGGCACCGGACAAGTTCACCGTCCGCACGATCATGGCGAGGATCGCCGCGAAGGGGGACCTCTTCCGGGGCGTGCTGGAGCGCACCCAGGACCTGCCGCCCATCTCCTAGCGGGTGCTTCAGCTCGTGGGACCGCCCCCCTGGGGTCGGGGCTTGCGGGCTCGGCTGGGAGCGACCCTGGGCGGCTCGCCCGGCATCTTGGGGTACACGGGTGGCCAGGGCGCATCCGCCAGGCCGCTGCGCATATCCCGGCGGTGCAGAGCGAGCACGGGCTCCAGGGATTGCGGGCCGATGCCCTCCCAGGGGTCACCCGCCGTCGAGTACCGTTCGGGCACGTTGGCGATCGTCAGGTCGTCGGGGTCGATGCCGGCCAGTTCGTCCCAGCGCAGGGGGGTCGAGACCTGCGCCCCCGGCCTGGCCCTCACGGACCAGGCGCCGAAGATCGTCTTGTGCGGGGCGTTCTGGTTGAAGTCCACGAAGATCCGGGCACCGCGCTCCTCCTTCCACCACGCCGCCGTTATGAGCTCGGGCCGGCGCCGTTCGAGCTCGCGTGCCAGGGCCACGGCAGCTGCTCTCACCTCCAGGGCGTCCCAGCGCTGCTCCAGGGGGACGAACACGTGGACGCCACGGTTGCCGGTCGTCTTGGGTGCGCAGCTCATGCCGAGCTCGTCCAAGAGGGCCCTGGTCTCCGACGCGGCCTCACGGACCATCTCGAAGGTCGTCCCCGGGGAGGGGTCCAGGTCCACGCGCAGCTGGTCGGCGTGCCGGGGGTCGTCGGCCCTGTACGGCCACACGTGGAACCCGAGGCAGGCCAGGTTGACGGCCCAGACGACGTGGGCGAGGTCGGCGGCGACCAGCGCTTCACTTTGGGTGCCGTTGGGCGTGGACACCACCGTCGTGCGCAGCCATGCCGGACGCTTCTGCGGGGCCCGCTTCTGGAAGAAGGAAGGGCCGGTCGCGCCGTTCGGGAAGCGCTGCAGGAGCACAGGCCGCCCGCCCATCGCCCGCATGAGGGGCACCTCCACCGCCTGGTAGTAGCGCACCAGGTCGAGCTTGGTGGCGCCACGCTCCGAGAAGAGGACCTTGTCCGGGTGCGAGACGCTCACGCTACGGCCGGCCACCTCGACCTCGACGGTGTCGCCTGCGGCCCCCGGGCTCATCCGCCGACTATACGGCGAGGGGTCGCGGTCGAGGCCCACGGGCCTTGGGGTGCGCCGGACCGAAGGCGACAGCTCAGCCCGGCCTCAACCCCGGTAGGCTCTGGGGCGTGTTGCGGGCCGGGAGGGCCACCGCCTCCCTGGTCCGCTCCGGCCGTCCCGCCGGTAACGTCGACGGGAGCGCCACGGGCACGGGCCCGGGCGGAGGCTCGCTGCGCATACCTGACGCCATATGACACCAGAGCTCCTGTACGCATTCACCCTCGGCATGCTGGCGGTGGTCAACCCCTGCGGGTTCCCGTTGCTGCCGGCCTACCTGGAGCTGTTCGTGGCCGGTAGCGCCACTGGCGGGCCCGTGGGCCAGGTGGCCCGGGCACTGCGCTCCGGCGCCCTCATGACCGTCGGCTTCGTTGCCGTCTTCGGCACCCTCGGCCTGGTCGTGGAGCTGGGCTGGACGGCCTTCGCCGACCACGCCGTCACCGTCGCCCGCTATGCGATGGCGGTGGTGGGTGTGGCCATGGTGGGCCTCGGGCTTGCGTGGCTGCTCCAGCACCCGCTCGAGCTGCAGCTGCCGGTGGGCCGTGCCGGCCGTGGCGTGCGGCGCCCGGTGGCCATGGCCGTCTTCGGTGCCTCTTACGCCGTCGCCTCGATCGGCTGCGCCCTCCCGCTCTTCCTGAGCGGCGTGGCGGCCAGTTTCACGCACCGGGGAGCCGCCGCCGGGGCAGGAGTATTTCTCTCCTATGGGCTCGGCATGGGGACGGTGCTCATCGCCCTGGCGGTCGTGGTGGCCCTGGCCGGGCCGCGGGCGTTGCGCCCGCTCCGGGGCCTGTCGCGCTACGTCCCCGTGGTCGGGGGAGGCCTGCTCGTGCTTGTGGGCCTCTACCTGACGGGCTACTGGGTCACCGCGATCGTCTCGCCCGTGAGCTCGGCACCTTTGGAGGGCTGGGTGACCGGGGTGCAGCAATCAGCCGCCTCCTTCCTCAGCGCCCATGCCCGCCTGATCGGCGCCCTGGCCGGCGCCCTGGTCGTGGGCGCGCTGCTGGCTGTGGGCGCCGGCGGCCGGCGCCCCGGCGCGGCGACTTCCGGCCCCGGTGCCCCGGTGCCCGCTCAGGCGAGGTTCTC
>JAJZIY010000121.1 GCA_021828475.1 Actinomycetes bacterium
CCGGGAGGTGGTACCGGCCCGCTCACGTCGGCACCGCGGCCATGCCGGCAAACTCACGGGAACGGCTGCGGACGTCGCGGCGGAACTTGAGGAGGCGCCCGAGCGACGCCAACCTCACCGGGTCCGCCACCAGCCACCCGCCGAGGCGGGCGACCTCGGGCCAGTCGCGGCTCGCCCGAGCAGCTTGGAAATCGTCCCATGCCCCCACCGCCGCCACCGCCTGGCGGGTGCGCTCCGAGAACCACGACCGGTGCCTGTACTTGTCCATCACGTAGGCCGTCGCCTCCTGCATCTCGGTGCGCCTGCGGCTCACTTGGCCCTCATGGTGGCGGTACAGGCATGTCACCTCCGGCGCCAGCAGGCCGCTGCCGTGCTCGAGGGCCCTCATCCAGGCGTCCACGTCCTCCAGGTAGTCCAGGTTGCGGTCGAAACCCCCGCACGAGAGCAGCACCTCGCGGCGCACGAGCACGGCGCTCGTGGTGAAGGAGTTCTCCGGGAACATGAGCCGCGCCGGTGAACGAACAACCTCCGGACGCCCGGTGGCGGCCCCGTGCACCCGGCGCATGCTGCCGCCAAAACTGATGCTCGTCGTGGCGACTATGACGTGGCCACCACGACGCGCCCAGACGGTGGCCAGGTGGCAGGGCATCCATTCGTCGTCGTCGTCGAGGAAGGCCACCCACTCGCCCCGGGCCGCGTCGAGTGCGTCCGCCCGGGCCTGGCACAAGCCCTCGTTGCGCTCCTTCTCGATCACCCGGGCGCCGGCGACGCGGGCCAGCTCGGCGGTGCCGTCGCCCGAGCCGTCGTCGACGACGATGACCTCGAGCGGCCGGACGCCCTCCTGGGCGGCCACGGAGGCCAGGGCGCGCTCGAGGTAGTGCTTGCGCCGGAACGACGGCACCAGAACGCTCACAGGTACCTGAGGGGCAACACGGAGGTCGGCCTGGTCCTGCTGGTCGTCACCGGGCCGGCCCCGGTCGCCGTCCGGGAGCTGTCCGCCCCGGCCGCCCGGTGCGGCCCCGGGCCCCGCCGGGGCCGCGACGACGACGCCCGGACCTGCTCCGGCGTCCCACTGGAGCCCGGGCGCGCTCCCCCCCTGGCGCTCAGCGGCCGTGACGCCCACCCGCCACCTCCTCGAAAAGTCCTGCCAGCTGCGCTGCGTTGGCCCGGGAGTCGAAGTCCCTCTCCACACGGTCCCGGCCCGCCTCGCCGAACTTGCGGGCCACCTCGGGCGAAGCGGCCAGGCTCGCCACCGCCCCCGCCAGGGCTCCGGCGTTGCCCGGCGGGACGAGGTAGCCGCAGGTGCCGTCCTCGACCAGTTCGGGGATGCCTGCCACTGCGCTGGCGACGACCGGGCGCCCCGTTGCCATTGCCTCCATGAGCACGACCGGGACCCCCTCGGCGAAGCTTGGAAGGCAGAAGACGTCCGTGCCGGCGTAGTAGGACGGCATCTCGTCCTGCCCGACCGCGCCCGCCAGCACCAGTCGGTCGGCCACGCCCAGTTGGGCGGCGCGCCGGCGCAGTTGCTCCTCCTCCGGCCCCGAGCCCACCAGCACCAGCCTGGCATCGTGGCCCTGCTCGACCAGCAGGCCCAGCGCGTCCACGAGGACGTGGAAGCCCTTCTGCGGCACCAGGCGGCCCACGCCCAGCATCGCCAGCCCGTCGTGGGCGGCGGGCTCGACGGCGCGGTAGCGGGCGAGGTCGGCGCCGCAGTGCACCACTGTCAGCTTGGACCAGTCCTGCGGCTTGCTCAGGTACATGAGCTGGGAACGCGCGAACTCGCTGATGCACACCACCAGGTCGGCATTGGGCACCTTGCGGGCCAGGTTGAACCGCTCCACCTCGAACAGCTCGGTCGGGCCGTGCATGGTGAAGCTCCACCACCAGCCCCGGCCCGGCTCCGCCAGGCGCCCGAAGCGGGCCGCCAACCAGCAGATGTCGGCGGCCACGTTGGTGAGGTGGGCGTGCAGGTGGCGGGTGCCCTGCCGCCGGGCGTGGTCCCAGAGGTGCACCGCCTCTGCGAAGTACAACAGCTGCCACAGGCGCGCCCGGGCGCCCGGCGGCGCCACCGACACGGCGAAGCCCAGGGTCCCGAGGTAGGCGCGGGGGTGCCGGACAGCCGCCCGCAGGTGCGAGCGGGCAAAGGCGGCCGCGTCGAGCGGTAGTAACGACCACGTCCTGGCCGCCTCCTGGCGGTCGACCTCTGCCAGCAGCTGGTCGGGTGCCGTCCGGTGCACCGAGACGGTCTCCACGCTGTGCCCGGCCGCTCGCAGGCCCATGACCTCGCGCAGGACGAAGGTGTGCGAGACCGCCGGGTAGTGGCTGGTCACGTAACAATGTGCCGTGCCGGCAGCACTACCTCCCGGGGGCGGCCCCACCTGCGAGCGCCGGCCAGCACGACCTCGGGCGCCTCCGTCTTGCCCCCCGGTGCTCCCTGTCGCCGCCGGGGCGCCGTCCTGTTGGCGGCGGGCGCTGTCGTCGCGCTCCCAGCCGCCGGGCCTGGCCCGCCTCGCGATGGCCTTGGCAGCCAGGTTGACCCCAACGTAGACACCCACCGCGGGCACGTTGGACAGCCGGCGCGCCTTGGCCAGGGCGGTACGGGCGCCAGAGCGCGGAGCCTGCGCCAGGGCCAGCCCCGAGGCCGCCAGCTCCCGGTTGCCCCGGTAGGCGCGCACGCGCATTGACAGCAACCCGCGCATCGTCCGCGGCGTGTGCACGTAAAACTCTGCCCCGTCGACGGCTCTTCGCTCTCCTTCGCCGAACAATTGGTGCACGAACTGGTCGTCCGCAGTCAGCTCGGGGAACTCGGCGAAGCGCTCACGCCCAGCCCTCGACAGGGCGTAGACGCCGCTGCCCACCATGTCCCGGCGGTGGTAGGGGATGTCCTTCCATACGTCGTAGAAAGCCCGCACGGCCCAGGGCCGCCCCTCCAGCACGAACGCCGCCCTGGGTGCGGCGCACAGTACAGTGCCCCGCTCACCCTCTTGGGCCGTGCCGGCACCGGGACGCCCAGCGGTGGCCGCGCCCTCATCCAGCACCCCCGCCACCCGCCGTAGCGAGGCGATGGGCAGCTCGACGTCCGCGTCGACGTAGAAGCGGGGGAAGTGGCGGGCGGCGTCATCGCCGGCGTTGAGAGCCGCCACTTTGGAGGCCTGCTCCAGCTCCAGCACGGTTGCCTCGGGCGCTGCGGCCCGGGCCTCTTCCGCCGTGGCGTCTGTGCAGCCGTTGCAGACCACGACGATGTCGAGCTCACCCGGCTCCGCCCCATCCGTGAGCGACCGCAGGCACCGCCCGATCACCGCTTGCTCGTTGTGGGCGGGGACGACGACGGACACAGCGGCGCCACGCATTGGGGTCGAGGCTACCGGCGAAAAGCCCGTTCCCCCTGAGAGGACCGGGCTTTTCTCAGCTGCTTCTACTTGTCTTGCCGGCGACGTGCACCGCCGGTGGCGCCGAGCCCTCAGGCCAGGCGCCGCCTACGAGCAGCCAGGCCCATCACAAGGCCACCGCCCACGATCAGGGCCAAGCCGGCGCCGGTCATGGGGCCCGAGTCGGAGCCCGTGAAGGCCAGGCTCGGTCTACCGGGAACGGTCGTGGTCGTTGCGGCCGACGGGACTGTCGTGGTTGCTGCAGACGCGAGGGTCGTCGTGGCGGCGGACGGTCCGGTGCCCGGAAGGGTCGTCGTGGCCGCGACGGGCACCGTCGTGGTCGCCGCCGCGCCGGTGGTCACCGCTGTAGTCGTGGTGGTCACCGCTGTAGTCGTGGTGGTCACCGCTGTAGTCGTGGTGGTCCCGGACCTGCCCTTTGTCTTGGGGCTCACAGGCGGCTTCGGCGTACGGGGCTTCGTGGGTGCGACGGTCGTGGTCGTCGTGGGTGCGACGGTCGTGGTCGTCGTGGGTGCGACGGTCGTGGTCGTCGTGGGTGCGACGGTCGTGGTCGTCGTGGGTGCGACGGTCGTGGTCGTCGTGGGGAGCACGCAGCAGAAGTTTGTGGTCGTCGTGGTTGTCGGGAACGGGACGCCGCCCGGCACGTTGGTCTGGAAGTCCCCGTTGACCTGGTCGGCGTAGACGAAACCGTTGAGCGCGCCGCTGTTGAAGGTG
>JAJZIY010000122.1 GCA_021828475.1 Actinomycetes bacterium
ACGACGGGTCGCTCGACCAGGAGGAGGACCTGCTGGCGAGGCTCGACATAGTCGTGGCCAGCGTCCACTCCAAGCTGCGTATGGAGAGCGGCCCCATGACGAGGCGCATGGTGGCGGCCGTGCGCAACCCGCACGTCGACGTCCTCGGGCACTGTACGGGGCACATAGTCGTCGGCCGAGGACGACCCCAGTCGGACTTCGACCCCGAAGCCGTTTTCGGTGCATGCGCCGCTTCGGGGACGGCGGTGGAGGTCAACTCCCGGCCCGAGCGCCTCGACCCGCCCGACGACCTGCTCAGATTGGCGGTACGAGCGGGCTGCTGCTTGGCCGTCGACTCGGATGCCCACGCTCCCGGCCAACTTTCGTGGCTACGCAACGGGTGCGAGAAGGTCGTCGCCGCCGGGGCCGGCCCTGAGAGCGTCGTCAACACCCAGACGGCACCTGAGCTCCTGGCCTGGGCCCGGGGGCACTGACCGGCACCGCCCAACCACCCTCGAGCCACGCGGTCATGCCCTCCCCGGCGAACGCGTCGGGCACGCGCACCACCTCCCGGCCGCCATGGAGGGCTCTGCGCCCGCGACCCGGGTCATGCGCCGGCGAGGGCCTGCGAGACCCAGGGAGCGAGGGGGGCAGTAGCCTCGGCGCTCACGGGCCGCCGGGAGGTCCTGCGGTAAGCGTAGGGACCGCGCCCGGCCGGGTCGGGCCTCAGGATGTGGTTGAGCCCGGGCGGGACCTCCCCGGTGAACGCGCCTTTCACGAGACGGCCTATGTCGGCCACGTCCTCGGGTGGGACCTGGAAGTCCATGCCCCCGGTAAGGGCCAGCACGGGCACTGCGACCCGGGCAAGTATGGGTGCCGGGTCGTGCTCGATGAACTCCCGCCACCAACGGGCGTTGATGCGGGCTCCCCGTAGGCGTTCGTCCTCGCCGTCCAGGCTGCGTAGGTCCGCCATGCGCTGGGCATGTACCCGGGCCGGGTTGTTGCCCGTGAGGCGCATGACGAGCCGGGCCCGGCGGGGGAGTGCCCCGGCCAGCCGCTCGGCCTGCCAGTCCAGGACCTGCGCCACGGGCCGGGCCGGGCAGCAGTAGAGGGCACAGGCGGCGACAGAGGCCTCGGCGGCCAGGTCGGCAGCGTAGAGGGCCCCCTCGCTGTAGCCCACTGCGAGCAGGGGCAGCCCGGGCAGGCGCGTCGCCAGCCAATCGCGCGCCGCCCATGCGTCCCCGGCGTTGTCCGTCATGGCGGCGTCGAAGTACTCGCCCTCGCTGTTGCCTGTGCCGCGCTTGTCGTAACGCAGAGTGGCGACACCCGACTGCGCCAGAGCCGCGGCGAGAGCGGACGTAACCCCGGTGCGCAGGCGGCCCAGGTCGCTGTTGCGGTCGGCCCTACCCGAGCCGGCGAGGACGAGCGCGCCGGCCCTGACGTCGCGCGGCTCGAGGTAGGTGCCGGCGAGGCGTACGGGGCCGTTGCGGAAATGGGCTTCGGTGCCAGGCGGGGCCGGGTGCCTGAACGGGCTCAACCACGAGAACCGCTGCTCAGGCCCGGAAGTCGGCCGGGCGTTGGGGGGTCGCCTGGGCGAGCGCCCTGCGCACACCCTCGGCGTCGAGGTCGGCGCCGTAGACAGGCCGGCCCGGTTGCTGGCGCCAGGAGTCGTCGAGGCCACCTGCGTCGACACCGTCGAAGCCGAGCTGGTCCAGCAAGTCGATGACCACCTGCTTGGCGGCCTCGTCGTCGCCGGCGACCGGCAGCGCTATGCGGCCGGGGGTGCCGGCAGGCTTGCCATGGGTGAGCAGGTGCGCTGCGTAGATGCCGTTGAACGCCTTCACGACGGGATGGCCGAGCTGCTTCTCCACCCACCGGCTCTCGGTCATGCCCGTCTCGATCTCGTCGATCCTGCCGTCGCGCTGGCGCGGGTAGTAGTTGCCCGTGTCCACCACCACGGCACCGGGCGCCATCCCTTCGAGCAGGCCGGCCGGCAGGTCCGGGACTGCCTTTTCGGGGACGGTCACGATGACTATCTCAGCGCCCTTGGCTGCGTCGGTGTTGCGTACAGCGGTGGCGCCCGTCTCCGCGGCCAGGTCGGCCAGGGTCTCGGGGCCCCTCGAATTGGCGACCGATACGTCATGGCCGAGCGCGGTCAGTCGACGGGTCAGGTTGCCACCGATATTGCCTGCCCCGATGATCCCGATCTTCACTGTTTCTCCTCTCGTCAGTCCCCGGACGCGGCCCGGGCTCTTTCGGGGCCCTGTGGCAAGCCGCTTGCTCGGGCACCCTCCCGATGCCGTCGAGCCAGCCGGGTACGGTCGGGCCCAGGCTACCGGCCTGCCGGCCAGGAGACCGGAGGCGGCGTTCCTCGGAGCGTCGACAGGGGCCGGCTCGGGCGGGCGCGTACGAGGCATCGAATGCTCGTGGGCCCCAAGCCGGAGCCCGCCCTGGTCCAGCGGCGGTCAGTGGCCGGCGACGGCGCGCGGGGAGTAGGGAGCCTCGAGGCGGCCGATCTCGTCGGCGCTCAGTTCGACGTCCAGCGCTGCGATGGCGTCGTCGAGGTGCTCCTGCCTGGTCACGCCCACGATCGGGGAGGTGACGACAGGCTTGGAGAGCAGCCATGCCAGAGCCACCTGGGCCCGGCTCACGCCCCGGACGGAGGCCACGCCGGCCACGGCATCGACGATGGCCCTGTCGCCGTCGTGGTAGAGGCTCTTGCCGAAGTCGTCCGTCTGGCTGCGCTCGGTCCGCTCGTCCCAGTCCCTGGTGAGGCGGCCTCGGGCGAGCGGGCTCCACGGCACGACCCCGACGCCCTGGTCGGCGCAGAGGGGCAGCATCTCGCGCTCCTCCTCGCGGTACAGGAGGTTGTAGTGGTCCTGCATGCTCACGAACCTGGTCCAGCCGTGACGATCGGCGGCGTGCTGCATCTTGGCGAACTGCCACGCGTACATCGACGATGCCCCGATGTAGCGGGCCTTGCCCGAGCACACAACGTCGTGCAGCGCCTCCATCGTCTCCTCGACGGGCGTGGAAGGGTCGAAGCGGTGGATCTGGTAGAGGTCGACGTAGTCCGTGCCGAGGCGGCGCAGGCTGTTGTCGATCTCGGCCAGTACGGACTTGCGGGACAGGCCGGCACCGTTGGCCCCCTGGTGCATCCTGCCGTTGACCTTGGTGGCCAGCACGATCCCGTCCCGGTGGCCGAACTGCGATAGGACCTGCCCGACGATCTCCTCGCTGCTGCCGTCGGAGTAGACGTTGGCGGTGTCCAGGAAGTTGATACCCGCTTCGAGAGCTCGCCGGATCATCGGAGCGGCGCGGTCAGGGGCCAGGCTCCAGGGGTGGTTGCCACGCCCCGGCTCGCCGAAGCTCATGCACCCCAGGCAGATCCTCGAGACCTCGAGGCCGGTCCTACCCAACTTGACGTACTCCACTCGAGTCCTCCTGTCAGCGTGCCCGGGCCGCCACACTACGGTCGGTCACGGTACTGGAGCCGTCGTCGGCACTTTCTCCGCTCGGCGCGGTCCAGTGCACAGCCATGACGACCACGTCGTCCTGGGCATCGGCCGGCAGCATGGCCCTCGTGACCCGTTCCACGAGTTGGTCAGGGTCGGCGGGACTTGCCACGACCAGGCGCCGGAGGCGCTCGAGGTTGGCGTCCAGGCTCTCCCCCCGGCGCTCGACGAGGCCGTCCGTGAAGGCCACCAGGGTCCCTTCGGCAGGGGCGGGCGTGGACACGACCTGGGGCCGCGCATCGGGGTCGACGCCAACGGGTGGCCCGACGGGTACCTCCATGAAGCGTGCCCCTTCGGCGTCAACGAGCAGCGGCGGGTAGTGGCCGGCGCTCGCCAGGGTGATGGTGCCGGAGTTGGTGTCGATCTCGCCGACCAGCACGGTGGCGAACTGGGCGTCGCGCTCGTAGTCGAGCAGGCGGTGCAGCTTGCGCAGCACGTCCCCCGGGCCGGCGCCGTCGGCGAGGTAGGCCCGGGTGGCATAACGCAGCGACGCCATCGTGGTGGCCGCCCGCAGCCCGCGTCCCGAGACGTCGCCGACCACGAAGGTGTGCCGCCCGCCGGCGGAGACGAAGTCGTACCAGTCCCCCCC
>JAJZIY010000123.1 GCA_021828475.1 Actinomycetes bacterium
AGGTCGGCCGCCTCGGCGGGTGGCTGGTGGCCAACCCGGTGAGGTTGGCGTCGCTCGGGCGCCTCCTCAAGTTCCGCCGCGACGTCCGCAGCCGTTCCCGTGAGTTTGCCGGCATGGCCGCGGTGCCGACGTGAGCGGGCCGGCACTGCCTCCCGGCCTGGCACAGGGCCTCGCGCGCCTCGGCCCGCTGTACTGGCAGGCCAGGCTCGGCCGCTGGTGGGCCCCTCCCGCCTCCGAGCCCGCCGACGGCTACTCGTTGCTTCTCCCCGTGCCGGGCGACCTGCCGGTCTTCCTGCGCCTTGCGCTGGCGGTGTGCGCTCACCAGGACAGTCGCCACCGGGTCGAGACCGTGGTCGTGCCCGACAGGATGACGCCGGAGGTTCGCCGCCTGGTCGACGAGGCCCGTCCTGGTTGGGACGGCCCGCTGGTGCTGGCGCCGCTGCGGTGGCCGGAGCGCCAGGTACTGCCCCGGCTGGGCAACCCGGGCCGCAACCACGCCGTCCAACTGGTGACCGGGGTGCAGGCGTCCAGGGCGACCCACATCGTGCTGCACGACGCCGACCTCTTCCTACTGTCCTCGGGTGCCCTGGACCGCCAGTACGAGCTGGCCCGGGACGGGAGCCTGGCCTGCGTGGGCATCAGCCCACCGTGGGATCCCTGGTACCGGGAGCACGGCCTGGAGCTCGCCGCCACGTGGGAGCTGTGCGCCCGGGTGGACTGGCTACGGAAGTTCCCGCCGTACATGCACATGGCCCACCGGGCGAAGATGTTCGGCGAGCAGCACATGTTCGACACGACGTTCCGGGCGCAGTCGCTCACCGACCCCGAGCTCGTGGCCGTGCAGGGCACAGACGATGTCGTGCATTTCAACTACGTCATCTCCAACTACCGCAACTTCCTGCGCCGGGGCCCGAGCCCGTGGCGTGACGGGATCTTCCGCCTGACGCTCGTGAGCGTCTTCGTGGAGCTGTTCGACCCCTCCAACCGTCGCACCTACCAGTTGCCGACGTTGCGCGATCTGGCCGGCTGCCTCGGGCGCGAGGGCGGCGCCGTGACCTTCCCGGGCCAGGAGGCGGCGGCCCGGTACGCAGAGTTCCGCAGGCTCCTCGGCCGCGCTCTCTGCGGTCCGTGGACCGGCCCTGAGGAGCAGGAGCGCCTGGTGGGAGCACTCGCGCCGTTCGACGACTTCTACGGGCTGGCCGAGGTCCGCGCCGCAGGTCGGTAGTCCGGCTGTGGCAGCGGGGTTACGCCCGGATGGACCGGCGAGAGCCCCAAACGGCCCGTGCCCCCGGTTGGCCGGCACCCCGGTGCCGCACTCCGCTCGGTGGTCCCTCAGCGGGCCAGCTCCCCGAGGGGGGCACCAAGACCGCCGAAGTGGTGGGCTCAGCGGGGCGGGACGACCGTCTGCAGGTCGGCCCAGGGCAGGTTGGCTACCACGCCGTACTCGGGCTGGCCGCCCCAGCTGGCCGTGATGGGGTCGATGCCCACGTGGCCCTCGGCTGCCCAGTCGGTGCGCTGCTCGGCTTCGATCATCACGGCGCCGCCCTGGTCGATCACCACCATCCCGTAGCGCTGGACCGCACGGAAGACCATCTGGGCGAAGGGCGCGAGCCCGGAGGGCATGGCCAGGCCGGGAGGGAAGCGGAACCACTGCCCCTCGGCCGGTTGCCCCGGGTCGCTGCCGCAGTCGCCCCGGTCGGCGGGGTAGGTGGACCAGTTGCAGCGGGGCAGGATGACCCCGATGGCATGGTCGATGGAGCCGGAAGCCACGTCCGCCTCCGTGATGGTCGTGGCCAGGTAGCTGATACCGGTAGCGGACAGGCCGAAGCCGTTGGGGAAGACCCCGTCCGAGGTGGCCATGTCGAGACGCCCGCCCCAGCACGCCGAATAGGAACTGGCACCGGTCCTGCGCACCGACCACAGCTCCCAGTCCTGGCCGGACGAGGGCTGGTAGACGACGAGAGGGTTGTCGCTCGAGCCGTTGAGCTGCACGTACGGCGGCGCCGGGAGGGTTGCACCGGTACTGGAGAGGAAGCCGTTGCAGGCCCGGCGCACGGACAGCGCGCTCTCGCCGGCGCCGGCGGGAGCGGCATATATGGGCAGGCCGCCAACGCCGACCGAACCGTAGGCGGCCTTGTAGTCGTCGACGATGTCGGCGGCGAACTGCGCCGAACGGGGGTCGACCGGCCACCCCTGCACGTCCTGGCCGAAGATGCTCTTCGGCATCAACCCGGCGGGCGGCGCTCCTGCGGGCCCCGGCGCCGCGCTGTCCGTGCCACCAGGCGGGGCCGTGGTCGCCGTGGCTCCATGGGCGCTACCTGTCGGGGCCCCGGCGGCCCCGGCGGCGGCGGACGGGACCAGCACGGCGCCCACCGCCGCCGCCCCCCTGGCATCGGGCCGCAGCGTGCCGATCACGTTGGCGGCCGTGGCGAACACGAAAGCGCGCGTAGCGAGCGTGTAGGTGAACCCGGGCGTCGTGCCGGCCTGCGCGTTGCCCGCGGCGACGGCGGCACCCACGTAGACCCCGGACCGGTCCGCCGCGAGCACCGGGAAGGGCTCGGAGGCCCAGCCCGAGCGGGCGAGGTCCCAGGAGGCGGCCCCCTTGGCCGCGTACTGGGCGATGGCCACGTAGCCGGCACCGGGGGCGCCGCTCCAGTCGACGCGCAGCACCGAGCGCCCGGGGCTGTCAACGGTGGTGTACCAGATTTGCAGGACGGCCCGGTCGTGGTGGGGGGCGGCGACGGGCCGCCAGGTGCCGGCACCCCCGCCGGAGACGGACGTGACGTGGTGGGGCCAGTTGTGCCCGGCTACGGCCATGACTTCGAGCGTGCCGGCGTGGCCGGCATCGACAGTGGTGGCCCAGGTCGACGAGAGGGTGTGCACCGAGATGACCGAGGGCGCCACGGACTCCACTATGCGGCCGGGAGCCCGCCTGGCTCGCGGCGGGCGGTTAGCCTGCGCCGCGCCGGTTGCGCTGGCACGGTGGCCGGCGTCCGCCGCCCGTGCAGGCAGCCCCATGGCCTCGACGGCGGCCGGCTGCACTGCGACCGGGATGACGGCGAGCACGGCCAGCAGGCCGGCTACGGTGCGGCTACACCGCATGGCAAGAGCTTTCTGTGGGAGGATCGCGAACTAAACAAAACGGACAAATCGCTCGCATCGCGCGGCAGTTGCTGCCCAAAGAGGGTAGCGCGCCGGGGCCCGGCGACGCTTTTGTCACCGGGCCAGGGCACCAATCTCTTCGTCGGCATTGCGGGCGGCCGGCTCGAGTGCCTTTATTGGGGCGGGTCCACCGCCTGCAGGTCGTTCCAGGGAAGGTCGGCCACCACCTGGTACTCGGCATAGCCTTGCCAGCTGGCCAGTATCGGGTCGGTGCCGGTGCCGCCCTGGGCGGCCCAGTCGCTCGGTTGCTCGGCTTCGATCATCACGGCGCCGCCCTGGTCGATCACGACCATCCCGTAGGTCTTGATGGCGTTGAACACCATCGTGGCGAAGGGGTTGAAGCATTCGCTCGGCGAGCACGTCGTGCCGGGAGCGAAGCGGAACCATTGCCCTTCGCTGGGCTGGCCGGGGTCGCTCCCGCAGTCGCCGCGGTCGGCCGGGTAGGTGGAGTAGTTGCACCGGGGCAGGATGACGGCGATGGCATGGTCGATGGAGCCGGACTTGACGTCGTTCTCGGTGATGGTCGTGGCCAGGTAGCTGATGCCGGTGGCGCTCAGCCCGTAGGGCCAGGGGAAGACGCCGTCGCTGGTGGCCAGGTCGAGCTTGCCGCCCCAGCAGGCGGAGTAGCTCGTGGCCGACAGTTGCTTCATCTGCCAGAACTCCCACTCGCTGTGCGAGGACGCCTGGTAAAGAATGAGCGGGTTGTCGCCTGAGCCGTTGAGCGAGACGTAGGAGGGGATGGGCACCTCCGTGCCCGTGCTCGGCGTGAAGTCGTTGCACCCGGAGGTGACGCTGATGCTGGACAGCGCCGTACCGGTCGGCACGTTGTAGATGGGTGCACTGTTGACCCCGACCGAGCCGTAGTGGGTCTGGTAGTCGTTGACGAAATCGTTCGCGTACTCGGCCGAATTGG
>JAJZIY010000124.1 GCA_021828475.1 Actinomycetes bacterium
CCGCCGGCGCATGCTCGCCCCGGCACTGGTAGCCGCCGCCGTCCTGGGAACGGCCGCCCTGGCCGACAAGTTCGTGCAGGGCTCGCTGCCCGTGCCGGTCGGCTCGGCCGCGCCCACAACGGCACCGGCCTCGGCACCTGCCGGCTCCACCGGCAGCGCCGCCGCCCTGCAGGCATCGGTGAAGGCCGACACCAAGGCCCTGTCAGGCGTGGCCAGGGCCCTCGCGGCCGACAAGCAGGCCATAGCCGCGCTGGCCCGGTCCCAGGCGCAGCTGGCCGCCACCGCGGCTAGTGGCGGCGAAGGCGGGGACGCCGGTGCCGCGCCGGCGACGGTCTCACTGCCGTCGCTGCCCTCCGTGCCTTCGGTGCAACTGCCCAGCGTCGCCGTACCCAACGTCGCCGTTCCCGCCACGCCGGCGCCCGCCGTCCACGCCACCACCGGAGCCTCCGTTGTCCTGCCTTGACGCAACTACGGGGGAAGCCGTCCACGTGCAGCGCTGGATGGCGACCAGGGTCACCGTCAGGGTGCCGCTGCACAGCGCCGGCCCGGCCGGGCCGGCAGCGCCTTCGGCGGCGGATCTGGCCGCCGAAGCCGCTCAGGACGCCTTCGACATCTTCGCCGAGGTCGACCGCACCTGCACCAGGTTCGACCCTGGCAGCGCCCTGATGCGCTCCAACAGCCACCCCGACGAGTGGCACCGGGTACCCGACGCCCTGTACCAGGCGATCGCCCAGGCCAGGCACGCCCACGAACTGACCGGTGGTCTCTTCGACCCCCGCGTGCTGAGGCACCTGGTCGACCTGGGCTACGACCGCACCCTGGCCTTTGGCTCGGGCCGCGTCTGCACCCCGGCACGGCCCGATGGGGGGCCCCAGACGGCGTCCGTGGCGAAGGGGGCGTGGCAACCAGGCTTGCGGGCCGCCACGAGCGAGGTGCGCATAGGCCCGCAACCGGTTGACCTCGGCGGCATCGGCAAGGGCCTGGCGGTGCGCTGGGCCGCCCGTGCGCTCTCCCAGAGGTTGTCCTCCTACCTCGTGGAGGCCGGCGGCGACATGTACTGCAGCGGCGACGCACCGGGGGGCGGGCCCTGGCTGGTGGCCGTCGAAAGCCCCTCGGGCACCGCTGAACCCCTCTGCGTCCTGGCCGTGCGTGAGCTGGCCGTCACCACGTCCTCGGTCCGCCTCCGGCGCTGGCGTGCCGGGGGGCAGCTGGTCCACCACCTGATCGACCCCAGGACGGGCCGCCCGGGCGGCGAGGGTCTCGTCTCGGTGACCGTCGTCGGGGAGGACCCGGCCCTGTGCGAGGTGTGGAGCAAGGCCCTGTTCCTTCACGGCGCCGCCGGCGTACGGGCCGAGGCAGGCAGACGGGGCCTGGCCGCCCTGTGGGTGCTGGCCGACGGCGGCGCCGCCATGACCCCGCAGATGAAGGAGCACCTGCATTGGCCGCTACCCTGACCCGACCGGAGCGCCAGGAGGCGCCGGGAGACGCCGGAGGGAGGGCCCCACTGCGCGAACGGGCAGTGGGCGGCCTGGCGACCTCGGGTGCCGTGGCCCTCGCCGTACTGGCCCCCGTGGGTGCCGGCTACCTCTTCGCCGGTGCCATCGCACCGTCGGTGACGAGCCGCGACTTTCCCTGGGTGACGGCGCGTGCCCTCGGCATCGCCGCCTACCTGTCGCTCACCGCCCTGGTGCTGGTGGGCACCTGGATGAGGCACCCGTGGCGCTCCGCCTGGCACGTCGGGCACGGGGAGTCCCGCCTGCGGGCGCACACCGCCCTCGGCGCAGCAACGATGGCACTACTGGCCGGGCACGTGGGTTTCCTGGCCACGGATGCCTACGCCGGGGTGGGCTGGGCCGGGGCGGTGGTCCCCGGCCTGGCCCACTACCGGCCGCTGGCTGTTGCCCTCGGAGTGTGCTCCCTGGAGGTCATGGTCGCGGTCGCGGCCACTGCCCGCTTCGCCGGCAGGCGGGGCACCCGCCACTGGCTGGCCGTCCACCGCCTGAGCGCCGGTGCCTTCCTGCTCGCCTGGGCACACGGCGTCATGGCCGGGACCGACACCGGGCACCTGCGGTGGATGTACGTGATCACGGGCGCCGTCGTAACGGTCGCCGTCGCCAGCCGCTGGGTGGTCGCGGCCTACCGCGGGGGCGCCTCCCGCCGAGCCTTGGCCGGGACCGGCCGAACCGGCCGATGAGCCATCCCCTGCTCGCCGGGGACCACGCCCCCGGGCACCGCCCGATCGCAGCGCGAGCCCCGGCGGCAGCCCAGCTCGGCGGCGCCGGAGCCAGGCTGCTGGCGGGACCAGCGCCTGAGGCCGGCTGGGAACGCCTTGCCGGCCACCTGGCCCGGTTGGGGCCCCTGGACGTCGGCCGTCGCGACCCGGCGCAGCTGCGGTCGATGGTGGCCCAGAGCGGCCTGCTCGGGCGGGGTGGCGGCCAGTTCCCGACCGCAGCGAAGCTGGAGACCGTCGCCTCCCGCAGCCGGCTCCGGCCCGTCGTCGTGGTCAACGCATCCGAGGGCGAACCAGCCAGCCGCAAGGACAGCGTCCTGCTCGAGCACCGGCCCCATCTGGTGCTCGACGGGGCCGAGGTCGCGGCCCGGGCGGTGGGCGCCACGGAGGTCGTGGTGTACGCGCACCGGGCGAGGCGGCGGGCGTTCGGCACCGTGGCCGCGGCTCTGGAGGAGCGGCGCAACGGCCCCTTCCGCTTCCGCCTGGTCGACGCGCCGCCGCGCTATGTCGCCGGTGAGAGCAGCGCAATAGCCTCGTTCCTCAGCGGCAGCGGGGCCCTGCCCCGCAGTGGCGCACCGGTAGCCGTTTCCGGCGCTGCGGGCCGGCCGACCTTGGTGAACAACGCGGAAACGGTCGCACATCTGGCTCTGATAGCCCGCTTCGGCCCGGCGTGGTGGAGGCAGGCGGGCGACGACCGGGCACCCGGGTCGACACTCGTCACCCTGGCGGGTGACGTCGCCTCGCCCGGCACCGTCATCGAGCTGCTGCGCCCGCTGAGCGTGGGCGAGCTGCTCAGCGCCACCGGCGCCGCGGCCCCGGCACGGCCGGCCCCGCGAGCCGTCCTCATCGGTGGCTACGAGGGCACCTGGGTGGACGGGCCGCCAGCCACCACCCTGCTCCTGGCGCGCGGCGCCGGCGCCCTGGGGGGCGTCCAGCTCGGCTGCGGCCTTGTCGCCGTCCTGGCCGAGGGCGCGTGCGGCGTCGCGACGACCGCCCGGCTCGCCCGGTGGCTGGCGGGCGAGTCGGCCGGCCAGTGCGGCCCCTGCCGGATCGGGCTGCCCGCCATTGCCGACGGGCTCGAAAGCCTCGCCACGGGCCGCTCGACGAGGTCGGACCTCAGGCACCTGTGGCGGCTCACGGCCCAGGTGCGCGGGCGTGGAGCCTGCGGTCACCCGAGCGGGGTGGCCGGGCTGGTCGAGTCGGCCCTGGGGACCTTCGCCGCCGAGGTGGAAGAGCACCTGCGGGGGGCGGCCTGCATGCCCGCCACGAGAGGTTTCCCGCTCCCAGTGGTCAGAAGGCCTTGATGGCCGGCGCCCCCGCCGCCGGCGTTCCCGCGGCAAGCCCCCGTTCGTGGTCGCTGCGCCTCGACGGGGCGCGCTGCGACGGGCACGGGATCTGCGCCGTCTGCTGCCCCGAGCACATCTCTCTCGATGACTGGGGCTATGCGGTCACGAGCTCCTCGCCGCTGCGCGAAGGCGAGCGCTCGCTGGCCCGGGCGCGCCGGGCTGTGACCGCGTGCCCTGCCCATGCCCTGGCGCTGGTCCCGGCGCCACAGCGTGGTGGCACCAGGACCAACCCGGAGCACACCCCCCCGTCCCGGCGAGATCCGGCTCTCCCGGAGAGGATGGCATGATGGTCGGCGTGCCGAGCTGGCATCACCGTGGTCGTCGTGACCCGGGACAACCAGGTACCCCTGACAACCGGGCACTGCGCCCGGGGCGCAGGTCACGCAGCGCTCTGTTCGCCGT
>JAJZIY010000125.1 GCA_021828475.1 Actinomycetes bacterium
TCAGGGGCCGGCCGTTGACGTCCTGACTGTAGCTAACGGGATTGTAGGCCCCCACGCCTGCCAGAGGGCGTTGCCTTCGTCACAAGCGAGTGACGGAGGGCAATGTCCGGCGTCACGGTCGTTGAGCGGAGAGACGGCGGGGCAGGGCAGCCGTGAGGCTGCCCTGCCCGGGTGAGGCGGGGTGAGGGTAGAGCGAGTCAGAACGACGTGGCGAAGAGGTCGCTGATGAGGCGCTGCTCGGCGACGGCGCCAGAGTGGCGGTCGTGGTCTGTGTAGACCTGCGTGCGGACGGCGCGGTAGGCGGCGGGGTTGGGGAGGAGGGCCTCGCGAGCCAGGTCGTCGAGGGCGAGGCAGAAGTGGGCGAGGCTCTGGCGATCGTGGAAGCGGAGGCGGATATTTCCCGAGGTCATATGGAGGTCGAGCTGGGCGAGCTTGCACTGGCCCGGGCCGCGGTGGACGATCGTGGTGACGAGGGAGTACGGGCGGCCGGCACCGAGGGAAAGGTCGGCCACGGGGAACACCTCTTTATTCGTCGAGTTCTGCGGCGGCGCGGCGAACGCTGGACTCTTCCACCAACGGGGTCTTCTGCAGGGCGGCGTCGAGCAGGGCATGGGTGGCGAGGTTGCCGATGCGGCGGCAGAGGCCGCGGGACTGGGCGTGGAGCAGTTCGAGCGCGGCCTCGGTGAAGAGGGGCCGGTCGATGCCGGCCTGGCGGAGGCTGTGGACGACGAAGGCTGCGGTCTCGCGGGGCTCGAGTGGGGCGAGGTGGCAGCGGACGGTGAGCCGTTGCGCGACGGCCTCGAAGGATTTGAAGCGCAGGATGGCGCGCAGCTCGGGCTGGCCGCAGAGGACGAGGGTGAAGGGGCTGGCGGCGTCACAGTCCTGGACGTTCTGGAGATAGCGGAGTTCCTGCACCATGTCCGGGGAGAGCGCCTGGCCCTCGTCGATGAGCAGAAGCGGGCGCTTGCCCTGGGCGGCGGCGAGGTCGCGCAACAGGGCCTGGAACTGCTCGCGGGCGCGGCCGGCGCTGGCGGGGGGCATGACGCCGAAGTGGGTCAGGACGCGGCCGTAGAGATGAAGCGGCGTCAGGCGGCTGTCGGCGACATAGACGGCGGGATGGAGGTTGGGGTCAAGGCCATGCAAGAACGCGCGCAGCGCCGAGCTCTTGCCGCACCCCACGTCGCCGGTGAGCAGAGCGAAGCCCGAAGCGGCGAGGGCGAAGCCCATGCGGGCCAGCACCTCGTCGAGGGCGGACCAGTGGAACAGAGCGTCTTGCTCCGGCGCCTTGGGGAAGGGGAAGGCGCGGAGCCCGAGCGCGGCCAGGGGCGGGGGCAGTGCGGAGGTCACCTTGCCTCACCGTCCGCGACGGGGCCGGGCGGCGGGACGAAGCGCATGCGGCCGATCCGGCGGCGGCGATGCTCCTCGTCGTGGCGCTCCACGAGCTCGTGCAGGGCCGTGCGCTCGGGCGCTGGGGCGGTGGCCGGGGGCTCCGGAGCGCGCACGTGGCGGCTGTGGGCGGGGAGCGCCCCTAACGGCGTGGCCCGGCCGTAGCTCCGGCCGTCGTGCTCGACGAGCACGCGGCCGAGGTCGTATGGGTCATAGCGCACCGTGATCTTGCGGCGGGCCAGTTCGGGGGCCACCTCGAAGTCGTGGCCCTCGATGGAGATCGTGCCCACGGCCGTGACGGTGCGGGTTTCAGGCCAGAGGAAGGCGTCGGCCAGGGCCTGGGGCTGCACCCAGGCGATGGGGTGGTCGGGGTGGACGTGGCTGAGGCGCGCCTCGGGCGTCTCGCCGGTGGAGGAATGGACGCGGGCGTTGTATTCGCCGTGCAGCCAAGCGCCGAGGAACTGCTGGCAGTCGTCGAGGGTCTTCAGCCGGCCGGCATCGATCAGGGCCTGGGCCTCCCGCCCCCATTGCATCTCCGCGGTGCGGAAGAAGCGCTCGAGCTTGCCGCGGCCCTGAGGGCGGTAGGGGCGGGTGTGTCGGGGGGCGATCCCGAGCTTGGCGCAGGCGGTGGCCAGCATGTCGCTTCTGTTGGCGGAACCGTTGTCGGAGTATAGCTGATCTGGCTTTCCCCGTGCGGTGACCGCGCGCTTGAGCAGGTCCGCCAGGGCCGGACGGTCCTCCGCCGGATAGAGGCGCCCGACCACGTGGCGGCTGTAGTCATCGAGCGCCGCGACCAGATAGATCGTGCGCCGCCGGCCGTGCGCATCCGGCAGGTGGAGCATGTGGCAGGCATCGAGCTGCCACATGGCGTTGGGGTAGGGGGACTCGCGCAGCGCGAAGGTCTGCTTGTGGCGCGTGACCTCCGCGCGGCTGACCCCGGCGCGACAGAGCGCATCTCCGAGCGTCGTGCGCTTGATGGTTCCCGGCTCGGCCAGGCCTTCCAACTCGATGATGCGGATGAGCTGAAGCACCGAACGCTCCGGGTCCTCCTGGCGCAGCGCGACGGCACGGGCCACCACCTGTTCGGGCAGCACCCGCCCCACGCCGCGGTCCGTCCGCTCCTCGGGCAGCAGCCCCCCGAACCCGTCCGCCTTGTAGCGCGCGGCCCAGCGCGTGATGGTTCGCGCGTGGATGCGGATCGTGCGGCCGTCGGGCGTCTTCCAGAGCCGCGCCGCCAGGTCGCGCACCAAGTGGGCGCGCTCCCCGGGGCCGAGGGGCCTCACCACCAGTGGGGCGATGACCTCGAAACGAAACGTGGCGACGGCCTGCCGGGCGGCGTCGCTGGGCAACCGACCACCCCTCTCCGACGGTGGGGAGCCCCCCTGCCGTCGGCGCCACGGTATGGCCTGTCCCCCCCTTGCCGCCATTCTGTAGAGTTTGTTGGCGAGCACCGCGCCAGCGCCGTCACGTCCAGACAGGCAACGTCGTCGGCCCCGGAGGCCGGAACAGTCGCGACACGGCCAGGCTCGGCAGCGGCGCCGTCCAGCCCTCCCGCGTCCGCAGAACGCCGACCACGGCGTCGGCCACCCGGAACATGGCGCGGAGCAGCCCACATCGGTTCTCTCCGCTGGGCACCTCCGTCGGCGCCCGGTGGTCAAGCATCTGCCAGATGGCGAGCAAGCCGGTCAGCACCTCGGCGGCCCGCCGGGCGAGACGCCGCTCCCAGCGCTGCACCGTGCACAAGCTCCAGGGCACGCCCCGGGCCACGGCCGACCAGCCCACGTCCGGTTCGAGGTGCGCCCGCGCCGCCGCCTCGCGCTCGGCGGTCGGCACGGTCTGATAGGGCGTCACGAAGCAGGGGTAGTGCGTCACGGTGCAGACCGGGCAGTCGGGATTGCAGCACCGCCCGCGCCGAAGCTCCAGGTCCTCTGTGACTCCGGCCTCCCTCTTGGCCAGGGTGCGCGAAAAGCTCCCCCACGCGCTCAGCGGCCCGCCACAGCCTGGGCACGGCTCCAAGGCGATCGTCCCCGCGTCGAACCGGTCCCCGTACTCCTCTGGCGTCATCGGCTCACCCAGCGCCACCCAGCAGCACTTCTGCGGCGCCCGCTGGCCCGCCACGATGCACCGGCCGTTGACCACGGCCACCTTGTCCGGCGGGACGTCCTCGGGCGCACGCCGCGCCGAGGGCAGGTGCGCCGACAGCGGTCTCTTGCACGCCGGACACAGCGCGTCTACGCTGAGCATGTGCTTCCGCTCCTCGCCCCCTCGCGGTGCCTCCACAGCAGGGCGAGAGGGAATCCGGGAGTGGGAACCAGCAGCAGGGCCTGGGGGTGTTCGTCGCCCCCAGGCCCCGTCCTTGCCGGGGCACATTGCCCCCCGTCACCTCAGCCCATTCCGGGACTCAGAAACCCGTCAGCTACACCTGGAGTGTGAGCGGAGCCTTCCCGACGGTTCGTATCTCGCCCGGGTCTATCCGTGCATCGCGTGCGCGCAGCCGGCAGCGCGGCGGAATCTGGGTCCGCGTCATCCGGTTTGTTCTCGACAGCCCCGGGGCACCAGGGAAGCCACTGGAGACCTACCGCCTGATCAC
>JAJZIY010000126.1 GCA_021828475.1 Actinomycetes bacterium
GCAGTTCGACGGTGCCGGTGGTCTGGTGTACAGCAACGAACGTCTCAAAGAACTGGTCGGCACAGTGCCGGCCACTGTCGCCGAGGTCGTGGAACTGGCGGCGCCAGCTGACCGCGTGGCCTTCGGGGCGGCGCTGGACGGCGTGCGCGGGGGCGGCCCGGGCAGGAGCGTCCACGCCACCATGGGAGCCGCCGGCGAGGGCGAGGGCGAGGGCGAGCCCAGGCTCTGCGAGGTGAGCCTGAGGCCCCTGACCGGCCCGGCAGGCGAGGCGACGGGGGGTGTTGCCTGCTTCACCGACGTGACCGAAGGGGTACGCCTGCGCCGGGAGCTCGAGCAGCGGGCGGCCACGGACGACCTAACCGGCTGCGCCAACCGGCGAGCGGTGATGGCGGCGCTCGACGACTCCCTGGCAGCGGCCGGCCGCACCGGGGCGGGCACGGCCGCCATATTCGTGGACTTGGACGGTTTCAAGCGGGTCAACGACACCCTCGGCCACGTGGTGGGCGACGCCGTCCTGGCCAACGTCGGGCGCCGCCTGCTGGGCGCCGTGCGCTCTGTCGACCGGGTTGGCCGCGTCGGAGGCGACGAGTTCCTGGTCGTGTGCCCCGGGGTCGCCAGCCTGGAAGAGACGTCCGCCGTAGCGTCGCGACTGGCATCGGCCCTGGCGGGCCGGCTGAACGCCTGCGGGCACGAGGTGGAACTGCGGGCGTCCTTCGGTGCTGCCTGGGCGGCCGGCGGCGGCTACAGCGCCGACGCCCTGGTGCGTTCGGCCGACTCGGCGATGTACCGCAGCAAGGCGGCGGCAGGGCCCCCTGTGTCCGTGCTGGCCGAGGAGGTCCCGAGGGAGCGTCGGGCCGGTCCCGGCGGGCAGCCCGGGGAGGCCGCCGGCCATCCGTCCTCGACCCGACGGCGCCGCGGTGTGCCAGCGCTGCCGAGAGCGGGCGACGAGCAGTCGGTCCCCTGAGGAGAGCCGCGACAGGCGGCGCCGGCACACCTGGGGCCCCGCTGAGCGCCTCCGTGAGCAGCGTGCACGTGCCCGCCGCATACGGTGCCGATGCGCGCCGACGCCCCGGGGGGCGACCCGGGGCGTCGGCATGTTTGGGGGGCCGGTCAGGGGGCGAGTATGTAGCGCACCGATGAGGAGGGTACGAGCGTGCGCACGTCGGTGTGACCTGCCCCGTAGGTGAAATTCTCCTCGCTGACGGTGATGGTGCCGTTGGAGACAGCGGTGACCCAGGCCACGTGGCCGACACTGCCGGCGTCGTCGGTCCCCGCCGGGAAGACTGCCACGGACCACGGTTGGGGCACCGAGCTCACGGTCCAACCCTTGGCCTGGGCATTGGCCGCCCAGTACTCTGCATTGCCGTTGTTGGGACCGGTGAAATCGGGCCAGAGCCCGCTGTAGGCGTGGAACTCGTAGTCAGCCCACCACGTGCACTGCCCGGAGTCGCCCTGGTCCCACGACGTGGTGGCGCCGACGGCCCGGCCCGTGGGGGTGGGGGTGGGGGTGGGGGTGGGCGTGGTGGTCGAGCACTGGGGCAGGCCGGGGGTGAACCTGGCATAGACCGGGGTGTCGAGCCAGTAATCGGACACGTACTGGCCGCCGGCGAGCCGGTCCCAGATCGGCGAACCGTAGACGTCGGTGCCGGTCGTCTGGCACACGATCACAACGGCCTCGCCGTGGGAGAGCCAACCCAGCACGGTTGAGGAGGTGCTCGGGCCCGACCTCTGCGCCAGGGGAAGGGTGGCTGTCACGTGGTAGATGCCGGCGGCGGAGGCGCCGGGAGCGCCCAGGGCCAGCCCGGCAAGGGTGGCGAGCGCACAAACCGAGCCCGACAGGGCGGTCCTGAAGTTCCTTGCTGCGTACATCTGTCGCACCTCCCTCTCGTGCCGGCGGCGGGTTGCCGGCCCCGGGGTGCAACCTGTTTGCACCCTCGTGGACAAATGCTAAAGCGGCGCAAGTGTCGCTGATAAGGGGCAGATCCGCCCCTCCGCCGCCCCCCCCGCCGCCCCCCGACGGCTCAGCGGAACCTGGCCAGGAAGCGGTCCAGCACCGCCCGGTACAACGACGGGTCGGTGCCCACGGCACCGACGTGGTCGGCGCCTTTCACCGCCACGTAGGTGACGAGGCGCCGGTCGGCACGGGCGAAACGTGCCGCAAGGTAAGGGGGGACGACGGTGTCGGCTGTTCCCTGGAAGAGCAGGGCGGGCACGGCCAGGTCGCGCTCGAGCACCGGTTCGGACAGCATGGACAGGTCAGCTCCCGTCCGCCACGAGGCCATCGTTGCGACCAGCGCGGCCATGAAGGCCGGCAGGTGAACCCTGGACGCCTGGAACGCCAGTGTCGAGCGCCAGCCGAGCAGGGGCGAGTCCAGCACGATGGCCTCCACGTGCCGGGAGTAGGCAGGGTCGTGGGCCGTCACGAGGCACATGGCGCCGCCCAGCGAGTAGCCGTAGAGCACGACCCCGCTCGCTCCGTGGCTCATGGCGTAGTCCACGGCACGACCGACGTCTCGCCACTCGGTGGTGCCCAGGTGCGACAGGTGGTCGCGGCTGGGGGGTGCCCCGACGTCGTTGCGGTAGGTGATGGCCAGGGTCGGGAAACCGAGCGGGTGCAACAGGGAGATGGCAGACAGGCCGTCGGCGCGGCTGCCGCCGAGACCGTGCACGACGATCACCCAGGTGTGCAGGGCGCCTGGGACGTACCAGGCAGGCATGGGGCCCAGCGGGGTGGGGACACGGACCGAGCGGAAGCGGATCCGCAGCGCCTGCCACGGGTCCCCCGTGTAGCGGTCGGCCTGCACGCCGGCCGCCTGGCCGGGCGACAGGTGCCCGACGACGGCGCTCAACTCCCGGGTGACCGTCGAAGCAGTGGTGGCGGCCACCGCGCCGACGACCGCCTGCCCGCCCTTCCATGCCAGCCGGAAGGTGCCTGGTTCCAAGGCGTCAGGGCCCCGGCTGAGGACGACGTAGCGCTGGGCCCGCCCGACCGACAGGACGCGCAGCGGGTAGGAGGGCCCGACGTGTACGACGTCGGTGAGCCGCACAGCCGAGTACCACGCCAGCCCGATCGTGGCCGCAGCCAGCACGGTTATCGCGACGACGACGGCGACCAGCCCCCGGCGTAGGGCGCGGCTGGGCACGGGGCGCACGAGCCCATGGTGCCTGGCTGGTCCCGGCGGCCGCGAGGGGCGGATCTGCCCCTACCCCGGTACCCGGTGGAAGGCGCTTGGGCGCAAGCCCGTCGTACCGGAGCGTCAGCTTGCGGGCGTACGGTCGCTTTCGGGCGGTTGTTGGCCGGTGCCGGGCCACTCGAGCACGACGCTCAGCCCGCGGGCATCCGGCCCAGCCGCCGGGTCGGCTGGGCCGACGCGGTAGTCGCCACCGGCGGCACGGACCATGTGGACGCTGTTGCGCTTGCGCTCCCACGCCGCCGTCACCCGTTGTGGGTCAGGGCCGGGCCCGCCGCTGCGTACCTGCACCACCAGGTGGCCGGCGTCGCCGGCAGCGGTCAGCCCGACGGGATAGCCGTAGGCGTGGTACGCGGCGTTGTTGAGCAGCTCGCGGACCGCGTCCGCCACGGTCAGTACAGGTGCGCCGGGCGGCAGCGGGCCGGACAGACCCGACAGGTCGAGATGGAGCCGCGTGACCGGCACGAAGGCACGGCTCAACTGGCGCAGTTCCTCGGCCAGGCCGGCGCCGTCGCCGCAGGACGCCCGCCCTGCGTCAGCAGCGTCGCCGGCCGAGCGGCCCAGGGCAGTGGCGAGGTCCCGGCGGTACTGCTCGGCCCACGGGGCCAGTTGGTCGGCGCTCATGGTGGCGCGGCGGACCTCGCGCAGGAGCGCCTTGGGGATGTCGTGGCCTATGCGGTAGGCCTGGGCCGCCGCTGCCACCCTGGCCTGCTCGCCAGCGAGGCGCCCGAGCATCGCGCGCAGCTCCTCCGAC
>JAJZIY010000041.1 GCA_021828475.1 Actinomycetes bacterium
CGCTCTAGGGTGGCCGGTCCGCGCCGAGCGCGGGCCGGGCGTGGCGGGGGCACGCGGGCCGGCCTGCTAGGATCGGCCCAGCCAGCCGGCCGGCACTCGAGCCGGGCTGAGCCCGGGCGACGGGTGAGGTTCCAACTGCATGCTCCGCCGGGTCGGGCTGGTACATAGGCGCCGGGCATGCCGCGCGCCGCGCACCTTGACCAGGGCGTACGCCGCCCTGGCTGCCGGGCCGCCGGCCAGAGCAGGAGTGAGCACGTGAGCTTCGATCTCGATGTCGTAGTGGTGGGAGGCTGCGGCCACGTCGGCCTGCCCCTGGCCATGGCCTTCGCCGGCCGCGGGCTGCGGGTGGGCGTCTACGACCTCAACCCCGCCGCGGTGGAGCGGGTCGGCTCCGGCCGGATGCCCTTCGAAGAGCCGGGAGCACCCGAGCTGCTGGCGCAGGTGCTCAGCTCGGGCCGCTTCGAGGTGACAACGGACGCTTCGGTCGTGTCCCGGGCCGAGCACATCGTGGTGGTCGTGGGCACCCCCGTCGACGAGCACCTCAACCCCGACCCCCAGGTCGTCCCCGGGGCCGTCGCCGCCCTGTCCGCCCACCTGCGGCCAGGGCAGCTGCTCGTCCTGCGCAGCACGGTGTACCCGGGGGTCACGGCGCTGGTCGAGAAGCTCGTCGACCGGCTGGGCCTCGACGTGGAGGTCGCCTTCTGCCCCGAGCGCATCGCCGAGGGCAAGGCGCTGAGAGAGCTGTTCGAGCTGCCCCAGATCGTCTCCGCCCGCGACCAGTCGGCGCTCATGCGGGCCCGCAAGCTCTTCGAGGTGCTCACCTCCCAGACGGTGGAGCTGCTCCCGGAGGAGGCCGAGCTGGCCAAGCTCTTCACCAATACCTACCGCTACCTGAAGTTCGCCCTCGCCAACCAGCTCTACATGATGGCCAACGACTTCGGCCTCGACTACGAGCGCATACGACAGGGCGTCATCTACGACTACCCGAGGGCGGCCGACCTGCCCGCCGCCGGCTTCGCCGCCGGGCCGTGCCTGCTCAAGGACACCATGCAGCTGGCGGCGTTCAACAACAACAACTTCGTGCTCGGGCACGCCGCCATGATGGTCAACGAGGGCCTGCCCCTCTACCTCGTGGACCGGCTCTCGCGCACCCACGACCTCTCCGTGCTCACCGTGGGCATCCTGGGCATGGCCTTCAAGGGCGACAGCGACGACATCCGCTCGAGCCTGGCCTACAAGCTCAAGAGGATCCTGCGCTTCAAGGCGGCCAATGTGCTGTGCGCCGACCCCTACGTCACCGTCGACCCCAACCTGGTGGAGGAGGCCGAGCTGCTCGAGCGCTCCGACCTCGTCGTGATCGGCGCCCCTCACCGCCGTTACGCCGACCTGGCGATAGGCAAGCCGGTGGTCGACATCTGGGGAGTGCGGGCCCAGGGCGTGCGGGTCTAGCGAGTGGCCGTGCAGCCTCGCGTCTCGATCGTCGTGACCGCCCGCGACGAGGGCGAACACATCGTCGCGGCCCTCGAGCGCATTGCGGAGGCCGTCACGCTGCCGTGCGAGATCCTCGTCGTCTGCGATACGCGAGACGACACCACGGTGCCCTGGGTCGAGAAGTTCTCCCTGCAGGATCCCCGTGCCCGCCTGGTCGTCAACCCCTACGGCCGGGGCCCGGCCAGGGCCATCCGGGCCGGCTTCGACGCCGCAGTGGCCGACGTGGTGGTCGTGACCATGGCCGACGGCTGCGACGACCCCCAGCAGATCGACCAGCTGACCCGCCTGGTGGAGAGGGGCGTGGTGGTGGCAGCGGCCAGCCGCTACTCCCGGGGCGGCCAGCAGGTGGGCGGCCCCTTGCTGAAGGGCCTGATGAGCCGGGTGGCCGGCGCCTCCCTCCACATCTTCGGGCGGGTCGGCACCTGGGACCCGACCAACTCGTTCAAGGCCTACGACCGTCGGTTCGTGTCGGAAGTGGGTATACACAGCGACAAGGGTTTCGAGGTGGGCATCGAGCTCGTCGCCAAGGCCCGCAGGCTGCGCCGCCCGGTGGCTGAGCTGCCGACCATCTGGCTCGACCGGACCTTCGGCGAGTCCCATTTCAAGATCGCCAAGTGGCTGCCGGCATACCTGCGCTGGTACCGGTTCGCCTTCGGGCCGCACCTCAGCGTGGCCCAAATGCGCCAGGCTCTCGACACGACTGGAGAAGACAGGAAATGACAACGGTAGTTGTGACAGGCAGCGCCGGTTTCATCGGCGGCTACGTCGTGGAGGAGCTCCTGGCCCGGGGCTACCAGGTCGTCGGTGTCGACAACTTCTCCAAGTACGGGCCGGTCAAGAAGTCCTACGACGACAACCCCGCCTACCGCTTCGTCGAGGGAGACTGCCGGGACGCAGCGCTGCTCGAGAGCGTCCTGTCCGATGCCGACCACCTCGTCGCCGGGGCGGCCATGATCGGCGGCATCTCCTACTTCCACACCTACGCCTACGACCTCCTGGCCACCAACGAGCGCATCATGGCCGCCACCTGCGACGCGGCCATCGCCGCACACCGGGCCGGCCGCCTGCGCAAGGTGACCTACATGAGCTCGTCCATGGTCTTCGAGTCGACCGACCACTGGCCGTCCGTTGAGGGCGACGAGAGGCGGGTGGCCCCCCCGCTGTCCTCGTACGGTTTCCAGAAGCTGGCCGTCGAGTACTACGCCCGCGCAGCGTGGGACCAGTACGGGCTGCCCTATACGATCGTCCGGCCCTTCAACTGCGTCGGGGTGGGCGAGGGCAGGGCCCTGGGCGACGTCGAGATAGAGTCCGGCAACGTCAAGCTGGCCATGAGCCACGTCGTCCCCGACCTGGTGCAGAAGGTGCTCAAAGGCCAGGACCCGCTGCACATCCTGGGTGACGGCAGCCAGGTACGCCACTACACCTATGGTGGCGACCTGGCCAGAGGCGTCGTGGTGGCGATGGAGCACGAGGCGGCCACGAACGAGGACTTCAACCTCTCGACGGCGCAGTCGACCACGGTCCTCGAGTTGGCCAAAGTCATCTGGTCCAAGATCCGTGGGCCGGAGGAGCCCCTGCGCCACGTGAGCGACACCCCCTTCGAGCACGACGTGGCCAGGCGGGTGCCCTCGGTCGAAAAAGCCAAGCGGGTGCTCGGCTTCGAGGCCACGACGACCCTCGACGAGATGCTCGACGAGGTCATCCCCTGGGTCGACAACGCCATCAGGGAGGGCATCATCTAGACCCACGCCAGCCCCGGCGCGCTAGGCTCGCCAGGTCCTCGCCGGGAGGTTTTGGTTTGCAGGAGCGGCGGCTCGCGGCCGGTGGCCCGATCAACTCGAAGAGCGGAGTGCGGACCGGCGGCGTCCAGGCGGGGCGCCACCTGTCCCGGCAGGGAGGGTGGCAGCGGTTGGGTGCCGTTGCTCTTGCGGCCGTGCCCATCCTCGCGACCGGGCTGGCGGCCGTCCTGGCCGCCCCGGGCACAGCGGCTGCTGCGACGACCACATCGACCACATCGACCACGCTCCCGCTCGTGCCGACCTCGGTGCCGGGTGCGCCGACCACGACCACGAGCCTGAACCCGACCGTGCCGGTACTCACGACGGCGCCGGCCACGCCCACCACGACAGCGCCGGTGCTCCACGGCCCGGGCGTCAAGAAGGGCTACTGGCTCGTCCGCTCCAACGGCGCCGTAGCCCACTACGGGATCCACTACTTCGGGGACTTGTCGAAGTCCACCCTGTCCAAGCCCATAATCGGGGCCGCCGCCACCCCTGACGGTGGAGGGTACTGGTTGGCCGCTTCCAACGGCGGCGTCTACGTCTTCGGCGACGCCGTGTTCCGGGGGAGCGCCGGTTCGCTCCACCTGCACAAGCCCATAGTCGGGATGGCAGCCACGCCGGACGGCGGCGGCTACTGGCTGGTGGCGTCGGACGGCGGCATCTTCGCCTACGGGGACGCCAGGTTCTACGGCTCGACGGGCGCAATGCACCTCAACAAGCCGATAGTCGGGATCGCAGCCACGCCGGACGGCGGCGGCTACTGGCTGGTGGCATCGGACGGCGGGATCTTCGCCTACGGGGACGCCAGGTTCTACGGCTCGACGGGCGCAATGCACCTCAACAAGCCGATAGTCGGGATCGCAGCCACGCCGGACGGCGGCGGCTACTGGCTGGTGGCGTCGGACGGCGGCATCTTTGCCTACGGGGACGCCAGGTACTACGGCTCGACGGGCAAGGTGAGGCTCTCCCAGCCCATCAGCGGCATCGCTCCGACAGCCGACGGCAGGGGCTACTGGCTCGCCGACCGCTCCGGTGCCGTCTATGCCTACGGCGACGCGCCCACGATCGTGGCGCCCAAGGGCTCCAACGACCCGGCCGGCGTGGTGGCCATCGTGGCCACCCACTACTCGGTGAGCGCTACGACGCTGCCGGCTGTGACGACGACAACGACGGCGCCGCCAACCACGACCACGACACCGACGACAACGACGGCGCCCCCGGCCACGACCACGACCACGACGACCGTGGTCGTGGGCCCCGGCTACCCGTACGTGCCCCGCTCGACCGGCTACGACGTGTCCTGGCCGCAGTGCTACCCCAAGGGGTCGGCCCGGACCAGGGCCCTGCCATCGTCGCCGACGTTCGCCGTCGTGGGTGTCAACGACGGGCACATCGACGACTTCAACCCCTGTTTCGTGGCCGAGGCGCAGTGGGCGGGCAGCAACCTTTCGGTGTACGTCATCCTGCAGCCCGTGCCGAAGACGACTTCCAGCCTGGAGACGACCGGGCCGGACGCCGGGTGCGCGCCGACGAGCGCCGTGTGCAAGGCCTACGACTGGGGCTACAACTACGCACAGGCCGACGTGGCTTTCGTCAGGTCGAAGGGTTACCTGCCGCACCTGTGGTGGCTCGACATCGAGGTGGGGGAGGGCTGGACCACGACCGGGGCGGCACAGCCGGCCAACGCTGCCGTCGTCCAGGGTGCGATGGACGCCGTCCGGGCGGCCGGTGACCAGCCAGGCATATACGGGACCTGGTTCCAGTGGGGCCTGATAACCGGTTCCTACGTCCCGCCGGGCGGGGAGCCGATATGGGTGGCCGGTGCCCAGACACTCTCGGGCGGCAACTACAGCGCCCAGTCGTACTGCCAGCGTGCCCTGCAGCCCGGGGACCCGACGACTCTCACGTCCTCCTCGCTCGGCTTCGCCGGTGGCGCCCCCTGGCTGGTGCAGTACGGTTACGGTCCTGGCAGCAACCCCGTCGACCCTGATTACGCCTGCGGTTAGCGCCCCGCCCCGCCGCAGCGCCCTGGCTCTGGCGCCGGTGGGCAGCCTCTCACGGTGGCTCGCCCCGCTCTTCCCCGAGAGCGACAGGTCGGGGCGGCCCCGGCTGGTGGTCGGCCTCGGTCACGTGGTGGGAGTGGCGGGCGTCGCGCTGCTGGCCATGGGCCGCCAGAGCGGTACGCCGGCCTGGCGGACGTTGTGGGCCGAGGACGGCTCGGTCTTCTACGGCCAGGCCGCCACCCATCCGATCTGGCGCACCCTGGCCACCTCCTACAACGGGTACCTGCAGCTGGTGCCCAGGCTCGGCGGGGCGTTCGCCCGGCTCTTCCCGGTCGGCGACGCGGCCGCGGTGATGGCATGGGGAGGAGCCCTGGGGCTCGGCATCCTGGTGGCCGCCGTGTTCCACATGTCGCGGGCGCACCTGCCCTCGGTGGGTGCCCGCTGCGTGCTCGGCCTGTCCATGGTGCTGCTGCCCGTGGCGGTGGTGGAGATGCTGGACAACTTCGTCAACCTGCCCTGGTGGATGTACTTCGCGGCCTTCTGGGCACTGCTGTGGAGGCCGAGGGGGCGGACGGGGCGGGCCGGCGCGTTCGCGCTCTGCGCTCTGGCGGCCGCCTCGGAGCCCCTGGTCGGCCTGCTCGTGCCGTTGGCCGCGGCCCGTGTGCTCGCCCTGCCCCGCCGGCGGGAGAACGCCGCCGTCTGGGGGTTGGTCGCGGGGCTGGCCTACCAGGGGGCGATCGTGGTGACAGCGCCGCCGGGCCAGGGCTTCCCGGCCAGCGGGCTTGCCTCCACCGTGCCCGCCTTCTTCCTCCGCGTCGGCGTCGGATGGGTGGCCGGTCTGCGCGGCACCGACGGCCTGCTCGGGACCAGCCGCCTGCTCGGTGAGCTGCTCGGCGCCGTGGTCATCGGGGCGGTGCTGGCGGGTGTGGCCGTCGCCGGGGGCGCTGTTGCCAGGCGCTTCGCCGCCGCCGTGACCGTCCTGGCTCCCCTGTGCTTCATCGTGCCCAGCTGGCTGCGGGGGGCCGGGCCGATGGAGCGGGCCGCCTCCGTCGGCTTCGGCGGGCGCTACGCTGCGACCTCCATCCTCATGGTCGTCAGCGCCCTGTTGGTGGGGGTCACCGGAGCGAGGCTGGCGCCGGGCGGGAGGGCCACCCGGGTGGGCCGGGGAGGTGGGCGCCACGCCAGGGCCAGGGGCCGGCGGGCGGGCTGGGCCGTCCCGGCCTGCTGCCTGGTGCTGCTGCCTGCCTGGGTCGTGGACTACCGGGACTGGAACGGGCGCTCGGCCGGCCCGACCTGGCCGGACGAGGTGGCGGCGGCCAGGGCCACCTGTGCCGGCCCGTCCCCTCCCCGCCTGGTGCGGCTGGGCACCGAGCCGCCGGGAGCGTTCGTCGTGCTGCCCTGCAGCGTGGTGGACGCGCCCTCACGCGGCTAGGGGGGCCTCGACGTCGCACTGGCACCAGCGCCGGCCCCGTCACCGGCCCGCTCAGCCTGGCGGTCCCGGCGGGCTCCCTGTAGAGTGCCGGTGCAGGTCACAGTCGATGCGGGCGTGGCGAAACTGGCAGACGCGCCAGGTTTAGGTCCTGGTCCCGAGAGGGGTGGAGGTTCGAGTCCTCTCGCCCGCACTATTGGCACCCCGTGTGCCCCACGTCTGGTGTCCCACTTCTGTCGCCGCAGGTCCGGGAGGCAGTACCCTCCTAGCTATGTCACAGCTCCATGTGCCCGGCCTGCCGGTCTCCCAGTCCTCCGGCGGCGGCGCCGACCCGCAGGCGGACGTATACCAGCGCCTGCTGCGCGAGCGCATCGTCTTCCTCGGCACCGAGGTCGAGGACCGCTCCGCCAACCTGATCTGCGCGCAGCTGCTGCTGCTGGCGGCCGAGGACTCGTCGCGCGACATCAGCCTGTACATCAACTCGCCCGGCGGCTCCGTCACCGCCGGCCTGGCGATCTACGACACCATGCAGTACGTCCCCTGTGACGTCTCCACCGTCTGCATGGGGCTGGCGGCCTCCATGGGGCAGTTCCTCCTGTGCTCCGGCCAGCCAGGCAAGCGCTATGCCCTGCCCCACTCGCGCATCCTCATGCACCAGCCCTCGGGCCAGATGCAGGGCCAGGCCACCGACATCGCCATCCAGGCGGAGCAGATCGTCTACCTCAAGCGGATGATGGCCGAGCGCATCGCATTCCACACCGGCCAGCCTGTCGACCGTATCGAGCGCGACTCCGACCGTGACCGCTGGTTCACGGCCGACGAGGCCAAGGAGTACGGCTTCATCGACCAGGTGATCTCCAAGGCGCGCGAGGTGGCGGAGCCCTCCCGCACCAACTGACAGCCGGGCGCGTCAGGCCGGCGGCCTGCCGGCCTCCCCGCCCTCGTGCTCCGCCCGCTCCAGGCGGTCGAGCGCCAGTCTGAGCGCCTTGCGAGTGCCTCGGCGGGCGACGGCAGCCAGGCCCCCCTGCCGGTAGTGGTGCGTGGCCAGCTGGACCAGGCCCGGGCGGGCACCCGTTGGCACCGGGGCAACCGAGGGCTCTGCCGGCCGGGGCCCGAGCGACCGCGCCGGGCCGGGCTCGGGCTCTCCAGCCGACGGCACCTCGGCGCTCCCCGACGGCAGCGCTTCGGCCGGTGCCGCCCCCGGCTGCGCTGCCCCCGTTGTCCCGCCGCCCGACACAGCTGCCTCCGATGCCACCGTCGGCGCTACCGCCAGGTCGGGCGCATGCCTGGGGTGCCGGCAGAACTCGGCCAGCGGCTCGAGTACGACCGACCACCTGTACCTGTCGCGCACGGCTGCCGAGCTCTCCCGGCAGCTGCGCGCGAGGTCGGGGTCGCCGAGCAGCTTCGTGATGGCGCCGGCGAGCGCCTCCGGATCCTCGGGCGGGACGGCCAAGCCCAGTCCTTGCCTTGTCACCAGCTCGGCGAAGGTGTCGCCTTCGGTCGTGACCGTGGGGAGCGTGGCCCACAGGTAGTCGAGCGCCCGCGTGCGGAACGAGAAGCGGGTCTCAGCGCCGGCGAAGTGCGCCGTCACCCCCAGGTCGGCTTCCAGCAGGTAGTTTTCCCGCTCCGAGTACTCGACCCAGTCGTCGTTGAAGAACACGTGGCGCCCCGTGAGCCCGAGCTCGGCCGCCAGCTCCCGGGTGGCGGTGGCCGTGCGCATCTCGGGGACGTCGGGGTTGGGGTGGCGCAGGCCCAGGAAGTAGAGCCGCACCGAGGGCCGCTCGGCGGCGACCAGGGCCACGGCGCGCACGAGGGTCAGCGGGTCGAACCAGTCGTAGACGCCGCCAGCCCAGACGAGCAGGTCGTCACCCTCGGATATCCCCGGGACCACACCGCGCAGGGCCGGGCGGCGGTGCCGGGGAGGCAGGTCCGAGAGCCCGAAGGGCACGACGTCGATGAGCGAGGTGAGGGTGGGGTCTGCGTCGTAGGTGCGCGGGTTGGCCCGGCCCAGGGCGCAGAGCTGGCCGATGAAAAGGTCGCGCTGGCGCTCGCTGGCGCAAACCAGGAAGTCCGCCCGTTGCAGCTGGAAATTGAGCACCGCAACGGAGAGGGCCACATGGTCGTCCCTCGCCTGTGACACCGTGCCCCTGGTGAGGGCCAGGGTCTCCAGGTGCAGCGGGTCGTAGACGTCGAAGACGAGGATCTTGGCGGACTCACGCAGGAAAGGGTGGTGGTGGACCACGTAGCCCTGGAGCACGAGCACGTCGGCCCAGCGCTCGGCCTCGGCCAGGCCCTGCCCGTCCACGGCCTGCACACCGAAACCGTCGCCTTCGACCTCGCACCAGGGCGAGGTCGTGACCAGCCGTACCTCGTGCTCGCGCCCGAGGTGCCTGGCGATGTGCCAGGCCCGCATCGCCGGCCCCGCCATGCGGGTGCGCAGCACGTCTGCTGTAACAACGAGGATCCTGCTCATCGTCTGCCGGCCCGGAGCCCTCTCTGCCATGGTGAGCGCCGCGTCCTTCGCGACGCCGGTCCGCGTCCGAGTAGCCTCTGCGCCGTGACGGGCCCCACGGCTTCGCAGCGTAACCCGGGACGGCCCGGGCCCGGTGCGAGAGGCCCTGTACTGGTCCTCACGACCGATCCCGTCGGGCCGCAGATGCCAGGTCCCGCCATCCGCGCTTTCGAGCTGGCGCGTGCCCTGGGCAAGCGCATGGAGGTGGTGCTGGCGAGCACGGTCAGCGTCGAGGGCGCCCATCCCAACGCCGACCTGCGCCTGGCCGTCGGCCCGGAGCTGCCCCGCCTCGTGTCGGAGGCGTCGGTCAGCTTCGCACCCAGCTCCCTGGTGTACATGGCCGAGGAGCTGCGGGCCACGTCCAACCCGGTGGCGGTGGACATCTACGACCCCTACCACCTCGAAAACCTCGAGATGCCGGGCGCAGCCGGCCCGGCCGAGCACGACCGGTCCGTGACCAGGCTGGCGGGGGTCTTGAACACCGCCCTCCGCCGGGGCGACTTCTTCACCTGCGCAAGCGAGCGCCAGCGGGACTTCTGGCTCGGCAGCCTGAGCGCCCTGGGCCGCGTCAACCCTTACAACTACGCCGCCGGGCCGCTCCTCACGGATCTGCTGGCCGTCGTGCCCTTCGGCCTGCCGGCCGAGCCCCCCCGGCGCGCCGGCCCGGCGCTGAAGGGCGTCGTGCCGGGGATCGGGCGCGAGGACAAGGTCGTGCTGTGGGGCGGTGGCGTGTACGACTGGCTCGACCCCCTGTCCGTCGTCCGGGCGGTCGGCAGGCTCAAGGACCGCGAACCGGCGGTGAGGCTCGTTTTCCTGGGCATGGGGCACCCCAACCCCGACACCCCCCGCATGGGTGTTGCCGGCGAGCTCGAGCGCCTGTCCGGTGAGCTGGGGCTCACCGGGGCCCACGTCTTCTTCAACCCGGGATGGGTGCCCTACGAGCGCCGGGCCGACTTCCTCCTCGACGCCGACGTGGCCGTCAGCGCCCACCGCGACCACGTCGAGACCCGTTACTCATTTCGTTCGCGGGTCCTCGACTACCTGTGGGCATCGCTGCCGATGGTGCTGACCGGTGGCGACGTGCTGGCCGCTGAAGTGGCGTCGTCCGGCCTCGGCGTGGCGGTCCCGCCCGGAGACGACCGGGCGATGGAGGACGCCCTCGCCCGGATGCTGGCCGCGCCGCCGTCCCCCGAGCGCTTCCGCCCGCTGGCGCAGCGCTACCACTGGGACCGGGTGGCGGAGCCCCTGGCGGCCTTCTGCGCCGAGCCGAGGCGTGCCCCGGATCTCCTGGCCACCCGCCTATCGCCCGAGGAGGCAGCCGGCCTCGTGCAGGCAGCGGTGCCGGTGCCTGCACCGTCGGCACCGTCGGCACCGTCCGAGGCCTGCGCCGAGCGCCCGGAGCCGGGCCCGGGGGAGCTGGTGCCGGCGGCCGGCCGCCAGGTGGTCGAGCGTCTCGGGGCCTGGGGCAAGGGCAAATGGCGCCAACGCTGAGCGACCTGAGGCTGGAGGCGCAGGACGGGGGCCTCCTGGTCACATGGAGCGTCTCGGGAGGGCCGGCGGCAGCGGCGGTCGGAGCGGGGCCGACGCCGGTCGCCCCCGATCACGTGCCGCTGGCCAATGTGCCAGCGGGCACCACGGAGGTGATGCTGGAGGGCGCGGGCCGTGACGGGCGCCGGTACGTGTCGGTGGCGCTCGAGGGCGGGCGCGATGTCGTCGTGGCAGGGGAGCGCCGCCTGGCTTTCGAGGGGCCCACCAATTTCCGCGACCTCGGCGGTTACCCGGTGGCCGGGGGCGGACGGACCAGGTGGGGGAGGGTTTACCGTAGCGACGCGCTCCACCGGTTCACGCAGGCCGACCTGGGTGCTTTCCGGCGGCTCGGCACCCGCTGCGTGTACGACCTGCGCGGCGACGCCGAGCGCAGCGCAAGCCCGGACCCGGTGGAGTCGGTGCACATAGCCCTGCTGGACTGGTACACGGGCAGCGAGGCGAAGGATCTTTTCCGGGTGCGCACCGCGCGGGACGCCGAGAGCATCCTGAGGGACATGTACGTGGGCATGCTCGACAATGCGGCGCCGGCTCTGGGCGAGCTCCTTTCCCGCCTGGGGGACGAGGACTTGCTCCCGGCTGTGCTGCACTGCGCCGGAGGCAAGGACCGTACGGGCCTGTCCGCCGCGGTCCTGCTGGACGTCCTCGGGGTTGACCGGGTGACCGTGCTCGACGACTACGAGCTGACCGGCCGCTTCCGCACGGCCGACCACGAGCCGCTGCTCATGCGCCTGCTGAGCTCGGCCGGCCTGCCCGACGAAGCCGCAAGGGCCTTCCTCGGCTCCCCTCGCTGGGCCATGTCGGAGGCCTTGGAGCACCTCGAGCGCAGCTACGGCGGAGCCGAGCCGTACCTGCTCGGGCCAGCCGGCATGGCCCCGGACCGGCTGGCGGCCCTGGGGGAGCTCCTCGTCGTAAAAGCCTGACCCGACAACGACCCCCGACCGGCGCGGCGGGCTCTGAGCGGCGGGTACGGAAGCGAGATGCGCAACACGTCGTTTCGCATCTCGTCCCCGCTAGCGTGGGACCATGACAACGGCTATCACCGTCCGCTTGGACGACGACGATCATGCCGCCCTGGCTCGCCAGGCTGCCCTGCTACGCGTCCAGCCGGGGACGTTGGCCCGGATGCTGGTCCACGCCGGCCTGACCGAGGGGCGGCCAGCCGGTTCCGATGTGCACGCTGCCATCGACCGGCTGGTCCGTCGCTCCCGGCAGGGCCGGCCCCTCGACGCCGTGACGCTCGTGGCCGATGCCCGTGCCGGGCTGGGTGAGCAGCAATGAGCGTGGTCGTCGATGCCAGCGTGATCGTCGCCCTATTGGTTGCCGACGAACGTCAAGGCGCCGCCCGGGCGCACCTGGAGCGTTGGGCGGACGCTGGCGAGGAGCTGCACGCCCCGGCGGTCTTGCCTTACGAGGTGGCCAACGTGCTCGCCCGACTGGTCTTCGACGGCCAACTGGACGCCGGGAGCGTGAGAGAGACGTGGTCCGATCTGGCCGCCCTCGGCCTACGGCTCCATCCCTTCGTACTGCCCGACGACGGTTCGGCGGTGGCCGACATCACCACGCAACTGCGCCGTCGTCACGCCACCGACGCCACCTATGTCCACCTGGCTCAGCAGCTCGGCACGCAGGTCTGGACGCTCGACGGGCCCCTTGCTCGCAACGCTGCAAACCTGGGGTTCCCGGTCAAGCTGGTAACGGCCTGAGACGGAGGTAGGCCAAGCGCCGGTCGGAGGAGGAGGCCCCGCGCCCGCCCAGGGCCTTGCGGGCGGCGCCACCGAGTCACTTAGGCGCCAAAGATGGATTGACGTGGTGCCATGAGTGGTGCCACAATGGCACCATGGACTTGCGACCGTACGTGGAGGCGATCCAGAGCCAACTGGTGCTCACCGGCGGCGCCGGGGACGAGCAGGCAGCGGCTGTGGCGGAGCGGCTCACCGCTGCGGTTGATCCCGCCGTCAGGCTCGCCCTCCAGGACGCGCTGGTTGCTGCGGCCGAGGAGATCACATGCGAGCTGGCCCCCGGCTCGGTGGAGCTGAGGCTGCGGGGCCGCGACCCCGAGTTCGTCGTGCGACAGCCTGCCGCACCCGTGCCCCCGCTCGCGGCGGGGCCTGGCGACCAGGGTGACGGGCCCGGCTTCACAGGTCAGCCCGTGCCTGCACCGCCCGTTGCTGCCGACGCCGACGAGGGTGGTACCGCCCGGGTCAACCTGCGCCTGCCCGACCAGCTCAAGTTGAGGGCGGAGCAGGCCGCCGCCGCCGAGAGGATGTCGCTCAACGCGTGGCTCGTGAAGGCAGTTTCAGCCGCCCTGGAGCGGCCCGCGCCGGCGGCGAGCGACACGGCGATGCCCGTCGTGAAGGGGCGCCGGTACGTGGGCTGGGCCCGCTGAGGCCGGCGCGCCGGCCTTCTTTTTCAGAGAACCGACAACAGGACAGACAAGGAGGAGAGGTGCCTACCTTTTATACAGTCGCGCCCATTTTCGTCTCGTTGGACATCGGAGCGGGCAGCGTCGAGATAGCGGCCGGTGACCGTACGGACACGGTCGTCGAGGTCCGCCCGGCAAATCCCGAGCGCAAGTCGGACGTCGCCGCTTGCGAGGCGGCCCGGGTCGAATACCACGAGGGGACCTTGACGGTGAAGACGCCGCGGACCTGGCGCCAGTACGTGGCCTGGCGCGACGGTGGCTCTGTCAGGGTCGACATAGCCGTCCCCAGCGGCTCGCGGGTGCGAGGCGAGCTGGGCGTCGGCAACCTGCGTACGTCCGGCCGTCTGGGGGACTGCGTGCTGAAGAGCGGCGCCGGCGACGTCCACGTTGGCGAGGCCGGTCCGGTGCAGGTACGCAGCGGCGCCGGCGACATCACCGTGGAGAGCGCAATGGAGCACTGCGAAGTGAGCCTGGGGTCGGGCGCCGTACAGGTGGCCCGGGTCGACGGCCCGGCGGTCGTCAAGAACGCCAACGGCGACGTGCGTGTGGGTGACGTCCTCGGAGGGCTGCGGGCCACGACGGCCAACGGCAGAATATGGGTCGGGCGGGCAGCCTCGGACGTCGAGGCCAAGACCGCCAACGGCAGCGTGCGTATCGACGAGGTCGCCAGCGGCAGGGTGAGCGCGCTCACGGCGATGGGCAAGGTCGAGATCGGCATCCGCCATGGCGTCGCCGCCCTGCTCGACGTGGAGACGTCGTGGGGAAAGGTGCTCAACGGCCTGGAGGCGTCCGGGCCCCCTGCCCCGGGGACGCCCTCGGTCGAGGTCAGGGCGCGCACCAGCTTCGGCGACGTCCGGATCTTCCGCTCGGCCGGCCCCGACCTGCCGGGGCCCGGTGGGCCACGTGACGTCCCGGGCCAACCCGGGCCATGGGAGGCCGACCGTGACTGAGAGCGACGTGGCGGTCGAAGTCGAAGGCCTGCGAAAGTCGTTCGGGAGCAACCTGGTCCTGGACGGCGTCGACCTGAGCGTCGAGCGGGGGCGGCTCTTTGCCCTCCTCGGTCCCAACGGCGCAGGCAAGACGACAGTGGTCAACATCCTCACCACCCTCGTGAGCCCTGACAGCGGCAAGGTCAGGGTGGGGGGCTTCGACGTGACGAGGCAGGCTGCCAGGGTGCGGGAGTCGATCAGCCTCACCGGGCAGTTCGCCGCCGTGGACCATCTGCTGACCGGGCGCGAGAACATCGTGCTGATCGCCGAGCTCCGCCATGTCCGGAGCCCGGCCGCGACAGCGGAGGCACTGCTCGAACAGTTCGGCCTCGCAGGGGCGGCCGACCGCCGCACAGCGACGTACTCGGGAGGGATGCGACGCAAGCTCGACATAGCGCTCGGCCTTGTCGGCGACCCGGCGGTCGTCTTCTTCGACGAGCCGACCACAGGGCTGGACCCCGAGAGCCGCAACATGATGTGGGACACCATCAAGCTCATGGCTGCCGGCGGCAAGACCATCTTCCTGACGACCCAGTACCTGGAGGAGGCGGACCGCCTCGCCGACGAGATCGCCATCCTGAGCCACGGGCGCGTCGCGGCCCGCGGCACGCCACAGGCACTGAAGAGCATGCTGCCCCACGGCCAGGTCGAAATCCGTTTCGCGGGCACTGGCAACCTGGAGCGGGCAGCCGGAGTGCTTGCGGACAGTGACCCGGTCCGCGACGACAGCACCTTGACCCTGACGGTCACCACGGACGGGACCGTCGCCCGGCTGAGCCGGCTCTTCGCCGTGCTGGAGGCATCACAGCTGGAAGTGGCGGGGCTCGTACAGAGAACGCCGACGTTGGACGAGGCCTTCCTGCAGGTCGTCGGCCACCACGGAGGGAGGCAGGATGCACCGGTTGCGTGACACCTGGACCATGACCAAGCGCAGCCTGCGCCACATCGTGCGCAGCCCGGACACGATCATCACCGTGGCGGCGATGCCCGTCGCGCTCATGCTGCTCTTCGTGTACGTGTTCGGAGGCAGCTTCGGCCGCGTTTTTCGCAACGGCCCCGTGAGCTACATCGACTTCATCGTGCCCGGCGTGGTCGCCATGACGGTCGTGAGCGGGATCGCCTACGCGGCCGTGCGACTGAGCATGGACATGCAAAAGGGGATCATCACCCGGTTCCGCACGATGCCGATCGCTCCGGCGTCCGTGCTGAGCGGGCAGGCATTTTCGTCGCTGCTGTCCAACCTCTTTTCGGTACTGCCGGTCATGACCGTAGGCGTCGCCGTCGGCTTCCGCTCCCATGCCGGAGCGGCGGCCTGGATGACCTTCGTCGCCCTCACGGTGGCCACGACGTGGCTCGCCCTCATGTTCGGTCTGATGGCGAGGACTGTGGAGGGTGCGGGATCCTTCAGCTACATATTGTTGTTGCTGGTTTTCGTGAGCCCCGGTTTCGCCCCGACGAGCAGTATGAGCGCTCCCGTCCGGGCTTTCGCCGACCACCAGCCCATGACGCCCGTCGTCGAGACGATGCGCTCGCTGCTCCTGTACGGCCATGCCGGTGGGGTGGCATGGGAGGCCTTCGCCTGGTGCGCCGGCCTGCTGGCGGTGTGCTACCTGACGTCGGTGCGGCTCTTCGGGGCCACCCGGGAGCGCCTGGTCGTGGCGCAGTGAAGGACCCGTGGCCGTCGACAGCCAGAGCGCCGGACGTCCCCGCAGGCAGGGGCCGGTAGCAGAACCGGCCCCGGCGGTGCGCCCGCCGAGGACGCCGTCGTCACCGACGGACCGGACGGGGGTGGGAGGGGGCCACGGGACGTGAAGGCTGGGACCGCCGCCACCACCCCTGGGCTGGCCCGTCCCAGCACTCCGAGCAGCGGGCGCGAGCGCTGTCGCCTACGGTTGGGCGCGGGGAGTGCTTACGCCGTGTCTCATGAAAGGGGTTCCGTGGTGCGTAACCGGAGCTTGCTGTTGGCATTTGCCGGAGTGGTGGGCCTCCTGGTCCCCGGTCCCGTGCAGGCGGTGGCCGCCACCGGGCCGACGGTGACCGTGTCCAGTGGCTTCAATGCACTGAGCTGCCCGAGCCCCGCCGTCTGCGTGGCCGTCGGGGCGGTGGAGACGAGCCGTGACAATGCCGCCGGGCAGGTGCTCGGTGGCTCCTTCCAGCCGATCGCCGTTAGGACCACCAACGCAGGCAGGTCGTGGGTGGCTGTGGACCTGCCGGCCATGGACGCCAACCTGCGTGCCGTGTCCTGCTGGTCCACGACCACGTGCGTGGCCGTCGGAGGCACGCGCACCGCCTACCGGGGCAGGTGGTACTCGGTTGCGGCTGTGGTGCTGCGCATCCAGGGGACGACCGGTTCACGGGTGGGCCACGTCCCTGCAGGCGCCCGTGCACTCGACGCCGTGAGCTGTCCGGGCACGGGCAGCTGCGTGGCGACGGGGGGCGCCCTGGTGCTGGGCAGTGTCCAGTTGAGCCCGGAGCTGATGACGACCCACGACGGGGGCGCCACGTGGGCGCCCGTCCCCCTGCCCATCAGCCAGGGCCAGCTCGAGACGGTCTCGTGTGCCTCGGTCGCCCACTGCGTGGCCCTGGGGGCGTCCTCCTACCTGGCGGGCACGCCGGCCGCCGGGCAGGAGTCCCGCTCCCGGCCCGTTGCGCTGTGGAGCTCGGCCCCGGCGACAAGCTGGCACGTCGCTGCCATCAGCACCAAGCAGGCGGGCGGGGGGCCGAGCGCCGTGAGCTGCCAGGCGGGCGGGCACTGCCTGGCGGTGGGCGACTGGTTCAACTGGTGCTGGTGCGGGACCGGCACGCCCGGCCGCTTCGGCTCTGCCTGGGCCACCTCCGACGGAGGGGCCACCTGGTCGGAGACAGTGCTGCCCGTCCTGGACGGTTATGTCACCTGGTATGCCAATGCTGTGAGCTGCTGGGCCGCCGGGTGCGCCATGGCGGCCACCGTGAGCAAGACAAAACCAGGTTCCGAGTACTACGCCGGGATCCAGCCCCTCTCGGCCTCGGGGGCCCCGGACGGGGCACTGTCCACCTCCGCCAGTGGCCTGAGGCCCCAGTACGTCTACGGGTTGTCGTGCGGCGCCCAAGCCCGGTGTGTGGCGGTGGGGCAGAACTGGGCGAGGCCAGCCGAGGCCACCATCGAGACCGAGACCGCCGCCGGGCACTGGACCACCACCTTCACCTGGCAAGGGCCAGGGCAGGCACCGACGTCCGGTTCCCCGACCGACAACCCCAACACACTGGCGACATGCCCGGGTTCGGGCACCAGCACGGACCGGAGCGAGCCTTCGGGCTTCGACGACGTCACCGACGAAGTGACCGGCGGGTTCGGTGGGGTCTACGCGCACATAGGCCCGGCCACGGTCTGTCGCGACGAACGTTCCAACCCCTCGACGTCGGCCTGGGTGATGCTCCAGGCCGGTGCCACCAACTACACGGGCTGTGGCAGGTCGAGCAAGGCCTTCGTCCAGGCCGGCGTCTTTTACTCCTACCCCCTGGGCCGGGCCCACAGTGACCATGCTTTCGTCGAGGTCGACTACCCCTGCCTGACGGGCAACGGCACCCACGAGTTCTGGGGCCGTACCGTCACCTCCGGGACATTTGGCGTCGAAGACCTCGGGCTTTCCACGAGCCATGCCAACTGCCCCGGCACCGCTGCCCAGGCAGGCGGTGACGGCACGGACCGCACCATCGACCGCGTCGAGGCGACCCTCGACGGTAGCTGCCTGTGGGTCATGGACCTGCCCCCGCGCTACGCAGGCCAGATGCACTGGGCCGACCTGGCTGCCGAGGTCCACACCAGCGCGAGCCGCGTGCCCGGGACATACCAAGACCCGCTCGTCTTCTCCGACGCCCACGCCTATCTCAAGGGTGCATGGGAGAACTTCGTCACCAACGGGCACGGGGGCGCCTCCAACCCGTCGATGTCGGAGGCACCGCGCCGGGTCGTGGTGGACGGGGCTGTCAACCAGGGCACAGGCTGCCAGCGCCAGTCGGGCGCTGGAGCCACCTGGAGCGTGGCCATGTGGGCACCGGACCTCGGCGGCAGTTGCAGCCCTACCTGAGGGCCGGTGGCGACTTCAGGCGGGCTGGGGCGGGCAGCCCTTGGACGGCGCCGCCGGGAGGCAGACCGACCGGCGTGGGCCCCGACGTCAAGGGCCCCGGCGCTCTCAGTCCCCGTGCCCGCCAAGGGCTTTGCGGGCTGCCGATACGAGGTTGCCGGCTGCCGCCCGGCTGTCCTGCCTCAAGTGCGCCAGCTCACGCTGCAGTGCCTCGTTGGCTTCCTCCAGGTCCCGGCATTGCTCTTCCAGGCCGGTGGCCCGCTCGTCGGCTGCCTCGGCACGCGCCTGCTGGTGGGTGAGAGCAGCCTCGATGTTGTCGATGTGGCGGTCCTTGAGCTCGGTCGCCTGCTCGAAATGCAGCGCGCGGTGGCGCTCGGTGTCGTAGGCCGTCTCCATCCCGTGGCGGTCGGCCACGGCGTCGTAGTGCTCGGTCGCCGCCACCCGGGCTGCCTCCGCCTCGTCGGTGAGAGGCGCCGGCGGGTCGAGGGTGCACCAACCCGCCGGCAGCTCGGCCATCCAGCGGGCCAGTGCCAGCTGTGCCCCGGTCATGGAGTGCAGGGCGGCCGTGGTGCCGGTGCCCGTGCTGTGGTGGCGCATGTCGGAGGTGACGAAGCCCGATGCCGGCCCGGCGTCGAGGCGGGCCCCTGGCAGGGCCTCGGAAAGCTGCTCCAGGAGGGCTTGGCCTTCGCCTTGGGGGTCGCGGACGAAGTCCTCGTAGTGGACGACGACCACGCGCCGGCCGCTCAACCCGGCAAGCATCTCGGTGCAGTAGGACTGCCACAGGGCCAGGGCGACGTAGAGCGGCCGCCCGTCGCGGCGCCTGATGGAGGCGGCGACGTCCATGGGGCTGCGGTCGACGAGCACGAAGGCGAAGCCCTCCAGGGCTGCTTCCCAGGCCGGTAGCAACAGGCAGATGCGGGGGTCCTTCAGGACAAGGGGGCGGTCGGTGGCCTCGGCAGCGAGAGCGTCGACCATGGCCTGTGCCCGGGGGCGCCATGCGGCCGCACGCCCGCTCACCGCTCGGCGCGAAGGTGGCTTGTCCCAGGCCCCGCCCAGCTCCGCCAGCAGGGAGTCGTTGAGGGCGTTGACGTCCTGGCGCTCGAAGAAGCCCTTGGGGTTGTCCTCGGCCGGCGCCAGCAGGTCGTCATCCGCTCCGGCGAAGAAGCCGGCTTTGGCCAGGAAGCCCGCCACGGCGCTCGTGCCGCTCCTGTGCATGCCGAGGACGGCCGCTCCGGCTGGTCTCCCGCTGTGTGCCACCGACCGCGAAGCTACCGGAAGATAGCCTGTCCCCGCAGATGGCCAGCTCCTCACCGCGCCTGCTCGGGGCCCTGCTCTGCTACAACGACGGCGACCTGGTGCAGGACGCCGTCGGCTACCTGCGCTCCCAGGGCCACGACCTGGTCGTGTGGGACCACGGGTCGACCGACGAGACCCCCGAGGTGCTGCGCCGGCTCCGGGCCGAGATGGTCGAGCTGCGCACCGTGCCCCGCAGCGTCGACTTCTACGGCCTGTACCAGGCCATGTCCGAGCACCTGCTGGCCGAGTACGTCTCGCGCTACGACTGGGTGTCCTGGCCGGACCAGGACGAGTTCCTCGAAGGCCCGGACCGCGCCCGTCCCTACCGCGACTGGGTGGAGGAGGTCCTGGCCTCCCCATACGACTGGGTGCAGTTCAACAACTTCAACTACTGGTGGACGGCGGCCGACGACGTGGCGGTCGAGCGTGCCGTGGACCGGGTACGCCACTACTGCCTCTTCGCCGACTGCGGGCCTCGGATCCGGGCCTGGCGGGCCAGCGCCACCAACGTCCGGGAGTTCAACCACAACGCCCCGCTCGGGCAGAGGTTCCCCACGATGTTCAACCTGCGCCACTACCCGATGCGCAGCGAGGCGCAGATGCGGCGGCGCCTGGAGGTGGACAGGGCCGGCCTGCGCCGGGGTGGGAGCAACTTCCACTACGACAACATGAGCGCGTGGCGTGAGCGGCTGGTGGTGGCGCCCGAGCGGCTGCACTACGACGACGGGCGCAGCGAGCTGGACCACAGCCTGATCTTCGACTGGCGCTCGGTCTACGGCACGGCGGGCACGGCTCCGTCCTGAGGCCCGACGGCTCTGGTAGCGCCGGGCAACGGCCGGGGGGTGCTCGGGCCGGCCGGAGGGTGCTCGGGCTGACCGGGGCGTCAGGCGCCGGGTCCGCTCCCGTGCCCGTCCAGCAACGAGCACGGTAGGGCCATGGTCCAGCCCGGTGGGTCCGTGACGAGGGAGACCGTCCGGGCGCGCCGCAGGAGGCACTGCGCGGTGCCGGCCGACACCTGCGATGACCATGACGGCCCGCCCGAGCGCAGGTTGGTGTCCCTGAAGTCGGCCACCCAGGCCGGGGCCAGCGTGGCGACGCACAGCGCAGCCGCCCCGAGTGACGGTGCCCGGCGGCGCACGTGACGGGCGCCCGCCCGGCCACGGCGTGAGCCGGTCGCCCCGTGGCGTGCGTCGGAGCGGTGCTGGACCGCCACGGCCAGCATCGTCACGGTGAGCAGGATGGGGACCAGGGCGTAACGGCTGCCGTCCTCGACCGGGGAGAAGCCCAGCATGGTGCCGACGCCGCGCAGCCACACCGGTACGAAGAAGACCAGTAGGGACAAGCCGGCCAGGAGCGCCACGAACGGCCTACCACCGTCCCGGGCGGAGGCCCAGGCGACTGCCACGACGGCGGCCCAGGCGGCGGCACCGAGGCCGGCGGCCACGACCGGGTGCCAGTGAAGGACGGCGTCGGCGCCCCTCTGCCCAGCGAACAGGCTGAGCCCGGCGCGCTGGAAGAAGGCCTCGGTCGTGCTCCAGAGCGAGAAGCGGCCCGGGAACGGTGCCGACGGGCCGACGACCCGGCCGACAGCCTGGTAGGCCAGCCCGGCCACCAGCCCGGCCGGCGCCCACTGCTCGTCGAGGCGGCGCAGGGCCAGCACCCGTGCCGCTGCCAGGGGGACGAACAGGCCCACCAGCGGCTCCGAGCCGGCGGCGAGGGCGCACACGAGCAGGGCCAGCCACTTGCCTGTGCGGGTAGCCGGCCGCCAGAGCAGCACCCAGAAGGCGGCGAAGAAGAGCCACCAGGGCACGTTGACCGCATTGTCCAGCAGCTCGGCCGTCGCCGTGGGCAGCAGGACCATGGAGACGACCAGCACGAGCCGGGCGGGGAGGGACGCCAGGTGAGCCCGCGAGGCGTGGAAGACGAGGCAGGCGCAGGCCGCCACCGTCATGGCGCCGGCCACCGCCGTCAGCGCCGGCGCGTCCCGCAGCGGGGCTGCCCGGGCCATCTCGGCGACCAGCCGGGGCACCAGCTGGTAGTACCCGTTGTAGGTGGTGGTGAGGGCCCGGGCGACGGGCAGGGTGGCTGCCTGCGCGTAGAAGATCGGCCCGTCCTCGGCCCAGAACGTTGCGGTGGCGGGCGTCCCCGACTGGCGGGCCAGTAGCAGCACGGTCGTTCCCGCCATGGCCAGGAGGTAGCCGGACGCTACGGCCGGTCGCAGGCGCGGCGAGCGCGC
>JAJZIY010000042.1 GCA_021828475.1 Actinomycetes bacterium
GGCGCCGTCGCCGAACCACCCTCGGCGCGAGGGGACGCCCCGGCGCTGCGAAGCAGCTCGCGCATCCTCTCCGGCGGGACGGCGGGGGCGAACACCCACCCCTGGCCCAGGCCGCACCCGAGACGGCTCAGGACCTCGAGCTGCCCCTCGGTCTCTATGCCCTCGGCGATCGTCCTCAGGTCGAGGGCGCAGCCGAGCTCGGCGATGCTGCGGATGAGCGCGCGCCCCGTACCGTTGGCCTGGCTCTCCAGGCCGTCGACGAAGGACTTGTCGACCTTGAGGCAGTTGACGTGCAGCTGCTGCAGGTAGGAGAGGGAGGAGTAGCCGGTCCCGAAGTCGTCGAGGGCCACCTGGACCCCGAGCAGGCCCAGTGCGCCCAGCCTGGCCTGCGACGACGCCGTGTCCTGCAGCAGGCTCGACTCTGTGATCTCCAGGGTGAGCAGGTGAGCGGGGATGCAGTACTGGGCCAGGCAGCTCTTGACGTGCTCGACGAGGGCGGGGTCACGCAGCTGGCGGGTCGAGAGGTTGACGCTCATCCCCAGGCCTGCCCAGCCGGCGTCCTCCGAGCGCAACGCCTGGAGCTCGGCGCAGGCCTGCTGGAGGACCCACCGGCCGATGGGGATGATGGCGCCCGTCTCCTCGGCGATGGGGATGAACTCCACGGGCGACACCTGGCCGAGCCTGGGGTTGGTCCATCGCAGGAGGGCCTCGAAGCCCGAGATCGAGCGGTCGCCCAGCTCGAAGATGGGTTGGTAGAGAACCCGCAGCTCGCCATCCTCGATGGCGTGGGGAAGTTCGGCCTCGATGGCCATGCGCTTGCGCAGGCGGTCGCTCATCGCACGGTCGAAGACCACGTGGCAGTGCTTGCCGGCCCGCTTGGCCTCGTACATGGCCATGTCGGCGTTGCTCAGAAGTTCGGCAGCGGCGATGTCCAGCTCCACCTCGTTGAGCGGGGTCGCCGGTCCGAGGGCTATGCCGATGCTGGCGTCCACCGACATGGAGTGGCCGCCGACTTCGGAGCTGCGGCTGAGGGCCTCCAGCAACCGGCGGGCCAGGCGGTCCAGGTCCTCGGGGCCGAGGCCGATGACCAGGATGGCGAACTCGTCGCCCGAGAGGCGGGCGACGGTGTCCCCGTCGCGCATGCAGGTCAGTAGCCGGGAGGCGACGGTGACCAGGAGCTGGTCCCCCGCCCCGTGACCCAGCGTGTCGTTGACGAGCTTGAAGTCGTCGAGGTCGACCAGTAGGAGGGCGACCCGGCCCCGGTTGGGGCGGGCGGAGCTCAACTGTTCGCGAAGGCGCAGGTTGAGCAGGGAGCGGTTGGCGAGGCCGGTGAGGTCGTCGTGCGACGCCTGATGACGGTTGCGGGCCTCGCTTTGCGCCATCTGCTCGAACCTCCGGGCACCCTCCAGCGCCCGGCTGGCCACTCCGGCCAGCAGCTCGAATGCCTCGGCGTCCTCGGGGCGCAGGCCTTGCGGACGCCTGCTCGCTCCGGCGAGCACACCCGCCAACTGCCCGTCCAGCCACAGGGGGCTGCCGATGACGGCGGTCAGCTCCGGGGTGCGCTGGTTGAGCACCGGGACGACATAGTGGAGCGCTTCGTCCCGGTCGAGCAGCACGGTGTCGCGGCTGCGGTACACCAGGCCGACGATCCCGCTGCCCACCGGCGTTGCCGCCCGCAGGTACTCCTCGGGGATGCCCTGGGCGTGGACCATGCTGTACGTGCCGGAGCTCTCGTCTATGAGCGAGACGTGCGCCCATTCGAGGCCGAGCTTGTCCAGGCCCCGGATGACGGCGGCCAGGACGCGGCCGGCGTCGAGAACGTTGACCTCGCGTGCCGCTGCCGTGACTGCCTCCAGGAGGTGCGCCCGGCGCATGGACTCTGCGGCGAGGCGGTCCTTCTCGGCGGCGATGAAGGCCCCCATGACCGCTACCAGTGAGACGATGCCGACCCGGACGGTCAGGGTTGCCGTGCTCACGTTCCAGCCGTCGACGGCCAGTGCCCCCATGTACGAGACCAGGGTGAGCGCGCCGAGGAGGACCTGGGAGCGCCTGGGGTAGTAGCTGACGACGAACACCGAGGTCAACGCGTACATCAGGTACAGCGACGACCGTCCACCGCCCGAAAGGGCGACGGCGGTGCCGACCAGCAGCACCTCGACGACGGTCCAGGCGTACAGCGCCCCCAGGGCGCGGCGCTCGTCGACGAGGTGGCGGTAGCAGGCGAAGACGGTGCCGAGCACGATGGCGGCGACGGCCAGTACCACCGCGTAGGCCCACAGCCGCAACGGTCGGGGGTCGGCCAGGAACTCGTAGGCCGTCAGCACGACGGACGCGCCGGCGGTGTTGTAGGCGCCCAACCTCGCGGCTCGCTGCAGGTCTCGGCTGTGGTTGGGTGGCCCCGTCAAGCTCACACCGCTATTAACGGCGCGCCGAGAGGGGTGGCTTTATCGATCTGGCGCGCCAACTGCCGGGAATGCGCCGATATGCCCTCCCGTCCTTAGGTAGACCATACAAGCCCGTTGCGCCCGGGCCCGGACCGGGCCGACGGGCTCCTCCAGCGGGGCGAAGCTTACGCTCGCTGCCCGGTAGGCCGGGCGGAGGAGCCGTGCGACCTCCGAAGCTCGGGGGGGAGGACTCGAACCCCCAATGACAGGGCCAGAACCTGTAGTGTTGCCGATTACACCACCCCCGAACGGGCAGAGGTACATGCTAGCCGAGGCGGACAGAGGGGTGTGTGAGGCTGGGCCGCCGTGACACGCCGGGTTCAGGTGCCGGCGGAGTCCTCCTCGTGTGCCCGGCGCCGGGCGGCCGCGACCCGGGCGACGGTGCGGTTGCGCCCGAGCAGGGCCAGCGCCTCGAACAGCGGCGGCCCGACGGTGCGACCCGTAACGGCCAGGCGGACGGGTGCCTGTGCCTTGCCCAGGTTGGTCACGCCCACCGCCTCGCCGGCCGATACGACCGCGCCGCGGATGGCGTCGGTGTCCCAGTCGCAGGCCGCCAGCGCCTCCTCGGCCCGGCCGAGCAGGTCGGTGAAGGCCGGCTGCTGGCGGCGGACCTTGGCCCACTCCACCGGCTCGACCTTGACCTCGGCGACGTAGAGGAAGTCCACCATGGAGTAGACCTCCGCCAGCGTGCGTGCCCGCTCCTGGACCAGGCCGGCCAGAGGTGACCACCGGCCGGCGAGCCACTCCTGGGCCCGCTCGACCAGGGCCTCGGCCGGCATGGAGCGCAGGTAGGAGGCATTGACGTCCGAGAGCTTCTTCTCGTCGAAGAAGGCGGGGGAGGACTTGACCTGGTCCAGGCGGAACTCGGCCACGAGCTCGTCGCGCGTGAGGTACTCGCGGTCGTTGCCCGGGGACCAGCCGAGCAGGGCGAGGTAGTTGACCATGGCCTCGGGCAGGTAGCCGTCGTCGCGGTAGTCCTCGAGGGCGACCTTGTCCCGGCGCTTGGACAGTTTCTGGCGCGACGCGTTGACCAGGAGGGGCAGATGGGCGAACGTGGGAGGCGCCCCCAGGCCCAGAGCCTCCCAGAGCAGCAGGTGCTTGGGGGTGTTGGGCACGTGGTCCTCGCCCCGCACGACGTGGGTGATGGCCATGTCGCCGTCGTCGACGACGTTGGCCAGTATGAAAAGAGGCTGGCCGGAGGACTTGCGGACGCTGAAGTCCTCGATGGAGCGGTTCTCGTAGGTGACCTCGCCCCTGACCACGTCAGTCCAGGTGGTGCTGCCGCCGTCGGGGGTGCGGAAGCGCAGGAGGCGCCCTGGTGCGGCCTCGAGGCCGCGGTCACGGCAGTACCCGTCGTAGCCCGGTGGCCGGTTGGTGGCCTTGTTGCGGGCGGCGACCAGCTCGGGAGTGCAATCGCAGGCGTACAGGTGGCCCCCCGCCAGCAGCCTGGCGATCGCGGCCTCGTACAACTCAGCGCGCTGAGACTGGAAGTAGGGCCCCTCGTCCCAGTCCAGACCGAGCCAGCGCATCGCCCGCTCGATGCCGGCCGCGTGCTCCGAGCGGTTGCGCAGCGCGTCCGTGTCCTCGATCCGCAGCACGAAGCTGCCTGCATGCTGGCGGGCGAACAGCCAGTTGAAGAGGGCGGTACGGGCGCTGCCGACGTGGAAGTAGCCGGTGGGGGAGGGCGCCATGCGGACGCGGACGGGGGTCACTTTCGCGAACTTACCAGCGGTACCGGCGACGGCCAGCGGGCTGCACCGCACGGGACGGACGGCACAGGCCCAGCTCCGGGATGCACGACCGGGGCGCGAGCCCTGGCCGTGCTAGGCCCCCGTGGAGCCAGCGGACAGCCGGCCGGCGCTAGCTGGCCAGGAGGTCGCGGGCGTCGCTGCCGGCCAGCGCCCGGCGCAACTTGGTGAGCGCGTCGCGCTCGATACGGCGGACCCGCTCGGCTGTCAGGTCGAGCAGCTCGCCGACTTCGCCCTGGGTGCGGGGCTCTCCCCGGTCCAAGCCGTAACGCAGCGACAGCACCCGGCGCTCGTCCTCGGACAGGCGGCTCAGGAACTCCTCGATGTGGCCTCCGAGCAGGGCCTGGGCCACCGTCTCGAAGGGCGACTGCGCCGAGTGGTTGACCACGAGGTCCCCGAGGCTGGTGTCGCCGTCCTCTCCGACTGCGGCGTCCAGGCTGACGGGGTCGCTGTCGTAGTGCAGGAGCTCGGCCAGGGCGGCCTCGTCCAGCTCGAGCGCCTCGGCCAGCTCAGCCAGCGTCGGCGGGCGGCCGTTGCGGGCCTCGAGCTCACCCTGCACCCGCCGGGCACGACGGATCTCGTCGCCGACGTGGGCCGGGATGCGCACGGTGTGGGCCGTGTTCTCTATGGCCCGCCCGATGGACTGGCGGATCCACCACGTGGCGTAGGTCGAGAACTTGAAACCCTTGCGCCAGTCGAACTTCTCGACCGCGTGGATGAGCCCGAGGTTGCCCTCCTGTATCAGGTCGGACAGGGGGAGGCCCGACCACTGGTACTTGCGGGCCACCGATACCACGAGCCGCAGGTTGGAGTTGATGAACTGTGTGGTGGCGTCCTCGCCGGCGCCGATGGCCTTACGGAGCTCCCGCTTGCGCCGGGCCGTGACGTCGGTAGCTGTGCCGAGCTCCTCACGGGCGGCTTGCGCGGCTTGGATGACCTGGCCGAGGCGCATCTCGTCGGCCTTGGTGAGCAGTGGGAAGCTCCCGGCCTCATCGAGGTAGAGGCCGAGGAGGTCAGGACCGGCGCCCATGGCGCCCCGGGCAGTGCGGCGCACGAAGTCTGTCATTGCAACGAAGGTAACGCCCGAGCCAGGACGTTTGTTCCCTTACAGGACGGTTTGTGGCCGACGCCACAAACAGCTCGGCAGAGTACCTACCCGAACTGGTGCCTCCGACACCTTTTTCTTTCCTTCGGCCGCGACGAGCCGGCCCCTGCACACCCCGGCTGCACTGCGCCGTCGCGTCCTGTCGAGGCCCGCCCCCGGTCCCGGTGAGGTCGGCTTCGCCGGACCTGTGCGCACCAGCACTGGCGCCCGCAGGTCCCGGGTACAAGCATAGGGTGGAAGATGCAGAAATCGTCAGGCACATCAACGAGCTGGTGGGCGACTACCGCCAAATCGAGCGCCAGCACGGGGGCACCGGCTCGAGCGAGGACCAGCGCAGGGCGCTGATGGACATCCAGACCGAGATCGACCGCAGCTGGGCCGACCTGCGCCGGCGGCGGGCGTGCCGGGACGCGGGGGTCGACCCCGACAACCCGCCTGCTCCCGCCGGCCGTCCACTGAGGGGCCGGCTGTGAGCCCGGGGGCCGGCACGGGCACCGGCACCCCCGGCTCTGCCGGCCGTGGCGCGCCGACAGCAGAGGACGAGCGCCGCGTACTGGCGTCGGTGCCGAGCGGCCTGCTGGTGGGCGGGGAGTGGAGACCGGCATCGGGAGGGGCCACCTTCGAGGTCGAGGACCCCGCCACCGGGATGGTCCTTGCCCGGGTCGCCGACGCGACGCCCGACGACGCCGTAGCCGCCCTGGGTGCGGCGGCGCAGGCCCGTGAGCAGTGGGCCGCCGTCGCGCCCCGCGAGAGGGGTGAGATCCTGAGGCGCGCCTATGAGCTCATGACCGAGCGGGTGGACGGCCTGGCTCTGCTGATGACTCTCGAGATGGGCAAGCCGCTGGCGGAGTCGCGCGCCGAGGTGGCGTACGCCGCAGATTTCCTGCGCTGGTTCGGAGAGGAGGCGGTGCGTACCAGGGGCGACTACAAGGTCTCGACCAGCGGCGCAAACCGGGTGCTGGTCATGCGCCAGCCGGTCGGGCCGTGCCTGCTGATCACCCCGTGGAACTTCCCTGCCGCCATGGTGGCCCGCAAGGTGGGGCCGGCCGTCGCCGCCGGCTGCACGATGGTCCTCAAGCCACCCCGGCTCACGCCCCTGTCGTCGCTGGCAATGGCCGGCGTGCTGGTGGAGGCCGGGCTCCCTGCCGGGGTGCTCAACGTCGTCACGGCATCGTCGGCCTCTGCGGTGACGAAGCCTCTGTTGAGCGACCCCCGGCTGCGCAAGCTGTCGTTCACCGGCTCGACCGGCGTGGGCAGCTCGCTGATGGCCGCGGGCGCCGACAAGGTGCTGCGGGTGTCGCTCGAGCTCGGGGGCAATGCGCCCTTCGTCGTCTTCGCTGACGCGGACCTCGGTGCCGCTGTCGCCGGCGCCCTCGCAGCCAAGATGCGCAACATGGGTGAGGCGTGCACTGCCGCCAACCGCTTCTACGTCCACTCGTCGGTCGTGGCCGAGTTCTCCGAGCGCCTTGCCGACGCCATGGGCTCTCTCCGGCCCGGGCGGGGTACCGAGCCGGGTGTCGGCGTCGGCCCGCTCATAAGCTCGGACCAGCGCCAAAAGGTGGGCTCCCTGGTCGAGGACGCCCTGGCCAGGGGTGCCAAGGCGCTGTGCGGAGCGTCGTCGCCCCCCGGGCGCGGCTATTTCTACCAACCGACGGTGCTCGTGGACGTGCCCCGCGACGCGGAGCTCTCGAGCACCGAGATCTTCGGGCCCGTGGCGCCGGTGTTCTCCTTCGACGACGACCAGGAGGCGGTGGAGCTGGCCAACAGCACCGAGTACGGCCTGGTGGCCTACGCCTACACCCGTGACCTGGGCCGGGCGTTGAAGGTCGCCGAGGCTCTCGAGGTCGGCATGGTCGGCCTCAACCGGGGAGTTGTCTCGGACCCGGCGGCGCCCTTCGGTGGGGTCAAGGCGTCGGGGCTCGGCCGTGAAGGCGGGGACGTAGGCATCGAGGAGTACCTCGAAGTCAAGTACGTGTCCATAGACAAGAGCTGGTGAGCTCCGCCCACTCCGGCGGTGCTACCCGAAGCACCTAAAGCGGGAGGGCGGGCGGACCGTAGTATTTGGCGGTGGCACCCGACCCGAGCGTGATCGCCGCCCTCGAGGCGGCAGTGGCGGCCGACCCGGCCAATGCGGCGCTGCGCTGCCACCTGGCCACGCTGCTCCTCGGGGCGGGCAAGGCTCGGGAAGCGCTCGTGCACGTCGAACGGGTGCTGTCGAGCGCCCCCGACAACGTCGAGGCCCTGGGCATCGCCGCCAGCGCGGCCGAGATCGCCGGCGACCACTCCAAGGCAGCGGCTTGGCGGCGCCTGCACGATGCGCTGGGCGGGGCCGGGCCGGCCGGGCTGAGAGGCCCGCATGCGAACCGGTCCGGGACGGGGCCGCAACGCGACACGGCCGCCCCCGGCACGACGGGCGGCGGGCAAGCGGAGACGGGCGGTCACGGCGGGGCAATTGGTGACCGGCCGGCCCCGGGCGACGATTTGTCGGGCACCCGCCCCGACGGCCCGAGAGGGCCAGGTGCTCCCGAGGCCCGCGAGCTGGCGGAGGACCATGCCGGCGGGCCCGGCGTGGACTGGGACGGTGAGCTTGCGGCGCTGCTCGGCGAGGAGGCGGGAAAGCGCGTGACCCTGGAGGATGTCGCCGGCCTGGACGCTGTCAAGAGCCGGCTGCAGACGGCGTTCCTCGGTCCCATGCGCAACCCCGAGCTGCGCCGGCTCTTCGGGGCGGACCTGAGAGGGGGACTGCTGCTGTGGGGCCCTCCGGGCTGTGGCAAGACGTTCCTCGCCCGTGCCGTGGCGGGGGAGCTGGGCGCCAGCTTCTTCAGCGTGGGCCTGCACGACGTGCTCGACATGTGGTTGGGCAATTCGGAGAAGCGCCTGCACGCAGTCTTCGAGCTGGCGCGCCGGCGCACCCCGGCCGTGCTCTTCTTCGACGAGGTCGACGCCATCGGGCACAGCCGGTCAGCGCTCGAGCGTCACGCCGGCCGCAACGTCGTGGCCCAGCTGCTCGCCGAGATGGACGGGATGGGGCCCTCCAACGAGGGCCTCTTCCTGATCGGCGCCACGAACCAGCCGTGGGACGTCGACCCGGCCCTGCGCCGGCCCGGACGTTTCGACAAGAGCATCCTGGTGTTGCCGCCGGATGCCCGGGCCCGGGAGTCCGTGCTGCGCTACCACCTGCGCGAGCGCCCCGTCGAGGAGATCGACCTGGGCCCCGTGGTCGCGACGACGGACGGGTTCTCCGGTGCAGATCTGAGACTTGTCTGCGAAGAGGCGGCCCAGCTGGCCATGGCCGATGCCGTCCGGACCGGAGTGGTCAGGCCCATCGGAGCAGCCGACCTCATGTCCTCTGTGCGCGCCATGAGGCCCTCGACCGTGGCGTGGCTGGACATGGCCCGCAACTTCGTGACCTTCGCCAACGGCGCCGGCGACTACGACGAGTTGGCCGACTACCTGCGGGAGCGGGGAAAGAGGCGACGTTGACCGCCGCGCCGGCGCGCGAGGCGGCTGCGGTATGCAACGCGCTGATAGACGCCCGGCGCTACCAGCACGCCCTGGACCTGGCCGTCCAGGCGGTGGCATCCAGTCCCGACGACGCCAACCTGCACTGCATCATGGCCCGGGCGTTGCTTGGCCTGGGCCGCAACTTCGAGGCCGTGGAAGCCACCGGCCGGGCCGTGTCGCTCGCCCCGCTCTGGGCCTACGCTCACCGCCTCGGTGCCATCGCCTTCATCGCTCTGGCCAAGGAGAAGCACCGTCACGCCAAGTCGTTCCTGGCCCAGGCGGTACCAGAGGCGCGCGAGGCGGTACGCATCGGTCCCGTCGACCCCATGAACCACCTGGTCCTGGCCGAGGCCCTGGCGGCCGGGTCGCAGCTGGCCGAGGCGGACGCCGCCGCCCGGCGGGCCTTGGAGCTGGCCCCGCAGTTGGCGGACACCTGGGTGATGGCGAGCTTCGTGGCTGTCAAGGCTCGCAACTGGCGGGCCGCCGAGGTCGCCTGCAGGCATGCCCTGGCCATAGACCCGAACAATTCGGCGGCCAAGAACAACCTGGGCCTCGCCCTGCGTGGCAGCGGACGATGGACCCTTGGAGCGGTCGCGTTCGAGCAGGCCGCAGTGGCCGACCCCAGGTCGGCGGCGGCGAGGGACAACATCGAGCTCATAGGGTTCCAGTACCTGTCGGTGCTCGCCTCGGTCCTGTTGTTGCCGCTGCTCGTCGTCTGGCCTCTCTTCATCGCAGCCCGGCTCGGCGCCAGCCGATGGCTGTCCCACCGCCCCACCCGCCTGCGGGGCATCGCCTTCCGTATCGGCCTGAGAGTGGCGAGAAGCCGCCGCTACCGGCGCAAGTACGAACGTGCCAATGCGAGCGCGGTCCGCCAGGCCGACGCCACCCCGCCCCCGGGCGGGTGGACGGCGCTGGGCGGGCCACGGTGGTGGACGCTCGGCCGGTCGACGAGGATCTTCGTCCTCGTCAGCGCCACTGTCGTCCTGTTCGTGCTCCTGTCGGCCGCTGCCGGCACCGTAGCCGGCCAAGTAGCTCCGGGATCTCCGGTGGCGACCGTCGTTGCGGTGTTGTGCGGCCTGCTCGGCACGGGCGCCGTCGTGGTCGGCGCCGCCGCCGTCAAGTCCGCCGTCAGCTCCGCTGCCGCCCGTCGCCGCCAGGGTTGAGGACGGGGTTCTCGAGTACCAGCCCGGACCTCAGGGCGGCGAGCAGGGCGCCGGCGACGACGGCCGCTGTCTCCGCCCGCAGGACGTGCGGTCCGAGGCCGACGTGGCGGGGCACGGCCGCCAGCTCCGCCTCCGTCCAACCTCCCTCGGGCCCGATGAGCAGGGTGGCGCAGGTCAGGGAGACCGGGCCCGCTCCCGGGACGGCCAGGGACAGAGCAGCCTCCGGCGAAGCGGCCACCAGGTCACGGAGGTTGACGGGCCCCTGCAGATCGGGCAACCACGACCGGCGGCTCTGCATGGACGCCTGGCGGGCCACCTCTTGGAGCCGGGCCATCTGCCTCGGCACGGCAGCAGCCGGCCACCTGGCGACGCAACGCTCACTCACCAGGACGACGACCCGGTCCACCCCGGTCTCGGTGAGCTTCTGCACCGCCCACTCGGGGTGGTCGCCCTTGGTCAGTGCCAACGCCACGCTGATCTCGGGGCCGGGCCGCTCGTCGTAGGACGCCACGGCGCCGGGTGCCGGCACCACCGAGGTCCCGTCCCACCGGCAGCCGAGCACCCCTCCACGGCCGTCCGAGGCGGTCACCGCCTCGCCCGGGCGCAGCCTCAGCACCTTGGCCAGGTGGTGGGCATCGCTGTCGCGCAGCTGCAGGCGGCTCAGGTCGTCGACGAAGACCTGGGCGGCCACCCTGGCCATCGGGCGTGCCCTACTTGAAGGCGCTGCGGATGCGGGAGAGGAGGCCGGCCTCCGCCGGGGTGACGTCCTCTCCCCGCTCGGCGGCGAAGCGCCGCAGCAGCTCCTCCTGGGACGGTGTCAGGTCGGTGGGCGTCTGCACCTCGATGCTCACGACGAGGTCGCCCCGTCCGCGGCGTTGCAGGTGGGGGACCCCGCGGCCCCGCATGCGTACCTCCTGGCCGTTGGGGCAACCGGGTGGGACGTCGACTTCCTCCGGCCCCTCGAGCGTCTCCACCTCGAGATGGGCGCCGAGTGCGGCCTGTGCCATCGTGGCCCGTAGGGTGGCGCGCAGGTCGTAGCCGTCGCGGGCGAGCACCGGGTGAGGCCTGACACGCAGGTGCAGGTAGAGGTCGCCCGGGGGGCCTCCGTGCAAGCCGGCAGCGCCCCGGCCGCTGAGGCGCAGGGTCGAGCCGTCGTCGACACCGGCCGGTACCTCAACGGTGTAGTTGCGCTCCTGGGTGCGCCGACCCTGACCGCGGCACTCCGGGCAGGGGGAGGGGATTTCCTCGCCCGTCCCGCCGCAGCGCGGGCACGGGCTCGACGTCACCATCTGGCCGAGCAGGGACTGGCGGACCCGGCGCAGCTCACCGGCGCCGTTGCACGTCGAGCAGGTGACCGGGGTCGTACCCTGCCTGGCACCCGTGCCGGAGCAGGCCTCGCAGGCCGAGGGTGCCCTGACGACGACTTCCTTGGAGGCTCCGAGGACGGCCTCGGCAAACTCGAGGTCGAGTATGGCTTCGACGTTTTCGCCCGGCGGCGGACCGGCCCTGCGTCCCGAGGCCCGGGTGCCCCCGAAGGGGCCCGCACCGCCGAAGAAGGCGTCGAAGATGTCGCCCAGCCCGGCACCGCCGAAGCCGAACGGGTCCCCGGTCGCGCCCGTCCGCTCGCCCTCGGCACCGAACATGTCGTACTGGCGGCGCTTCTCGGGGTCCTTCAGCGTCTCGTACGCCCGGTTGACGAGCTTGAAGCGCTCCTCGTTGGCTTCGGCGTCGGCTGGCGAGCCGGCGTGGCGGTCCGGGTGCAGCGTGCGTGCCAGCTGGCGGTACGCCCGCTTGATCTCGTCGTCGGTGGCGTTGCGGTTCACGCCGAGGGTGGCGTAGTAGTCTTCCCCAGCCACGTCTAGCCAGCGCTCCTTTGCCTGTCGTCGTCCCTGCTACCCGGGCGCACGGGCTCGCCGTCACTCAGGACCCTGCCCAGTTTTTTCGACACGACGGCGACCGCGGCCAAGGCTTGGTCGTAGTGCATGCGGGTCGGGCCGAGCACGCCCACCGTACCGGCTCGTTGCCCGTCGACCTCGTAGGGCGCAACCACCACGGAGCACTCCGCCAGTTGAACCAGGCCGTGCTCGGCCCCGATGGCAACGGTGAGGCCCCGGTCGAGCACGTCCTTCAGCAGGCTGACAAGGACGAACTGCTGCTCGAGTATCCCCAGCACCGTCCTTATGGTGGTGACGGCTTCGAAGGCGGCGGCCATGCGCGCCGCCCCCCCGACGAACACCGGCGCCTGGTTGTCCTCGGCGCTCAGCTCGCGCAGACCGTCGACCGCAGCCTGGGCCAGGGAGTCGGCGTACGGGTCCCCGGTAGGCGCGGGCCGACCCGTTCGGTCCACCGTGGAGCCGACCAGGAAGGAGGCGGCGACGGCAGCCGCCCGCTCGACCTGGGCCTCGGTCATGTCGGCCATGCTCTCCAACGAGCGGCGCTCCACGGCGCCGTTGGCCAGTACCGCCACGACCAGGCAGAGGTGCGGCGAAAGCTGCACGAGCTGGAGGGAGCGGACCCGGGCCGGGTCGGGAGCGCTTGGCGCCACGACGACGGCGGCGTAGTCGGTGAGCCGCGACAGGAGGCTGCTCGTCTCCGACAGCGTCCGCTCCAGCTCGCCATGGGTCCGGTCGAAGAACATGCGCACGAGCTCGGCCTGGTCAGAGCCCAGCGGCGTGGGGCCGCTCAGCGAGTCGACGAAGAACCGGTAGCCCTTGTCCGTTGGGACCCGCCCGGCGCTCGAGTGGGGCTGGAACAGGTAACCCTCCTGCTCCAGTACCGCCATCTCGTTGCGGACGGTGGCCGGGGACACGCTGAGCTCGCCCAGCTGCGCGACGTAGGCCGAGCTGACGGGCTGCGCAGTGCGGATATGGCACTCCACGACGGCGCGAAGGATGGCTGCTTTGCGTTCGTCCAACATGTCTGGCACTCAAGGTTACCGAGTGCCAGCACCTGGGGCCTGTCGGAGGGTGCGGTCGTTCGCCGGGAAGGGTGCCTGGTTAGGCTGGCGAGGGCAGCCCCGTCGTCGCTCGAGGGAGGCGGGTTTGTGGCCCGCGAAGAATCCCGACTAAAATTGTCGAGAATTGTGAGCTCCGTGTAACAGCGAGCGACCCCTTTTGGAGGAACTGTGCCCGACCAGCTGACCAAGCCCCACGGAGGGGCACTTGTCGACCTAGTGGTGAGCCCCGAGCGGGCAGCCGAGCTGAAGGCGGCCTCGGCCTCGTGGCCCTCGCTCGACCTGTCCGCCCGCCAGTTGTGCGACCTGGAGCTGCTGGCCAACGGTGGGTTCTCGCCGCTCACCGGCTTCCTCGGCCAGGAGGACTACGAGGCCGTCCTGTCCGCCATGCGCCTGGCCGACGGGACCATCTGGCCCATGCCCGTCAACCTCGACGTCACCGAGGCGACCGCCGATGCCGCCCCGGTGGGCACCTCCCTGGCGCTGAGGGACCCCGAGGGGGTCATGCTGGCGGTCCTGCACGTTGCCCAGTCGTGGCGCCCGGACAAGGACCACGAGGCCAAGGCCGTCTTCGGCACCACCGACAAGGCCCACCCGGGGGTGGCCTACCTGATGGACAAGGCCGGCCCGATCTATCTGGCCGGGCGCCTCGAGGTGCTGTCGCTGCCCCACCACTACGACTACAAGGGCCTGCGCCTGGGCCCGGCCGAGGCCAGGGCCCGCTTCGCCGCTGCCGGCTGGAGCCGCATCGTGGCCTTCCAGACCCGCAACCCCATGCACCGCGCCCACGTCGAGCTGACCCTGCGGGCCGCCCACCAGGTGGAGGCCAACCTGCTGGTGCACCCCTCGGTGGGCATGACCAAGCCCGGCGACGTGGACCACCACACCCGGGTGCGCTGCTACCAGGCCGTGATGAAGGGCTACCCCCACGCCACCGCCGACCTGGCCCTGCTGCCGCTGGCCATGCGCATGGGCGGCCCGCGCGAGGCCGTCTGGCACGCCATCATCCGCAAGAACTTCGGCGCCAGCCACTTCATCGTCGGCCGTGACCACGCCGGGCCGGGCAAGGACTCCTCCGGCAAGCCCTTCTACGGCCCCTACGACGCCCAGGCCCTGCTCGGCGAGCACGCCGAGGAGCTCGGCATCGGGGTGGTGCCGTTCCAGGCCATGGTCTATGTCGAAGACCGCGACGAGTACATGCCCGTGGACGAGGTGCCGGAGGGGGCGCGCACGCTCGACATCTCGGGCACCGAGCTGCGCCGGCGCCTGGCCGAGGGGCGCGAGATCCCCTCCTGGTTCACCTACCCCGAGGTGGCCACCGAGCTGCGCCGCTCCTACCCGCCGCGCTCGGCCCAGGGCGTGACGGTGTTCTTCACCGGCCTGTCGGGCTCGGGCAAGTCGACCATCGCCTCGATCCTGCTCACCAAGCTGCTCGAAGAGGGCGGTCGCCCCGTCACCCTGCTGGACGGCGACCTGGTCCGCAAGCACCTGTCCTCCGAGCTCGGCTTCTCCAAGGAGCACCGCGACATCAACATCCGCCGTATCGGCTGGGTGGCCTCGGAGATCACAAAAAACGGCGGCATCGCCATATGCGCCCCCATCGCCCCTTACGCCTCGGTGCGCGCCGAGGTCCGGGGCACGGTCGAGCCCGTCGGTGGTTTCGTGCTGGTGCACGTGGCCACCCCCCTCGAGGTTTGCGAGGCCCGGGACCGCAAGGGCCTCTACGCCAAGGCCCGGGCCGGCATCGTGAAGGAGTTCACCGGCATCAGCGACCCCTACGAGGAGCCCGCCGACGCCGAGGTGGTCATAGACACCACCGAGGTGAGCGCCGAGGCCGCCGCCCAGCAGATCATCCTGCACCTGCAGGCCGAGGGCTACCTGGGCCGAAAGAGCTGACCGGGTCGGTGCCGCCGCTCAGACGGGCGCCGGTCCGAAGCGGTCGCGTCAGGGCTTGGGCGCGTGGAAGTACGCGCTGCTCTGCCTGTTCCACAGGTGCAGGATGGCGGCCAGGCCGATGAGCCATTCGACGAGGCTGACGACCAGCGAAGCGGCGGGTGAGTGCTGGGCCAGGTTGCTGACCAGGCCAAGGGTCGCGATACCGAAGAAGACGCTGCTCAGCACGCGCGCCCAGTTGCGCCCGCGACCGTTGGCCCAAGCCATCCACAGCCACAGGCCCACACCTATCAGGCCTGCCACGATGGCGATCGTCACTGCGGTGTTGGCAGCGTTGTTGACCTGGGTCTGGGTGTACTTGGGGAAGGCCTTGCGGATGGCGGTCTTGTAGGCGCTGGAGTCGGCGGCGCCCAGGACGAGCGTGATGAGGCTCATGGCCGCCCCGGCGTACATGAACTGCATCGCCCGGGTGATGGTCTTGGGCCGCGCCTGGGCCACCGGCCATTGAGCGGCGGCACCCGGGTAGTCGGGGTACTGCGGGAGAGACGGGTCTGGCACCGCAACAGCCTCCTGGGCTCGAGCCGGTCACCCCTTCGACCGGGCAGCCCAACGATAGGCGCGCCGGCGCAGCGCCCGGTGAACAGGTCGGCCTGCACGCGCTGGCGTGGGCCTGTTGCCGTGGGGGCCTGGGTGCCGGATGCGGGGTCGTGGCGGACCTGGGGAGGCCTCCCCCGGCCCCGCTGAAACCTGGCGTCCGCCCGGCTACGTTTAGCAGGCGTGACTGCAACCACGGACAGGCAGGGCATGTCAGTTGGTGTACTGAGGCGGGTGCCGCGACCGGGGGCCTGGGCGGTGGTGGTGGGAGCCGGTGCGGCGGCCGTGCTCCTGGGCGCGGCCGTGCTCCCGGGTGCCGTGCCCGCCGGGGCGGCCCCGGCCCGGACCGCTTCGACGCCCACGGCGCAGCCGGCCGCGCAGGCCTTCCAGCCCGGTTCGGTGACCTTCGTGTCACTGAGCGCAGGCTGGGCGCTCGGGTCGGTGCCGTGCCAGGGCCCCGGCAGGTGCCTGGCACTGAGGCAGACCGCCGACGGGGGCCGGACATGGTCGGTGGCGACGCTGCCCCAGGGCCTGCTCGGCCAAGTCGACCGTCGCGTCGACGGGTACCCCGAGCTGAGCGCGGGGCCAGGGGTGACGGTCCGTTTCGCCGACCTGCGGGACGGCTGGATCTTCGGCGGGGTGGCCCTCAACGGCACCGAGCGGGCGGTGCTCTGGTCGACCCACGACGCAGGGCGCACCTGGCGCAACATCTCCTCGTTGCCAGCCATGACGGCCCAGGCCCCGATCTTCGACCTGGAGGCGGCCCGAGGGACTGTCTATGCATTGGGGCAGTCCAGTTCGACGACCCAGATCGGAGCGGTCCTGGCCTCGTCGCCGGTGCGGGTAGACGCGTGGCACAAGATGGCGACGCCTCAACTCGGCTTCCCGGCGGGCGGGGCCAACCCGACCGGGAGCATCGTCCTGCAGGGTGGGCGCGGCTGGCTCGTGGAGGGCAACGACCGGGGTACCACGGGAAGCGCGCGGCTGCTGCCGGACGGGCAGTGGGTGGGCTGGTCGTCGCCATGCAAGTCTGTTGGTGACAGCTACGCCGTGCCCGCTGCGGCCAACGGTTCGGTGCTCTACGCCGAATGCCAGATGGGCGGCTACGCGTCAGCGCTGTCGCCCGCAGCGCCCAAGGGTGCCGCCATCGGCTCCTACTGGCTCTACGAGTCGACGGACGGGGGCGTGCACTTCCGGCCGGTCAGCCAGCTGGGCGCCGGCTACCCGAACGCCGGGCCACAGGCACCCCCGATCGTCCTGGCCGCCACCTCGGCACCCGGTTGTCTGTTCGGTGACCGAGGCGGCAGGCTGCTGGCCAGCTTCGACGGCGGCCACCACTGGCAGGCCGTGTACCAGGGCAACGTGCCCTACGTGGGGTTCACCAGCCCCTCCCAGGGGGTCGCCATCACCCAGGCGTCCCAGTCGTTCTCCGGCCCGTTGTCGCTCGCCATCACCAGGGACGGTGGCCACCACTGGCAGCAGGTGAGGTTCTAGGACCGTCCCGGCCCGGGCCCACCCTGGCCCACCTGCGCGTCGCTCCAGGGCCACAGGACGGCCCGGCCGGCGAAGTGGGTGGGCCGCCTCCGGCTTTGCGCTACGACTCGAGGCGCAGCGCCTGGATGAAAGCTTCCTGGGGGACCTCGACGCGGCCGATGTTCTTCATCCGCTTCTTGCCCTCCTTCTGCTTCTCCAAGAGCTTGCGCTTGCGGCTGATGTCGCCCCCGTAGCACTTGGCGAGCACGTCCTTGCGCTTGGCCTTGACGGTCTCGCGGGCCACCACCTTGCCGCCCACGGCGGCCTGGATGGGCACGTCGAAGAGCTGGCGGGGTATGAGCTCGCGCAGCTTCTCGGTCATGCGGCGCCCGTACTCCATGACATCGGAGCGGTGGATGATGGCACTGAACGCGTCGACCGGGAGGCCGTTGAGGAGTATGTCGATCTTGACCAGGTCGCCGGGGGCGAACCCGGCCGGCTCGTAGTCGAGGCTGGCGTAGCCCTTGGTGCGGCTCTTGAGGGCGTCGAAGAAGTCCATCACCACTTCGGCCAGGGGGATCTTGTAGACGAGCTCGACCCTTTCGGGTGACAGGTACTCCATGCGCAGCATCTCGCCACGACGCGACTGGCACAGGTCCATCACGGTGCCGGTGTTCTCGGAGGGCAGGAGCATGGTCGCCTGGATGAAGGGCTCCTCCACGACCTCGATCTTCTGGGGGGCCGGCATCTCCGACGGGCTGTGCATGCGCAACTCGGTGCCGTCTGTCAGCCTGGCTATGTACTCGACGCTGGGAGCGGTGGCGATCAGCGACAGGTTGAACTCTCGCTCCAGGCGTTCGCGCACGATGTCCATGTGCAGGAGCCCGAGGAACCCGCAGCGGAAGCCGAAACCGAGAGCGGCGGAGCTCTCGGGCTGGTAGGAGACCGAGGAGTCGCTGAGGCGCAGCTTTTCGAGTGCTTCGCGCAGCGACTCGAACTCGTCGCCGTCGACCGGGTAGAGGCCGCAGAAGACCATGGGCTTGGGCTCCTCGTAGCCGTCCAGGGCGTCGTCGGCGGCCCGGGCCGCCTCGGTCACGGTCTCGCCCGAGCGCGCCTCGCCCACGTCCTTGATGCCGGCGATGAGGTAGCCGACCTCACCCGGCCCGAGGGACTCGACCTCGCTGGGCGTGGGGAGGCGCACGCCGATCTCCTCCACCTCGTGGACCCGCCCGGTCTGCATGAAGCGGACCTTGGTGCCGCTCGCCATGACCCCGTTGACGATGCGGACCGCACTGATGACGCCCCGGTACTGGTCGTAGTACGAGTCGAAGATCAGTCCCTGAAGGGGTGCGCCCGGGTCCCCCTTGGGAGGAGGGATCCGCTCGCAGATGGCGTCGAGCAGCCCGGGCACGCCTGCGCCCGTCTTGGCCGAGACGTTGAGGGTCTCGGCGGCCGGTACCCCGAGGACGCTCTCGATCTCGGCGGCGCAGCGCTCGGGGTCGGCCGCCGGCAGGTCGATCTTGTTGAGCACCACGACCAACTCGAGGTCGTGCTCGAGGGCCAGGTAGGCGTGGGCCAGCGTCTGGGCCTCGATCCCCTGGGCGGCGTCGACGAGCAGCACGACCCCCTCGCAGGCGGCCAGGCTGCGGCTCACCTCGTAGCCGAAGTCGACGTGGCCGGGCGTGTCGATCAGGTGGATGGTGTAGCCCTTCCAGTACACGCGGACGTTCTGGGCTTTGATCGTTATGCCCCGCTCACGCTCTATGTCCATGGAGTCGAGGTACTGGTCGCGCATCTCGCGGGCGCTGACCGCCCCGGTCAGCTCCAGGATGCGGTCCGACAGGGTCGACTTACCGTGGTCGATGTGGGCGACGACCGAAAGGTTCCGGATCTTGTCGGGCTGGGTGGTGTTGGGACGTGGTTGGCTCATGGTTCGCAGCTCTCAGTCTGGCCGACGCGGCGCCGGGCCGGGCGCAGGCGCCCGTCTCCGGAGCCTGGCCCGGGAGCGGGGGACGCTCGACACGACGGTGGCGGGGGCACGGTGCCGCCCAGGCTGCTAGGGTGTACGACCCTGTGGCGAACATCAAGAGCCAGATCAAGCGTATAGGCACCAACGAGAAGGCGCGCCTGCGCAACAAGGCGGCAAAGGCCGAGGTCAAGACCCGCATCAAGACCGCCCTTGGGGCAGCTGGGTCTGGCGCCGAGACGGCGACAGACGACCTGCGCCTGGCGGTCAAGCGGCTGGACAAGGCTGCGGCGCGTGGCATCATCCACCGCAACCAGGCCGCCAACCGCAAGTCGGCGCTCATGCGAAAGGCGAACACCCTCCTGTCCGCCGGCGCGGCCGCCGAATAGCGCCAGCGCACCTCTCACACCTGCGGGCCGGTGCTCGGGGCGCCGGCCCCTTTGGCGCGCCCGGTGGGACGGCGAGCCGCCGGCCACCTCGTCTCGACGGCCGGGTCAGCCCCGCCGAGCCACCCGGGACACCCGGGACAGCCGGGACAGCCGGGCCACGAGGATCTCGAGCACGAGGACGCCGTCCATGTCCAGCTTGCCCTTGAGTGCCAGCTCTGCGTCTGCCAGAGCGGTCACCGCTTCGCCGACATGGGCCGCCCCGAGCCTCCTGGCGCTGTCGAGCGCCTTGCGTGCCGGAAAGGTGCTGCGGCCCTTGGCTATCCCGAGCGCCTCCGCCGCCTGGCCCTCGGTGGCGATGGAGGGAGACTCGACGCGCAGGATGTTGCCGTAGTGACGCTGCAGGACGGCCAGCACCACCAGCGGGTGCCTGGCGCCGGCATCGGTGAGGCGGTGCAGCAGGGACAGGGCCGTCCCCGTTTCGCCCCGGTCGATGGCGTCTGTCAGGTCCCAGGGTGGGACCGCTCCCGCCTGTCCGAGGTAGGGGTCGAGGTCCTCCGCCCTCAACCGGGCACCCGGGCCGTACGCGGCCTCCAGGGTGGCGAGGAGGGCCTCGAGCCGGTTGAGATCCTCGCCGAGGTGCGCTTCGAGGAGTGAGGCGGCCGCCGGTGCCAACTGGAGCGAACTGCGCGACAACCGCCCGGTCACCCAGTCGTGGGCTTCCCTGGCGCCGACGTCCGTGCCCACCACCGTGGCCGCCGGTGACTGGCGGAAGGCGGTCACCAACTTGGCCGGGAGCTGCCCCCCACCGGCAGCGAGGACCAGCCTGCTGGTCTCCATCGGGCAATCGAGGTACCCGATGACCGGCTGCACCTGGTCGGCCGAGAAGCGCCCGATGTCGCGTACGACCACGACACGCCGGTCCGCCAGGAACGGCGGGGTCTGGCAGGCGTCGACCACTGCGGCGAGGTCGAGGTCGTCACCCCCCATGTCCTCGACGACGAGGGAGCGGTCGCGTCCATCGACCAGCTCGTCGACCAGGTGGCGGAGCGCCTGCGACACCAGGGCGGCGTCGTCGCCGGTCACGAGCCAGGCGACCGCTACGGCACCGCTGCCAGGCTCGCCTGCCCCGCGCCCACCGCTAGCGCGCTCGGCGGCCGCGGGCGTGCCCGGCTTGACGGCCCCAGGCTTGACGGCCCCAGGCTTGACGGCGCGGCCCGGGCTCACGCCGCTCCCGGCCGGCTCACCGGGCCTCCAGGATGGCGCCGACCATGTCGCGCACCCGCCGGGCGCCCACCACGTCGTGGGCGCGCAGCACCCGGCACCCCAGGCTGACCCCCAGGGCGTGGGCGGCCGCCGTGGCCTCCCGGCGCTGGTCGACCTCGAGGCCGAGGAGCCCTCCGAGGAAGGTCTTGTTGGACGCCGAGAGCAGCACCGGGTAGCCCAGCGCCACCAGGGCCGCTGACGAGCGCAGCAGCTGCAGGGACTGCTCGGGCGTCTTGCCCAGGTCCAAGCCGGCGTCGAGCATCACCCGCTGCGCCGGGATGCCTGCTGCGATTGCCTGCTCGGCGCGCTCGGACAGGAAGCGCGAGACGTCCGCTACCAGGTCGGGATAGACAGGCTCGGGATCGGGCACCCGGGGTGCCAGGCGGATGTGGGTGGCGACGACACTGGCTCCAGCGGCGGCCGCCACAGCCAGGTAGCCGGGATCGGCGAACCCGCTGATGTCGTTGCCGACCACGGCGCCCAGGGCGAAGGCCTCCCGGGCCACCCCGGCGCGCCAGGTGTCGACTGAAACGGGCACGTCGAAACGAGCCACCAGGCCCTCGACCGCCGGGAGCAGGCGGTCCATCTCCTCCTGCACGGTCACCTCGGGGCCAGGGCCTGCCTTGACTGCTCCCACGTCGATCAGGTCGGCACCCTGGGCCACCACCTCGTCGGCCCGGCGCCAGAAGTCGCTCCAATCCCAGGTGGCACCGTGGTCGAAGAACGAGTCGGGCGTCCGGTTGAGGATGGCCATGACCAGCGCCCTGCTGGTGATGTCGTACCGGCGGTGGCCGAGCTCCAGCAGGGCCGCCGGTCGGGTGCGCTTTCCGGTGCTCGCCATGGCGCCACGAGGCTACCCGCAAGGGCCCGACCGCTGCGCTGAAGCCCTCAGAAGAGCCTGGAGGTCAGCGCCTTGCGGTACTCGGGGACCCGGGGATCGTCTCCCATCAGTTCGAGCAGGTCCAGGTACTCCCGCCTGGCTGCCGGGTCGGCCTTGACGCTGTCGAGCAGGGCGTCGAGCTTGGAAGTGACGCCGGCGTCCCCCTTGTCGGCCTCGCCGCCCACCCTGGCCTGAGCCAGGAGGTGGCGGACCTCGGGCGTCTCGGGGATGCGGGCCAGGACCGCTATCGCCTCCTGGGCACGCTCGGGCGAGC
>JAJZIY010000043.1 GCA_021828475.1 Actinomycetes bacterium
CCTGACCCCCTGCTCCGCTTTCTCGAGGGCCTCTGATTATGCCGACCCGATCCGCCCGATCACCGCCTCAGACAAGGAGGTTCATTTGGAGGTCGGCATAACGCGGAGGTCGGCATGACACCGGAATACTCACCCTTGCGCGTACAAGGACGTCCTCACGCTGTCGCCACCAGGAACGACACCGCAAGCACGGGAGCGTCGGAGCGCGTCCTGTCCCTCCGTGCCGCTAAATACGGCCGCCGTACTCAACGAGTGAGTCGGCTAACAGCAGTCCGAGAAGTCGAACTGGCACTCCTCGCCAGGCCCGGTCTCGATCGGAACCGACACCTGCGGGGCCACCCGGAAGCGCGGACCGCGCACCGAGCGCACCTGGCGCACGACAGAGGGGTAGGAGCCGGTGAACCCCTCGGCCCGCGCGATCTCGAACACGCTTCTCGAGAGCAACCGCGACGGCGGGGCGATCAGCTCGTTGATGCGGGCGGCCCAGCGGTCGTCGACGACCCGGACGGGCTCGTCGACGGTCCGCTTCGCCGGCGGGCCGCCGGCCTTCAACCACTTGGAGATGGTCGCCGGGTGGTAGCCCACCTCGGCAGCGATCTCCTTGATGCTCCAGCCCTGACGCTGGAGCTCGATCACTCGTTGCACGTACTCCTCCTGGGTCAACATGGTGGGGTCCCTCCAGTCCTCGGTTGCATTCCTGCACACGAGGCTGGTGGGGCCCCCACCGTCGGTGGTGGATGCCCTTGGAGGAGCCGCTACCGGGTCAGGTCAGCAGCGCGAATTCTGGTGATCGCCGATCGCGACTTTCCGTGATCGTCCACAACACCCGCTTTCCTTCGACGGGCTGAACCCAGGCTGTGCTACGTCGTCTGAGTGGAAGCGGAAGCGAGAAGATACGACAGTACGGTGTGTGCGCCATGAGGCTGAGGCGCTATCGAATAGCGCCAGTCGAGCTTAAAGAGCGGCGCGGGACTCGCGTCGATGCTGTGTTGGACGACCGGCGTGAGTGCACGGTCCAACCCGAGGTGCTGTGCAAGGTGGGGCATGTCCGCGAGAACCCGCGGCGTCTTGTCCCATATAGCGGAGCTGGCGTCGTTAGTGGCGAGATCTCGAGCGAATAGATAGTGGAACGCGAAGTATGGATGGACGCGAAGTAGTCGGCGGGCCGCGTCCGTCACGCAGAGCTGCGGCAACGCGCGACTGTGCGGGAGAATCCAGCCCATGAGAGAACGCAGGACGCGCTTGCGGGAACCTGCGACGAAGGGAAAGTCGAAGTAGCGGAGAAGACTGCTACGCAGATGAACAACCAGGGGATTCAACGGAGCCGCTGCGAGGAACCAGTTGGCGAGCAAGCGGTCCCTGCCAGGGTTGGCGAAGGCAAAGAAGCCACTTGTCATCCGCTCTGCGAGCCAGGACTCGAGGGGAAAGCGGGGCAGCAACGTGCTGTCCACCCACACCCCTCCGTGGCGGGCTAGGAGGTCAACGCGGACGAGGTCACTAAGGGACGCAGCATCAAGGTGAGCGTAACGATCAACGTTGAAGTCACAGAAGTCGGGGAGGGTGGTTCGATCGAGCACGACAAACTCCCAGCTGGGTTGCAGGCGCCGCCAGGACGCAAGGCAGGCCTGGACAACGGCTGGCGCGTTGGCCTCACCCTGAAGCCATACCGTCCATAGCTGATTGGGCAGCATGCCGCCGGCCATCCCGCCCGCTGAGGTGGGCACGTCCGGATCAGGCGTCGCTGAGTGTTGAGGAGAAACCTGTTCTGGTATGCTAACAGTATACAGATCACCGGCGATCTGCGACGTAAGCGGAGCGTGTCCACCTGTGTGACGTCTGGAGAAGAAGGTTTCCCAGCTCGAGGAAGTGGTGCTAGGTGGGAATGACGGGCTCGGTGGAGGGCGCGAGTGGGGCGGCGGAAACCGTCCATGTGGCGGGCAGCAGTGCCGGGACAGAGGGCACGGCGCATGTGTTGCGGGCCATGTTTGGGCGAGACAGTTTGTACCTCGTGGTTGCGGCGCTGCAGATGGCGTGCGCGGCGCTGGCTACGCCGCTGATAACAAGGGCTCTTGGGGCGCCCAGCTTCGGCAGGGTCGCGGTAGCGATGGCGATCATGCAGATCCTTGGTCCGCTTCTGAGCCTGGGGCTTCAAACGGGCGTGCAGAAGGAGCACACGAGGCCGGGAGGAACGTCGGTCGCGCGCGCCCTGCTGGGCTTCACATTGATTGCTGCTAGCGCTTCTGGTGGCGTCCTGATGGCCACAAGTCCGTGGTGGCGCGCGGTGACGGGCCTTCAGTCGACTGGGCTATTGCTGATCGCTACCGGCTGGGGTGTCCTAGCCGCGCCTACGAGCGTCGCTTTGTCGTTGCTGCGAGCGCAGTCACGGCTGGCGCTGTTCACGGCGATCAGCCTAGTGCAGGCTGCCGGAGGCCAGATTTGTGGTTTCGCTGGAGTGTTGATCGTCTCACGAAGTGCGGGCGCGTACCTGCTGGGGTTGCTTGTCGGGCAACTGGCGGCGCTATGCGTGTCAGTTGCCGTTCTTCGTCCGCGCCTATCAGGGTTCGGCGGAGCATCGAAGTTGCGGCGCGTCCTGGCGTTCTCGCTCCCACTGGTCCCTCAGCAGCTCGGCGGCCTAATTCTCATGGCAGGCGACCGCCTTGTGGTTCAACATGACATCGGCGCAAGGGCGACAGCGCGATACGCCGTTGCATACGCGGTCGGATCGCTCGCTATGGCGCTCGTGACGCTCGTGAACCAGGCATGGCTGCCAAGGATGTTCGCTCTTGGGAGCGCAGCGGCCCGCAGGAAGCTAACGGAAGAAATGCGGGCAGGTCTTGAGTGCGTCGCAGCGCCAAGCACGCTGGCACTTTGCGTCGGTGCACCGGTGATGCTGAAGCTGTGGGCACCAGCGTCCTACGATCCCTCTGGACTAGGTTTGGTTGCGAGCGTAGTCGCCGTCACGACGGCGGCGAACGTGGCGTTCGTCGCCAATCTGTGGGGTGTCCTGGACTCCGGGAGAACCCCCCAGCTTGCTCTGGCAACCGTTGCGGCCGCGGTCCTGAATATCGGTCTGAATATCGTCCTCGTGCCTATGTGGGGGATTACCGGGTCAGCCGCCGCGACCACAGTGAGCTACGGTGCGTTAGCGTGGGGAACCCGGCTAGCCAGCTCCCGGGAGGTGCGCCTGCCGGGGCGACGTCCGGCTGTTGCCCTACTGAGCTGGACGACGATTGCGCTCGGCTTGGGAAGCGCTGAGCTTCCAGCGTCGAGTGTCTGGCTGGGTGCGCGGACAGCGTCGGCCGTCCTGCTCGCCGGGGCGGGACTGGGGATTGGTCGGTGGGTTGCACGTGGAAGGCTCCTGGGTGGCGGGGGCGAGGAGAGAGACCCACCGGAGGCCGTCAATATCTAGAATACCTAGAAGCCACGTGGGCGCGAGGGGAAATACGGGACAGGGATCCGACGCCTGAGGTCATGAGTGGCTACCCTCGCGGAGGATGCGGTCGTAGAGGGTCGCGAGCTGGGAGGCGCAGTCGTTCCAGGTGGGCAAGGGGAGCGACTGAACGCGTATGTGTGCGGCACTTCGCAGAGCGGCAGCGATGAGGTCGGTGCCGGCTGTTGTCGGTACGCGCGAGATAGCATCATCGGCCGCAAGCTGCGAGAACGCCGGCAGGTCAGAAACGACGACAGGGGTGCTTAGGGCGAGGGCCTCAAGAACAGCAAGACCCTGGGACTCATAGGTGCTAAGGAGCGCGAAGACGTCAGCGCGGGCCAAAAGGTCTGCATACGCTTGGCGCTGGGCGGGCGAGAAGTGGAAAAACGTAACGCGCGTCTCAAGACTAAGCGACTGAACGAGGTGCCGAAGAGCGCCTTCGTAGGGTCCTTGTCCACATATGACCAGATGAGCACTGGCCCGCTCTGTAGCAATGACGGCGAAGGCGCGAATGACGCGATGGAAACCCTTGTACTCGTGCAGGCGACCGGCGGAAACAATAAGGGGGTAGCTACCGGGAAAAAGGTCCGAGCTTACGAGGCGCGGTGTGGGCATATCAGCGCCGTTCGGTATGAGTGTAATGCGGTCTAGCGGTACATCAAGTGTGCGCGCGAGGATATCCCGTTCCCAGGGTGACACCGCCACGAGGGCTTGGGCCTGGGCCACCAGCCGCCGGAGTATTGACCATTGCGGCGCTCGAAGCCGGCGCCGCAGCCATGAGGAGTGGCCTCCGGAGTGAAAAGTCACGACCAACGGAGTCGCCAACGGACGCGATGTCCAAAGGGCGAGTGGGGCAACGGCGGTCGCAATATTCTGGACATGCAATAGATCATACTGTTGCTGGCGAATAGAGCGAGGAAGGGCAGGAGCAAAAAGCCAATCCTTAGTCCGCGGAAAAGCAGGTACGCGCAGCACGGTCGCCTGGCCGACGACGGCACGAGGCGGGAGGCAACGTGTAGGGTCCGTCGTGAGTACGGTGAAGCGGTACTCGCTCGCTAAGCGCTCTATGACGTGAGATATGTGAGTCTCTACGCCGCCGAACTCGGGGAGGTAGCGTGGAGTGACCATGAGGATGCGCGGTTTCATGTGTCTGCAGATCGAGGGATGAGAGAGCCATATAGGCTCATGAGGCGTGGGACGACAGCGTCGCTTGTGAATGGTTGAAGCGCCGCGCGGCCTTCAACCCCGAGGCGTTCGGCAAGGGAGGGGTCGCCCAAGAGACTGGCAAGCCCCACACTGAGGGAATGGCTGGACCCGGCTTCGACCAGCAAGCCCCCGCCCACCGCCAAGAGGTCGCTGTGGCCCCCGATCGCTGAAGCAACGACCGGTCGGGCGAGAGCCATCGCCTCAAGTATGACGGTGGGACACGGATCGGCATAGGGTGCTGGCGCCGCGAGAATCGCGGCGTTCCGCAGGTGCGCAGTAACGCCATCGGGCGATAGACGGCCGAGGCCGGTGTAGCCGGGCTGCAATCGACGAGTGCCCCCGATGTGTAGTACAGGGCGTCGGACGTGGAGAGGCAGCGACTGCTGAGCCTCAAGAAGAACCGGCAGCCCCTTATAGGGTGTATCGGGACCGATAAAGACAATCGGGCCATTCGGGTTGTAGGGCGTTACCGGTACGAAATCGTCGATGAAGTTGGGTATTATTGTCGCGGCCGGTGCGGCGGGATTGGCGTGGGAATGAGCCGCAGCGACATAGTGTGAAACGGCGATGTAATGCACTACCGGGCGGGGCGGCAAGAAGCGGGAGGTCGGTCGGTTACTGTAGTTGAGGCGAAGGGCCAGGGCTAAGGCTAAGGCTGTGCGCTTGGGAGCAGACTGACTGGAGCCTGGGCAGCGCATGCAGGACAGGCCGGCGCGGTGCGAGCATACTGCTCCCGCACGGAAGTGTGACTTCTGGGGGCAGAAGAGGCCGTAGTCGTGAAGTGTTACTACAACTGGTAGGCCGAGGCGGGCACCAGCGAGACGGGCCGACATCTCGGTCCAGCCGTGTGCGTGGATAACATCCGGTGCGAAGTCGCGAGCTGCGCCCGTGATGGCGGCGACGAGGCGGGGATCAGGCCAGGGTGGGACAAATGGATTGGCGGGGTCCTGGAAGGCCCCGGGAACTCGCCGGAGCGAGAGAGCCACTTCGTGGACGCGTACTTGTTGATCGAGACGCTTCTGGTCTGCGGATGCGGCAGCTACGACGTGAACCTCGGTCCCACGGCGGGCGAGGTTCAAGGCTAGCCTCTGGACGTGGGCGGCAACTCCCCCGGCCGCTGGTGGATAAGCGTCCGTCGCTAGGAGCACTCGTGGAGAGCGGGCGGGTCTACCGGCGGAAGTGGCGTGGTGATCCGCTGAAGTGGTGTGAGCATCGCTAGTCATGTGTGGAATCCGTGTGCGCGGAAGCGCGCATGAGAAGGCGTAAGCGGAGGGTGTAAGTCATGCTCGTGAGGAGCGTAAGCGAGGCTGCGAAGACTACGACAGAGGTACGCGTAATCAGGATGCCAGAGCTGTCTAACAGGAGCAGGCCGATGATGTAAAGGGAGCTTGAGGCCAAGGCGCCGAGGCCGAGGAGCTCAAGTGCGCCTTCACGGCGCGTATCTTGTCGAATGGCTGCAAGAGTCGAGGCTCCTGGGGCGAGGAAGCCGACTATGCCTGGGAGAAGCCGCAACGGATAGGGGACAATGAGAGCGAGCAGGGTCACTAAGGCGAGAAGCGGTGGAAGGAGGCGAGTGTCAGTTCGGAAGAGGGAGCGAGCAATCATGGGGCGAGGACAGGGTGACGATGGGTCGGATACCAGTTGTCATAGGCGTGGAAGGAGACCCGGTATATTACGTAGTGCGTCGACCGGTAGATAGTGTGCAGCCAGGGCCAGGTTCTGAGGCGGGTGAGATTGGTGGCGGGTACGATAGCGGGCTCGCTAGGGTAAAAGAGTTCGGCTTCAAGGGGGGCATAGAGAGCTGTTCTGTCATCAATGACGATGTACCGAAAGCCAGCCGCCTGCATGTGTGCAAGAAGGTTAGGCGGAGGCGGATATGCGTCATACCAGAAGTCAGCAATTTGCAGTTGCGGTGTATTTACTGCGGGGATCGCGGCCGCGAGGTTCGTTAGGGCGATCGCTGTATAGCGGTCCGTCACGACGTGAGCCGGGGGAGGTAGGTGGCGCTTCACCCAATCAGCCATGGCTAGGGTCTCCGCTGTCACGCTTCGGGTGTCGGAGCCAAATTCGTAAGGTCCTGGGAAGCGGTAGTCCGGTGCTGTGCCTTGGGTAACGTCGCCCATCAATACCGTGACAAGTAGGAACCCCAGGGCTATGGGTCGAGTGGAGAGGTAGGCGCGTCTAATGTGCCTATGTCTGGTAGGGGGCGTCGCTGACGAAGCGGTACCTATTGTGAGTGAGACCGCGAAAAATGTAGTCGCCCAGCTGCGATGTGCGCCCGTCGAGGCGGCTGGGAGCAAGGTGAGAGGTAGAGAGACGAAGTATAGCGCCGCGCCAGCTAGATACCAGGCCGAGGTACGGCGTGAGGCGCGGGAACGACGGATCGCAAGGCAAGCAGTAATGAAGACCGCGAAGAGAATGAATGGGGCGAGCAGGCCGGCGAGATGCTCGTAGAGTGGTATGTCAGAATGCTCGAAGGGAGAGCGAAGCCCAAGGGAGTTGGTCGCGAGAGACGGCGTGAATGAGCTCATGGGGGTGGGTGCACCCCAGAGAAGTCCGTGCAAGGTGTCGGACAAGTCGCGGAGTGATGACGTGAGGTGCGGCAGGAGGTATGAAACGGTCGCCGGCGCAACGAGGCCGATCCAGAGAATCAGAATGGACGTGAGGAGAAGAGGATAGGCGTAACGCAGGAGGGCCGTAAATGGTGTGCTGCAGGCTGGGGCAGTATCGGGCCGGTAGAGGATGGCCACTAGTGCCAGCAGGAGGAGCATTCCGAGAGCCGATAGGTGATGTGTGACGATGCATGTCGTGCCTGCGAGCAGGCCAAGGGCCGAGAAGCGGAGTCGAGTGAGGTGTGATGCGGCGTTCAGCGCTGCGAGGAAGCAGAGTACTGCAGCGAATAGGAATGGTAATGCTAGGGATTCGTAGGAATACTGGGCGTCCCCGTAAACAAAGTTGGCCATCAGGACGTAGGAGAGGGCGGCAGCAGTCGAGGCTCTCTCGGACAGGCTGAGCTCGCGCGCGGTTCGGTAAATGATGAGCAGAATGCTGACGTGTGCGAGGGCAACGACGGCGAGTGCGCAGTCCCAGAGTGGGGCACCGGAAAGAAAGTTGAGTGCAGCTGTGACGGCCTGTAGGCCGGGGTAGTCGCGCCCGATCGGAAGCAGCGGGCTCGCCTGGAATAGGTTACCGGTCGACACAACGAAGCGGGTGATTTCGAAGTGTGCTGTCTCATCGAAGTAGATGGGATGGGTCGGGCTCATTGCGAGCTTTGGGACAAGGGTGTAAAGAGCGGTGGCGGAGATCGCGGTGGTGCGCCAGAGCGGGCGCGAGGAGACGCTTAGTGCGAGTAGGCTGAGAAGCCCGAGTCCTCCCGCGAAGCCGAGCCAGAAGAGGAGATAATAGTCCTCGTTGGTCGTCTCTGGGGCGATGCGGTAGGCGGTGAGTAGGGCGGTGAGCGCCGTGAGGAAGGCGGCTACGCGGAGCGCTGCGTTTATGTGCGGCGGTAGGCGAGGCCGCCTTAAATTGCGAGTTGTGTACGGTAAGTTGCGAGGCTCAGACGCGCGTACGGTGTTAGAGCTGTGGGCGTGCACGGCATCTTGGGGCGTCGTCGGCATCACTGCGTTGAGGAGAGGGCAGAGAGGGCTTCGGAGGCAGTCTTGGCCGAAGACCGGTCGCGCACGGAGTTGAAGAGCGCGAGGTAGCGTGCCGCGTTTGTGTGCCAGCTGTGGGGATTGTGATAGCGGTTGCCCCTTAGGGGCAGAACGCGCCGCAGCGCGGTGGCCAGGCTTTGTGGGTCATCGGGCTCGGCGAAGACGACCCCTTCATAGTTGGCGCAGGCTTCGACCAGAGCGGGAATGCGGGTAGTGACGAGTGGTAGGCCCGCAGCCATGGTGAGGTTGGCTGGGCCCGAGGCGGACGCGCGACGGTAGGGCAGTACTACGGCGTCGGAGGTGGTGAAGAGGGTGTGGACTTCGGCGTCAGGTACATACTTCGGTATGACGGTGACTGTCTGTGGAGGAAGCGCGGCAAGGATCTTGAGGGCTTCCGTTGTGTCTGTCCACGGTTCCCCAGCGACCGTGAGGTGTGCGTGGATGCCTTCGGTGACCAAGTCGCGGTAAGCGTGGGCCAGTTCAAGCAGCCCCTTGTATGGGCGCATTACTCCGAAATAGAGCAAGCGCATGGGAGAAGATGCGTCTACGGCTCGTGGGGTGATCTGCGAAAGGTGTTGTCCGCCGTGCTCCAACGGGCCGGGGAAGATTACTACGGAGGGTAGGCGCGCGAGAGTGGGGTAGAGTCTTGGGAAGGTATGTGCGTCGGAACGGGAGTGAAGCACAAGAGCGTCAGTGTGGCGGGACATGAGTTGCATAAAGAGTCGGCGATACGTGCCTATTAGGGGAATGCTCGACTCTCCGACGTCCGAGGATTCATGGAGCTCAAGCACGACAGCCGCCCCGAGGCTGCGTGCTTCGCGAGCGAGCGCCAGATATGTGTGCAGAGTTGCCGTCGTCCACCACTGGAGAAGAACGATGTCGGGCCGGAATTGGCGCATGTGACTCAGTGCGGGACGCAGACTCGTCACCCAGTGCCAGTCGGGACCGTCGTGTGTCGGGATCGGGGGGAGCCCGAGGGCGGTCATGTCGTGCGAGCCGACGTGGTCGCGGCCCGGATAGAGAGAGGATGGACATAGTTGTCGTAGTAGGAGTGCGGAGACAGGGACGCGGCCGCGGTACAAGGCGCGTACGATTGAGGCAGTGTGGTAGGTAATCCCCGACATGAACCGCGGTCCAGGCCCTACGACGAGGACGCGTGGTTGGTCCCGTAGTGGCTGCGAGAGTTTGGGAGGCAGTGTCAGGTCAGTCGCCATGCGGTCGCTCCCTCTTGGACGAAGTGGGCCGGCTCGACCCGGCCGTCGAGCGCGCTTAGTGCCGCTGTGAGGGCGGGGCGGCGATGCGGTTCGACGACGAACATGATATAGCCACCACCGCCTGCTCCGGAGACCTTGCCAGCTAGCGCACCATGGGAGAGGGCGAGTTCGAAGGCCTGCTCGATGCGTGGGGTCGTTATCCCGTCCGCGAGCTGGCGCTTAGCCTCCCAGCCTGCGCGAATGACCTCGGCGACTTTGTGGAAGTCCCCCGAGAGCAGCGCTTCTTTCATAGCGGCTGCCTCGTCTTTAAGGCGCAGCGTCGCAGAAATCCGGTCAAGGTGATTGTGCGTAATGTGCGTAGTCTGCTCGTCGATAATCTGCGCAGATGAGCGCTCTATGCCGGTGTAGAAAAGCACGAGCGATGCTTCGAATTCGTGTATAACGGCGGGTGTTAGCCGAAGAGGGTTGACGATGACCGCCCCGGAGGTAGCGAAGTCCATTGTGTTGAACCCTCCAAAAGTGGCCGCATATTGGTCCTGGCGGCCGCCAGTCAGATTGCAGTCGATGCGTTCAATTGAGTGGGAAAGAGTTGCTATGTCGTATTTGCTGAGAGGCAAAGCAAAGTACTCGCGGAACGCTTCGAGAGCAGAGACTACTAAGGTAGACGAGGAGCCGAGACCGGAGCCAGGCGGCGCCTCGGCGATCGTGGTGAGCGTTAGGCTTGGAGAGCGAAGGTCGTAGTCGTTGCAAAGGCGGCGATAAATCGCAGTGTGTAGCGGCAGCAACGTTATGGAGTCGTGCAACTGCTGTGTGATGCCTCGATCGGCAGCGATGAAGTGTACTTCACCATCGTTACGTTCCTGGATGGTTGCGTAGCAGTATTTGTCGATTGTGGCGTTGACGACCAACCCGCCGAATTGGTCGCAGAAGGGCGATACGTCCGTGCCACCACCTGCGAGACCGAGGCGTAGTGGTGCTCGAGACCTAACGACACGAGCAGTTGAACTCGCTGAGGTGGCGGGAAAGGTCGTTGTGGCGAGTGGGCGAGCGGGGACGACGTATTGTATTGGCATTAGGGGCTCCAGGGCGAGGTGCGAGGGAGTTGGGCCTAGGGCCGGACGCGCTCGGCCAGGATGGTCCGCAGCACGCGCATCCCATCCCGCTTGGCATTGAGGTTGCTGGTCCCGTGCCTACGGTCGTGCTCGAAGCTCGGGACCTCGTGGATGCGCAGCTTGGCCCGGGCAGCGCGAATGTTTATGAGCGTTTCTACCTCGAAGCCTTCGCAGTCCGGGGTGATGAAGGGTAGGCAGCGGCGCCAGAAGGCGTTGTAGCCGTAGCACAGGTCGCTGTACTGGCCGCCCCAGAGGTAGTTGACCATCTTCGCCAAGCCCCAATTGCCTATCCGGCGGATGGTCGTGATGTCGGAGCTGCCGCCGCCGGCGATGAACCGGCTGCCCTTGGCGAAGTCAGCGCCCGAGAGGAGTGCGGCCACGTAGCGGGGTATCTCGGCCGGATCGGTCGAACCGTCGGCGTCGATCATGACGATGATGTCCCCTGTGGCGGCCCAGAAGCCGCAGGCTAGGGCGTTGCCCTTGCCTTTGCCTTTCTGGTCGACAACGACAACGGTGGGCCAGAGGGCCTTGGCGACTTCGACCGTGCCGTCTGTCGAGTGGCCGTCGACCAGGACGATCTCTGCTACCTCGCGCGGCATGCGCTCGAAGACGTGAGGAAGGTTTTCTGCCTCGTTCAACGTCGGTATGACGACGGTCACCCGCGCAGCACGCAGAATCGGGTCGGCGATTATCTCGATCTCGTCGAAGGGGTCAGCCGCTGCCGTGAGGTCGATGTGGTCTACGGGGTGGTTGGTGCTCAGGGAGTGGGAGCGTCCATGACGGTAGTTGGCCAGCTCTTCGAGCTGGGCGATGGGCTCGGGCTGTGTCACGGGCAGGGCTCCTGGAGATTGCGTCTGGTGGGTGTTCGCTGCGTGGTAAAGGGTGTGCCCGGTAGTGCGCTGGGCAGCGTAGCGCGGCTGCGTTGCGGGGGCCCGGTCTTTGCGGGTACTTCACGTGGAGTCAACGAGAACTTCACAAGCGCTTAACACCAGAGCAACCGCTGGTTCAGTTCACTTCCGGGCGTCGCAAACAACTGCAAAGGTAGCAGAAGCAAAGTGGCCGGGTTGAAGTGGCGCCATAGCGGGGTGGTGCGTGCACCCAGTGTGGCGGTGACGATTGGAGCGCGGAAGTAGGCGAAGGGTGTAGCGACTGGCGGGTAGCCGCGGGTTGCGGACTTTGTGAGGCGCTTGAACTGTGTGGTGCCTGGGGTGACTTCGGCGGGACGGCGGCTCTGCGAAGCTCGGCTGGGTGAGCCGGTGGGCGCCGGGTGGCTGTGCGCCGACCGCTGCCCCGCTGTCATCGCCGTACCCTCAGCCTGAGGACGCCATGCGCACGAGGGGCTTGACCAGGTGGCGCGCGGTTTCGGAGCCGTAGTAGGGGGGTGGTGACCCTGCTCGCTGCCGTAGCCCCGGGGCGTCGCCGTAGCGGTAGACGGCACCGGTGCTCATGGCTAGCCAGTACCCCTTGCCGTCAGGGGTCGGTTGCAGGCCGACGACGTGGCCACGCAGCCGGGGCCGGCTTCGAGACGCGAGTGCGTGGGCGTCACCGAAAGCGTAGACGGCACCGTTGAGAGTGGCCAGCCAATAGCCCTTGCCGTCGGGGGTGGCCGTGATGGTTGCGACGGGGGAGCTCAGGCGGGCCTTGGGTACCCGCCCGTACGGCCTGGCGTCGCCGAAGGCGTAGACCGCCCCGACGGCGCCGGCCAGCCAGTAACCGCGCGAGTCGAGGGTGGTGGCCATGGCGACCACGGGTGCGGAGATGCGCCGGCCGCCGAGGGAGCCGTAGAAGTGGGCGCTGCCGAAGGTGTACACCGCCCCGTTGCTCCCGAGCAGCCAGTAGGCGGTCGGCGTCGGCGCGTGCACGGCGGGGGCGGCCCGATCGGTGATCACGGGAGCGGTCGTAGAGGCGCCGCTGACGCCTCCGGCAAACGGTGCGACCCCACTGTGGAAATCAGGGAGGGACTTGCCGAAGGCATCGACACCGGTGGTGTCGGTGGCCACCGGGTCGTAGAAGCTGTAGACGAGCCACTGGAAGGACGTCACGCCGGGTAGGCAGGATGCTGGGAAGCTGTCTCCGTAGCCGGCCGAGGAGCTGAAGGAGAGCTGCACGGGGCAACTCACCACTGCGCAGGTGTAGTTGTCGTAGATGCTGCCGGCGTAGTTGCCCGACTGGTCGAGGGCAAAGTAGACGCTGTACTCGGGGTGCCCGCTGAACTCGGGGTCGAGCACCCAGGCGATGAACGTCACGTTGCGCCAGTTGGGGTCGGTCATGGGGTTGTCCATGGCGACCGTCCTGGCCGAGAGGCTGACGGTCGTGCCGGTGTCTGTCGCGGACGCGGATATCAGGTCGGCCGCGGCCGACTCGGGTGCCGGCACTTTGCCGCCGACCGCGTAGTAGACATCGCCCGCGGCCCCCGTTATGGTCACCGTGTCCGGGCCGGCATAGGTGCCCTGGCCGGCGGCGGCGCCTGGAGCGGCCATTGCCAGCACGCCGGCGAGGATGCCCGAGAGCGCGGTCGAGCGGGCGCGGTGCCTATCGGCTCTGGGCAAAGTGCCTCCAGAAGGGCCCTATGGTAGCTGCTGGTGAGACGGTACCGCTGCCGCAAGCGCGGCGGCAACGGCGGTCGGTGCCTTTTCCCAGATGTACTGTTTGGTGTGGTTTGGGGCGGGTGCGGCGGCGCGTGGTGCCCTTGCCGGCAACGTTCGACGTCGGGCACGGGGCGTGTGCGACGCCCGCTGGCGCCACGGCGACGAGCGTGGGATAACGGTCGTCTCCCGGGCTCAGGCATGTCGTCGCGGCTACGGCCGGGCTGGTGCCAGCGGTGCGTGCCGTTGTTGTCGACGCCTCCGCGCGCCGGGGGTGGCCATAGCCTGGAGGGCTACAGCGCCCCGACCGGGCATCAGGTGGCCTTGCTAACCTTACCTTGGAAAACGCACCGGCTGCGGGCCCGCCGCTGGGGCTGCCCGAGGGATTTGGAAGACGAGGTTCGCAGATGAGGCTCAAAGAGCCCGACATTGTGTGGCGAGCTGTGGCCGACGAGGTTGTGGTCCTCGACACGAGGAGCTCGCAGTACAGCTCGCTCAACGAGTCCGGCGCCGTCCTGTGGGCTCGCCTGAGCGACGGCGCGACGGTGGCCGACCTCGTAGCGGAGCTGTGCCAGCACTACGAGGTCGACGAGGGCACGGCGGCGCGCGATGTCGAGGTCTTCCTCGAAGCTCTGCGGGCGGCCGACATGCTCGACGAGAGCTAGGCCGGTCCTGCCCGGTCCGCTTCGCTCTCCGGCCGCTGGGCTCAGCGCGCTCGACATCGCCCTCGGCATACCGCTCGGCCTCTGTGCCGGTGTGCCGGCCTTGAGCGAGCAGGCGGTAGTGGCGGGCGGCCCCGTGGCGGCTTTGCGATCGGTGCTGGCCGAGGCACTGCAGAGGCCGCCTTGTGTTGTCAGTTTCTCGGGCGGGCGCGACTCGTCTGGCCTACTTGGCGTCGCAGTCGAGGTGGCACGCCAGGAGGGGCTCGATCTACCCGTGCCGGCCACGCTCGTCTTCCCAGGTGATGCCGCCGCCGACGAAGAGCAGTGGCAGCGGGCCGTGCTGGGCCACCTGCGCCTCGAGCAGTGGGAGAGGATAGAGGTCGCGCCCGGCCAGCTCGACGCGGTCGGGCCCGTGGCCGCCCGTGTCATGCGGCGCCACGGCCTGTTGTGGCCGTTCAACGTCCACTTCCACGTCCCGGTCATCGAAAGGGCCAAGGGCGGTACGGTCGTGACCGGCTTCGGTGGGGACGAGCTGGGGCGTGCCAGCGGGTTGGCCCGCGCCGAGCGCCTGCTGGCACGGCGGGAGCGGGTGCCGTTGTTGGACATGGCCAAGATTTGCGGCCTGGCACTCGCACCTTCGCGGCTGCGCACAGTGGTGTTCGCCCGCCGCTTCGAGAACAGCGCACCCTGGCTGAGCGAGCGGGGCGTGCAATTGGCTCGTTCGGCGTTTGCCGAGGACGAAGCCTCCGTGCCTTTTGGCTTCGACCGGCGGCTGCACTGGTTCTGGCGCAGTCGCTACGTGCAGGTGTGCATGGCGGCCTTCACCCGGATGGGGGAGCCGTACTCGGCACGGGTGCTGCACCCTTTTGTCTCTGCACCGTTCCTGGCTGCGCTGGCCCGCCGAGGTGGTTTCCCCGGACTTGGTGACCGCGCCGACATGGTCAGGCTCCTCTTCGGAGGCGTCCTGCCGCCTGAGGCCCTGTGCCGCGTGAGCAAGGCGTCCTTTACCAACCCGTTGTGGACCGGCACCGCCCGGGCGTTTGCGTCGGCGTGGTCGGGACGGGGCATCGACCACGACCTGGTCGATGCCGGCGCGCTGCGGGAGCAATGGCAGGCCGAACAAGTCAACCCCTCGTCCACGACGCTCCTCCAGCAGGCATGGTTGGCGACCGACAGGGCGAGTAACGGCGCGGTAGGCGGCAGGGTGCCGGTCGACTGACGGCGTTTTCAGGTACACAGCGGGTGGCGGCAGGGGTGCGCGTTGGGCGGTTGCGGCTTTCGTCGCTGTAGAGGCCACCTTCGTAGACCTCGCCCACCCGCCCCCCTGGTATATTTCTGTGCGCAATCAACGAGGCACCCAAGGAGGTGACCAATGGCCAAGTACATCTCTCCGACGCTCACCCCGCTGGGGTCAGTTCAGGAGCGCACCCTCGCGGGCATCTACAAGACCGCCGGCACAGGCGACGTCATCTACATAGCGGGAGAGGACCCGATCCCGGTTCCGGGCGGCAGCGTCTCCAGCACGTCGTAGTCTGTAAAGGCTGGACCGACCACCGGCCCGCACCCCGCTCGAGCCCCGCGTGGAGGTGCGGGCCTTTGTCGTGGCGGCTTTGCGGTTACGGGGCTCGTGACCCTACAGGGAGCGAAGTTCGTCGAGGAGGCATCGCATGGCCTCGTCAGCCCGGCCCCAGTCGCGAGGCCGGACCAGTTTCACCATGGGTTTGGCCAGCAGGGACAGCCAGGCGGGGTCGTTTGGCTCCGGGGTGAGCAGGCCCCGGTGCTCCAGGAGCAGCGCCATGCGCACGGTCGCCGAAAGGCCGGCGAAAGCCACCTCGTTGCCCCAGTTCGGCGCCACCCAACCCTTGAAGGGGTACGACGGAGAGACGGGTGGTAAGGGGGCCCGCCAGCGCTCCCGGGAGCCCACCTGGCCGATGTAGGTCCCCAGGCCGAAGTGCTCGGCTGCGCTCTGGCGAAGGTCGAGGCAACGGGGGCCGGCCAGGGCCCTGTCCCGGTCGAGCACCAGGATGTCGTCGCAGACAACGGCCAAGCCGTGGGATGCCATCCAGGCCAGGGCCGACGATTTGCCGGCGTTTCGCTCCCCGATTACGCCCCAGGCACAGCCGTCCAGCACGAAGCACCCGGCGTGGAAGGACTGGCGCCCGGCCCAGCGGGCGGCGACCACGGCTGTAGAGGAGAGGTAAGGGTGTACCCAGGCGTGCGGGGAGGGTGGCTCCGGCAGGAGCAACGTCGACGTGGCCGTAGCTCGGTCGACCAGCACCTGGCCCCGGGGTAGCAGGTTGACCAGTGCCCGCTCGTCGCCGATGCGCTCGGGTGGCCAGGCGTCGGGCCGGTGCAGGCGCCATTCGAGGTGCCACTGCGGCCAGTGCTCGGGCGCGGCCACGAGGTATGACGGCTCCACTGGGGGGCCAAAGCTCAGCCCGTACGCGCCGGCTCTGGTCTCGCTCATCTGGAGCCATTGTGTGTGTACGCCGGGCGCCGGGCGCAACCCGGTCCGCCAGGCCGGGCCGGGCAGGCGCGCAGAGCACGGCCCCGGGGTGGGCCCCGCCGTCCCGCACCGCTGAGAGCCGGAAGTGGCCTGGCGTCCGGGCCCGCTGCTCGTCCCGGTTGAAGCACTCCGCTGCCGGGTGCCAGGGCGCGCCAGCCTGCACGCCGGCTCCGACTGCGAGGTCCTGCCTGTCGCGCGCCCTTGGCCGTGGCCAAGCTGTAGTTGTTACCCAGCCCGGTCCGGGCTCAGTGCCAGCGCGCCGACAGCTCGGCGGTGAGAGCCGGCCAGGCCACCGGGTCGTGCCCGGGCACCAGGCGGTAGCCCTTTTGGGCCGCGAGGCTCTTCAGCCGCCTGATACTGGTAACGGTGTCCTCGGCAGCGCAGCCGATGAAACCGCCCACGGGCAGGTCGTTGTCGATGTTCTCGGTCAGGTCGGCGGCGTCGAAGGCAAAGACGTAGCCGCCGCCGCCGGCCTCCTCGGCGATATCCACCACGAAGCTCTGGTGGCCCGGCGTGTGCCCGGCCGAGCTGACAGCGCTCACCCCGGGGGCGATGGCGGCACCGCCGTCGGCCAGGCGCCAGTCGATCGCCACGTCGTCGTAGTCGATCCTGAACATACCGTTGGCTTCCGGGCCGGGGTGGCCCGAGAGGCCATAGTCGAGCTCAGTGCGCTGCAGGTGTACCGGCACCCCCGTGCCTGCGAAGTGACGGATGCCCCCGGCGTGGTCGTAGTGCAGGTGCGAAATCCCGACTGCCACGATGTCGCCCAAGCTGACGCCGGCTCTTGTCAGTGCCTCCAGGAGGGGGTCGCCCGGCCCGGGGAGGGTGGAGCGGATGTCGGGGTCGCGGCCGTGGAAGCGCCTGTGAAGAGGGGCATCGGCGAACAGCGCCGGGTTGAAGCCGGTGTCGAGCAGCACCCAGCCCTGCCCCGTCTGCACCAGCACTGCCGGAACGGGTTCGCGCAGGCGCCGCCCGGTTGTGTCCGCGTGCAGCGAGACTGTTATCGGTAGCTCGACCCAGCCCAGGGTCAACGGGACCACTCGCAGCGCCCCCGTGCCGGCCATGGTGCAAAACCTACCGTGGCGCCGGCTCTACGGTGGCCCGGGCGAGGCAGTGCCAGGGGCCGTAGCGCGAAGCCCTGCAATGTAGCATCGGGACCTGCCAGGACGAGCAGAGGGGGTACGGGGTGGGCGACGTCAGCTCGGCATCCACGCAGGATCTGCAGACCTTCGTGACCGCCGCTGGCGCGGCCACAGAGGACTTGGCCCAGCGGGTCGCCTCGGCGAGCGCCACGGTCAGCGCCTTCTACGATGCACCCTGCGACCCCCGGTTCAGGCCGGCGGACGGCTCGGCCGCTTTCACCCAGGCGGGCGTCCTGGTCTCCGACTACCAGGCCGACGAGCGCTGGTTGGCCGCCGTTCGCCAGGCTTTCGTGCTGGCCGACTCCGGCACCGTGCCCGACGGCGCCATTGCCCGGGCCCTGGCCGCCGCCGGCATCGACCCGACCGCCCCCGGCCACCTGACCGTGGACGAGCCCGTCTACCGCGGCGCCGTCATGTACTCGGGCTGGTCGGACGACCCGGTCGCCACCGGCTCGGGCAACTTCTACGAAGCCGACGACGACCTGCTGATGCCTCCTGCCCTGGCCGTCCTGGCGTGGCGGCGCTGCTACAGCTCCCGGGGCGCCCGGCCCGGGGCCAACGGCCGGGGCTGGCACACCTGGGCCGACACCCGCCTGGAGCTGGCGCAGGAGGCCGTCGTCTACCACGGCCCGGACGGTCAGGTGGCACCGTTCGCCCGCGACGGCGGGCGCCTTGTCGCCCACCCCGCCATGGAGGCCGACCTGGTGGCGACCGGTGGCGGCTACGAGCTGGCGTGGCGGTGGGCTTCGCGCTTCCCGAGGGCGACCTGGAGCTTCGGTCCCGACGGGCGCATCGAGCAGGTCCGTGTGCCCGGTGCCGGGACGGTTGCCTTCGAGCATCGCGACGGGCGCCTGTCCGCGTTGGCCCACTCGGGAGGCAGACGTGTCGAGCTGTCGTGGGCGGGCGGGCACGTCTCCGGGTTGGCGTCGAGCGACGGGCGCCGGGTCGCCTACCGCTACGAGGGCCCGGACCTGGTTGCCGTGGAGCGGCCGTCCGGCGAGATGCGCTACCTGACAGGGGCCGACGGCCTGGTGGCGGAGGTGCGCGACGCCGACGGGGTGCGCCTGGTGCGCAACGAGTACGACGGCGCCGGCCGCGTGCTGGCCCAGGAGTCGCCCCACGGCCGGGTGAGCCGGTACCGCTACGCCTCTCCGTACACGCTGGTGGTGGGCGACGACGAGGGCGGGCCAAGCACCCTCTACCGCCACGACCCGGCCGGGCGGTTGGTGGAGATGGTGCTCGGCGCCGACACCTCCCGGGCCGTGAGACGCTTCGACGAGGGCGGCAACCCTGTCGAGGTGGTGGGCTTCGACGGGCGCCTCACCCGGCGCACCTTCGACGCCAGGGGCAACTGCCTGAGCGAGGAGGTGCCGGGCCGGGGGCGGCGGACCTGGTCCTACGACGACGACGGGCGGGTCGTGGCCTACGTGGACGCGGCCGGCGCCGAGACCGCCTTCGGCTACCAGGAGGGCTGCGTCGACCCGGTACGCATGGAGGGGCCCGAGGGCCTGCGCTACGACTTCGAGCTGGCGGCCGGGTTGGCGGTCGCCGTGACGGACGCCGACGGGGTGCGCCAGGCGCTCGAGCGCGATGCGGACCTGCAGTTGGTGGCGGTCACCGACGGCGAGGGGGGCACCACCCGCATCGGCTACCACTGCTCGGGCCAGCTCGAGTGGGTAGAGCTGCCGACCGGCGAGACCATGCGCTGGGAGTACGACCGCCACGACCGGGCGGTGAGCTTCACGGACTTCAACGGGGTCGCGGCCCGGCGTTCCTACTCGCGCGCCGGCCGCCTGGTGGAGGAGGCCGGACCGGGCGACCGGCTGGTCGCCTACGAGTGGGGTGCCGACGGCTCTCCTTCACGTGTGGCCGGCCCTGGGGACGCCTCGGTCGACCTGGGCTGGGACGTCAACGGCTGGCAGGTCCGCGAGCGCCACGAGGACGGGGCGCTCTGGGAGGTGCGCCGCGACGGCCTCGGCCGGGCCGTTGCGGGCGTTGCCCCCGACGGCGGCGAGTGGTCGGCGCGCTGGGGGACAGAGACCTTCCCCATCGGGTTGCGTGGCCCGCTCGGCCACGAGTGGCGTTTCGGCGCGCACGTGGACAGCTCCGGCGAGGTCCTCGGCGTCAGCAGCCCGGCCGGGCGCACCTTCGAGCTGCGCTGGGACGTGGCCGGGCGCCTGTGCGGAGGTTGGAGCCCGGAGGGCCCGAGCTCTTTCGATCTGCGCCGCAACGCCGCCGGCCTGCCTGTGGAGTGGGCCGTCGACGGCGAGACCGTCGCCTGCGCCGGCTACACGCCGGCCGGCCGCCTGGCCTGGCTCGACATGGCCGACGGTAGCCAATGGAGCCTGTGCTACGACCGTGCCGGTCGCCCCGTCGAGCTGGACGGCCCGGCCGGGCGGCGCCTGGTCACCTACGACGGCTCCGGGCGGCCGGTGCGGGTCGACGTCGGCGCCGGCGATTGGGCCGAGCTGGTCTGGCAGGGGCCGCGGCTCGTTGCCCGCCTCGGGCCGGCAGGCGAGTGGTGGCGCCGCTTCGACGATGCCGGCGAAGTCGTCTCTGTAACCGAGCCCTCAGGTGCCACCTGGCGGGTACGGCGTGACGGTGCCGGGGTGGTGACCTCCGTGCACGGCCCGGCCGGGCTGGCCCGGTCCCTGGTGCACGCTCCGGGAGGGCGGCTGGCCGCGGTCGACGAGGCGGGAGAGGGCACCTGGCGCTACATGTGGGACGCCGCCGGCCGGCCGGAGTCGACGACGGGGCCGACCGGGCGGACCACGACCTACCGCTACGACCTGGAGGGCCGCGCCATCGGCCTCGACCTGCCTGACGGGACGGCTACCAGCTACCTGTGGGACGCCGACGGGTCCCTGCTCGGCCTGGAGGTCGCGGCCGCCGAGGGGGGTGAGGTCGCCCGGCTCTTCATCGGTTACGACTGGGACGCCCGGGCGGTCTGCACCTCGGACGGACAGGGCAACTACGTCAGGACGGTGCTGGACGGCCAGGGCCGCGCTGTACGGGTCGAGACCCAGCGGGGCGAGGACCGGCTGCACTGGACCTCTGGGCACCAGGTCTCGCTGCGCCGGGCCGACGGCAGCGTGACCAGGGCCGACCTGCACTGGGCCGGTATGGTCAGCCGGCTCGAGCACCCCTCTGTAGGTCGAGTGGAGCTCGAGAGGGACGGGGCCGGGCGGCTGCTGGAGGCGAGGGCAGACGGCCTTCGCCGCACCTGGCGACGAGATGCCAACGGCGACGCGGTTTGGTACCGGGAGGAGATCGGCCCGGTCGTGCGTGAGACGTCGATCACCCGTGCCACGGGCGGCCGGGTCACGGCCGTGTCGGGCGAGGGAGGCGACGAGGCCTACGAGTACGACGAGGCCGGCCGCCTGGCCGCCTGCCATGCAGCGTCGGGCAGCTTCACGTGGGCCTACGACCTTGCCGGCCGGCTCCGGTCGGAGCAGGGCCCGGGCGGGGCATGGCGCTACCGCTACGACGCCGACGGCCAGCTCGTGACCGTGTTCGGGCCCGACGGCGCCACCCGGATGACCTACGACGAGCGGGGCCGGCGGGTCACCGAGCGGGGGCCGGCCGGCCGGGTCGTGTACCGCTGGGACCTGCTCGACCGTCTGGTAGGGGTACGTCGCTCCGGGCCGGCGGGCGAGGACGAGGTGGAGCTGGAGCTGGCCTACGACACCCTCAACCGGCTGTGCCGGGCCGGGGACCTCGAGGTCGACTGGGATGGCGCCGGGCCAACCTCGCTCTACCCGCGCCGCATCGGCGGCACCGAGCTGGTGGAGCTGCCAGGGTTGCCGCTTGCCCAGGTCAGCGGCGGCAGTGTGCAGTGGCTCTCCGCCGACTGGCGCGGCAGCGTCGGCCCCCGCCCGGCGTGGGGCAGCGCCCCGATCGGGGACGCCGCGGTCGACAGCGCCCCGGCTGGCAGCAGCGG
>JAJZIY010000127.1 GCA_021828475.1 Actinomycetes bacterium
CGGCCCGGCCGATCTGGGAGTTGGTCTGGTAGCAGGGAACGCCCGGACCGCACGTGGCCGACTTGTCCGCCGCGTACTCCGAGCCGGTTATCTGGCTCACGTAGCCGACGATGTTGGCCATTGTCGTGGCGTGGGGGTAGTAGCGGACCGGCTCCGCCTGGACCTGCACCCCCGGGAGCAGCGACTGGTTCTCGTCGATGGCCAGCACCACCGACTGCGGCACACCGGTGGCGACCGGCACGGGCTGGTAGGGGCTGTACTGGGGGTTCTGGATGGCGGCCTTGACCTGGGCGACGGGCACACCGAGGACGGCCGACAGCTCGTTGGCGATGGTTGGGTGAGCTGCGAGCGCGCCCGGGCTGACCGTGACCACTTCCTCGATCCGGTCGCCCGCCAGCAGCACACCGTTGCGGTCGAAGATCTCGCCACGGGGCGCCGGTATGTAGATGGTCTGCAACCCCTCGCCCACCGCCGTCCTCAGCTGGGGCGCCTGGGACTCGACTCCCTGCAGGTACCACAGGCGGCCCATCAGGGTCCCGAAGAGGCACACGACAACAACGAGGACCGCCATAGCCCGGACTTTCACCGAGGGGGTCTCGCCGGAAGGAGCGTTCACCGGTTGAGACACCCTCCTACCGTACCTTGACCCTCGCCCGCCGCCGCCGTCGCGCCCTGGGGGCAGGCATGGCGTGCCTGCGCCCGGCCGCCTCCCCCGGCCCCACACCGGGCACCTCGCCCATGGCGGACACCGGCACCCTGGGGCCTCGCAGGGCCAAGCTCATCAACCAGGTGGCGGGCACGGCGAACAGAGCGGCGTAGGCCGCCTCCACGACCGCCAGCACCAGGAGCCAACGCTTGCCCGGGGCCACAAGCTGAGCCTGCCCGAGCACGTAGCCGATGGCCACGAAGACGAACACCCCGAACATCGTCCCCGTTGCGGCCGCCAGCGGCGCCAACACCAGCCGGGGGTGCATGAAGTTGCTCGTCGTCCACCCCACAGCGAAGCCGACCAGGCAGAGCGCCAGGGCGCTCAGGCCGAACGGGGTGCCGAGCAGGAACAGGTCGGCCAGCAGGCCGGCCCCGAAGCCGATGACCGCACCCGCGTCCGGCCCCCCGCAGAAGCCACCGGTCACGGCCAGCAGGACCATGAAGTCCGGCGCCACCTCGTGCACACGAAGGTCGTTGCCGAAGGTCGTCTGGACGACGATGCCGACCACGAGCAGGGCCGCCACCTTGACCAGGCGGCGGGCGCCGGGGCTGCTCACCCTGTCTGGGGAGACCAGAGCAGCACGCGGACGAACTGCAGGTTGACCAGGTCCGCCATCGGGCGCATCGACACGTCGAGCTGGAAGGCGCCCGAGGGGGCCAGGACAGAGGTCACCCGCCCGACTGGGATGCCCGCTGGGAAGTGCTCGAGAGGGAGGCCGCTCGTGACCATGTAGTCGCCCTTCTTCAACTGCTGGCCCACGTTCACGTTGATCACCTGGTCGTCATTGCCCTGGCCCTCGCCGAGGGCCACCCCCACAGCGCCGCTCTTGGTGTCGCGTACGCCGACCGAGAAAGAGGGGTTGTCCAGCAGGGTGACCGTGGCCAGGTGGCGCGAGACGGACGAGACGCTGCCGATCAGCCCGCCCGCCGTGACGACGGGCTGGCCCGTGACGATGCCGTCGGCCGAGCCCCTGTCCACCTCGACGGTCTGCTCGAAGTTGGAGCCCCCGACGTTCACCACCCGGGCGGCGACGCTGGGGATCCGGCCGAGGTAGCCGAGGTGCTCCTGGGCCAGGACCTGCTGCGCCTCGGCCTGGGCACTGGCAGCCTGCACGAAGGTGCTCTGCTCCGAGGCCAGCTGCTGGCGCAGCAGCTGGTTCTGGCGCTCGAGCGAGCGGTACTCGACCGCCCCGTAGATGAAGTCGCCCACCGGCTGGAGCGCCGAGTGGATGGCCGTCTGCACGGGGTCGATCACCTGCCTGGCGTACGAGCGCGCCCGGGCGAACATCCCTCCGTTGCCGCTCCGCCCGCTCAGGGTCACCAGCGTGACGCCCAGCAGCACGAGCAGGAGTAGCAGGAAACGGCCCCGCGGGTACCGGGGAGCAGCCACGGCTGCAGCGCCCCGTCAGCGCGAGCTGGTCATGAGCACGTCCGACAGCACTCCCAGCTGTTCCAGGCACTGGCCGCTGCCGAACGCAACGGACTGCAGCGGGTTGTCGGCGATGACGATGGGCATGCCGGTCTCGGCCGCCAACCTGGCGTCCAGGCCGTGCAGCAGCGCTCCCCCGCCGGTGAGCACGATGCCCTGCTCCATGATGTCTGCGGCGAGCTCGGGGGGCGTCTTGTCCAGCGTGACCTTGACGGCGTCCACGATGGCGGAGACCGGCTCCTCGATCGCCTCGCGGATCTCCTCCGTCGTCGTGACGATGGTCTTGGGCAGCCCACTGATCAGGTCGCGGCCGCGGATCTCGGCGCTGACCTCCTCCTGGAGGGGGCACGCAGAGCCAAGAGCGATCTTGATCTCCTCGGCCGTGCGCTCGCCCAGGGCCAAGCTGTACTCCTTCTTGATGAAGGCGATGATCGCCTCGTCCAGCTCGTCGCCGGCGATGCGGACGGACTGGCTGGTCACGATGCCCCCCATGGAGATGACAGCCACCTCCGTCGTGCCACCGCCGATGTCGACCACCATGTTGCCTGTCGGCTCGTGGACGGGCAGACCAGCACCTATGGCCGCTGCCATCGGCTCCTCGATGATCCACGCCTGGCGGGCCCCGGCCGCCTCGGCCGCGTCCATGACGGCACGCTTCTCGACGCCTGTCACACCCGAAGGCACGCATATGACCATGTCCGGCTTCGAGAAACGGCCGGGGTGGACCCGGCGGATGAAATAGGCCAGCATCTTCTCGCAGATCTCGAAGTTGGCGATGACCCCGTCACGCAAGGGCCGCACGGCCTGGATGTGTGCCGGTGTCCGTCCGATCATGCGCTTGGCTTCGAGACCGACGGCCAGGGGGCGCCCGTCACGGACGTCGATGGCGACCACCGACGGCTCGTTGAGGACTATCCCGCGACCCTGGAGGTAGACGAGGGTGTTGGCGGTGCCGAGATCCACAGCCAGACCTCGACGGAAGGATGAGAAAATTCCATCGCGCACGGTCAGGGAGCCTCCTCGAGCGCCGTGGCAGTCGACCGTAAGGCTAATACGCGCGCCGGCGTAGTGCCAGGCCCGCTTGTCAGCACCGGAGTTTGCCGCCGTGAACAGGGGCGCCACGGCGCCACGGACGGCGCGACCGGGCCTGCCGCCCGCGCCGAACCTCGGACGCTGCGCTCCGGCCCCTCCGCCGGGGCGGCCCTGAGATGGTGGTAGACAGCCAAGCCGGCGTCAGGCCTGAACGAGGTCGGGGAAGAAGAGGTCGATCTCGCGCCGGGCCGACTCGGGCCCGTCCGAACCGTGGATGACGTTCTCTGTCATCGACACGGCCAGGTCGCCCCGCACCGTGCCGGGAGCGGCCTGGGCCGGGTTGGTCGCCCCCATCATCTGGCGGACGATCTGCCACGTGCCCTCGGGCCCCTCGACCACCGCCAGGAGCGCCGGGCTGCGGGTGATGTGGGAGATGAGGCTGTCGTAGAAGGGCTTGCCCACGTGCTCGGCGTAGTGCTGAGCGGCCGTCTCCTTGCTGATCGGTCGCAGCTCGGCTCGTACAAGGCGCAGGCCCCGCCGCTCGAACCGGGCCAGGATCTCGCCTACCAGCCCGCGCTCGACTGCGTCGGGCTTGCAGATGATGAGGGTTGACTCGCGTGG
>JAJZIY010000128.1 GCA_021828475.1 Actinomycetes bacterium
TGACCACGCGATGATCTTCGTCTTCATCGCCGCGTCCGTGACCCCGTACTGCCTGTTGGCGGTCCCCGGCGCCCTTGGTGCTGTGGTCCTCTGGCTTGTCTGGCTGGGGGCGGGGGCAGCCGTGCTGGCGGTCGCCTGTCGCTTCGAGGCCAGCCACCGACATACCTCGGTCGCGTACGTGGCGCTCGGGTGGCTTGCGGCGGTCACCCTGTCCGAGGCGGCCCACCATCTGAGCGCCCTGGAGTGGGCCCTGCTCGGGTCCCTGGCGTTCTTCTACACCGCAGGCGCGGGGGTGCTGGCACGGCGCTGGCCCGACCCTGCGCCGAAGGTCTTCGGGTACCACGAGGTCTGGCACAGCATGGTCGTCCTGGCCAGCGCTTGCGGGTATGTCCTCGTCTGGTCCCTGGCCGCGTCCCACCACTGACTGAAGCCCTCGCCGGGGTAGGCGCCTGCATGGGCACCCGTACCGGGGCGCCACTGCCTCAGCTCAGGGAGGCGGCGACGCCCGGAGGTCGCCCACGACCGGGCAGCCGGGCGTCGAGGTGACGGCGTAGGTGAAGAGCTTCTCCGGCCCGGCGAAGCCCAGCTCGTCGTAGCTGGTGGTGCCGATGAGCACGAGGCCGGGGTTGGTCGACGGAGAGGCCGTCACGACGGCGCACTCCCGGAACCCCGGCACCATCTGGTCGTACCAGCTGTAGTAGCCGGGCACGCCGGCCACCGTCCGGTGGGGGACAACACCCGCCCTCGCGTGCGTCCCGACCCACTCGAAGCCGGCGTCGACCGTCGACGCCGGCAAGCCGGCCGCCGCGGCGGCCAGGCCGGCCCGCCACCGGGCTCCGTCGAAGGCGTCGGCGTTGAGGGTGGTAACCACCGCCTGCGCAGCGAGCAGGGTGGCCAAGGCAGCGGCCGCCAGCCTGCTAGCGGCCAGGGCGCGAGGTCGTTGCCGCTCGGCGAAGGCGTGGGCGGTCGCAGCGTTGCCTCCGGGCGCGACGGCGCTCGCCCGCGCCGGCCATGAGCCGTTGCCGGCCTCGTGCGCCGGCAGGGCGAGCACGGCCGCCCCGAAGACGACCGGCCAGGTGTAGCGGTCCCACAGAGCGCCTTGCGCCACGAGCCCGTAACCGGCCAGCACGAGCGCCGACATGGCGGTGAAGGTGCCCACCAGCCCCTTGGGACCGGCCAGGGCAGCGGCGAGCCGGCGGCCTGGGGCGCCCCGGGGAGGCACCTGGAGAGCGTGGGTGCCGGCCGGCGTTGCAGCGCACGCCGCGATGCAGGCCGCCAGTACGGCGCCGCCGGCCAGTGCGACCACCTCCAGGCCGTCCCAGACGGCTACGGGGAAGAGCGCCGGCCGGGTGCCGTTGAGCACGTCGCCGGCGAGTGCTCCCTGGCGGGTGAGGTAGTTGCCGGGCAGGAGGGTACGGGCTGGGCCGGCGAGCAGCCACAGACCGGTAGCGGTGACGCCCGCCGCGCCGAGGGCCGCCGCCACCCCCGCCTGGGTGCGGGCCCGGCCGGCTGGACCGCGCCAGGTGTGAGCCAGGAGGCTCGCGTGCGCGGACAGGCGACCCCCGCCAGAGGGCTGCCGGGCGACCAGGGCGACGGTGCGCCGGGCCAGGCCGGGGAGCAGCGGGGCCACGGCGAGGCAGGTGCAGAAGTAGGCCGAGGCGATGGCTCGCAGCGCAGCGGTGCCCGGCACCCCGAAGCTGGTCCCCTGCACGCCCGGCAGGCCGCGGCCCCACAGGTAGAGGCCGGCGCAGGCGGCCAGGAGCGCGCCCAGGAGCGCGCCGTAGCCGGCCCTCCTGGCCCTGTCCCTGTCCCTGGCCGCGGCACAGGCCAGCACCGCCAGCGGGGCGGCGATGGAGAACTCCCTGATCGAGAAGGCCCACAGTCCGCCCAGTAGGGACAGGCCGAGCCAGGTCCAGCGCGGTCTGCCTGAGCGGGCCAGGGCGCAGGCCCCGGCCGCCAGGCAGGCCATCTGGCCGGCGAAGGCCGGCACGTCGGTGAGGAAGCTCGAGGTGTTGAGCAGGAAGCCCGGTGCGCAGAGGGTGAGGCCTGCGGCGGCGAGAGCGCCCCGGCGGCCCACGACCGCGGCGGCCAGGCGGTACGCGAGGACCAGGCCGGCGCAGGCGGTGACGGCAACGGCCGCTCCCGGCACCCAGGCCTGGTGCCCGGCGACGAGAGCCAGTGGGGCCGCCAAGGCCAGCTGTCCGACGAGCGACATCGAGCCCCAGCCCACGAAGTGGAGGTGCCCGGTCCGCACGAGCGCCCAGAGGTCCAGGCGGTAGGCCCAGTCGTCGTTGCGGGGGATGGTGAGAGCGTGCAGCCAGGCCGCCACGAGCATGGGCAGCGCCACGCCCAGCGCCACCAGTACGACGCCCGCTGCCAGGTCGGCGCGCCCGTGCCCCGGGCGTGGCCTGGATGGCCGGGCGTCTGCCATCGCCGCCGTCGCCACCGGCGCCGGTCCGGGGGAGGTGACCAGTCGCGCGGGCACCCCAAATCCTAGGCACCGCCGGCCGGAGCCCCCGAGCATGCCCCGGCCCGGCCCCGGGGGCCGTGCCGCAGCGCTGCTGAGCACGTCTGTTGCGGGCCGGTGCGGCCGGGTGGCGTCGCTGGTTCCGGTGGCGCCGCTGGCGCCGGTGAGCGGGGTAGCGTCCGCGTATGGGTGTGAGGGACGTCACGCCAAAGGAGACGGCGATGAATCTGCTCGGCAAGGTGAGGTCGCAGGCGACGGCGCTGGCGGAAAGGGCCCAGGAGGGCGCCAAGGCCGGGCAGGGAAAGCTGTCCACCATGCAGGCCAGGCGCCACGCCGACGCCCTGCTCGCGGAGCTGGGGGCCCTGACCTACCTGGCGCACGCCGGGCGTAGCGTCCCCCTGGCGCAGGAGCGCATCGGCCGGCTGTACTCGGAGCTGGCGGTCTACGAGGCGCTGCACGGGCCGTTGAGCGCTCCGCTGCACCCTGCCTTGGCCGACGGCACGGACATGCACATCGTGGGCGAGGAGGAGGGCCCCCGGGCCTGAGCACGCCGGCCGCCCCGCGACCACGACGACCGGCCGTACCGGGGAAGGACGTCCGGGTGAGCCGCCACCAAGCGCAGCCGGGCCAGGCGTCAGCGCCTGACGCTCACCTCCAGGAACTCGACCCTCACGCGGCCCGAGCCGCTGCGCCAGCCGCCGCCGGTCAGGCTGAACGAGTGCACCTGGGGGGGCGTGTACGCCAACGAGTAGCCGAGGCTCGACGGGGTCGTGAGCACGTGGGGCTCCGGTGCCGTTGCGGGCACCAGGCGGTAGCGCACCGTGGTCAGTGGCTTGCCTGCCCGGCCCTGCAGGTGGACGGCCGGAGGCTTGAGGACCAGGCCCTCCAGTTCGCTCACCAGCGGGGCTGCGAAGTAGATCCGCGCCACTACCATCTCGCCTGGACCGCTCGGGGCAGGGACGCTGACGCTGGCCCCGAAGTGGGTGCTGACGGTGCGCAGCTGGTGCGCCCGGCCGCAGCGGTCCGGCCCGAGGGCCAGCACCTGCCAGGCGCTGTCGCCCAGCACGGGCAGGGGAGGGTTGGCACGCCGGTGCGGAGCGGGAGCGACGGCGCCGACCTGGCGGTAGCGGCACAGCATGGCCTCGGTGGTGGCGGGGGGCATCCAGTACGGGTTGCGCCCGTCCAGCGAGACCGGCTGGTAGAGCAGGCGCTGGGGGGCACGTGCGCCCAGCAGGAAGCTCGCGTCCATGTTGTCGAGGTAGGGCGTG
>JAJZIY010000129.1 GCA_021828475.1 Actinomycetes bacterium
GGCCCTGCTGATGGGCCCGAGACGGGGAGGGGCGACGTCCATGACGGTGAGGCCGTGGATCTCCTCGATCTGGGACTGCCAGGTGACGAGCTCGAACATCCTGGGCACCACGCTGATGCGCACGGTGGTCGGCAACTGGCGCAACATCTCGACGACCCAGGCAGGCGAGCTCTGTGAGAAGGCGACCAGCACCCGGTCGATCTTGCGCTGGGCGCACACCGACGGCAGGTCCTCGATGCCGCCCAGGCGCCTTCCCAGCACTGACGTGCCCCGGGGCAGCATGGGGCTGTCGTCGACGAAGCCGATCAGCTCGACGTCGCCGCAGCGGCTGAGGCGCTGGGCCAGGGAACTGGCGACAGAGCCGGAGCCGACGATGACGACTCGCGAGCGGTACATGCCGTTGCGGCTCACCGCCAGTGCGGCCAGGGCGCGGCCGATGGGCAGCGTTACCGTGGCCGGGATGCTCATGAAGACGACCTCGACCCAGCCGATCTTGGACCAGCCGACGATCCTGTGCGTGAACGCCGAGACAGCCAGGGTGGCGATCGCCCCCAGGGCGATGGCGTGGCCCCGGGGCCCGATGTCGAGGAACGAGCTCGCCCTGAGGCGGCGCCGGTCACGCTGGTACAGCCCGTAGACGGCCATCGCCAGGATGAACAGGAGGACGAACGGCAGCTCACGGTCCAAGCTGGCCGCCACCGGGGGCCCTTCCGAGTACCCGAACGGCTGGCGGAGAAGGTCGCCGAGGGCGAACGCCGACGCAACAGCGGCGGCGTCGGTACAGACCACGGCGGGTTGCCACATCCTTCGGCGGGCGGTGACCTCGTCAGCGGCGCGGCCGGCGACCGCCGGGGGCTCGGTCGGCGGGGGCGTCCTCGGCGTGTCGAACTGAGTCAGGTCGAGCTCGACAGGCCGGGGGGGCTTATGGCTTCCGGTGTGGCGCAGTTGTGAGCTCATGGTGCTCCGGTGGTAGTACGGGCAAAACAGTGTGGGAACTAGGCCGCCGACGGGCTCGGCCGTTAGGGCCGTCCGGCGAGCCACCAGCACCATACCCCTACCTAAACGCCGCTACTTCTGGGAAATAGGTTCTTCCACTTCTGACCACGAGGTGTGGTGGCGAGACTCTGTCAGGTAGCGGCAGTGTTCAGTGTTTGTGAAAGATGCAGCAGATCGGCCGCTCCGCCGTCCGGGACGCGTAGCGGGACGCCCACGCTCAGCGCTTCCAGGCGCGGGCGCCCTGGCGGGCGAAGGAGAACCCCGAGGCGGTGGCGCCCATCGCCTCCATCGCCTCGACGACCTTGTGGCGACGCTCGAAGTCCACGTACAGCAGCATGTAACCGCCACCGCCGGCCCCCGTGACCTTGCCTCCCCGGGCCCCGGCCCGCTGCGCCGCCTCGTACAGCTCGTCGATGTGGGGCGTCGAAATCCTCGGTGACATCTTTTTCTTGGCCTGCCAGGCCTGTCCGAGCAGGTAGCCGAAATCGTCCAGTTCCCCGCGCAACAAGGCGGCTTTCATGGACAATGCCAACAGTTTCTGCTCACGCAGGCCCGACAGGGCGTCTGTCTCGGCTCGGGTGTAGCGCTGGGTCTGGTCCGAGATAATCGCGTCGGAGCGCCGGGTGCCGCCGGTGAAGCACAGGACGAGGTTCATCTCGAGCTCGCCGATGACGTCCTCCCTGACGCGCAGAGGGTTGACGATGACCCTCTCGCCGAACTCGATGTAGTTGAACCCTCCGAACGCCGCCGCGTAGTAGTCCTGCAGGCCACCGGCGATGCCCATGTCCTCGCGCTCGACGACCGAGGCCAGCTGGGCCACGTCGTACTCGCCCATGGCGACGCCGTGGTACTCGTTGAGCAGAGAGACGACTGTCACCACCATGGCCGAGGACGAGCCGAGGCCGGATCCGGGGGGAGCCGACGAGGACAGCACGATGCCGTAGCCGCGCTCGTCCTCTCTCCACACCCGTTTGATGGCCGCCTTGACGAGGTCGAGCTTGCCGTCGGGCGCGAAGTCCTCCCCCGGCGCCAGCTCCAGGCTCACCCCATAGTCGAGCGACTCCACGCTCATGCTGCCCCTGTCGTCGGCAACCAGGGACCCGAGGACGTAGCGGTCGATCGTGGCCGACAGCACCGCCCCTCCCTCGGTCTCGGGGAAGGGGGCGACGTCGGTGCCCCCGCCGGCGAAGCTGATCCGCAGGGGTGTGCGGGCGCGGACTACGCAGCGGCCCCCGGTCATGCCCGGTCCCCGCTCTCAGCGCGCTCGCCCGTCTCGGGCCGCGAACCTGCGCCCGTCGGGGGCTCGGCACCTGCGCCGGCCCCGAGGCTGGTGCGGCGGGTGCCCACCCGGGCCAGCAGGGCGCCACCGAGGAGCCGGGCGGCGAAGGGGAGGTCGTCGACGATGTAGCGCCGGAACAGGCGCCGGGGCTCCAGCCGCAGCCGGTGCGCCCACTCGAGGCCCAACCTCCTGGCCCAGGCCGGAGCCTTGGGCGTGTCGCCCGCCACCATCGAGAAGGTGCCCCCCGAGCCGATGAACCATGCGCTGGGGCACTGGTCGCGCAGCTGCGCCGTCAGGCGCTCCTGTTTGGGGAAGCCGAACGCGCAGAACACCAGGCCTGGAGAAGCTTGTTGCAGCGCCTCGCGAACGGCGCCCAAACCGGCTTCGTCACGCTCGAAGCCGAACGGCGGGCACATGTGGGAGACCTCCAGCCCGGGGTAGCGCCCGGCAAGCACCTGCGCCGCCTTCGCTGCCGAACCTGGCGCGCCCCCGAGGAGGAGCACCGGAACGCCTCTTCGGGCGGCCTCGGCGCAGAGGGCCCAGATGGCGTCCGAGACCGGCACGGTCTGCCTGATGGGCGTGCGCTGGAGCGCTGCCGCCCACAACAGGGGCATGCCGTCGGCCACCACCAGGTCCGCCCCCTCCACCAGCGCCCGCACGGAGGGGTCGGCGACGATCTGGCGCAGGACGTCGACGTTGGGGTTGACCATCCAGCCGCCGGTTCCGGCCGCCGCGGCACCCACCACCCTGTCGACCAGTTCGGGCGCCGTCAGGTCGTGCAGCGTGAGGCCCATGAGACGGACGGTTGCCTGCGGCGGTGCCGGCACAGCCGGCCCTGCGGCGGTCCGGCCCAGGGCCACCGCGCCTGTGGTCGCGTCCGGTCCAGGGGTCGCGTCCGCTCCTGCGTCGGCGTCCGGTCCTGCGGCAGCGTCGGGGCTCAGGTTCACAGAGCGGGATGCCTTCCTCTCGTGTCGGGGCCGGTCCGGGCTGTCCCGGGGCCGGGGCTCGGCGGCGGCGCCCGGCGGGTCGCAGGGGCAATTTACCGGCGGACCGGCCCATGGCGCGGCCCGGGCGCGACGCGGGGCCAGCTGCTCCCTGAGCCAGGCGTCGTGCCCGGCCCGGTCCCCTCACCTGCCCCCGCTTGCTCCGAGCAGCGCCGCGACGGCCGCCGCCAGATCCGCCCGGCACACCTCGGCCCGGGTGGGGGTCCCCTCCGGGGCGAGGCGCACGGCGCGGGTGCCTGCGGCGAGGCCGGCTTCGACGTCGCTCTCGGCGTCGCCGACCAGCACGCAGCGGGACGCAACGGCGCCGGGCCGGTCGGCCAGGGCCCGCAGGACCAGGCCGGGCAGGGGCTTGCGGCAGTCGCAACTGCCCGCTTCGTGGGGGCAGACGTAGTAGGCATCGACACCGGCGCC
>JAJZIY010000130.1 GCA_021828475.1 Actinomycetes bacterium
CTGGGCACGGGCCGCGTACTGGGCTCAGGGCCGGGCCAGAAGTTCCCGCTCGTGGATGCGCTGCTCGCGGCTGCCCCGGTGCCCGAGAGCGCCTATGTAGTCGTGGCGGACGACGACGTGGTATTGAGCCAGGGTTCGCTGGAGGCGTTGCTCCGCGTCTGCCGTCGGCTGCGTCTCGACCTGGCTCAGCCTGCGCACAGCTGGTCCAGCTGCTACAGCCATCCCTTCACCCTCGCCCGCCCGTGGTCGCTCGCTCGGAGGACCGGTTTCGTCGAGATCGGGCCGTTGTTCGTGGTCGGCCCGCGCAGACGCGGCGACTTCATGCCCTTCGGGCCTGTCGGCATGGGGTACGGCCTGGAGATGCGATGGAACGCCCTCGCCAAGAGCGGTGCCCGCCTGGGGATCGTCGACCGCTGCCAGCTCGTCCACCTCGGCACCGTCGGTGCCGGCTACGCCGTGGACCAGGAGTTGGCGCGCATGGTTGCGTCGCTGCCAGGCCAGGACTATGCAGCGCTGGCAGCCACCAAACAGGTCGACTGCACCTACTTGCGGCTGGGGGGCGTTGCGCTCCAGCACCCCAGGCCCGTCCTGCCCAGAGCGGCCTGACAACCCGGAAGCGGCAGGCTCAGGGGACGGCGCTCGTGCCGGGCACGGATGTCTCCTGCCACCGGTGCAAGCTCGGTCCCGACGGCGACCGGGCCCCTGGCGGTGACGGCGACAGCGGCCTTCAGGCGCCCGGCGAAGCGGCCTTCAGGCGCCCGGCGAAGCGGCCGGCGTGCCCACCCACACGGCGAGGCGGCCGTCCACCGTCCCAGCTACAACCGGCTCCTCGCCCACGTAGGCGGCGGCATCGGCTTGCGCGTAGAAGTCCCCGGAGAAAGCGGGCAGGGCCGTTTGGAGTTGCTGCCAACTGTCACCGGCGTCGACTGACGCCCACAGCCCGGCCGGGACGAAGTCGGCACCCGCTGTCCCGGCCACCGCGGCCGGCCAGGCCTGGGCCGGAGCGTCTCCAGCCCCGCTCACGGCGACCCATGTGGTCGTGCCCACCACGGCGATGTCCGCGAACGGTGCGATGTCCGGGCCGGTTGGAGGCACTCCCACCGTGTTGGACGACGACTTGGAGCTCGTCGCAAGCGGCCCCTGTGCAGGCGCGCCGTAGAACGTCGTCCCAGCCTGTTGCCAGGAGATCCCGTCCTGGGAGGTCCACAGCACGGGCTGCTCGGGCTCGTAGCGCCCGTTGGACTCGCCGTAGGCCAAGAACCCGTTGCCGGTCGAGAGGCACCCGTACACGGCCGTCGACGACCCTCCGGGCGGGGTGGGGGAGAAGGTTGCCTGTACCCACGCCGACCCGTCGCGGCTCGACCAGGCGGCCGGCTGCTCGCCCCTGGCGGTCGTCGTTGCCGAGCCGACCACTACGACCTCGGTGCCCGAGCTGCACGAACCGATCGGGTCCTCTGTGCCCACCTGGGGCCCCGGGTCCAGCAGTGTCGGCGCCTGCCACGACGAACCGTCGGGGCTGTACCAGTCGACGGCGAAGGGGCCTGCGTGGCCGACGATGTACTGAGCGCCGCCGATCCGCCCCGCCGTGGTGGCGGCCAGGGGCGGCGGCAGATAGGTGACGGCGCCGGGGGTGGCCCCCGGCGGGACGGTGGTCGTGGTGGCGGCGGGCACTGTGGTGGCCGGGACGGTAGTCGCCGGAGCACTGGTCGCCGGAGCACTGGTCGCCGGGACGTGCCCCGTGCCCGAGCTGCTGGTGCCCGAACTGCTGGTGGCCGAGCTGACCCGTCCTGAGCCCGCTTTGACCGAGCCGGTGGCGCTGGCGCCCGGCGCCGTGGTGGAAGCTCCTGGGGCGCTGGTTGTCGCTCCTGGCGCAGTGGTCGACGCGGCGGGCACGGTGGTGGTCGCCGCCGCCGGTGCCGGCTCGGGCCCGCTGTAACCAGGCCCGCCCAAGTACGACGGCCCTATCAGGGTGCTGTCCCAACTGGTCCCGTCGTTGGGGGAGAGGGCGGCAAATGCGTCCGATCCCCGCCCCGAGGGAGCCTGGCGGGACCCGGTGACCACCAGCCCGCCGGGAACGGCCAGCAGGGCGTCGACGGTGACCCCGCGCAGAAGGGCGGGGTCGGTGCTGACGCGCTTCCATGTCCGACCGTTGTGGGACCGGAGCACGACCACCTCGGTCCGGCCGCTGCCGATGGCCAGTCCAGGCTCCGAGGTGGTCACCACCATCGTCAGGGCGCCGGTCACGTCGACCAACTGCGGCGAGGCGGTGGCGACCGGATTGCCGAAGACCCCTGAGAGGTTGGGTTGCGACCAGTGGCCGCCGACGTCGACGAGGACGTACGGCTGGCCGGGAAGGTTGTCGGCAAGCACGAGGTGCCGGCTGTCGGCGGCAGCCAGCCCCAGGTGCCAGCCGGCTGCCTTGGCCAGTTGCGACGGCATGGCGACCGGGCTCCAGGCCAGGCCGTCAGCGGACTCCCACACCCGCTGGTGGCCAGGGCTGCCCCCCGCTGCGTAGAGGCGCCCGTCCGCTCCGGTCGCGGCGTAGGCAAGGGCGCCAGGGCCACCCGGCGGTTGGTTGTCGAGCGGGAAGCTGTAGGAAGCCTGGCTCCACGAGAAGCCGTTGGGTGATATCCACGACGCCGGTTGCCAGCCGGGACCGACGCGGGCACCGCCGACTGCCATGATGCCGCTCGGAGCCGGGCTGGCGGGCTGGGAGCTCCCCGTCTCGGCGATATTCACCAGGGAACTGACAAGGTGGTCGCCCGCTCCGGCGAACCAGCCTCCCGTGCTCGACCAGTGGATGCCGTCGGAGGAGTAGAGCAGGACGCTCGAGAGCTGGTTGGCGTCGTCGAAGCTGGCCGTGGCGAAAATGCCGTTGGTGGTCGACATTATCTGGCCGATGGTGGCGCCCCGGTAGTGGCTCATGAGCTTGTCCGCCCCCGGCAGGGCCTGCCAGGCCTTGCCGTCGGCCGAGTACCACATGGCCGCGTGCCCACCCGACCGCCCAGCGGCGAAGAGCCCCAACGCTCCCGCTTCCACAGCGTCCATGACGGCCCCTGCCGGACTGGACGCCGAACTACCTCCCGGCAGGGTCGTGGTGGTCGCCGCCGGGACCGTGGTCACCTGGGCGCCGGGGCCGGTGGTCGCCGCCACGTTGCCGGCGCCGCCGGCGCCGGCCGGTGTCGTCGTCGGGGTGGTGGTCGTCGCGGTCGTCGTCGTCGAGCCGGTCGGGGGAGCGGCTTGCAGGACCGGGCTGTCGGGTTCGGCCACGAAGGGTTGCCCCGGCCCGTTGGAGACCCACACGGCCGCGCTGGTGCCCCCAGCGGAGCTGACCGAGCCGACGACGACCTCTCGGTGGCCCCAGTTGGTCGCAGCCCGCGCCCAGCTCGCGGTCGTACCGGCGGGGACGGGGAGGGCTGTCCTGGTCCAGTGGAGCGCATCGGCAGAGGTCCACACCGTGGCCCGGGTGGCACCGCTGGCGCTGGCACTACCAGTGCCCACTGCGGTGCCTGAGCTGCCTGAAGCGCTCGGGGTGCCCGCCGCTGTGCCTGCCGTCGCGCCTGGGGTGGCGCTGGACATCTCGCCCGCTACCAGCCAGAGACCCGAGTCCCCGGGGGCGACGAGCGCGGAGAGGGTGCTGGTCGCCCCCCCGCCGAGGTCGAGAGCCGGGGAACCGGCGACC
>JAJZIY010000131.1 GCA_021828475.1 Actinomycetes bacterium
CGGCGACGCCATAGACATGGAGCACGCGCCACCGCTGTTGAGCGCGGCCGTGGCGGCGGTCGCCCGGCGGGCCGGCGAGAGCCTGGCCCTGGTCCAGGCGGCGCCGGTGGCCAAGCCGGCCACCGCTTTCATCACGACGGTCTTCTCCCCCAAGGGTGGGGTGGGCAAGTCGGTCGTCGCCGTCAACCTGGCGGCCGCCCTGGCTTCGGGTGCGGGGCCCGCTGTGGTCTTGGACCTCGACGTCCAGTTCGGTGACGACGCCCTCATGCTGAGGCTGGTCCCCCACCACACGCTGGCCGATGCTGTCTCGGCGGGCGAACTGCTCGACGAGGAACTGTTGCGCAGCTTCCTCGCCCACCACGACAAGAGCGGGGTCGACGTGCTGCCGGCGCCGACCTCGCCCTCGGGTGCGGACCAGCTCCCGGCGGGGGCCTTCATGCGGGTGCTCTCGCTCCTGGCGGGGATGTTCTCCTACGTCGTCATCGACACGCCGCCCCAGCTCAACGAGGCCGTGCTCCAAGCGGTGGCGCGCAGCGACCTGACGTGCTTCGTGGTGGGCATGGACGTGCCCTCGGTCAAGAGCGCCCGCCTGGCGCTGCAGGCGTTCGAGGTCATAAACGTACCCCGGGACCGGATCCTGGTGACCCTCAACCGGGCCGGCTCGCGGGTGTTCCTCACCACTGCCGACGTGGAGAAAGCCCTGGGTGCACGGGTGGGAGCGGCTCTGCCCTCTGACATCTGCGTACCCCAATCGGTCAACCAGGGGTCCCCGGCGGTGCTGGTGTACCCGCGCTCGCCGTTCTCGGTCGAGATGGCGAGCCTGGCCGAGGAGGTGATGGAGCGGGCCTCCCGGCCCGCCCGGGCACTGGAGGCTGGGCGTTGAGCGAGACCGGGAAAGTATGAGCGAGACAGGGAAAGTAGAGGAGAGCCCGACCGAATGGCTGCAGGGTGAGGGGTGGTTGCGGACGCCCCCGCACGGTGTCAGGTTGGGAGGTGCCGGGGTGGGCACGGTGGCGGACGGGCATGCCGCCAACCCTGGAGGCCTATACGACCGCCTTTACGCCGGGGCTGCGGCCGCCGGCCCGCGCGCCGAGGTCCTGGACGGTGCCCGCCTGCGGGCGCGCCGCAGGGTGGTCGCCGAGCTCGGCCCCGCACTCCAGGCGGACGACGTGGCGCAGGGGGAGCTGAGCCGGCGTGTCCAGGCCGTCGTCGACGCCGCCCTGCGAGATGAGAAAGTCGTGCTGTCCGGGCCGGAATCAGCCCAGGTGGCTCGCAGCGTGCTCGACGACGTCCTCGGGTTCGGCCCGATCGACCGGTTCCTGCGGGACCCCACCGTTTCGGAGATCATGGTCAACGGGCCGTCCCGGGTCTACGTGGAGCGCCACGGGAGGATAGTGCCCACCCGGGTGAGCTTCGACGACGAGGCCCACCTCCGCCATGTGGCGGCCCGCCTGGTGGGCGAGGCGGGGCGCCATGTCGACGAGTCGTCGCCGATGGTGGACGCCAGGTTGTCGGACGGCTCACGGGTCAATGCCATCTACCCTCCGCTTGCGGTCGGCGGCCCTTTCGTGACAGTGCGCAAGTTTGCCCCGGAGGCCTACACCGTGGCGGACCTGGTGGCCATGGGCACCCTGACCCCGCAGGTGGCGGCGTTCCTGGAGGCGTGCGTCGCCGGCCGGGCCAACATCGTCATCGCCGGCGGCGCAAGCACGGGCAAGACCACACTGCTCAACGTGCTCTCGTCGTTCGTCGACCAGGACGAGCGGATCATCACCATCGAGGACGCCAAGGAACTGCAGCTACGCCAGCCCCACGTCGTGGCCCTGGAAGCCCGACCGGTCAACAGCGAGGGCAAGGGCGAGGTGACCATCAGGGACCTCCTGCGCAACGCCCTGAGGATGCGCCCGGACCGCATAATCATCGGCGAGTGCCGTTCGGGTGAGACGCTGGACATGCTGCAGGCCATGAACACGGGCCACGACGGTTCGCTGACCACGGTCCACGCCAACGGGCCCCGTGACACCCTGTCGAGGCTCGAGACGATGACCCTGATGGCGGGCTACGACCTGCCCGTAAAGGCGGTGCGCGAGCAGATGGCATCGGCCCTCGACCTGGTGGTGCACCTGGCCCGCACCCGCAGCGGTGAGCGCTACGTGGCAGCGGTGGCGGAGGTCGGTGGCATGGAGGGTGAGGTTGTCGTGCTCCAGGACGTGTACACGCGCACGTCGCCGGCGCCAGCGCCCGGGGGGGTGCCGGGCGGCTTGCGGCCCACCGGCACGCGCCCGCGCCTGGCCGAGCGCCTGGCGCACCGCGGGGTGGTGGTGGAGCCCTGGCTCTTCGAGCCGTCGGCGCAGGGCGAGCACCCGCCGGCGCATGGCGAGGTCCCGGCGGCCGGACTGTGGGCGGCTGGGGCCAACGCAAGGTGGTGGCCATGAGCAGCACCGGCCGCCTGCCCGGGACGTCGGTGGCCGCCCTGCGCAGGTCCCGCAGCCTGCAGCGGGCCCTGGCCCCCTACAGTTTTGCCCCTGCCGCCACGGCGCGCCGGGGCCTGGCGGAGGCACTGCGCCTGGCGCCGTCGCGCTTTGCCCGCAGGTGTGCCGACAGGCTGGAGAGCCTGGTAGGCGAGCGTTGGCTGGGCAGACGCATGGCCTCCAAACTGGTCCGTGCCGGGGCCAGGGCGCGGCCCGGCGACGCGCTCGCTGCGTGGTCGGCCGCCATGGCCATGATCGCGGCGGGGGCGTGGGCGGCGGCAGGCACCCTGGGCCTGGGCCTGGTGGCCGTCCTCGGGGTCGCTGCACCTCTGGCCGCGCTGGACGTGGCGGGGGACCGGCGCAGGCAGCGTTTCGCTGCTCAGCTCCCCGGAGTGCTGCTGGCCGCGGCCGGGGGCCTGCGGGCAGGCTTCTCCCTGCTCCAGAGCTTGAGCGCCGTCGCCCACCAGGTCGACGAACCGGCCGCCGGGGAGGTGCAGCGCGCCCTGAACGAGGTCCATCTCGGGCGGCCGATCGACCAGGCGCTGGAGGATGCCGCCCGGCGCATGGGCAACGCCGACTTCGCTGAGAGCGTCGCCGCTGTGCGCATCCAGCAGGAGACCGGGGGCAACCTGGCATCACTGTTCGACGTGCTGGCCGAGACGATGCTCGGCCGGGCGCGCCTACGCCGGGAGGTACGCGCGCTGACAGCCGAAGCCCGCCTCAGTGCCTACGTGCTCGGGGCGCTGCCACTGGTCCTCGGTGCACTGATCTCGGCGGTGGACCACGCCTACCTGAGGGTGCTCCTGGACACCTCCGTGGGCCAACTGATGCTCCTGGGGGCGCTCATCCTGCAGCTGGCCGGTTTCCTGGTCCTTTTTCGCATGTCCCGGGTGGAACCCTGAGATGCACGCAGCCCAGTTCGCCGCCGTGCTCGCCCTCGGGTCGACGGTCGCCACCCTCGGCGTGGCCTGGTGGGGCCACCGCCGGACGGAGCGCAGCCGCAGGGCGGTGCTGCGGACACTGCGTACCGCCGTTGTGGTCTGCGGGCCGGGAGCCCGTGGCCCGGTGGCCCGGGGCCAGGTGGCAAGTGGCCCGGGAGAGCGTGGTCCCGGAGCGGGTGTTGCCGTCGGCCGGGGCCTGAGCGCGCCGGGCCGGGGGGAGCAGGCCGGCCAGGCACCGTCCCGGGCCGCGCCGCGCTC